>JAFGVA010000157.1 GCA_016938235.1 Bacteroidales bacterium | reverse complement strand
GCGGTAAAGGGTATGTCCCGGGCACCAGACCATCACTTTTACATTTTTTAAGGACGCATAGTCTGTTATTTTTTTAAGGTCAACATCAGGATTGAATAAGGTCAGGTCGTATTTGTCGGTCCAAAGCCAGTCAATCAGGATATACTCCAATTCGTATTCGGCTGCAAAGTCGATGTGGTAAAGATAAGTTTCGGTATTTACGCCACCTCTGAAGTTTTGTCCTTCCACTACGTAGTCGTGCCACCATTCCCACGCCACTTTACCGGGTTTTATCCAATCGGTCTCCTTTATTGCGCAAGGCTTTGAAAGCTGCCAAACCAAATCACAGTCGGCAAAGACACGGTCATCGTCGCTGATTACCAGCAATCTCCACGGGTATTCGCGGGTTCCTGAAGTAACGGCAATGTAGTCGGCTTCCTGGTCGGCCAGTTGGGAATAATTACTGAAGCCCCCGGTTTTGGTGCTAAGGGCAAATTTCTCGAAAGTGCCCCTCAGAAAATTTTCATAATCATTGCCCCGGTCAATAAACAAGCTGGGATAATCGTATAAACCGGCTTCGGTAATGGCAACTTTTATCTTCGGAGTTGCCTGTACGACAATCGATAAATGAATTTTTGATTGGGTATTATTGAAATTCTGCATTTCCTGGGGGTCGAGCGACACCAGTTTGTAATTGGTTTCGTAACTTTTTGAATCGAGCATCCAAGCCGAAACACCCCAATTGAAGCGGAAGGCCACTTCTTCATTTTTCACTATCACCTTTTTTTCTTTCAAATGGGTTACAAAACGATAGGCCACGCCGGTATTGTAGGCGCGGAACTCCACTGAAAAATTACCTTCGAAATTCAAGATTAGTTGATTGTAGTGGTCACGAATTTCTTTTCGACTGCCCCAAATGGTGCTAGTTGTTTCGTCAATCATATCCGTTTTCGAACTTATAATCTGTGGATTTTCCCCTAGTACATCATTTTCAAGTGTCAGGCTCAGGGGAGATGCCTCCAGCACCCGTTCGCCTTTAAATGAAACGGTATAATAAATCTTCTCATGCAGGCTGATTTCAATCGAAATGTTTTTATTTGGAGAGGACAATGTTTTTACCGTCTCAGCCTTAAGCAGCCCTGGTAAAAAGGCGAGAAAAATAAGTAGAAATCTATTTCTCAAAGCAATCATAATTATCATGTTTTTTTAATGCTTTAATCCAGTCAAATCCGAGTTTACTATCACTTGCCCGGTTCCCGGGACCACTTTAGCGGAAAAATCATCAAAGTATTCGATATTAGAGGAGGTTTCTAATTCAATGCGTTTGTTGTCCACACTATTCTTTACCAAAACCATCTCACCTTTTTGATTGAACACGCTACCAACGATGTTGATTTTGGTTTTCTGATAATCGGTCATGGCTTTATTGCCGTGGAAATGAATGCCTCCGGCTCTAAAGCTCGAATTGATAATGGTCACCACATCCATCGGTGTATTTACTGAAAGAAAATCTTTCGGTTGATCGTGTAATACCAGAATATTGACAAACAATAACTGCTCCTGGATAGGCGTAATTGCTCCCGGATAATACGATCGGCTGTATTTATCATTATCAAAATGAACGGAAAACGCAACCCGGGGTTTTTCCAGGAAAATATCGCGAAAAACAACATTGCGCACCCCGGCAGTATATGTAATATCGGTTTGAACAACACCCCAGTTGATCCCATCGTATTCTTTGTTGCCATTTTCATGAATTGGTGGAGTGTTCGAGATGTACTTTTTTCCATCAGGTTGCATTTGAACACGGTAAATTCGATTATTAAAAACTACGGCATCCGACTGCTGTACCTCCATTCTCGGTTCCCAATCCTTCCACGCACCAGCCAAAATACGACAGAAAAAACCTGTAGTTTTATCCTGATTCAGATCATGACAGTTTTCAATAACACCGTTTTCAATCCAGCCCAATTCAGGATTACCGGTAGAATAATCATGCGCATTCAAAGCAATTGCATCATCATAAGTTTGAAATACGCCATTACTAATTTTAAACCGTTTGCCACGTCCCAAGTGAACACCGTCTTTATCACCTTTAATGATTACATCATTAATAATTAGGTCTTCAAAGGTGCAAACTTGTATTCCATATTGCCATGCCCCAAGATCCAGGCAACGAAAGCGTTCGATCCGCAGATCCCTGACATAAAAAAATGCCAGCTGACCACGCAGCCCATATGCCTCAGACCAGTCTCCCGTGTCTATGCCATTAACCATTATCTGAAGCCCCTTAATGGTGATATTGTTATTATAAGTTTTGGTTTTAGCCCCCTTATTAACCAGAACATGCGAAAACTTGCCCTGTTCATCAGTCTTTTGCAGAACCACATTATTTCCAAAAATCAGTGAAGTATTGCTACCAATATAAACCGTGCCGGCTATTTTATAAACACCCGGCCGGGTAACCATCACTGTTCCACAATGATCAACAGCATTTTGTAAAGCTTTTGTATTTTCAATACCTGAAGCCTCAGTAGATAATCCAAAATCCGCAGCATTTTTAGACTCTTTCGGCACCTGTCCACTAACGCCACTGGTTATAAACCCACTAAAACTTAACAGTAATGCAAGAAACAATTTTAGGTATATTAAATTCATAAAAATTAATTTTACGGGTTATTGCTTCCTTTGTTGAATTACCACACCGGTGTGCATCATAAATTGGGGAATATTCAATCGTATACCCTGCTGAGTCTTCTCAAATTCCAGTTCTTCCATCTCCGGTATTTGATATACCCGTTCAATACTTTCAATGGGTATCATAAGATGAATTTGAACATCGGAAAGGGGAACAAAATCTTCAATAACCTGAACTTCGCCCCTTTGTAAGGCGGGGGTATACAGAAGATGCACAACATAACGGTTTTGTTGATCTTGTTTTAACAAGCTGACCCTTCCGGAACTTGGCAGGTTTACAACTCGTAACATAGGCCTTTTGTAGATCAGATCCAGTGCATTTTTGAACATTTCCCTATGCAATCTAACTCCATGAGAGTAATACAATTGGTCGATATTATGGGCAAAAAGAATGGAGTTGTTAAGACGCACGACTGCCGGATATTTGGAATTTTCAAGTTTATACGGTGTCTCTCTATGACTGGAGTAATGTGAATAAGTTCTGTTGAAGTAGGGTTCCCTAATACATGCCAGAACCTTTGCGTCCAACGGTTTTAATCGCATACCCGATTCGTAGTTTAAAAAGGGCGAGGCCACCATATTGGTACTCAAATCGTTCCCTTTGATCGCTGTGTAGTCAAAATCATAAGGTGACTCTTCAAGGTATTCACATCCAAAGTCAATCATGAATCGGTTCTTCTCCATATTCATTGCGCCTGCTCCCAATACTAATAGTTTTCCTCCTTTTTTTATCCAGTCATTGATTTGCTGAGACTCCCTGTCATCCAGGCATGGCTGACTGGGAATAACCACCACTTCAAGGTCATTAAGGTTTTCAGGCGTCGCAACAACAAAGTCGTAATGCATTTCGAGCAACATATTTACAACCCCATGGTCGGCTGCGTTGTTAAGGGTAAGCCAGACTCCTAAATTTGACACCGGTTTTCCTCCGGGGCCATAAGATTCAATTCTTTCAACATATTCATACGCTTCACCAATATTCCGGTAAGTTTCTATATCCATTTCACCCGAGGGGTGCAACTGGTCACCAAAATTACATCTAGCACCATATGAAATCATGGCAGCAGCTTCATACCTTAATGCATCCGCGTGTTTAAACCCCCCGAATTCCCCCCAGGCTTTATGAAATTTCCCACTCATCCCTGTTACAGGAACTCCCTGTCCCAAATGATATTTTGCATCCAGGGGAAGCTTATCATACCCACCCCAGGTTGTTGGTAAATCTTCCAGGTCCTGATGAGTATTCATATCATATAATCTTTGCTTGAAGATCTGCTTGTCTTCCAAACGGGTAGTTGCATTGAAATAAACAGTAGCATCAGGATAATATTTCCCAACCAGACACCGAAGTTCCTTCATGTGCGCTTTAAGAGCCAGGTTCAGGCTTTTCGAAACGGCATCTTTATCATTCAGATCAACCCCCTCATTCTTAATCCGTGCCAGACAATGCTGGCAGTAGCATTGCTCTTTGATGTGATAAATATCGAACCAAAAACCATCCACCTCGTAATTCTGACATATTTCTTCAACTTGTTGCATTATATGCTGATGGTATGGGCCCGATACTGCGGGACAAAGACATTTCCAGGAATAGTGAGGACGAATTTCATCCTCTGTGGCATTTAAGTCATATCCATCTGTTGTGGCATAACTTCCATCCTGGTTTCGCATAAGCCACTCAGGATGTGTTTCTGCATCATTGGCAGACCAGCCAACGGTGAAGTAAATGGGACATTTAACCCCAATCTCATGACAGGCATTAATTTGGGCTCCAAGTAAATCGAATCTCAGATTCGGATGTCTTACCCCGACTTTGGTAGGATAGTAACTCCAACCATGATGCCCTTTTGCAAAAATATTTATAGAGTTAATCCTTCCTGTTTTCAAAGCATTTTGCCATTGTTTTTTGTCGAATTTTTCACCAATTCCGGGAATATATTCCGAGGTGTGAAAATCCAAATGTACCTGACGGGTAGGCATGGGATTATTTAATGGACGCTGTAATTGAGCCCAAGACACCATCGAAAATCCAAAAAAAAGAACCATTAAAATTTGCCTCTTCATTTCCATAGAATTTATGTATCACGCATTAAAAGGATTTCAATCACAATGAAGATTTTTTTCAGAATCATCAGATCGGACACCTAACGCGGATTATTAATAAACAATGCCTGCCTCAGGCAGCAACTAAGTTTCAGCAAAAACTTTTTCTAAAATTTCAACCTCACCTAAGTCGGGTTAGACTGAACCAAATCCATATATCTTTAGATTTATGAATAGATTAGACCAAAATCAGTCTGGGTTGAATTGACGCCTCAGATTTCCGGACAACTCTTCTACTATCCGATCATACATCTTTAGCTCAGCCACATTATAATTTTCACCGTTATCACTCCTGCGGTCAAAGAGCATCCTCTCCCTGACGGCTCCTGCTTGGTCGTCCCACCACTCCGTATAGCTATAATTTTCTGTAATGATGGTATGCCCCTGATACCATCTTGCAAATGCAAAATCTTTATGCATCAAAGATTCCCCATTCAAAACGGGTATCAAAGACCTTCCTTCCAGGGTTTTGGGAACATTTAAACCGGCATACTCACATAAAGTTGGAAATATATCCACCAACTCCACAATTGCTGTCGACCTAACTCCTTTTTTCATCCCTGGTGCCCGGATAATGAAGGCAGGCTTCAACGAAGATTCAAAATTTGAATGTTTACACCACAAGCCATGTTCCAGCAAATTCCAACCATGATCACCTACCAAAACAATAATCGTATTATCATCTAACCCATTCTTTTCCAGCTCTGTGAGCAGTACACCAATCTCAGCATCGATAAAACTGGTACAGGCATAATACCCCTTTATTAATTTTTTCGACAAATCAACATCCAAGGCACTATTGCCCTCTGTGTCCGGAATGTTTGAATATTGCCTTAATTCCCCAAAATTATGGATGGCCCTGGCGGGTGCATCTAGTGGCGGGAATGGATTGGCTGGCAGTAAGATCCGGTCGTCATCATATAAGTCCCAGTATTTTCGTGGGGCATTAAACGGCAAATGAGGTTTATGAAATCCTACTGCAAGAAAAAAGGGTTTGCTTTGCTTTGCAAGATTCTTCAAATCCTTTATTGATTTATCAAGAATTAATTCATCGCGGTATTTTTCATTGTCCGAACCATTCCATTCGAAAGCAGGGCCTTTTTGTTCAGAAGGGATAGTGCTAAAATTATCAGAATTCAGATAATCAAATTTATGATACACTCCTTCAGGATAATACACATCTTCACTCCAACCCGACTTGCTATCTTCCTGATGGTGAAAGATTTTTCCATTTGCAATAGTAAGATATCCATTTTCTTTAAAAAATGAGTTCATGGTTATAGCCCCTGGAGCATCTACATCAGCTTTACAATCCCAATGCCAGAAACGCTCTTGAGTTGGATAAAGACCTGTTAACATACTTGCCCTTGATGCACCGCACACAGGAACCTGACAGTAGGCATTTTTAAACAGGACACCATCTTTTGCAAGCTGATCCATGTTGGGGGTCAAAATACGTTCATTGCCCATACATCCCAACTCTGGACGGAGATCATCAACCATAATCAGCAAAATATTACGATTGTGAGATGCGCCTGAATCTAATGTTTTGCAGGCTGCAAAAACAGAACCCAACAACCCTCCAAGAATGATCATCTGAACTTTATTTTTCATTTTCAAATTTTTATGAGTTAAACATCCAGCTAACGACACGCGATAATGGGCTTATTTCATCCCATCAATTTGATCTTTACCGGTTACATCCATTTCGACTTTTGAGTCAAGGATAATGGCATTGGTAATTTTAAGAACTACGGGATTAGGCCATTTATAGTTGGTGTAAAGACGTTGCCCGTTTACGGCACTCACAACAAGCCCTAGATCACTATGAGCAATTTGAATACTAATATCTGCATTCTCACGATATTCAATAAGTTTGCTGTTGTTGCCCAATATTTCAACCCTTGTATTATCGGTCCATTGTAAAGATTCAAACACAAAATTTTTTCGCTTACCAAAGGGCCAATTCTCTCCCCCCTGAACATACACATAGATCGAGTTTTCCGATTTCGCTTTTGTAAACCAATATTGATTCTCCTCTTCATTTAAAAAAGGTCTTACACCATAAATGCTTTCAGAATTTACAAAATTCCACAAAGCGATTTCCCTTAGTAGTGTTTCCTGTTCAATTTGTATCTCCCCATTGGGTTTTGGACCAATATTTAATAACAGATTTCCCCCTTTTGCTCTGGTCTCAATAAGCATATTAATAATTTTAGTTCCAGTCTTATGCGGATCATTGGTTGGTTTATATTGCCAATCGGTACCCATTGTAAAACAAGCCTCCCAGGGCTCCATCAACACAACTGAAGGCAATTCTTGTTCCGGTGTATTCATTTCCCCCCGGGTAACAACGATATTAGGTTGCAATTTCCAGGCTAACTCCTTTAAACCAGCAGCGGGTCCATCAAAAAACAGCACATCAATTTTGCCATAGTTGGTTAAAAGTTCTTTAATCTGGGACTGGTCCAATTGCATTAGGGCTTTATTATTTTCAGGATAATGTAACGGATGTTGAAGCCTTCCGATAGGAATTTTATTCTCATATAACAAGTTGAAGTCTTCGGGAGAGAAGTATAGCCCAATGGCGATATTCTGTTTGCGAAAAGCATCCACAACTTCTTTAACAATATCCCTCCCAAACGGAGTATTCATAACATTGAAAGAGGTAGTCTTTGTATTCCACATACAAAAACCGGAATGATGTTTGGCTGTAAATACTACATATTTCATTCCAGCCAATTTTGCAAGGCTGGCCCAGTTATCAGGATTAAATTCATTGGGATTGAACGATTTAGGAAGTTCATATACAAAACGGTTTAAATAATCATCAGAAGCCCCTGCCATTGAGTGACTAATAACCACTCCAAGTTGAGAATCAAAGCTCCAATGAATAAACATACCAAAGCCCAGATCTTTGAACCACTCTTCGCGTTCGGCATTATTCTGCGCCAATATTCCGTTATTAAAAACCAAAATTATAAGCAAAGTGAATGATATTAATTTCCAATTCATTTAAAACAGATCTAATTATTATTATCAACCTTTAGCAGAGGGCGAGGGTCACTCACCATACCGGCTTTTCTTTGATTTTTAGGCTTAACCCCCAACGTTCCAAGGTCTTTCATCATTTTATCGGATAATTTCAACATCTTCTTAACGATCCAGGGATATTCTTTTGCCACATCAGATGTTTCGCCCATGTCACGATCCAGATTGAATAACTGCAAGTCTTTTCCTGGAATAAATCCGGCATAATGAATGCTTTTATAAGTGCTGTCAAGAGGCAGATGTAACTTCCAGTTTTTGTAACGAACCGCTTGCAATTGCTCTTTCTGATAATAATAAAATGCCTTATAAGGAGATTTTGCCTTTTTCGGGTTACTTAAAATTGAAAGAATGTTATGCCCGTCAATACGATTAGGCGGAAGCTTTACTCCGATAATTTTCGCAAAGGTGGGAAGAAAATCCATACTTGTAATTAAGGTTTTAACCGTCATCTGTGGAGGAACTACCTGCGGCCATTTAATGATGCAGGGGACCCTTTGAGCTCCTTCAAGGGTGGATCCTTTCCATCCAGAAAGAGGCAAATTACTCCCGCCGTAACGAGGGGCTGCCCCATTATCAGACAGAAAGATAATCAAAGTATTTTGCTCGAGGTTTAAACCCACAAGCAACTTAACAATCTCACCCACGGACCAGTCTAACTCTTCAACAGCATCACCATATATTCCATTAGATGATTTTCCCATAAAGTTTTTGCTCGCAAATTGAGGTCGGTGTGGCATAGCATAAGGCATATAAAGAAAAAAGGGATCCCGCTGGTTCTCTTTTATAAACTCCAGAGCCTTGGAAGTATAACGTTGCGTAAGATAACTTTGATCCACAGAATCATCGATCACTTCATTATTTTCCAACAATGGCAATGGGATTTGTTTGCTCCCCATATCGTTAGAATAAGGTAATCCGAAATAATAATCAAATCCTTGATTCCGTGGTAAAAACTGTTTTTGATCTCCCAAATGCCATTTCCCGATACACGCTGTTTTATAACCAGCCTCTTTAAGCACTTCCGCAATTGTTATCTCATCCACATTCAATCCTTTGGGCGAATTCGGGAACAAAACCTGACGACCTGTTTGCGATTCCGTTCGTTCATTCACATCCATATCCACCCTGCGGGGATAGCATCCGGTTAGCAGACTGGCTCTAGAAGGTGTGCAGACACCACTTGTAACATAGAAAGATGTAAATTTAATTCCCTCCCGGGCCAGGGCATCAATATTTGGTGTTTTGTGCAATTGATTCCCGTAACACCCCAAGTCGCCATAACCAAGATCATCGGCAAAAAAAATAACAATGTTAGGGTTCTCTATTTCTTTTGCAAATAAATAGAAAGGAGCTAAAAACCACAAAATAAATAATATAACTTTTTCCATCACTTCAATATTAATTTTTTCCTGGCCAACCATTCTCTCTAAGATATGCTCCCACTTTTTGAAGCGTCGCAACATCTTGTTTATCAATAGAGCCATCGGGCAAGGGAGCCGTATTTAGGAGTAAGTTCGCATTATGCTTGGCAGCATAATTTACATCCTCCATCACAGATTCGTATCCTCTGTGTTTCCCATCATTGTTTTTTTGATATCCCCAACCTGATATATGGGAACACAATTCCACTGCTTTACCCGATTCCAAAATTTGTTTAGATTTATCTGGATATTTTTCCAGCCAATGAATTTCCGGCGCATAATAATCCTCATCGCCATTATATCCAAATTTTGCAGAAATCAGAGTTTGTGGTTGTAAATTTCTAATCAGTTTGTAAGTTTCCTCAACTCTGAAAGCCGAAATATCTCCACTTACAGGAACTCCCCAGCCATCGAGCCAAATGCTTGCTATTGCACCATAATTGGTCAGCAGTTCCGTTAGCTGTTCGTGCATAAAATCAACATACCTGTTCAGATCATGTTCCTGGCCGTATTTATAATATGTTTCCTCCGGTTCATATAAAGGTCTGGCCTTGCCTCCCCATTTGTCATTATTGGGAGCATGTGGATGCCTCCAATCTCTTCCATGTGAATAATATAAGCAAAGGCCAATACCCTTTCTTTCGCACTCATTGGCCAGTTCATATACCAAATCACGTTTGGCTGCACTATTAACGCTGTTAAAATCGGTGGTTTTGGTATTGAATAGGCAGAAACTATCATGATGGCGCGTAGTAATATTAATATACTTCATCTCTGCTTCACTGGCTAAATTGACAATTTGCTTTGGATTGAAATTCTCAGCCAGGAATTCCGATTTGAGCTTTTCATATTCTTTTACAGGAATTCTCTCCCAGTACTGTACCCATTCGCCACGACCTAATAACGAATAGAGGCCATAATGTATAAAAAGACCAAACCGTGCGTCTGTAAACCACTCAATGGCCGCCTTTTGGGGTGAATCAGAATAAAGTTTACGATAATCCTTTAAATATTTCGGAACAAATTTTCTGTTTGTACACGAGTTGAACGGAAATACCAATGCAGCGGCCGCCAGGGACGATAACTGAATGAAATCTATTCTTTTCATATTCTATTTTTTAGTAATATTTGCAATTGGATAGATATGAATGGCAAACCCTCCGCTAGCTTTAAGATTAAAGTTTAATTTAGATTCAGAGTTGATACTTACCTCTTCAATTATAACCTTGGTTCTGGCTTTGGCTGAATCATCTCCATCTGTATAAATCTTTGCCATATAATCTTTTCCGGGCTCTAGGAAGTTACAGGTAAATTTCAAATCCCTGGAGTCATTATTGGTGATACCCCCAACAAACCATTCTTTGTCAGTTCGCCGGGCAACGCAGGCAAATTTCCCAATTTCACCATTAACCACTTTTGTTTCATCCCATACCACCGGTACATTGGAAAAAAATTCAACATCGGGGTCACCCTCAAAATCTTTAGGCGTATCGTACCAAAAAATATGCTGCAGAGGACTGTAAAAAACAACACTTAAAGCCAATTGATGAGCAGGCGTGGTTTTAATGTATCGATTGTTTTTTCCAAAACCACCAAACTCCTTTCTGCGATAATACGCAATTGTATAATCTGCAGCTCCGGCGATATATCTTGTAAATGGTAAAACAGTGTTATGAGTTGCATCGGGCATGGCTTCATTTCCAAGAACACCTTCCTGCGTCAGCAAATTGGGATACATTCTGCTAAATCCAGTGGGCCTGTAGTTATCATGAATATCAACCAACAATTGATATTTTGCGGCCGACTTCACGGCATCGTGTAACCAGGAAGTCCAATGTTGTGAACCAACATTGACATATCCATATTTAACCCCAGCAATACCCCACGATTTATATAATGGTAAAATTTCATCTAACTGCTGCTCCAGTGCCCGACGATTAACGTAAAGAATTATACCGATACCATTTTTTTTACCATACTGTATTACATCCATCAGGTCTAACTCTGAATCAGGAAATTTTAGTTTATCTAAAGTAGGAGTTTTGGCATCTGAAGCAGGATCAAATTCATTGCCATACCAACCATTATCAAGAAGTATGTAATTAAATTTTAAATCTTTGGCCACATCTATACTGGCCTTTGCCCCCTGAGTTGAAACATCCATTGACCGGAACACTTTCCCTGGTTTTATCCAGTTGGTGCTATCAATTGCACAGGATTCATTTAAATTTCCGATAAGAAAATTATTCTCTAACAGGACACCCGGACTGTCTCCCAGAAGAATTACCCTCCAGGGTGTTGCATAGGGTGCATTTTCCTGAATCGGACTATAAATAGAAATACCCAAGGTATTTTCATCTTCAGGAATTTTATCTAAGACCGTTTTGCCATATGCAATATTAGCGGCCTCAGCAATGCTTGCATAATACTTTCCATTATAGTCGATAGTTAATGGCATTACGCAATGGTTTAATGAATCAGAAACTGCTTGTTGTTCATAATGACCCTGTTCATAATTGGAAAACCAAACTTTAACCTCTCCTGGCAATTTAAAAGTGGTTTTCTCTTCCAACAAGTCAAAACTATCAAACGAATTTTTTATCGGGAAATAATATCGAAAAGCCACCCCCTCATTGTATGCCCTAACTTCAAGATTGATAAACCTATCTGACTTACCCACCAACTGTATTTCAACCGAATTATATCTGTCTGTTACGTTTGAGCGTTCCCCATACAAAGGAATCCATGATGTATCCCTACTTTCCTGTGATATCACTTCAAAAGTTTTGAATTCAGTAATGTCGGTCTGTTTTAATTTTAATCCCAATGAGGACTCCTCAATCACCTCCTTTTGCTTATACGTTACTGAATAAAAAACTCCGTTTAACCCATTGCTCTTGGGAACCAGTTTTAAGTTAAAACGAATATTTTGATCAGGGGAGTTAACAATTAATCCATTTGAAAAAGACGAAACTGTAACAGTTAATAAAATCGATAAACAGAGCAGTATAGTGTTATTCCATTTCATAGCTTATTCATTTTTAAAGTATTCATTCAAAAACATAATGTACACACTTGCAGTCCAGGTATAAGCAGGGTCTCGTAACGGCTTACCGGTAACAGCATCAAAGTTTTCGGCAAATCCATTGCTATTACATAATTTCGAGAACCTTAAAGCAACCTCCCGAGCCAACTCCGTATATTGGGCCCTTTTCAATCCATCAACAATTATTGCTGTTGAAGGCGCCCATATTGGGCCTCTCCAATAACCATCCGATTCATAATAATCACTTGATATATTTTCGGTGGCAAGGCCATGTAGCGTTAAAAAATGACTCGTATTAGATACTTTTTCAACCATCTTTTTTGAAACAGATTTTGGGATCGCTTCACCCAAAATAATTGGCAGGAATTGCATCAGACTGGTTCCGTTATCTATCTGTTGATGGTTATTGGCATTTCTGAAGAAAAATCTTTTTCCATCCCACAAATTGGAAATCAATCTTTCCTTAATTTTTTCACTCTCTTTCTCCCAAAAATCTGATTCGCTTTGTTTATCCAAATCCTTAGCAAGGATGGAAAGCAACCGTGCCTGAACGGAAAGAAAAGCCAACAAATCAGGGCTCTCAAGTGGCACACCGGCTAAAAAAGATGTGGAATTATCCCAACCGGAATCATTTCCATGATAATAGTGTGGAATACCATTCTTATCTTCATCCCGATAAACAAACCAATAGTTCGTCAGCTTTTCAATTTTTTCGTATAAAATTTGCTTCTGCAATAGTGGAATTTCCATATTCTCCATCATCTTCAAAACAGTCCAACCATAGATTGGTGGTTTTTTTGAATTGAAACTTAATTTGTTAGAATTTATGTAATCTGGCAAACATCCGGAATCGTCCTGATGATCGAGAATGACATGTAATTGATCCAGGGCTAAATTGGGATGGGCATAGCTTAAAGCAATCGCATTAAAGCAGTTATCCCAACTCCAGATATTATCCATCCAGTTTTTAGACATCCCAATACCTGCCCTTTTAATTAATCCACGAGGGTTGTAAGCGTTTGACCAGAGTAGATAGGAAGCCAGTTTTCTGCTTTCCTCAAATTCGGAAGGAGCAGAAACAAATTTATTATCCCATTCCACGATAGCCGCCTGCGAATTGCTCCGGCAAGAATCAAAGGGGGTGGCATAGGTTCTGGGGTTCCAGTCTCCAACAAACTGCTCAATGGCGATTTCAATTTTATCGCCTGCATCTTTGCGTACCAGAACAGATAAATTGTTGTCATCTATTTGTTTTAATTCCAACCCTCCCTGGATAACGGAAAACACATAATTGTGTACCCTTATTTTAAAAGTGTTAGACAAACCCGGAATTTTAATAAAATTGTGTGCTTTTGAATTAAAAAGCAGTTTTAAATCCAATCCATCTGTTCTTATTCTTAAAATATTTGAATTTTCAAACAGGCATTCCATGCTCTTTCCTTCTGACTTTGCTATAACAATTACAGGAGTTGCCTTATAATCCAAAGCAAACTGCTCATTATTGGTGAAGGTTAATATATCAGCTATGGTTTTATTACCGTTTGTATGATCAGATAAGCGCAAAGTGTTATCAGCGTTTCTGGTTGAAAGGCTCATGTAAGAACCAAAGTAACTGAAGGGAACTTTTTTTAAATCGAATTCTATTTGCTCAATTGATTTTGCTGCAAACAAATGAGTCAAACTTATAAAACTAAGGATCAGAAATAGAACTGCTTGCATCTTCATAATAGTAATTTTTTAAACAATGATTGCCCAGACCAGAGCGATGGGCCCAGGCAATCGGTTTTCAAAATATTAAATTAACCGGTTTAATTATAGCCAGGATTCTGTTCTAAAACAGCATCAGTATTACGCTCAATTTCACTTTGGGGTATTGGCCACAAATTGTTATGATCTGCAATATGGCCGGAAGACATCACATTAAACTGATCGACCCGTTCTTTATGAAGCCCCAGCCGCATAAGAGTCAACACCCGCTTTTCTTCCCAACAAAGTTCCCGGGCTCTCTCATCAAGAATGTAATTAATATCCACTGCAGAGGCTTCAACAGGCGTGGCCTGCGCTCGGCCTCTTAAAACATTAATATCCTGGGCTGCACTGACTTTATCTCCTTTTCCCAGAAAAGCTTCGGCTCTTAAAAGATACGTTTCGGCAAGCCTGAAATGATAGCTATCATTAAAGGTTTGATTTGCAAATGAACTAACGACCCCGGTTTCCCGGTCTAAAATAACCTCTTCCGGAAAGTCATTAATAGGTGTCGTTTTAGTAAAAATAGCCGACCAGAACCTGCCTAAAGGATTACTATAATTTGTAAAAGAACCGCTTGCAACAATAAACTGACCATAATAGCTTGATTTGGGATTGTCGGCTTTAATATCCCGTATGATATTGTACTGCGAATTCCGCACATCATTTGGATCACTCCAAACCTGATTGAGCATGTAATCGGTCGGTACAAGCCATCCAATTCCCCTACCTCCGTTTTGATTGGTTGGCCCTATAAACAGGTTATTTCCATCATTTCCCTTAATGGAATAATAAGAGGGTCCTAAAAACCGGGTTATTGAATTTATATGCCCTCCTCCTGTTGCCAGATATTCAAACTGATCTACCCAAATGGCTTCTGTATTGGTTCCTGATTGCCCAATATAGTTAACATTTCCACGTCGGAACAAATCGCTGTAGAAATCTCCCGGTTTATCCTTCCAGGTACCAAATCGCTGTGTGATTAATGAATATTCCGGGTTATCAATTACAGCTGAAGCAGATGCTATTGCTTTGTCCCATTCTTTCGTAATAATATAAATTTCTGCTAATGCATGTTGGGCAGCAGCCTTGGTTAAGCGTCCATCCTCTCTCAAATCAGACTGAATTGGGAGGTATTGTTCTGCCAGTGAGTAATCATTGATTACCTGCGCCCATACTTCTTCCCGGGAAGCCCTGACAAAATCTCTTTTTGGAGAAGTGATCTCCCGAGTTACAACAGGAACTCCACCATAAAGAATACCGAGTAACCGATACATATACCCCCTTAAAAACAAAGCTTCTCCCTTATACTGTAAACGTTCTTTTTCATCAGCAAACTGGATTCTCTCATCATCAATTCGGTCAAGAACAACATTACAATTAAAAATAATCTTATAGCTATCAATCCAGATTTGGGTAATACGTGCATTCTCAGGTATTAAATTATTTCGATAATCATTTAATTCGTGTGTCAAACCAACCCGATCAATGGCTATATCGGAAGGAT
>JAFGVA010000156.1 GCA_016938235.1 Bacteroidales bacterium | reverse complement strand
TGTAATGTTTCCAGTTGAACCTAAAATTATTTCAGTAACTTCTGTTCCACCAGTTGATTGTGTAAACCAACCAACAAAGGTATAACCTGTTCTAGACGTTGGATCTAGTAATGTGATTGTTGGAGTTTCAATTGTATAGTTAATTGGATTACTATGGGTTGTTCCAAAAAGATTTAAATAACTTAAAGTATAAGTATTTATGTTATACGTCGCAACCAATGTAATGTTTTCTGTTAAAGTCCATGTTCCAGAGTCAAACATCACTCCATCTAGTTGCCACTCAACGAATGTGTATCCTATTCTTATTGGAGTTGGAAGGGTAAATGCTTGATCATAGGTTACAGTTAAAGGAAGAATTGCATCTCCACCATCTATATCAAATGTAATTGTATATTCGTTTGCTTCAAATACCGCTACTAATGTAATGTCTTCTGAAAGAGTCCATGTTCCAGAATCAAACATCACTCCATCTAGTTGCCACTCTATAAATGTATAACCAGTTTTTACTGCATTTGGCAAAGTGTATGATTGATCATATGTTACTGTTAAAGGAAGTATTGCATCTCCACCATCAGTATCAAATGTAACTGTATATTCTTTTGGTTCCCAACGAGCGTAAAGGTCAAGATTACCAGTTGTGCCTAAAGTAATTTCGGTTACTTGATTTTCAACTTCAGCTCCATCAAACCAACCAATGAAGGTATACCCAACTCTTGACGTTGGATTCGATAAAACAAAACTATCAGTTATTTTATAAGTTGTTGGATTGCCATTTTGACTTCCAAACAAATCATGGTAAGAAATCGTATAACTAATAGCCTCCCATTTTGCATATAAATCAATTCCGTTTAAAGGCATTGAATAATTTGTTAAGGAAATAGGACTTCCTGTTCCCTCAGAGGTCAAATACCAACCTGAAAATAAATAGCCTTCTCTTACTGGAATATCAGTATGCGTTACAGAACTTTGGTAAGCTTGAGTGATAATATCAGTTGCGTTTTCACCAAATAATCCGCCATTACCATGAAGCGTTATATCATAGTCATTTGGAACTAAAATTGCATTAACTTCTAAATTTGATGTAACATTATCAAAACTTATGTCCCAAGAATCAAAGGTATAGCCAGGGACATTGACTGTTGGTGCTGCAGCTGATTGGCCGTAAAGAACAGTCTCACTTTTAACTTGCGAACCCTGAACTCTAAAGTTTACAATAAAACTAATCGGTGTAAAGAAAACCTCAATTTCAATGTCTTCTGTGATTATAAGTTCAGCTAAGTTCTCTGAATAACCAGCAAAAGTATAACCAATCTTTTCTGGATTTGTTGCAATTTCAGGAACTAAATCTCCATGATTGACTTGATAAGTGAAATACACATGATCCCATTGGTCAATAAAGGAAACAGTATATACTTTTATATCATAAACTGCATCAATTCTACCATTTTCTAATATTTCACTGCCATCATAATTCCATGATGCATTAAAGCCCTCTCTTTGAGGAATGGCAGGAAGTTGATCAATCGTTGTTCCATGTTGAACCGAAAGGGTTGTGACTAAATTATTATCAGAATAAAACTCTACTTGGTAAAAAATAGGATTCCATTTAGCGTAAAGGGTCATATCACTAGCAACCATTCGGGTTGCTTGGAAAGGTGTTTCAAAATTACTATCAGAGTACCAACCGCCAAAAGTATATCCTTCCTTATTCAAACTCGAAGGCAAAGTTATAGTTGCTTGATAATTAGCAGTTATATCCGCAATTGAAGTTCCGTTATTGGTTTCAAAGCTAAGAGTATACTGATTTATCTCCCATTTAGCATACAGTGTGATATTTCTGGTAGCTCCTTCAGTGAAATCAAATTGAGTTTCAAAGGTTGCTTCTTCATACCAACCTCTAAAACTATATCCTTCTCTTACCGGAACAGGCTCTGTGATTTCCGTCAATTGCGTGATTGTAATTGCTTCAACCGCCGATCCTCCTTGGGCATCAAATGAAACTGTTACACTACGATTACCGCAGGCAACAATAAACAACATAAAAAACAAAAAGGTAAAACTTAACAAATATTTTTTCATATCTTCCCCTCCTTATATTTCTGGGACTATGATGACATCTGGTGTTTTAAACCAAAGTGTAAGCTCATCGTAAAACTGAGTATTATTATCTTTAATTTTAATCGTTATTGTCCTTTTATTGGTTATAGATTGTAAATCATAGATTACATAAATTTTTCTTTCTAAAGAGTCTATTTGAATATTGATACCTTCAGCCGTTGTTGAGGCTTGAATATCAACATTCGCATTATCAGGAAAAATTGTATATTCAATAATATAAATATTCTCATTTTCAGTTACTATATCTGTGACATTTTTGAATTTGTCACCATCATCATTAGTTTCGTCATATTCTTCAATCGAAATAGTCTCGAGATCAATATTACTTGGATTTTCTGGTAACGTTCCCCAAACTGCGATTAATATTATCGAGAAAACACTGAATACTAAAACCAGTATTAGAAGTATCTTTTTATTCATCTAATTTCCCTCCCTTAATATTCAATATCATCAAAATAAGCTTTTAAATAAGTGTGAAATGTAAACAATCGATAAAGCAAGAAAATAGTAGCTAAACCAATCATAATAAACCAACCGATGTCTTTAGCAAAAACAAAAGCAAATATTGAAATTACCCCAAAAAATAATGACAGCCATAATCCAATCGATAAAGACTTACTCACATTTTGATTGTTAGTTATTGATCCAGTGGCTGCATAATCAGATAACTTTGGCGCTAATAAATCTATTTGGAAAGACCAAAGTATATGACCTGAGTTTACAATAACGACAAACACATAAAGTAACCATATATTCTCTTTTGGAAACACTGGTAAAGCTTGTGCAAACAAAACGAAACTGAACGCAATCATTAAATAGGTAAATATCATATTAAAAATGATCTTTGCCCATGCCATTCTCGAGGTATTATATGGTGCAGTTTTTAACAAAACAAACTCATAACCTTCTTTTGTGATTGCTGTTGCGGATGCTGTATTTGATCCGGTTACGATTAAAAGCGTAATTATAACATTTAATATCAAAACTACTTGATTACCAAAACTAGATCTGTTCATTCCCATATATATATAATTGAGAATATACATGAAAAAAGGCAATGTTAATAATAACCCATAATTGTTAAGTAGTTCATTCAAACTTCTTCTAGCTATCGTAAATTCTTTTTTGAAGAAGGTGAAAAATAAAGTTCTTGTCTCAAAAGGCTTATTCTTAATTTTCTTAGTAATTGTATTTTCTTGCGAAAATGACATTAATCTAAAATATACCGGTTTTGATACAAGATAATTTAGAGCTCCCAAACCCGATACCGTTAAAATCAAAAACAATAAATTAAGTAGATAATTATAGCCAAACAACATCTTTCC
>JAFGVA010000155.1 GCA_016938235.1 Bacteroidales bacterium | reverse complement strand
GCAGTCCTCTGTAATTTTTGGTTGAATAGTTACAGGGCCTGAAATAATTATCAATTCTGCTCCTTCTATAATCAATTCTTCGGCAATGGCAAAACCCATTTTTCCGCTCGATTCGTTGGTAATAAATCTTACAGGGTCTAAGGATTCCCTTGTTGGCCCTACTGTCAATAATATTTTTTTCCCTTTCAACATACGTTAATTTTAAAATGCTCTGTGAAATTTAAATTCAGTATCGTTTACTTTTAGCGATACAGTTTTACAATTGCTGGGATATGTTATTTTGTATGATTTTTCATTTTTCAATAAAGATAACGCATCCGTATTTTCATATAATCCTGTACATTCTATAACCCCATAAACAGAATATCGTGTAACTTTTAACAATGTATTTTCAATAACAAAAACAAACCACGAGCCAGCACCCTCGCCACTTAACCATTGTGCTTTTTCAGGGATATTCGGATGCCGTTCGGGCGCAGGCAAGGTTGCAATAAGTAACTGCTTGTCAAGTTTCCGAAGAGGGGAAAAAGGTTCACCTTTGAGTAATTTTGGCAATACCAAGCGATAATCAAGTGCATTTACATTGCTTATTGGGGTTGGTGTGAGTGGTACTTTAAAATTTAGTCCGAACCAATACCGAAATTTTGGTTTACCTGCCCTTATAGCAGTATTTACAAATCGGGAACAGTTACTTCCGTTAACTCTAAAAGGGCCATAAGGGATTGGGCTTTTTTCTTCCATTTGTTTTGTTTTTGCATAAGCAGTTTCAAAATTTATAGTGCAATAGGAAGCAAAAAGTTCACCTTCGCCATGACAGGCAGGGTTACTTTGTAATTCATAAAGTATTTCCCAAAAGTTTTCCAATCTTTCAAAATTTTCAGTAAATATTGGAATTGTTTTTATTTCAAGGTCATGGTCGGTTTCGGCACTGCGAACCCTGCCGTGTTTATATGGGGCATGATAACGCCCAAAATCGAAATAATGGGCTTTTTGGTGCTCACTGTCAATCAAAACCAATGCTGCATGACCTACTTTGTAGTAATTATTTTTATTTATACCCAACAATAAAGTGATGGGGTCGTACCATGCTCCCGGCTGTTTGCAGTATGTCTGAGGCCATGCCAGGGCTATGGCAAATCCGGTATGTTTTTTTGTGGTACTCATAATTCAATTTCTTTAACCGTATTATTTAACAAATCGGAATAGTTCATTTTTAGTCTTTCATCATTTGCCGACACTTGCGTTATACTTACTGTTTTTAAGCCACCTTCACGTTGCATGATTACGTTTATTGAATTGTCGTTGGTATGATTGCCCGAATGGAAATCAAATATTTTTTCTTTGGTTATGTTGCTCTTATGTTCTTTATAAAATCGTTCAAACCATTCTCTTCTCGTCTTGCGGTTTTCTTCATTGTACAGGGTAACAGATGACCAAATGAAAGATTGGTTTATATCTAATTGGCGAAAATATTTATCGTTTCCATCCCAAATAAATTCTGTAAAATCTTGTATTTTTCGCTCCCTTTGTCTTATGGCGATAATGGTAAACGGTTCAACATTTCCTAAATCAATTTGTGAAAAATATTCATGGGTTGAACGTAATGATTGTGTAAATTCAAGAAGAATAGTACCCCTGCTTTTGGTGTGGTATTCTTGTTTTTGGTGTGCAACAATTCCACCATTGAGCAGGCAATTTATATTTCCTTTATTGTTTATGGCAATCCACGAACCGCCCGCTTTTTCGTCTTTTGGAAATGCTAATTTGCAATTGACGTAAGTATATATTTCAGGTGGCAAAGTTGGACGGAATTCCTTTTCGTCACGGTTCGAAGTGAGCACAAATGAGCTTTCCTTGTTTGGCGGTATGTAAGTTACTGTGCACATTGGTCTTTACGGTATCTGATGGTTGAATAAGCTACGCCAAAATGTTCATCGGTAACATTGCCCAAACCGAGGGAAATCAAACCTGCCTTTATCAATGCTTGATGATGAATGCTATGTTCAATGCAATAGGCAAGTTCTCTGCCAACTGAACTATTAATAAGGTTTTGAGTATTCCCTATTGTAGTATAATCCGCTTCAAGTTTCACCGACAAATTAAGGTCTAATGTATCCATACCTTTAATTAACCTGTCAATAGTTTGTTTAGCAAATTCCAAGCTGTTTTCAATCTTTATATCTCTTTCTCGTTTATCGTAGCTGATTGTACCGGAAAATGAACCTGAAACCAACAACAAGTAAAATTCAAGAATATGCCGTGTATGCTGCCCAATACTTGCACCCGAAAGTATGTCGGGTTTGGCGGTGTAATTCTCTTCGGATATACTGCTTAATAAATCTTTTATTTGCAGCAAATTTTCTTTTGCGACTGTTTTCATGCGTTTATGTTTTAATTATTTCGATTATGTTTTTCCCATTATTCACCAACTCCGCATATAACTCTACTTTCGGTATTTCAGGCAACCAAAATGTACCACCAGTAATATGAATATAAATACGGTTTACTATAACTTCCTTGCCTTCTGAAAGGGTATAAATATGAAAAACTCCATTACTGTCTTTCTTCAACTCAAATATTCTTCCGCTATATCCTGCAAAATGAAATTTAGCATACGAATCATTTTTTTTCAAATATACGACACCATAAGAGAACTTTTGTTGAATCCATGTAAGAGGTTCACGTTTATTATTTTCAGTTCTTTTTAACCAAAATACTTGTATGGGGGCTTGAAGGTCTAGTTTGTTGCTTTTTTCGATGTTTAACGAATAAATAATTTCGTTAGCATCTTTGCTTCTCCCAATAGAAAATAACTGTTTATTATCATCGGGTTCTTTAAAACCCGTGAGAGTAATTCCTATTAAGAGAATTATAAATATGTTTAGAACAATCCTTTTAATACAAGCCATTGATTTGTTACAATTTACTGAAAGGGTCGTTTATTCCAGCAAATGCTTTTAGTTCTTCAATTGCCACATGGTCGTCCAGATGTTTTCCATAGTGAGCTTTCACTATTTTAAAATTCTCGTCAATAAAAAAATCGGCAGGAACAAGGTTCATGCTTGCATCTTTGTCCTCGGGTAAATTCAGCTCTTTTGTTTCTTTCTTTGCCTGAGCAACATTAGCAACTAACATGGTTTTCATCATTTTAAGGGTCGATTGTTCAACGCCATACTGTTTGTAAACCTTTTTATCGGGGTCGCCAATGAGTGGCCAGGGGCTTATGCCCTGATGAAAAACCGAAGATGAAAGTTTCTCATTTGAACTTTCAAATAAAAACACGAGTTGAACCCCAGCATTTTTTAATCTGATATTATTACCCATTATTTGGTGAACCCTGCGGTTACAAAATGGGCAACTTACATTCCTGTAAAAACTTAGGATTATTTTTTTGCCCCTGAAATCCGATAATCTTACATCGTTTCCATAAATATCTTTCGCAACAAAATCTAATGCTGTATTTCCTGCTTGTAATTTCATAATTGTAATGTTTTTAAATGTTTAATTACTGTTTACTCAAATTGTCGAGAGGTTTTAGTAACCAGACAAAAAAGTGAAAAATATTTTGAAGATGCTTCTCTGGAAGATTATTTACAATATCGGTTACTGTTGACCTTTTCTTATAGTCAGGGTTAAAATGCCGCCAAAGAATTTTACCATCGGTGCCAATAATAAACGTAGCAGGAATTGGCAAACGTTGGCTGTCATCGGTATTGGCTTCTTTAAGGTTTGCTCCCAGAATGGTATTATACATAGCAGTGGTTGCACTATTTGGCATGAATGTTACATCAAACAGGTCAGCAATTTTATAACCATCGTCATACAATAACGAAAATGCTGCATTTGTTTTTTCGGCTGTACGTTTTAAAAATTCCGAAGTTTCGGGTGAAATAGCAACAACACTTGCCCCCTTATCATAAATTAACTGCAAACTATCTTGCAAATGACTTAGATGCTTATTGCATATCGGACACCATTGTCCCCGATAGAATATCACTACAACCGGGCCTTTTTTAAGTGCTTCGCTTAATGTAAAAGTGCTATCGTGAAGGTCAAGTGCTGAAAAGTTTTTAACTGACTCACCAACCTGCAACCCTTTTGCTTCATTTACTTTTTTATAATCTGACTGTGCCATAACTTGAAAGTTTATGAAAGCAAGAAGTAAAACACTTAATATTTTACTCCCTGCAATTACTATATTACTTAGATTTTTCATTGGTTTGCTTTTTTAGCTAATTCCAAAAACTCTTCTGATTTATGATATCCTGATGTTTGAAAAGCTAAACTTCCATCAGGATTAAGAAATACAAAGGTTGGATATCCTTTTACACCATACTTTTTAGCCAACTGGATACCTTCGCCTTTTTCACCATCAACTGAAACATTGATAAAGTTTGCATTGTAGAACTTACCAACCTGCGGGTCTGTAAACACATTGGCTTTCATTCGTTTGCAATAGCCACACCAACTGGCAGAAATATCTAAAAACACAGGTTTATTCTCGCTTTTTGCCGTAGCTAATATTTCATTCCACGAAGCGGTATTGAATTGTATTGTTCCTGTTTCAGTTGCTTCTTTTGTACCCGAATTTTGGGCTGTAACGGAAAACATTATGATGATTCCCGTTACAATTGTCAGTATTCTTTTCATACATGTAGTTTATTCAGGTTTATACTCTGCATGTACAGTAATTTCAACTGTTTTTGCAATATTGGTCGATGGTTTTCCTTTTTCAAAGGCTACTCCATAATCAGCAAGAACAATGCTGAATGTACTAGCGGTACTTATTACATTACCTTTCACGGTAACTGTTCCTTTTTCTTTAATAGCGTTTGTTTTGCCCTTGATGGTTAATTCTCCTTCAATTATGGCATTGTAAGAACCGTCTTTTGAAAAATCAATTTCCGAGAGATTGGTAATTTTCCCTTTTAATTTTGCTTTAGGAAATTGTTTTGTATCAAGAAATCCTTCTTGGTTGAAATGTTTCTGCATTAAAGCTTTTTCAAATTCAAAACTTTGCATTGGAACTGAAAACACTACATCTCCAGTAGCTTGGTCAATAGTGCTGACACTTGCATAGTTATTGGCTTGAATGTCCTCAACACTCGTATGCGAAAAGAACTTAATGTGTGTTTTCGAGCTTACTAATTTTCCACCAGTTGTGTTAAAGGCAAACAATGTGAATACTATTGCCGATATGCCGATTAAAAAACTTACTTTTTTCATCTTATTAAAATTTTAATTGTTTACAAATCATTTAATTAAATCACTTTTTTCAACTATCACATTCTCGTACATTTCGAGGTCGGGGTCAAAAGATGCTCCTGAACGGATTACACCTTTTATTTTTACTGTTTCCTCAATTTGAATATTTGAAACATTTTGGTTTGTTTCTTTGGTAAATGTGCAACTTACCCCTGCTTTGTCTGTATCTGATTTTAACAGAATTACCTTTTGACCGTTGAAATCTTCGCTTATCTTGGCAACAGTTCCGCTTATTTCTAAAACCTTTGAGTCACCATCATCGGCAAGATATTTTTCGTTTGCTTGCGATGGGTTTTCGAGATATTCTGTTACCAATTGGGATGCAGTAATGCTAAAATCGACAGAGGTACTTTGTACATCCCTGTGAGGCATGTTGAACATATATAAAACCGTTCCGCCCCCGATGAGTAATCCTGCGATTAGCAGGATTGCCCCAATTTTTAGAATTTTTTTCTTTCTGGATTTCATTGCCTTTTCGGATTAAAATGTTACAACTTGAAATCCTTCTGCAAACAGGTTTCTTAAACTGGGGTGACTTTTGTATTCATCAATTAAAAACACACCTGCTTTTTCAACTTCATTTTTCACTCCAAAAGCTTGGGCACAGAATTTGCAAACTCCGGTAATGTTTGCTTTAATGCTTTGGTAAAGTCCGTGTAGTTTGTGGTCTTCTTTTTCAAGTTCGCCAATCCATTTGGTCCCAGCCCCTTCAAAAATGATTTTTAATTCATCGCCTACCTCAATGGCCTCTGTTGCCAGCATAAATGCGTTTGATACTTTCCCCATGGCTTCCATGGTGTTTGTGTCTGAAAAGACTACGATTGCAATTTTTGTCATAATTTCTAATTTTTAATGTTGAATAAAATTTAATTTCAAACAAACAGTCGGGGAAGTTTTATGAACTGACAAAAATTCTACAAGTTTTTACAATTTAATTTTTAATGTCTTGATAATCAATACTTTTATTTATCTCAATATCAAATAATTTTTCAAGTTCGCCTCTCGATATAAGTCCATTTTGGGAGAAAATAGTTTTTCCTCCGTAGTATAAAACCAGTAATGGCACGCCTATAATACCCAATTCTTTAGCTAACTTTTTACCTGCATCGACATTGATTTTCACAATGGTAATCTTGCCGTAATATTCTGTTTTTAGGCTGTCTATCATGGGCATCATTTTTCGGCATGGGGCACACCATGGGGCATAAAAATCAACAAACACTAATTTTTCAGATTGAATCAATGCTTTAAATTCATCAGCTTCCATCTTATTTTCGGTATCGGGTTTAGCATCAGGTTCAATTACAACAGGTAGGTTTTGTAAGCTCCACTCCATAATGCCATGTGCGAGATTGTAGACTTCGGTATAACCATTTTCCAAGAGAATTTCTGCCGCCCTTTGACTTCGGTAACCTGTATTGCAATACAAATAAACAGGCTGATTTTTGGGAAGTAACAATAGTTTTTGCTTAAAATCAAAGGCGTAATAATTCAGTTGCCCGGCATCGGCAATATGACCATTTTTAAACTCGCCAAGAGTCCGGACATCAATCAAAGTTCCTGATGAATCTTTGATTAGCTTTTCAAACTCAATAGAATTTGATTGCTTAATTGCTGTGTTTTGACCACAAGCATTTAATAAAAAAAAGGTGGGAATGATAATCGAAAATAATCGTTTCATGGTTTCATAATTTTATAATTCGCTTGAATTGTCGAATCGAATTTAAAACCTGACACGATTTTGTTACATGGGAAAGATTTTTTTATACTTGAAGTCCAATAACAAGCACATCGTCAACTTGTTCTTGCTCTTGTTTCCAGTTATCGAATGCATCACCAAGTAGTTGCCCTTGCTCTTGTGATGGGGTTTTAGAAATTTCAATTAAAAGAGACTTAAATTGTTTTGAAGAATATTTTTTAAGCTTTTCACCCCCTGTCTGGTCTTTAAACCCATCGGTAAAAAGAAAAAGGTTGTCACCATTGGTTAAATCTATCCCTTTTTCAGAAAAGGGCACAGTATCATTTACAAATTGACCAATAGGCATACGGTCGGCTTCGAGTAGCAGTAACTCTGAATTTCTTACAATATACAAAGGGTTATAAGCTCCCGAAAATCTGAGTAAATTGTTATCTGAGTCAATGCTAATGAGTGAAATATCCATACCATCAGCAACATTACTATCAATACCTTTGTTTTTAAGGGAAAGTATTAATCTTTCTCGCAAAGTATTCAGAATTTTTGAGGGAGCAGTGATTTTTTCTCGTAAAATTATTTCGTTTAATAAAGAAATACCCATCATGCTCATAAATGCACCGGGTACGCCATGCCCTGTACAATCGGCAACTGCAATAATTTTATATTTGTCAGTTTGATTTGCCCAGTAGAAGTCGCCACTAACCGTATTGCGAGGTCGATAAAAAATGAAATTATTGGAAAATAAGTATGTAAGTGTTTCATTTGCAGGCAACATGGCTTGCTGTATTCGCCATGCGTATTGTATGCTTTGTCTTATCTCATGTGCCTGCTGCTTAATTTTTAGTTCTGCATTTACAATTTCTGTAATATCGTTTCCATACACATGAATTGAATGAAGTGCTGGAACTCCTCTCAACAAAAGATTAAAATGTCTCCCTGATTTTTCAATCACAACTTCCTTCAGTTTTTCACCGGATATAAGTTCTTCAAAATCAACATTTCTAATTTCAGGAATAAGTTCTTTTATATTTTGATTTACTAAATCAGTATCAGAAAATAAATGTTCGGATGCCGGATTTGCACCCAAAATAGTGCCTTTATCAGTTGTCCTGAAAAGGGGCATCGGGTTATACCGTGCAAAAAGAGCAAGGCTCTTAAGTAAATCATTTTCGCTGGTTGATAATGTAAAAACTTTAAATGGGTTCCAGCTTGTTTTTTCTTTACACGTAGGGCATTCTTCTACTTCCTGCCCAATATGGATATGAAAATTTGTTTTTTTACAACTATTGCATTTCAAAAGAGCATCGAGATTTGAAATAGCTCCCGGTTTAATTGTTTTGTGGCTTAATACACTGGAATACGTCGAAACCAAAAAAGGAACTAAAAAGGTGAGCAAAACTTTACCAATTTTTAAATTCGCCGTAGATAAAATGAATAATTCAGGCGTATTGATAAGGTTTAGAACAATACCTACCAATAAGGCAACCCTTAATGAGCGTATTAAGGTTTTTTTTTGAAAAGCCAAATGAATGTAGTAGGTAATCATAGTTTTATTTCGATTGTTCTATTTTTTTATGTATCATCAATTTAAGATTGTCAAGCTCAATATCGGTATAATTATTTTTTAACGTTTTAGAAATCCCTTTTTCAAGTAATGAGCTTTGTTTATCGTATTTTGTACAAGCTTCGCACATCATTTTGTGCAGTTTAAGTTGTAGTTTTTCCTTTATCGTAAGTTTAAAATGAAATTTCTTTTCTATAAGCTCCGTAGCTTTTAAACACGAAAGAAATAGTATGTGCATTATTTTTTTCATCGCTTTAATTCTTAAACCAGTTATTTTCAACACAATTTCGTAATTGCAATTTAGCCCTGTGGACTATTTGCCAATAATTGGTAGGAGCAATACCCAGTTCCTGACAAATTTCTTCACCACTTTTTTCGGTAAGGTATTTTAATTTCACACACATATTCCACTGTTCGGGCAAAGCATCGAGACATTTTTGCAATACTTTTTGAAAATCATTATCATCAAGCAAATGAGTTTCATTGTCCTCCCATTCTTTGGGTCGCTTTTCTTGTTGCCAACTGCCATCCATATCAAAGAATGCAGAAATAGTATTACTTTCAATTGGTACAGGTTTATTGACACTCTTTCGGTAATGGTCAATTATTTTATGGTTCAATATTGCAAACAACCAAGTTTTGGGTGTACTATCGCCTTTGAAAGAATCCATCTTTTGGGCAGCCGCTAAAAAAGTTTCCTGCACTAAATCCTCTGCTGTTTCGATAGAAGATGTTTTATAGTATGCCCATTTGTATAGGTCTTTAGTAAATTCGTTTACCCAGTCTGTT
>JAFGVA010000023.1 GCA_016938235.1 Bacteroidales bacterium | reverse complement strand
TACCAATTCCGATCAGGCTACCAATATGGGCGCCCTGGCCTACACGCAGGGCAACGATGTGCACTTTGCCCCAGGCCAGTACAACCCAGGTAGCCAACAAGGTCAGGAGCTAATAGGGCACGAGCTAACCCACGTGGTGCAACAACGGCAAGGAAGGGTAGCACCAACCAAACAGGGTAAAGGCCTTCCTGTAAACGATAACCCAGCCCTGGAGAAAGAGGCTGATGAGATGGGCGCAAAAGCGGCACAGGGAGGAGGAGCAAATGTAGTAGGAGCAGGTTTGGGAATCCAAAGGCAGGAAGCGAAAAAATTTATTGTTCCTGAGGGTTGGGGGTTAGCAAGAATCGCTAATCATCTAGGAGTAAGCATTGATGCATTAAAAGAAGCTAATAGAACAAAACTTAAAAGTTTTAGCAATGGAGAAGGTTTTATTGCTGGTGAAGAGATTGTTATACCCTCTACAATTATAATGGAACAAAGTAGCGATTCTGAGACCGAAACAAATAATAACCCAGAAGAAACTGTAAATAAAAATTCTTTATCAATAGAAGATCAGGAACTTGTTTACGGCCAAAAAGTCTCTGAAGCATTTAGAAAAAAAGTTGTTGAAGTTTCAAACTATTTAGGTGCAGATCCTAATCATTTAATGGCAATTATGGCATTTGAATCTGCTGGAACTTTTAGCCCTTCTGTAAAAAATGCTGCTGGCTCTGGCGCTACTGGTTTAATTCAGTTTATGCCATCCACAGCAATAAATTTGGGAACAACAACAGATGCATTAGCAAAAATGACAGCCTTAGAGCAACTGGATTACGTGAAGCAGTATTTTGAATGGAAAAAAGGGAAATTAAAATCTATTGATGACTTTTATATGGCTGTTTTATGGCCTGCAGCATGCGGAAAATCGGAGGATTATGTTCTTTTTGATAAAAACTCAGAAGATACTAAAAAGGCATATAATCAAAACAAAGGTTTAGATGCGAACAATGATGGACAAATAACTAAAGCTGAAGCATCTGCCAAAGTTAGAGAAAGCCTTACTGATGGAGAGCAATTGAAAAATACTATTGTTAGTAATAATTCAGAACAAGTTCAAACAAATATTAACAATCAGCAAGAAAAAGAAGTAGTAACCCCTGATATTCAAATTACAAGTAATTTCACAGAAACATATATTGTTCAATCTGGTGAAAGTTTGAGTATATTGGCTCAGAAGTTTAATGTTTCAATTGAACAACTAAAATCAGCAAATAGTTCAAAATTGCAATCATGGAATATTAATGGAAATATAGTGGTTGGGTTTAATTCCGGAGAAAATATAAAAGTCCCCCAAATAGAAAATCAGGAAAATAACACTGAAGTTACAAATTCTGAGGTTAATCCTATTGAAGTTTTAAATAATAAATTTAAAAGTAAAGAACTGGGAATGCCAGAATTTGCAAGAGCTCTATTGCCTTATATTTCTAAAAGCTCTAATCAAATTATGACAATAATGAATAATCTTGATTATCTGGATCAGGATAATTTTGCTTATGCTTTAGCAGCAAATAGTTCTGATAGTGATCTGGCAAAGTTTGATAAAACATTATTAAAGAAAATGAGCATTGCATTAGATACTTGGTTAACATGGAGTAGAACTGAAAATTTGAAACAAAAAGAACGAGTTGATAAATGCCTAGGTACAGTTGCAACAGAGCAAACTGATGATAAAGCTATATACAATGAAGAAGGTAGAAATGAGGCTGTTGAGTTTGTAAAAAATAATAAAGAAGCTTATCTGGAAGGTGATGAAAGATGGGAATCAGGAACCAGAAATAGTAAAAGTTACAATAATATACTTATCGTTAATAAAGATGAAGCAGATGGAAGTCATTTAAAAGTATATAGAAAATTTTCTAGTGGAGTATATACCTTAATAGATAAAGAAACATTAACTGATGCAAAATATACAGAAGAAAAGGCTTTAGCTACTTATCATAATACATATTGTAATATTGCTGCAACTAAGATAGGCTTATCTTATGGTGCTCCTAATATTCAAAATTATGGAGGTTCTGAACATAATGCAAATGCCATATATAATAATTTTATAAATAATTTTTACAACACAGATACTCACGAATTTAAAGAAGTTGAATTTGATGAGGCTGAACAATATGCAAGCAGTGGAGGCTTGGCTTATGCTGTATGGAAAAACAGTACGGGTGGAAGTGGGCACATTGGAACTATTACTGGAGGTTATGGTGGTGATGGTGAAAAAACAATGGCCAATTTAAAAATATTTCAGGCAGGAAATACATTTGGAGATATGACCTACTCTGGAGGATTTGGAAATAGAGACTCAAAGTTTTATGTTTGGAAAAAGAAATGAATTTTAATAAATAATAAATAGGTCTTTTATGAAAAAAACTGCACTTATTCTCTTTGTATGTTTATTTATTTTTAGTTGTGGCAATGTTACTAAAAATAATAAGGAAGAAGCTCTTCGTAAATTTATTAATCTTCCTGAATTGGAAAAAATAGAATGCTTTAACTCTTTAGAAAGTAAAACTCAATTCTATATCTTAAATAGTTATTTAGTGGATAAATGTTTTGAAGCTCCCATAAATGATGTAATAAGATTTAAAAAAGATGGATATGTGTTGATTGACTGGATGGTTCCATCCCCTGATGGGTTGGGACTTGTTTATGCTTCAGGGAGGGAAGAACCTTTTGTAAAATACATTCCTTATCAATGGAAGATTCAAAACCAGTCTCTTATTATTACCAAAACAAACCAGTTTTATGAATATATTAACATAAAAGGTGAAGATAATTTTAAATTTTATGATGGAGATGAAATCGTTTTTAGTAAAACTTACCTTTCTTTATTTCAAAAGAAATTATATTTAACATTAAAAAATAAAGAACAGCAGATAGGCCTTTCTGTAGGGGTTTGTGATAAATGGCCTGTTATGAATTTAGAATAAAAATTTGAGTCAAATAAAATTGTATAAAATGAAAAATATATTTTTCTTGATAACCTGGATTATCATATTTGTGCAATGCACTGTATCTCAAACTGAAAATCAAATAATATTTAAAGAGTTATTTGCTAGTTATGTTGAGATAGATACCAATAAAATAATGTTAGTTTCAGAAAATTATAAGAACCTTTTTGATAGTAAAACTGATACCATGCTATGTACTATTTTAGGAAAAGAAAAAAGAAATGATAAACTGTATGCAATTACTTCAATAGTTCCTATTGGAGATAATGATTTTGCAACATCACCTTTACTTGGTATTGCAGAATTTAAGGTAAAGAATAATAAAATACAGCAATTTCTTAATTATTCCCAATATGTAAAAGAAGGTAACTGGGGTGAAGTTCCTCCTTTTGAACTTAAATTTATTGATAAAAATAAAAAAATCATCCTAATCATTTCTAAAGGTTTTACTAACCAGGGCATCACAACAGAAAATATCTTGGGATATATGAATATTAATAAACAAGTTAAAAAAGTACTTGAAATCAATAGTAGTTATGAGGATAATAAAGGAAATTGTGATAAAGAAGAAGGGAATTGTTATAAATATAATACAGAATTATCATTTTCTAATGATACCTTAATTGCTATAAAAAAAGGGACTTACTTCAATATAAAAAAGGATTCCTTAGTGATGCTAAATGAAAAGAAATTATACATATATCAGGATGGTATTGATAAATACCTTGAAATAGATTGAGAGCCTGTTTAGGTTTTTTTAATCATCATAAAATTGGATGCGAGTAGTATCCAAACTTCGCTGATTTCCATGTTTGCTTCGTAATTCCGGTTACCCGCCTAATCCAAGAGAGCCAGGCAATGCTTCGTTCAATAACCTACCGCTGGGGAATAACCTTAAAACCAGTCTCTTCGCTGCGGGTTACCACTTTGAATTTCGCCTTGAGGTGCTTCTTAGCGAGCAGCCTCAGGCGCGACTCCTTGTAATTCCCATCTCCGTTCGGCTCAGGTTGCACCTGCGGTTTTCCCCGTTCAGCCGTTTACCATCCTCAGCCGTAGCTATCTCTTCGAGTTTACCTGTCTCTGTGGCGTTGAAAGTTTAAACGCAAGGCCACAATCCCGCAAAGGGTAACTGATTATTCGCCATCTCCCACTACCTAACCCAATTTTGAGCCTTTACCGCAAGGCAAAGGCTCAAACACCCTCGGTGTTCTCTGTGTCTTTTCAGGTATTGTCAGCACTCTACCCATCTGTCAACAGGTATTGCCAGCAACAAGCAACAACCGATGAAGAAAAAAAAGACTCTGTGTTAAATATTTAAACATTTACCTGCCAAAAAAACGGCTGCAAAAACGCCAGAACACAGTAAAAAAGCTACCCCAATCAGCGTTCGAAGAACAGTGTTATCTGTGTTCAAACCTAAAACAAGCTTTCTACTCTAACATATTACCACGCTGTACTTTCCTAATGGCTGTGCACGCTTGCAATAGGTGC
>JAFGVA010000154.1 GCA_016938235.1 Bacteroidales bacterium | reverse complement strand
TATTTCCGGCTCCTGAATTATAAACGATAAATTCAACGTAACGAATTTTGTCTTTCGTAAATGACGAATTCAGGCTAATGGGTTCAGTTTTCAACAATCCTTCAAGAGCCTGGCAATAATACAAGGCCGTAAACTCAAATTTTACGCCCTGATCGGAACTTATGATAACGGGTATTTTGATGTAATCAAGACCGGGTGAAACTACACTTCCTGTTAGCGAAAAATTAAAGGATGCGGTTTGATTGCCTTCCAGAACCGAAATGGTATTTACCTGAATTTCAAATCCTGCAGGTTTTTGAGGGAAATTCAGTTTTAATCCTGTTAGTTCGGCATTGCTGAAGTTTTTAACCGTAAAACTTCCGTTTATCGTTTCACCTTTGTGCAGATACCAGGTAAGCCAGCTTGCAGAGGTACGTCCAAAACCCATGATATCAAATTCATCCTGTGCGGTTTGCAGGTTTGCGCCCGGGTAGCAGACACCAATTATGTAATGCCCCACTTCGTTTGAACCAGGTTCAAAAGTAACGGAGAATTTACCCTCACCATCGGTAGTAGCTGAAAGCGAGCGGCGGATACCTTGTGTAATGACATAAATTTCGACCTCTTTGTTTATGGCCGGCGTGCTGTCGCTTAATACGGCAGAACCTGTTATAAGTATCGGTTCAGCCGAAATAAAAGTCTCTTCGGCAACCGAAGCCATCGCATTGAAATTGGCTTGAAGTTCGATAGATAAAGCTTGCGAATTGTTGTTTAGATATAGCAACTCGGTGACGTTCTGGTTATTATTAACACGCAGAATCAGGTAATATGATCCAACATTCGACGGCATGCTTACCAGTTCCCAGATGGAAATGGCTCCACCGATTGGAATTACTTCATTAGTTGTAAATTGTTGAAGATGCAGATCCAAATTATCCAACTTGTCATTCTTCGATAAGTACAAGTCAAGCGTAATTCCGGACGGTGCCTTTAACTGACCAGTATTAAGAACGGACGCCGTAAATTCAAGTTGCTCTTTAGTCTGAATTTGCGAGTGTGCTATGGCGAACGAGCCTACTGAAAGGTCGGGTTTGCTTTGATCGCTTGTGTAAACTGTCACAGTGCCGGGAGAGTAGTTATCGGCACCGGCTTTAATGGTAACTGTTTGCTGTCCGTCGTCAATCGAATCGTTTAGCGCCATAACTGGTACATCCACAGAGGAACTTCCGGCAGGAATCGTGACAGTATCCTGCAACAGAAGTTCTCCGGGATTGTTGGTTGTAAGATGAACCAACAGGGTCATACTGTTGGAGGCATTTCTTGTGATGTTTAGAGTACCCTGATTTATCTGGCCTTCAGACAAAGTAATTGGCGAGCAGCTCAGTTTTAGAGCCGGACCGTCATCATCGGCCAGTACAATTTGGGTAGTATCTTTACCTGTTGTATTTGATATACAGTTGCAGGTTGGGATATAAATGGCACCTGTAACCGATACAGTTCGATAGCCATCTACCTGTTCGTTGTCGATTACATCGATAGCTGCAAGTTCTTCCATATCACCCGGGAAGAAATGGATGTATTCCGGAACCACCACTTCGTTTGAATTAAATGTAGAAAGTGCTACTGTAATTGTTTCTGCATTGTCTTTGTTTCGGGTAACTTTTAGCCATGTAGCGTTATCTCCGGCTGATTCGCATAACGTATCCGTTACTACTACGAGTTCAATTTCGGGAATATCGTTGTCCAGTAAAATAATAGTGTCTTTGCCTGAAATAAATCCACTTGCGGAAGCAGTAAGAATGAGGCTTTGATCCAGTTCGGGTTTCGAATCATCTGTAATTGTAATTTCTACTTGAACAGAAGAATCATTCGCCGGAATAGTTAGGGTTGAATTAAAACCAACCTGGCCTGATTTGCTTGCGCTTATTAAAATTGTCTGGGTTGTATCCAATTTAATTTCAGAACGAACTGTGGCATAAATTATTTCGCCTTCGGAGCAACTGTCCCGATCTATCGTAATTGATAAGTTTGGAATATCATCATCCAGAATTTCAATTTTATCACTGACAGGGTCCAGGCCATCCGCGCTTGCCACGACTTCGACCAACCTGATCCCATCAAACAAATCGTTGTTGTTAAGTGTGAAATAAAAATTTGTGGCATTATTTCCGGTGGTAATTTTAACTGATGCAGGAATCGAAAGATCAGAGCCTGAAGTGATGAGATTGACTGTCAGGGTAGTATCAGAATTCCCGCTTCGGCTGACTGTTCCCCGTAATGTACCTGAATAATTTTCAAATGCGCTGGATTCTAAAATGCTAAAACCAAGCAAATCGTGCAGGATTAGAGTTGAATCTGACACTTGTTTGTTGTTTACCAATACCGATTCTTCGTTAACTAATGAACCCGTTGGAATGAGCTCGACCATAACATAAGCAGGACCGCTAAAGCTGGTTAAAGCAGGAATCTCAAGTTTGGCCGAACGTAAAACCGTATCTGTGGCGGCCAGTGTGTAAGCGTACACAAGGTTTCCATTCAGATAGAGTTTTTGATTGCTAGGCGAAATAAGCGAAATGCGTTCGTTCCATCCACCAACCGCAGCGGCATTGCCGTAATTCATTACTTTCCAACTGATCGTGATTTCATCGCCAGGGTAAACATCGCCCGGAATAAAACCAATACTGTTTATTGCAATATCCGGCGCGTTGCAATCGGTGCTGAAAAGTATCCCGGCATCAAAGAAAGACTCCCAGTTCGCATTTGCCCAATCCGTATTATCAACAGTTACGCAATTTAATCCGGTGTTTCCGGTTGCCAGAACTGAAAGATTGATATTGTTGCCGTTTCTTAGGTTAAGCTCTGTTAGAGCGTTATCGGAACAATTTAATTCATTGAGTTTGTTGGAGATGCTTAAATCAAGAGAGTTAAGTTGGTTATTGCTGCAATTTAGAATCTCTAGTTCTGTATTTTCATTTAGTTGAACGCCATTTAGTTCATTACCTGAAATATCCAGTTTAGTCAGCAATATCAAATGGTCTATGTCAAGAAACTCAATATTATTATCTGAACAGTCTACATAAACAAGCTTTGTATTCGTCGACAAATCAAGGCTGTCGGCCAGATTGTTTGCACACCACAGGCTATCGATATTTTTAAAGGCTTCGATTCCTATGAAACTTTGAATGTTTTTTCCTTCTACCTGTACCAATCCGGTGTAAGCTACTGCTTCTGCTACTTGTATTTCATCGTCGTGGTTCGTGTTGATCAGCGTATCGTTTAGTAATTCAGCTTTAAACAAACTATCTGGAATATCCACGATGGGCTCGTAATACACATAAAGCAAAAGCGAAATGATACTGTCGCAGCCAAACTGATTGTTAAGTGTGTCGGAATAAAGGCCGCCACTGGTATAATCGGTTCCACGGAAGGAATAGCTGTCTCCGTAAGTTACTGTATCACGAAATACGATTCGATTGCTTGGATGCACAACCAGGTTCAGCATATAAATACTGTCGCAACCGTATTGATTGGTAAAGGTGTCGGAGTAGTTTCCCTGAACATCGTAATAATTGCCCTGGAACAGGTATTCTTCACCTTCGCAAATTTCAGCATCAGAAATAAACTTGTGGGTTGGGTTTACAGTGAGATTTAACGTTATAACACTATCGCATCCATATTGATTTAGAAAGTTAATGGTGAAATATCCGGATGAGGAATAAACAGAATCGCCAATTTGAACAGATTCACCTTGACATATTATTTCTTCCCTTTTAATAGAATCGACCCGATTTGCTACCAGATCTAAAAAAACAATACTGTCGCATCCCAAAACATTTTGCAAAGAATCAATGTAAATACCAGTTTCGGTATACACTGAATCTCCAAATGGAACTAATTCTCCATGGCAAACTGTTTTTTCCAACATTGTTTCTTTGGGTAATACTGTAAGTTGGAGGGTAACAATACTGTCGCACCCTAAAAAATTGTTAAGAGTATCAGTATAAACACCAGTGGCAGAGTAGAATTTAGGCCCAATATTTACCGAATCACCTTCGCAAATTAGATCTTGTACAGTCACAAATTTTGGTAGAATATTTAAATTAAGATGAACAACACTATCGCAGCCAAATTGATTGGAAAAAGTTTTTAAAAAAATGCCCGATTGTGTAAAAGGTTGATCGCCAAGAAAAATAGTGTCTCCTTCGCAGATTGTTTCAGCAAGATTCGTGGTGTCTATTCTATTTACTGTAAGATTTAAGGTAATTGTACTGTCACATCCATATTGATTTGTAAGATTGGTAATAAAAGTACCGGTCTTATTATAAGTTGAATCTCCGATTGTAATAAATTCTCCCTCACAGATTTCACTATTTTGTTCGAGCTGATGAACAGGATTTACTGTCAGATTCAAAACAATGGTACTATCGCAACCATTTTGATTTACCAGTATATTACTAAAAAATCCGGTTTGAGTATAAACAGAATCACCAACTATTATTTGTTCTCCTTCGCAAATGATCTCAGTAAGAAATGTGGAATCAACCGGATTAACCGTTAAATGAAGCGTAACAATACTATCACATCCATACTGGTTAATTAATTCAGTAATAAACGTTCCTGACTTGATATAAATGGAATCGCCAATTTGGATATTCGAACCTTCACAAATTACTTCACTCCGTTCGACAGCCTGAGAGGGAAGCACCGTTAGATGAAGTGTTACTGTACTGTCGCATCCATACCGATTCGGATATTTATTGATGTAAGTACCATTTTCTGAATAAACTGAATCTCCGATATTAAACGAATCACCTTCACATATGGTACTGTCAAATACGATGGATTCAGAAGGATTAACTGTTAGATTCAGTGTTATCACGCTATCACAACCAAAACGATTTGGAAAAATAAAAACATATTGGCCATTTTCTGTGCATGTCGAGTCGTTATAAAGAACCATATCTCCATCGCAGATAGTATCAAAAATTGCTATGCTATCGTTGCATAAAACCATGACAACATTTTCTGTAACAACTGTATCGATTGCCGAAACACTGTCGTTTACAGTTATGTAACCGGGGGCAGAAGCGGTATAGGAAATAGAATCTTTGGTTGCTGCTGTAAAACGAGCTACTCCAGAATTGTCAGTGTTCTTTTCACCAAAACCATCAAGATTTATGGTAATTCCCTGAAGTGGATTAATTCCGTCGCTAACATTAAACGTAATTAGAATGGCCCGTGTTAAAACCGCCGAATAACTGGTGTTTGTGTTGCTAACAGTTTCTCCACCTGCATGTTGAACAGCAGTTCCATCCAGCCAATAATCCAAATTAAATCCTGGAATTTCAGGTGTTGGCAAAACAAATCCGGAAGCAAGTGTGGTTCCGAAAAATGCCCTGTTTTCAATTGATGTTAAAGAAGAACAATCACTCAGATCCAAGCTAGTCATTGGTGTGACATAGGCAAAAGCATATTCTCCAATGGAAGCAAGTGAAGTACAGCCTGTTAAATCTAAGTTCTCAATTTCGGTATCCCTGAATGCATACTTACCAATTCTTGTTAAGGCTGAACATCCTGAAACATTCAGGTTGGTGATTGGACACCATTGAAATGCATAATCTTCGATTAATGTAAGGGAAGAACAATCTGACAAATCTAAATTTGTTATTTTCTGGCTATTGAAGGCTCCATAACCAATAGTCGTTAATGAATTACAAGCGTTTAAATTCAATTCAGTTATTGGGTTCCAATTGTGGTAGTCGTCGTAATATACAAAAGCCTGATCTCCTATTGATATAAGACCGGGGCATATTGATAAATCAAGGCTTGTAATCGAGTTTCCATAAAACGAATAATCACCAATTTTCTGTAAGGTTGAGGGTAGTTGTAACGAGGTAATTCCTTTTTCACGGAAAATGCCATAATTGTTAAGTGTGTCCCTAATCTCAGTTACCATTTGTCCATCAAGTGTATCGGGGATTATAATATCGGTTCGTTCAAAATTATAAGAGCAACTTACAATAATTCCATTGGCAACTACCACATCATCGTCAGTTAATGTGTAAGGTAACGGCACTTGATAATAAGTATCAAAATTAGTAATCGTTTCGCCACCAGTGTAGCGGTTTCCATCGCCGTCTCTCCAGCCATAAATTTCTAACCCGGTAACAGTTGGCAAGGTAAATTCGGTAAGTTGGTTATATCCAAAAGCATTGTTCCCGATAAACGTTAACGCTGTACAAGGTGTTAAATTGATTGCTGCCAGCGAATTTTCATAAAATGCTTCATCACCGATAAAAGAAAGGAATGTACAATTTGTTAAATCCAAACTTGAAATGGTGTAGTTGTCATAAAATGCCATTCTGCCAATACTAGTTAAGTTGGTACAACCCGATAAATCTACACTGGTTAATGAATTATAAGCAAAGCAATATTCTCCGATAGATGTAAGAGTTGTAAGTCCGTTAATTTTAAGGCTTGTGAGTTCATTGTCGCTGAAGACACCATATTCCAACGAACTTAAGGAAACACAAAAGGTTAAATCGACACTGGTTAGAAGATTGTTATGAAAAGCATATTCATCGATTGTATTAAGTAGGGTGCACCCGTTTAAATTAATACTGGTCAGCAGGTTCTCCGAGAATGCCTCTTCTCCGATATAGATTAAGGATGCGCAAGTTGACAAATCAAGGCTATCGATTTGATTATTAACGAAAGCGCTATTTCCAATCGAATCGAGTTCTGTACATTTTGAAAAATCGATATTGAAAATTGAATTATCACTAAACGAATAATCACCAATTGTTTGAATGTAGGAAGGGAGTTGCAGGGTGCTTATCCCCTTATTGTAAAATACAGCGTTTTGCCATGTTCCCTTTGCTATTCCAATAATTGTTTGTCCATCGAGCGTATCCGGAATAATAATGTTGGTTTGCGAGAAATCATATGAGCAACTTATTATAATGCCATCCTCAACTACTACATCGTCATCGCTTAAAGTATAGGGTACCGATAAGGTGTATTCGGTTGTCAAATCGGTAGCAGAAGCACCACCTTCATAAACATTCCCATTTCCATCGGTCCACCAGTATGTTAAATAATTGCTGGTAATGGGTAACGTAAAGTCACTTAAGGGGTTCAGGTAAAACGCACCTTCTCCAATAAGGCTTAGGTTATTACATTGGCTTAAATCTAAACTGGTTATTTGATTTTCGATAAATGCATATTCTCCGATTGTGGTTAGAGCCGTGCAATCCGATAAATCCAAATCAGGAAAAACTGAGCTATTAAATGCCTCTTTACCAATATAAACAAGAGATATACAGTTTGAAAAGTCAATTCCTGTAAAAGTAGAACCGTCAAAAGCGTGGTCTCCAATCGTAGTAAGCGACGAAAAATTGGATAAATCCAAATTCCCGGTCAGGACATAATTATTGGCAAAAGCATAATTGCCAATCACCTCAAAGGTTACGGGCAATTTTATTGAAGTAAGAGGACTATTATTAAAGACGCCTGTTGATTCATTAGATCCATTAATAATTCCTATTACTTTTTGGCCATCAAGAGTGTCGGGAATAATTATATCTGTATGAGAAAAATCATAACTGCAACTTTCTATCATCCCGTTTATTACCACCACATCATCATCGGTTAAAGTATATGGAATGGGGGCAACGTAATATGTATTTAAATCAGATACAGTTTGTCCTCCAATAAATGAATGGTTATTTCCATCTTTCCAGCCATAAGCTTCGAAACCGGTAATTACCGGAAGTACAAAGCTGCTGAAGGAGTTTAAATAGAAGGCGCGTGATGCTATGTAAGTTAATTTGTGGCAATTAGTCAGATTGATACCAATTAATGAATTACCATAAAAAGCACCGTATCCAATATAATTGAGTTCAGTACAATTCGATAAATCGATTTCGCTTAAACCGTCTCCGGTAAAAGCCTGTTGGTTTATTCTTAAAAGTGCCGAACACCTTGAAAGATCCAAGGTTTCCAGGGTACTGTTTAAGCAAAATGAATACTCACCAATGTATTGAATGCTTGAAGGAAGTTGTAACCAGCTTATTCCTTTATTGTAAAAAACGCCCTCAGTTGCAGTTGCAGCATTTGCAATCCCTTTAACAACTTGTCCGTCCAGCGTGTCAGGTATAATTATGTCAGTATTCGCAAAATTGTACGAACAGAAGGTAATCTCACCATTTGTAAGCACAACATCGTTATCAGTTAGCGTGTAAGGAAGTGCAACCACATAATAGGTATTCAGGTTCGTCACGCTTGAACCGCCAATAAATCTGTTGTTACTACCGTCTTTCCATCCAAATTCTTCATAACCATTTATAATTGGTAATATAAAACTGGTAATCGAGTTGCCACTAAAAGCATAATTTCCAATCGACATAAGGGCAGTGCACCCGGAAATGGCAAGGTGTGAAATGGAGTTGTTGTAAAATGCATAATCGCCAATTGAGCTAATTGCTGTACAAGCGTTTAAATCGATAGTATCTAAAGCACAATTGGCAAAGGCATAATTCGAAATGGAAACTATTTTTGTACAAGCCGATAAATTAAGGCTTTCCAGCGAACCATTGTAATTAAAAGCCTGAATACCAATAGTATTTAAATCAGGGCAGAAAGTTAAATCCAGTTCGTATAATTGGTTTTGAAAGAATGCGTAATTTCCAATGCTTTCAAGGCTTGCCGGGAATTGAATGGATGCAATTCCTTTCATTGAAAAGATACCGGAACTTAAATTTACAGAACTTGCTATTCCTTTTACAAGCTGACCGTCAAGTGTATCAGGAATAATAATATCAATACGTGCATAGTCGTACGAACAACTTTCGATAATTCCCGCGTTTACAACAACATCATCATTGGTTAATACATAAGGAATAGGAACCATGTAAAATGAGCTTAGGCTGCCTGCGTTCTCTCCTCCTGCATATTTGTTCCCGTACTCATCCCGCCAACCAAGGGTTTCGTATTGCGTTACAACAGGCAAATTGAAGTTGGAAAAATTATTGCTGTTAAATGCATCTTTCCCAATATATGTAAGAGAAGTGCATTCACTTAAATCGATTCCGGAAATAGAGTTATAAGAAAAGGCACTTTGCCCGATAAATTGCAGTTTGGTACAATTACTGAAATCCACACTCCCCAATTTATTATGATAAAATGCGCTGTAATTAATGGTTGTGAGATTCGTACAGTCTGAAAAATCTAAACCGGCTATTAAATTTCCCTGAAATGCCATGTCGCCAATTTCTGTCAACGAAATGCAGCCAGTTAAAATTAAACCTGATAGATTGTTGTCTTCAAATGCGTTTTTCCCAATCGATTTTAGTGCTGAAAAATTGGTTAGATCTATTGTGTAAATCGCATTTTGGAAAAAAGTATAGTTTCCAATCGTTTCTAATGATAATGGAAGTTTAACTGAGGTTAACCCTTTGTTGTAAAATATTCCAGTATTTGATGACGAAGCGTCGGCTATGCCAATTATCTTTTGTCCATCGAGCGTATCCGGAATGATAATATCTTTTATTTCAAAATTGTACGAGCAACTTTCCAAGATTCCGTTGGTAACAACAACGTCGTTATCGGTTAACGTATAAGGTATTGGTACTTCATAAAAAGTTTCAAAATCGTTAATAATATCTCCTCCGGTATAAATATTTCCTTTCCCATCCCTCCATCCATTCGATTCGAAACCGCTTACAATGGGTAAGCTAAAACCGGAAAGTTGATTTTGGTAAAAAGCGTATTCTTCTATTAATTTTAGGTTCGAACAATTCGATAGATCAATACTTGTTAAAGCGTTGGCATAAAATGCTGTATATCCGATTATACTTAAACCGGTACAAGCTGTTAGATCGAGTTGAGCGAGTGAATTATTTGAAAAAGCAGAACTCATAATGTTGGACAAAGCCGTACAACCAGTAAAATTTACTGAGGAGATAGCGTTTAAGAAAAATGCCTGGTCCCCGATTGTGACCAGTGAACTACATCCAGAGAAATTTATGCTTGTAAGTGCATTTTCAGAAAAAGCAGCATAACCAACTGATGATAAAGCAGAGCAGTCGGAAAAATCTAAACTTGTAATGCTATTCGAGTTAAAGGAATTACCCCCAATTGTGGTAAGTGCAGTACAATTAGCCAAATTTAAATTTGTTATGGAATTTTCATAGAAAGAACTTTCTCCAATGTATTTAAGCGAAGTACATTCCGATAAATCCAACTCTGTTATGTCATTATTTTCAAATGCATAGTCTCCAATGGTATCAAGCGAGATGCAACCCGTGAAGTTCACACTTTTAGAAATATTACTCGCAAAGGCACGTTCCCCAATATTAGTCAGCGCCACACATCCGGATAAATTCACTCCGTTTAAGTATTGATTGTAAGAAAATGCCCCATCGCCGATAGTTGTAAGTGCCGTGCACGAAGAAAAGTCAATATTAACCATGCTTGTATTGTTGTAAAAAGCATATCGACCTATGGTTTCCAGCGTTGAAGGCAATTGGATTGAGGTAATACCTTTGTTATAAAATACCCAGGAAGCAGAACTTTCTTCACCGGCTATTCCGCTGACGGTTTGTGCATCTAAAGTTTGAGGAATAATAATATCAGTACTTGAAAAATCGTACGAACAACTGATTATCTCTCCATTTGTTACAACCACATCGTCGTCGGTTAGCGTATACGGAACCGGCACCCAATAAAATATTTCCAAATTACTAACTGTTGCGCCTCCCGTAAATGTACTTCCATCGCTTCCATTCCATCCATATGCTTCCAGACCTGTAACCTGTGGCAATTCAAAGCTGCTCAAAGTACTACTGTAAAATGCAAGAGCGCCAATAAAAGTTAGGGCAGTACAGTCAGATAAATCGAGGCTTGTTAGCGAATTTCCGTAAAATGCCATTCTTGCAACAGAAGAAAGAGAAGTACAAGCAGTTAAATCAAGATTATTTATATTGTTTTTATCAAAAGCATAATCTCCAATTGTTTTGAGGGCTGAACAGCCCGATAAATTAACGCTGGTAATTGAATTGGTATAGAATGCATTGTTCCCGATACTTGTTAACAAAGTTAAACCTTCAAGATTTACACTTGCAATAGAATTAGACCCAAAGGCATCCATTCCAATGGTTTCGAGCAAACCACAACCCGAAAGATTTATGCTGGTTAAGCGGTTGTATCCAAATGCAGTTTTGCCTATCGAAGTTAAATTTGTGCAATTCGACAAATCCAGGTTTGAAATTTTATTATAATAAAATGCATAATCACCAATCATTTCAATTGTGGAAGGAAGTTGTACCGATGTATATTCCTTCCGGTAAAAAACGCCTAAGCCAGCCGACGCTCCATTGGCGATTCCAATAACAGTTTGACCGTCTAACGTTTCGGGAATAATTATATCGGTAACGGTATAACTCAAGTAAGAGCAACTGGTAATAATTCCGTTGGTAACAACCACTTCATTATCTAATAAAGTATGTTGTGCTTTGGCATTCTGAAAATTAAAGCTTAGGAAAACGAAAAGCGTAATACCCCATGCCTTGAAGTTAGTAAAACGGTACATAGTAGTTAATTTATTTGTTTTTTTGCTAAAAAGGATCGTATGATTATACAAATTCAAAAATGGGAGCAGACAACAACATAACCCTTATTTTTATCTGCTGGAATAAGAAAATATATGACCCTGTAACAAATTTACGGTGAGATAGTATCGGTGGAAATACCTACTTGTAGGTATTCTTTAAAAATAAACAGAGCTAAACCTGATCGAGGTTTTTTAATGCATAATTAACCAGGCCTGCATTGGTTTTGATATTGAGTTTTTTGTGAATGTTTTTGCGATGGGTGTCGATGGTGAATTTACTG
>JAFGVA010000153.1 GCA_016938235.1 Bacteroidales bacterium | reverse complement strand
TTAGCATCAAAACATTATTTAACGTTATTGTATTTTGACAGGTAGAAGCTTTGTTTTGCGCTACGTTTCATATACTTAACGTTAGCGTTCATTGCAAAGAACAACAGTGCATAACATTAACGGTAAAAATTATGGATACAAGTTGAAAATTATGAAAAATGAAAACCAGTCTTGTGAAATTATAAACAGGGCATTGCAATCCTTTTGGTTTTCATTAAATTTGAATAAGGATTGAAATTTTGTTCGTATTAACTTTAAAATAATGATTTTCAATGAAAAATAAATTTTTTATAGCAGTCCTTGCTCTAAGTTTTGGTTTATTCTCGTGTGAGAAGGATAAATTGGAACAGGATGAGAGCAATATAACAACAGAAGAACAAACCCACAAGGTATCAGATGGAATAGTGGTGTTAGGTGATAAAATTAACGACCCATACGCCATTTACAACATGAAAACAGCGTATTCAAATCTTAAATCAGCAGGTGAAGATGCACCAGTAGAGGAAATCTTGCCCAATAAGAAATATCTACGGTTTTTACCGAAAGATGAAATAGAACTTGCCATTCTTAAAAGTGATACGGCAATTGTAACTTTTGATTTTCCACTAGATTATGAGATTGAAGTTTATGGTACTTATTACCATGACCCAAAACTTCCTGATTCTGCAATAACTTGGCAATACTGTGTAGTCCCAATTGAATATGTTGAACCTAATATTCAACATGAATTACTTTATGAAGTGTATATCCCTTCTTTTGATTCACTTGAGCTTGATACAACTTTAAAAAGTGCATCTATCAGCAATGAATTCTATGAAAATCTTGTAATCGAATCTTTTAAATTAACAGGTAATATTAAAGACACAGAAAGTAGATTGAAAAGTACACAAGGTATATTTAAGCCAAAGAGATGGCATCCTGCTGGCAGAATAACAGTAGTAGATAGCGATTTTGGTTCAATTCCATTAGAAGGAGCACAGGTTCATGCTCGATGGTCTACGCATGTAGAGTCAAGTATAACTGACAATGATGGTCGTTTTAGAATGGGAGGATTTATTTTTGAAGTAAATTATTCCATCAAATGGGAGCGAGCCGATTTTGATATAAGAAGTGGTAACTGGGGCCAAGCATGGTATAATGGACCTAAACAAAAGGGTGATTGGAACTTACCTATAGGGCAAGGGGGCTTATCTTGGTGTTATGCCCATATACACAGAGGAGCATTTACATATTATTATCGAAATGGTAATTATGGTATTCAGCAACCTCCACGACAAGGGGGAATATTGAACCAAAGGTTGCATATTGGCGCAATGGATAAGGATGGTCGTTCACATTATTATGACTTTAATAAGTTTTTTACAACCCCACAAGTAAAAGTTTATTGTAAACGCGGTAGTAGTTGGCGTTCGAGTGTTGATATATTCGCTACTACTGTTCATGAACTAGCGCATGCATCGCATTGGGAAATGGGATACTCAACCTCACAATATTTAGTGGATTTTATTTTCAGGAAAGCTCTTATTCCTGAAAGCTGGGCTTCCTGCGTAGAACATGTGATTACATCAGACATATATTCAACATCTGCATTTGCAAATCACAGAAGTTGGAATGATAAGCAAAATGAAACATTCAATGTTTTTGATGGTTATACTCCTTTATTTATTGATTGTATTGATACTATAAACCAAAGGGCTAATCATGGAGGTAGCTCCAATTATCCTATAGACAGAGTGTCAAATTATACATTATCACAATTAGAAGATGTCCTTGATGCTACTTATTTTGATTTAAGAATACCAGGAACATGGGCCACAGAAGCACTTTTTGAAAGTTTCGCATTAAGTATATATAAAAATAAGCTAAGGAATTCATACACAAATTCCACAAGTGGCAATATCAACGAATTATTTAGTAATTATTATTAAAATTATGCAATATGAAATATATAATTTTTATTGTAATTAACTTATTTATATTTAGTTGCGAAATTACAGATATTGATTATGATACTTATACAATAAAAAATGAAACTAACAAGGATGTTTTAATTCTTGCTTATGATAAATATTATTACTTTGATAGTGTAAATGTTGCTTATTTATCAGATTCAATTGTGATATATGCGGAAGGTCAGTATAAAGTAGAAAAAAGAACTGGAGAAGACCATGAACCACGTGGTTATTTTAAAAGTGATGGCGTAGATTCTGTTGTTATACTTTTTAGCAATCAAAAAAAACTAATTTATGTTTGCGACAAAGTTATAGGTTCAGCCTGTTTTGATAGTAGGAACATAATGAATTGGCATGAGTATTCTGAATCGACATGTGAAAAAAACAGGGGTTGTGATTATGTTTATAAGATTACCAATGATGATTATGTACAAGCTGAATAGAATGGCAACGAAACGCTAACACGGTATATAATTAATGGCGGGGCTTGTAGTAGTGCAAAGGTTAGCACTACTATCAAGTCCCTTGCTATCTTGCTACTGAATCGCTCCGAAATCCGCCACTAATCATATACCCATCCGTTAGCACACATGTTGAAGATCAGTACATTACGATAACTGGTTATTATTTTGTAAATTTGTAAAAAATGACAAAATGAAATTACGAGTTTATATAGATACTTCAGTTGTAGG
>JAFGVA010000152.1 GCA_016938235.1 Bacteroidales bacterium | reverse complement strand
TAAGGGGCCGGGAGTTACACCGGCCGACAAGCCCAACAGCACCCCGGCTGAAACAAACTGCAAACTATCTGTCATAAAAAATGGTAAATCTTTGCCAAAACACTTTTGAAGAATCAGGCAACTCAGGTTTTCACATATAAAGTAATTACCAAAAGTATTAAACGACCCTTAGCAGTGGCTGTCAGATCTCTTCTTATTCAACAGTAACAAATTCAACCGACCAGTTATTATTGTCTTTCCCTTTACGTAAAACCGACAATTCAGTACCAGAACTATTCGAAAACAGATAATGTGCTTCTACTTCGTATGAAGTTGTTTGGTCGTCAGGTTGGTAAAGATTGTCGTAATAATAGGTGTTAGTCAAGGTATAATCGTTGTCTTCAAACTGGTAAATTTGAGAAGAAATAGTTTGATAATCCTGATTCTGTAAACCAAAAACAGAATGAGTGGCACTACAATGATCAATCCAGGGAATAGTATAGTAATTATTGTCAGGATAGTATATATTTCCAACAGGTGAAAGATCGTTGATGATATAACCATCTTTCGAAACAAGATCAGAAATGCGGTAAACATGGCCATGTGAACTGATTATATAACTACCTGCAAACCAGAAATTATCGAATGAATCAAAAATATCTGCCTTTTCATTTCTGTTATTGATGTCATAAACATAAACACCTGCTGAGACTTCTGTTTCAGAGCCAATAATATAGTTTTGATTGGGGACTTTCTTAATCAAACAATCTTCATACACAGAACTACCCTCCAGAATATCACCATTAGTTAAATCCACCCAATAAATCGTTGTATGCTGAATATTATAATTTCCACCCTCTGTATAAGCACACCAACCAGTTGCAGCAAACTCAATATCTGCCAAAACACCTCTGGCTTCTATGGTTTTAGTTACGGATTGACCGTCTAAATCCAATAAACTGATCATGCCGCCATGTCCAACCAAAGCTTGTTTAAAATCGTCGGAAGCAGCCAGACAAGTTGGGGCTTTGTTTAAGGCTATTTCGTACAAGACAGCTCGGCTGGTTACGTCGTATGCAACCAGGGTGTTTGGCAGGCTTGTTACATAATACAGTATGTCGGCGTTTTTATCAAACGTTGCATCCACAACATCTCCTTCCAAAGCGCGAACATTTACGTTATCTCCAGCTGCACGCGCAAAAACTGTTATGGGATATGAGGGATTTTCAGGATCACTGGATTTTAAATAAATGGTGGTCGTATTAAATCCAGCTTCAAGCTTGGAGCGATCGCAGGTAAAATTAACTTCAATATCGGAATACGCATGACAAATTCCGTTCGAAGCCGAAACACTCAGCCACTCAGGAAGACCTTCAATTCTCCAGGCCAGAATTCCATTCCCATTATTACCAATTTCCAAGGATAGATTATTGACGGCTGTACCAAAATCCAGGGGTAAATAATAAGAATAAATGGAAAGATGAGGGGTTCCCAAGTTGGCCGAAACGGAAATATCAATTTGTTGATTATCCTGGTCGTTGGTTTTCAAAACAATTGTTCCCGTCAAATTACTTTGAATGGCCTTTTCGGCATTGAAAATAAAAGGGATTGAGGTAGTTGACCCTTGCCCGAGTATGACAGCGTTCAAGTTGAACTGGCTCCTGTCAACACTTAGCCAATCGGGCATACTAACGATATCCCAAAGTAAAATGCCATTTCCAGAATTTGAAATTTCCAACTGATGACTATAGTTACTGTATAATATTTCAAGGTTTGGACTTACTTGTACCGATGGATTTCCCTCGGTAATATAATACACCGGTACGGCATACTGTTTTTCGTTTGAGGAGATAAGCATCTGGTCGATATAAATGCCTGTTTTTGAAAAACCGGGCTCCAGGTTGGCCTTGCAACGGATGGTTGCAACGTCATTAATAAACGCACCGGAATTGTCATTCATAACGAGCCAGTCAGGCTTACTATCGATGCTAAACCCTGCATTACCCGTGCGTTCTATTTCAAACTGATAGTCATCAGCTTCCCACTCCGGGGAAATAATGACGATAGAATTAGCCACACCATAAATATTAATATACTCATTTACAAAGTCATCGCTGCACGAAAACAAGGAAAATGTGAGCAAATACAGGATGATGTTTTTAAAAAACCCTTTCATACTGATAATTTTAATAGGTGCGACATTCGGTTAGAAATTGTAGCGAACAGTAAATCCGTAATTAATATGTGACACGTTTATGGCGTTTTCAAGCTTCTGATCTTTCATCTCGCTAATGAAATCTTTGAAAGTTGCCTTGTGTAGTTTTGCCCAGGTAAAATTTCCTGCCAGCCCTGCCGACAGCTGAGGTGAGACACAATACTCAACTGAAAAGCCGGCTTTTACACCGAATGCTAAACTTTTAATTACGGCATTTGCTTTGTTAAAATACATTGGAGGATTACCGCTATAAAAACCACTGTCGTCCCAATAAATCTGATATTCTGTGCCCCGGGATTCACCTCGGAAGAAAACAATTCCAGGCGAAAGGGTTTCAGATATTTTAATTTTTCCCTTTCTGTCACCTAACTGCCGAAAGTAAACGGAAGGACCGACAAAATGGGTATATAGTTTTTCATTCAGGGACTCTTTGACATAAAAGGGAAGATTCATCCCACCATACCCATTGAATAAAAAATCACCTTGCGATGCTGAATAAAAAAGTGAATAATCGACCCCAATCCCCATATATGTAGTCAGTAAATAATAAAACTCTGCATTGATATGAAATCCATTTTTGAGCTTCCCTATATAATCGTCGATCTCCGATGCTGCTACTCCCGATCCCGTCATCATATTTCTGAAATCGGTAAAATCGGTAAAAGAATGGGCTAAACCTCCTTTTATGCCGATTAGGTAACAGCGCTCTGGTTTTTTTCGCTCTGTTATTGGTTGATCAATACGTCCAGCCCCTTTAGACTGTTGCACGCGGAAATATTGATACACATCTGAAATAGCAATGGACTTTCCAACCAGGTATTTTCCAGAAGTTTGTTGCTCATAGTTTATCCGATCGGGACCAACTGACATGATGTGACATTCTATTGTGTCCTTTTGGACGGTAATGATTCTGTCCTGAGCTTTCGTTACACCAAGTAACATAAAGAACAGCAATACAACAAACAGCTTTTTCATTATAAATGTGCGATTTAGATTTTAATCTTCTATTACGAACACTTCAAAATAAGCCAATATTCATATTATATGCAATATATTGTTTACAAAATTTATTTTCAAATTGATACGTTTTTTACACTCCGGACGAAAGATGGAAATATTTATGGCAAAAAGCCGCTGCAAACAAATTGTTTACAGCGGCTTTTGTATCTAAACAACCTTAAATCAATCAGGTTTACTTTACTTCTTCAAAATCCACATCGGTTACTTCGTCGTTTTTATCACCGGAGGATTGTTGTTGTTGCTGTTGTCCGGCATCGGCATTGGGCTGACCACCTTGCGCCTGACTGGCGTTGTACATCTCCTGGGAAGCAGCCTGGAATACGGTGTTCAACTCAGTGGTGGCCTTATCGATGGCATCCATATCCTGGCTCTTGTGAGCTTCCTTAAGTTTCTCAAGGGCAGCTTCAATGGGCGCTTTTTTATCGTCCGGTATCTTATCGCCAAACTCTTTCAACTGCTTTTCGGTCTGGAATATCAGACTGTCGGCCATATTCAGTTTATCGATGCGCTCTTTGGCC
>JAFGVA010000151.1 GCA_016938235.1 Bacteroidales bacterium | reverse complement strand
ATTTCTTAACGTTTCACTTCGTATTTTCCTGGTTTGTTGTTTTGAAAACTAATTTTCATTTTACCCGTTTCCCCGCCATGGCTTATAGCCTTTGTTGGCGGTTCGTTATTTATTGATTTCTTTTGTTAAATTTTCTATTTCAATTTTCAACTTATCATTTAATCCGACATGTGAATCTTTAGTTTTTGTGTATTCTATAAGCTTATTTCCTATTTCAACAAGTCGTCCCATTTTTGTATTTTCATATGGTGACCATATTTTTCCTGTTTTTAACCTCCCACCATCAAATAATGAAAAATAATAATCAGTTCCATCATTTCCTGGAATAACATTTTTAGAAAATCGTGTTTTGTATATAGCTGATTTAAACAATAATATTAAACTTTCAACGGTTTTATTATCAATTTCCTTTTTATATCTGCTAACTCTTATACTTTCCCAGTCGTTATTTCGATTACTCCATATCATTTTGTTGCAGACTTGATATATTGAATAGCATTTATCTTCTTCTTTAACATATTCAATATCCAATACATTTTCAGGATAAATTAATGTAGGCATGACAAGAAAGCGAATTATTGGTTTATCTGAAAGTCCATTGAACAAAATCTTTCTCACTTTGGTGTAATATTCAAACTGAAAGTCGAAATCTCCAAAAATTCCAACTACAGGTTCAAGGTGGTCTTCTCTATCCGGTGTTAATACTTCGAAATTTTGTGCTATTCCAATGAAAGTTAGGTTTGCCAATAATATTGTCAACAATAATTTAAAGTGTTTCATAATTTTATTTTTCTTAATGACCGCCAACGGATGGGCGGTATGTTTTTGTTGCCGATTTCGGAGCACTGTCCTGTCAAGTTACACGAAAGTTTATTAGGTGCAGAAACGCTGAAAACTGCACTATCTCGGCAATAAAATATACCGCCTGTTACCGCCTGGTGTTCTGTCTTCCAGTCTTGTAAACCATTGTCATTATTCAGTTTTCGTGTTATTGTCATTTTATTTCCTTGTCTGTCGGGTTGGTTTGTGAGTTTGAGTTTTTATTTTTTTAAAGGTAGGGAATTTTTTAAAAACAATTTTTCTTTAGCGGTGGCTTTGCAAGCTCTTTGACAAAGCTTTGGTTGAAGCGATGGCTCGTGGGGCTTTGGCAATGTGCTTGCAAATAGGGTGGGCTTGTACTTAACAGCATTTATTGATTTCTTGTATTGACAGACATTTTTCAGAACCATAACTGCAATATACACAGCAATCGCTTTGTTGCGGTTTTAAAACCGACTTACAATTTTCACATTCATAAAAATACTGGCAAGAACCTGTTGGCATTTCTTCTTGCTTTTTGTGTCCGCAAATTGGGCAGGTAATTGTTGAGATGAATTGAATTTCAGCTTTCATGGTCTAATCTTTTGAATGCAATTATATTTTCGGATTGTTTGACAACTACACGTTGGCAATGGCTTAAATGGTCAATTTGAAATGGCAAATTTATATTAAAAGAGTTGTTATTGGAAACTTTAAAAACACCGCTACACTCCAGTTCCCCTTCGGGACTATATCTCGAAATTCGATAGTTTTCTAAAACTTGGTTTATAGAAAACCATGAACCCGAGCCTTCACCGCTCAACCATTGTGCATTTTCAGGGATTTTATCGGTTTTAGTAGGTTGTTCCAATGTATGTTTAAGTTTTCGTTTATCTGCAATAGGAACAGGACAAAAAGCCTTTGTTTTTAAAAGTTTCGGAATTACAACCTTGTTTTGTAATGAATTTACATTATTGAGTGGTGTTGGTGTAAGTACAACAAAATATTTTAGTTTGATACTATACTTCCAATCAGGTTCACCAGCTGCTATTGAAGTATTTACAAATCTGGAACAGTTGCTTCCATTGTATCTGAACGGTCCATAAGGAAGCGGGCTTTTTCCCTGCAATTGCATTGCTTTTTGATATGATTTATTAAAATCTATTTTGCAATAGGAAGCGTGCAAAGCTCCTTCGCCATGACACTCATGATTTAACTGTAATTCTGTTAATATTTGATTGAAATTTACAATTTGTTGTCCGTCATCGGAAATTTGAGCTATCGTATTAATTTTTAGACCATGGTCTGTAATTTCACTTCGTACCCTTCCATGTTGAAATGGAGCTTGATACCTACCAAAATCAAAATAATGACATTTTTTTATTTCCGAATTTACGAGTACTAAGGCGGCATGACCAACTTTATAATAATGGTTATTGCTAATACCTAACAAATGATTTATGCTATCGTACCAATAACCAGGTTGCTTGCAGTATGTTTCAGGCCAAGCGATTGCAATTGCAAAACCTGCTTGTCTATTCACTTTTGGCATACATACTTTGTTTTTCAAGTTTTTCGGCTTCAGAAAGTAAATTGGAGAAAAATAAATCAATGTCTGTTTGCTGTAATTCGCCATTTGCAGTAATTAAACGTATTGCCAAAGTCTTTCCAATGTAACCATAGTTTACAATTGACTTTCCCGATTTTCTCAATGATTCCCTTAATTCGAGATTGAATTGGTTCAAATCTGTTTCTTTATCAGCGACATATCGAAAGCAAACCGCAAAAGATTGACGTTCAGACAAAAGTTTAAGTTTTGGATGTTTGTTTACAATACTCTCTGCGTAAGCAGCCATGTCAATTAAATTATCAATACGCTTTTGATAGCCTTCTAAACCAAAGTATTTCCATGCAAACCAAAGTTTTACGGCATCCACTTTTCTGCCACACTGGATTGATTTTTTCCCCAAATCTTCAATGGCATCAATATCATGAAAAATATAATCGGTGTTTATATCGGTGATATTATGTTGAAGTGTTCCCCGTTTTTTTACTAGTAGTGCTGAGCAAATTAAAGGAATGTTCATGAGCTTATGTGGATTCCATGCAAAAGAATCGGTTTGTTCAATGCCTTTCATTAAATATCGATGCTTATCACTCAAAATTATTGAGCCACCAAATGAGCCGTCTGCATGAAGCCATATTTCATACTTTTTACAAATCTCAGCCATTTCATCAATTGGGTCGTAAGCTCCCAACAATGTTGTGGCACAGGTTGCAGCCACAAAAAATGGTTTTTCACCACGATTTATTGCGTTTTTAATTTCTATTTCCAATTCCGAAGGAATGAGTTTTCCTAATTTGTCGGATTTTACTTTGATAACATTTTTAGCACCAATACCTAAAATATTGGCAGCGGTTTCAAATGAATAGTGTGCCTGTTCGTTTACAAATGCTACTAATTTTTGATTTCGGTCGTACCCTTCAAATCGGCTTTCGGGTAAAATCCGATTTCGAGCTGAAAACATTGCAACCAAATTGGCATTGCTTCCGCCACTTAAAAAGATTCCATCGCCATCAGTATAACCAGCGTAACTATTCATCAACGAAATCATTTCTGTTTCAATGGAGGATGCAACCGGAGCCACTTCGTAGGTGTACATCGATGTATTTGCCAATACAGTAAACACTTCGCCAATAAATGCAGGAAAGTTAAATCCTGAATACAATTGATTTAGAAACTGTTTGTTGCCGGTATTTACCGAATATTCAAGATATTTATCAAGAAGTTCAAGAAATTCATTTTCGGAAACGCCCTTATTTCCAACAGTAAAATTTATTACTTCTTTCAATTGTGCCGGACTTCTGAATTGAACAACTGGCTTTGAATTATCCTGATTATCAGTGATGTAGGCTTTTATTTTTTCAAAAGCCCCTGATAAAATTTCAATCTCTTTCATTTCAATTTATTTCTTAATTAACACTTCTGCTATCCAATCCTTTTTCATATTTTTCAAAATTGAAACCAGTCCATTCCTTTCGTAAAAAGGTTTTACCAATGAGAAATAGTCAGCAACAACATCATTGGTCACTTTTATCATAGGTTTTTCGGAAAGTATGAGTTGCTTATCCATATTCAAATATGCGGAACCCATTGTTGTAACTTCCTTATCTAATTCTGGAAGGTAAACAATGGCAT
>JAFGVA010000150.1 GCA_016938235.1 Bacteroidales bacterium | reverse complement strand
TTGTGTAGTAACTCAAAAGTAGACATTCCGGGTGGTACTAGAAAATGTGCTGCCCGGTTAAAATATTTTTACCGGACACTAGTGTTTAAAAATGATAAATATTTCCCTTATCTCCGTTTTCAATTCATTTATCAATATTATTTAACATTAAACTTCCGGATAACGTTAAAGAGTATAGAATGTGAATTGATAAGAAGGGAGTTGGTTATGGAAAATTTAAAAATAGAAAGCACAAAAAATTCACCCGAATTTGATTTTAAAACAAACGGGGAATTCAACATTCATGGAAGGATAATAACTGATAATGCTGTGGATACTTTTAAACCTGTTATTGAATGGATTAAAGGGTTTGATAATGAAGCTGTACATTTTAACATCGAACTGGATTACATTAATACTACTGCAGCCATGCAATTGTTTGCTTTATTGAAATTACTCGATGAAAACCTGAATATTAAAGAAATTATTGTACAGTGGTTTTATGAATCTGATGATGAAGACCATCTTGAAACCGGCCAATTATTTGAATCTAAATTAGAAAGAGTAAAATTCAGGTTTATTTCTATAAGAGGCCATGTAGCTGCATAAATAGTTTCTATAATTTTTTTTTACTACTTGCTGCATTTCTTAATGCTTTTACTGCCGATACATTAATATTCCTTATTTATTTTTGTGTTTACATCCTTTTTTTATTGATTCAAGTTTTAAACTTGAATCTGTGAATATGATAGCTGTAAATAGTTTATCGCTAATTTTTGCATTGCCTAATAGAACGCGACACTTAAGAACCATATCGAAACAGTTTATTATCACATAAATAAGCATAAACTTTCTTCGGAACTTTCTTTATTATATCAAGCCAGTTACTCAAATATTGAGGTTCCCTGAAATATTTTTTTCTTTCTTCATAATTGCTTTTAGTACTTGTATTAAGGCCACTGCGACTAATAATACTACAAAAAAGATATTCCAGGTTGTTTTATAACCAAAAGCATCAACCATTCTCATTCCAATGTTGTGTCCAAAAACATTTGACAAACTAAAGGCCATGGTATACAAAGCCATGTATTCCCCTGATTTTCCTCTTTCAGCCCGATCTAATGCAAAACGGTTGAAAAACGGAAAGTTCAGCATTTCTCCAAATGTCAGAAACAACATGCTAATTACAAGGATACCTGACCAGTTTGTCCAATTCAAAGAAAAATAACATAAGCCGATAAGAAGTGTACTCAAGCTCAAAATTCGGTATGCAGAATATTTAGGTTGCTCAAAATGTTTGATTAAAGGCATTTCAATAGCAAATATCAAAATTCCGTTCATTGCCAGAAGAAGTCCAATAGAATCTTCCGAGAGAAAATGAATATTCCTGTAAAATATTGGTAATGATGAGAATAGCTGCATAAATACAGTTCCAATAATGAATACGATAAACAGAAGTAACAAATAAGGCATATCTCTGTAGGGTGATGCAGCAAGGCTGGCTGGTGTATCACTACTTTCTTTTTTAACTTGTTTTTTATCGAGAAGTTTAAAAAACAAGAAACCTGCAAGAATGCAAGTCAGTCCATCAATCCAAAATAATCCATCATAACTGGCTTTTGCAATTATAAGACCTCCCAAAGCCGGACCTAATGAAAACCCAAGATTTATAGCCAGCCTGATTAGAGTTACAGATCGAGTTCTGTTTTTAGGCTTGCTATAAGCATTAATTGCTACAAATGCAGCAGGCCGAAATAAATCGGCAACAACCAAAACCAGAAAAACTCCAATGCATACCATCTCAAAGGAATGCATAAACTGCAATAAAATAAATAAAATACCCGAAAGAAATAAACTCCAAAATATAACGGGATAGAAGCCAAATCTATCGGTTAGTTTACCTCCCAGCCAGGACCCCAGAAGCGACCCCAGGCCAAAAGATGTCAATACCCAACCAACATTTTTAAGTGAAAACCCAAGATCTTCGGTCAGATATAAGGATAGAAAAGGAATTACCATTGTGCCTGCCCTGTTTACCAGAGTTATTAATGCCAGATACCAAACTTCTTTTCTGAGTCCGTTAAAAGAGTGTATATATGAATTATATATCCGAAAAAGCATATGTAATAATCAATTAATTATCAGGTAAATAAATTAATGTAACTAACTTAATTGTTTAAGTAATTCAAGTAATAATAGGATACACAAACCACACATTAACCTTTTCGTTCATGTTGGTTTAAGCTCAACTTCATACATTAAAAAAAATGAATTTGAAAGCTAACAGCTGAGGATAGTATTGACTGAAGTTTTCATGGGCTTTGGGTTTTGTGTTTTGGGTTTTTTATTATTAATCTGATATAAAGATAGGAATAATTATTTGAATTCCAGTCTACTACAATATTTCAGTTATTATAAAATATTAAAAATATACTTCAAGTAACATAATTATATTATTGATTTTCAACTCAATTTAATTTTTTAATATTTATGACACTGATTAAACTTCAATTGAAATAGTGTCTTTAAAGCGTCGATATTATGTTAAGTAAAATTCCGTAAACAAAGATTCAAACAGGAAATACTATTTGTGATTTTTTGGCTTTACTGTTTCCATATAAGGAATAAATTTACACGCACAACCAAATTCCTTACACCATGAATACAAAATATTACATCTTAGTGCTACTTAATTTAATCGTTTTGTCGCCATTTTCCTATACACAAGGTTTATTTAAAGTAGAAGGCCAGGTTATCGATTCGAAAACAAAAAACCCGCTAGAATACGCAACAATAAGTTTAAAGGAAGGATTTATCGGCACTATCTCAAATAAACAAGGACTGTTTTGTCTCTATATTCCTGATAGTTTAGTAAACAGTGCAACACTCGAAGTAAATTATCTGGGCTATTATTCATTTCAAATGAATTTATACGACTTTAAAAAAGATGGGAAAAACACTTTGGCTCTAAAAGAAAAAGTAAACGAAATTAAAGAAGTAATTATTAAACCGTTGACTCCTTTGCAAATCGTAACAAAGTCACTCGAATATTATGATACTTTTTATTCAACCAAACCCTATATAATTAAAGGCTTTTACATGGAAGAAATAAAAGAAAACGGAAAGTATATAGATTATAAAGAAGCCTATGTTGATTTATACAATCCATCAAATACCGATACGGCTAAAAGTTTAGCTTGCCTGCACCAGGTGAGAACCCGGGATGATCTTGCCCAAATGCAGTTTTTAAGCAGATATTCTGAACAGAAGCATGAAAAAAGTTTAAAAAAGTCAAACAGGAAAGGAGAGGATATTGATACAAATCAATCCCAGGCTTTACAAATCATGTTTGGCGGACCTCAAAGTATTCCATCTGACGATTTAATCAAAAACATTCGAAATTATTACAATAAAAAAAACATTAAGCATTTCATTTTATCCTTTGAACCCAATACAATTTACTCTGGCAGAGAAATTTATGTTATCAGATGCATCAGTACAAAGCCACTGGATAATACATTAATTGATGCGAAGCTTTTTATCGATTGCGCATCTTTTGCACTGATTGCTGTAAAATCTAAGTCAGAAATAACAATCCCCGCTCTGGCAAAACCACTGCTCGCCCTCTTCCGAATTGAGGTGGATAAACTTTTAATTCAGCATAATACCGAATACAAATTAATTAACGAAACATGGTATCCCAGTAAAACCATCGTTATTGGATATGCCGATGCAACAAAAAAATACAGAGGCAAATACACAGAACACTCCATTTTAGAAATAACTAAAGCCTTTGTAAGTACAGATTTTCAATTAGATAACGCGGTTCCTTTTAGAGCCGACCAGATTCTCCAGGACAATTCCATAGAAAAGGAACTTCAAAATTACGATCCTGAATTCTGGAAGAATAAAAATCGAATTAGTTATAAAATAGAAAGTCTTTAGAAAAATAATGATAAATGATTCATATATTGCGACTTATTTAAATTGAGGTAAGTATTCATATAAGATTTTAAAGTAAATGATTAATATTCAATTCATTTCAGAGGAATATATTGAAGGACTAAAATGCCTTTACGAGGAAAGTTTTGAGGGATCAAAGTCTGATCTGGAAGCCATGTACAGAACCTATTCAAAAATTACGAATAATCCGAACTACATGCTATTATGTGCTATTGAAAACCATACTGTTGTAGGCTCGGTTATGGGAGTGCTTTGCTATGAGTTGTTTGGAGAATGCAAACCATTTATGGTGGTTGAGAATGTAGCTGTATTAAGTCAGTACCGGAAAAAAGGAATAGCCCGAAAGTTAATGCTTGACCTTGAGGCACGTGCCAGGCGATTCAACTGTTCAATGATTTTGTTTGTATCCAGCAAACACCGAACTGAAGCACACAAACTCTATGAATCACTAGGATATGGCGAAGATGCAGTAAACGGTTACCGAAAAAAATTATAATATTGCACAACTATATAATTTTATTAAAATACACATATAAAGATAGTTAATGTCACTTTATAAAGTATTAGTTTAATAAATTAAAATAGCAAATGAAGGCAATTACCTACCACAAATACGGATCAGCAGATGTTTTACGCTTCGAGGATGTTGATGTTCCAACACCCGGTGTCAAAGAAGTTCTGGTTAAAGTTCATGCATGTTCAATAAACGATTTCGATTGGGGTCTTTTGCGCGGAAAACCTTTTGTAAATAAAGCCATTAATGGATTTCGAAAACCTAGAAGAACCATTTTGGGTTCAGATATTGCCGGCGAAGTAGTTGAAACTGGCAAGGAAGTAACTCAATTTCAGAAAGGTGACAAGGTATTTGGCGATATTAGTAATTATTGGGGAGGTTTTGCAGAGTTTGTTTGCGCTAAAGAAAATCTATTAACTTTCAAACCTGACTTTTTATCATACACCGAAGCTGCGGCCTTGCCCCAGGCAGGAGTTTTAGCGCTGCAAGGTGTGCTCGATAAAATGAAGGTATCTGAAGGTCAGCATGTTTTAATTAACGGAGCAGGAGGTGGGTCGGGTTCGTTTGCCATACAGCTTGCCAAGCACCTGGGAGCTGAAGTTACAGGAGTTGACAGTTCCATAAAACTTGAGAATATGCTTAAACTGGGTGCAGATCAGGTTATTGATTATACGAAACAGGATTTTACCAAGAACATTTCGAGCTACGATATTATTATTGACATATACGGAACCCACGGTATTCTTGACTATAAAAGAGCACTAAAACCGGGCGGAATATATAAAATGATAGGAGGCTCATCTTCAACAATAATTCAGACTATGCTGTTTGGATCAGTAATTTCTCTGTTCAGCAACAAAAAACTAGGCATTATTGCTCATAAACCCAATAAAAACCTGCAAACTTTATTAGAACTTGCAGATACAGGCATAATAAAACCGATAGTCGACAAAGTTTTTAAGCTGAAAGACACCGCCAAAGCCTTTGAGTATTTTGGAAATGGGCTTACAATGGGGAAGGTGGTTATTGATATTTCAGGAGAAAACTAAGAATTGTGTCATTATCATAATAAACATCGTTTGTTAAAAGTTTTTTACCAATGAATAAGATTTTTCAATAAATTTAACAAAGTAGTTTACATGCATAAAACAAATTACGATGATACTAAATACACAATTCGACCAACCAAAGGATTATAAGTGGATTTTACGAGATTCTTATGTGCACGATGTTTTCTATGGTTTAGATGAGTTTGACAGCAAATATTTAAGAATATTACAAGCTAAATTTGGTTGTCTGAACAGTTATCATACTATTCCGGAAAGAGTTAAAATGGAAATGTCGCCCTATGAATGGAATGAAACCCGCCAAAAGTTTGTTTTAAATGAAGATAAAAGGGTAATTGTTCAGTTAAACCGTCTTGAAAATATGGTTGTAAGTTATGCTTATGACTGGAAGGAATTGCTAAGCGACTAGATATTTTTTCAGTAAACTAAATCCCTTTTGTTTAAAGCTATTTTTTTATTTTCCTGAAATTCATACTATTCTCTGATTTTAGGTCTTTAAGTTTTTTTCTTAGGTGTTTCTCGTAATTTTGCCCACCCAAAGCAGAAGCGAACAAGTTATATTATTTTTAAGCTCAAAATACATGATTAAGTAATGAATAAAATAGTTGAGAAAGAGTATTTGTCCGATAAGGTTGTAAAACTTGTTATACATGCGCCTCTCATAGCGCAAAAACGCAAAGCCGGACATTTTGTTATTGTTAAAATTGGAGAAAAGGGGGAACGCATACCGCTTACAATATCTTCGGCCGATACAGAAAAAGGTACTATTACATTAATAATACAGAAAGTTGGCGTTACCAGTCACAAAGTTGCCAACCTGGAGGTTGGTGACATAATATCTGATATCTCAGGTCCGCTTGGACAACCAACAGCCATTAAAAAAGTCGGAACTGTACTGTGTGCCGGAGGCGGAGTGGGCATAGCTCCACTGAATCCTATTGTTGAAGCAATGAAAAAAGCAGGCAACAAAGTTATTACCGTTCTGGCAGCACGCTCGAAAGATCTAATAATACTTGAAGACAGTATTCGGAAATATTCTGATGAAGTAATAATAATGACCGACGATGGAAGTTATGGCAAAAAAGGCTTGGTTACTGAGGGAATGGAAGAAATAATAAATCGGGAAAAAATTGATCTGGCGATAACCATTGGCCCGGCAATTATGATGAAATACACCAGCCTGCTAACAAAAAAGTACAATATACATACTTTGGCAAGTCTTAACAGCATTATGGTTGATGGCACCGGTATGTGTGGTGCATGCAGGGTAACAGTAGGCGGAGAAACCCGTTTTGTTTGCGTTGATGGACCTGAATTCGATGCTCATGAGGTAGATTTCGATGAATTGCTTCTTAGGCTTAAAGCCTATAACCCAGCAACCGAAAAAAATACTAAAAACAATTAACCCGTTTAACACATTTTTATGTCTGATTTAATGAGCAATAATATAAAACAAGATAGAGAGGAAGAATGGAGAATTGATCTCCGAAAATCGATAAAAGCAAAAGATCGCACAGCATTGGAAAGGATTCGAATGCCTGAGGTTGAGCCAAATATTCGTGTCAAAAGTCATATCGAAGTAAATATGGGTTTAAGTCCAGAACAAGCCATTGCAGAAGCTGGTCGTTGTCTTGATTGTGTAAATCCCACCTGCATGGAAGGTTGTCCGGTTGGTGTAAATATCCCTAAATTTATTAAATATATCGAGGCCGGTTTATTAGCTGAAGCAGCGAATACCCTTAATCAGACCAATATGCTACCCGCAGTGTGCGGCAGGGTTTGTCCACAAGAAATACAGTGCGAAGCAAATTGTTTTTATACACTAAAGCTTCATAAACCTGCTGTGGGTATTGGTAACCTTGAGCGTTATGTTGCCGACTGGTGCTTAAACAATCAAGAGAATATTGCTGAAAATAAAATAGTTACCGGACCCAAAGTTGCCGTAATAGGTGGTGGTCCGGCAGGACTCACTGCAGCCGGTGATCTAGCACGTTTAAATTATCAGGTAACCATTTTTGAGGCTTTACATGATTTTGGCGGGGTTTTAAAGTATGGTATTCCCGAGTTTCGTTTACCAAATAACATTGTCAATTTTGAAATTGAAAAACTAAAAAAAGAAGGTGTAAAATTCGTTAAGAATTTCGTAGTTGGAAAAACAGCTACTCTTGAAGATTTGCGTGAAGAAGGTTTTCAGGCTTTTTTTATAGGTAGCGGCGCAGGCCTGCCTCGTTTTATGAATATTCCCGGAGAAAACTATAACGGAATACTTTCATCCAATGAATATCTTACACGTGTAAATCTGATGAATGCCTCTAATCCTGAGTTTGATACTCCCGTTGATATGGGCAAAAATGTAGCAGTTATCGGAGGTGGCAATACAGCTATGGATTCTGTAAGAACCGCAAAACGCCTGGGAGCCGAAAGGGCTATTATTATATACAGACGGTCTATAGATGAAATGCCTGCCCGTAAAGAAGAAATTCATCATGCTATAGAAGAAGGAATTGAATTTATCACATTAACAAATCCTATTGAATATTTTGCTGATTCACACGGAAATGTGAATAAAGTGAGAGTACAAAAAATGGAGTTGGGTGAACCTGATAGCTCAGGCCGCAGAAAACCTGTTCCGATTAATGGGTCTGAATACGATATTGCAATTGATCAGGTTATTGTTAGTGTAGGCGTATCTCCCAATCCTATTGTGCCTAAAAGTATACAAAATCTGGCCATTTCTAAATGGCAGACTATTGAAGTAAATCCAGAAACCATGCAAAGTAACATCGAAGGTGTTTTTGCCGGTGGAGACATTGTGCGGGGAGGTGCCACTGTTATTTTAGCCATGGGCGATGGACGGAAAGCTGCTGCAGGTATTCACCAATATTTGCAAGACCGTGCTAATTAAACAATGATTTAAACTTGTAACCAATCTTATGTTGTTTTTAGTCAATTAAAATTATCTATTGCTTATTTTAACAGATTACGCATTTTACCGGATTACAATTTCCATTAGAGTATTTTAATTTAGCCTTCTTAAGCAGACTTCAAAATCGTATAAATTATTATAAGACTGAACATGGTTATTTTTACTTTTATGATACTTCAGAGGATTAAGGCTTATTTGTGAAAATCTAATATCTTTGGTATATGTGGTTTAAACCATGTTTTTTTGAGAGATTATTCATTGATATGAAAACAGAACAATGAATGATTAAGGTTTAGTTTAGTTTAGTGAAACAACAGAATATGCCGCAACTCAATCCCGATTCTGACGATCTTAAAAAAATGAAGGTTTTTTACGATGTTACAAGCATATTGAGCATCGATAAACCTTTAGAAAAAATTATCTCTGAGGTATGTAATGCCATCCCTGTTGCCTGCAAATTACCCCGGGAAGTGAGTGTTCGGATTTATATAAATGGGGTGCAGTTTTGTTCAGATTTTTTTAATGAAACACCCTGGATTGAGCAACACAAATTCAGGTTTCCTGATAATCAGGAGGGATTAATTGAGATTTATTATTCTAAAAAATATATTACAGAAGCAGGTAATGATGCACTACTGAGAGATGAAGTATTTCTTAACAATATAGCTATATTGCTTAGTGGGTTTATCTTAAAAAATAAATTTAGGGATTTATATCATAAAAATACCGAAAGATTAAAAGAGCTAAAAGGGATAAGCCAAACAACCGAAATACTTAAAAAGGGATATAAACTGGAGCAGTTATTACAGGAAATATGCAATTTTCTTCCTGAAGCATGGCAATACCCCGAGCAAACGGTTGTACGAATCACTTACAATAACACGGTGTTTCTTAGTAGTACCGAATTTAATGAAACACCCTGGTTTCAAAAACAAACATTTGAAACATCTGACAACAAACAGGGTAGTATCGAAGTATTCTATTTGAAAGAATTTGAGCAAGCCGATGAAGGACCTTTTTTAAAAGAAGAAAGAAGCCTTCTCGATAATCTGGCTGCCCTTATTTCTAATAGTGTATCGAACAAGAATCTTAATGAACTATTATCTGGGAATACCGAAAGATTAAAAGAGCTAAGAGAACTTAATCTGACCAATACGATTCTTCATGAACATAATGATTTAGACAAATCATTGCAAATAATTTGTTCAAATCTGCCTGAAGCCTGGCAATATTCCGGCGATACTGCTGTGCGTATCACCTATGGAAAAATGGTTTTTGTTAGTCGTGAATTTAAGGACACAGCCTGGGTTCAAAGACAAAGTTTTAAAATTTCAGACAAAACAACCGGGCTTATTGAAGTTTTTTATTTAAAAGAGTTTCCGGAAGCCGATGAAGGGCCATTTTTAAAAGAAGAACGTAGTTTATTAGTCAATCTGGCCAGTCTAATAGAGGGTTCGGCCATAAAAACAGTTTTTAACAAGCTGTTATACGAAAACCGTGAAAGATTAAAAGAACTTAAAGCAATAAACCTAACTTCGGCTATAATTGCAGAGGGAAAAGACATCATTACCACTTTGCAGGAAATTTGTAATATATTGCCTAAATCGTGGCAATATCCAAAATATACTGTTACACGTATTATTTTTGGCAATATAATATGCGTTAGCCCTAATTTTTCTGAAACAAACTGGTAGCTGTCTGAAACATTTGTAACCATTGACAACAAAAAAGGAAGCATTGAAGTATTTTATTTAAAAGAGTTTCCAAATCAAGCTTTAGGACCCTTCCTGAAAGAAGAAAAACAACTGTTAACAAACATTGCAAAACTCATAACCGGGTTTTTAAATAGCTATAAAGGGCGCGAAATATATAATAGAAATTACAATATTAATGTACATAGAGAATCATACGAGTACCGTAAATCCTTAATTGAAAACAAAGAACCCCTGCAATTATTTTTTAATAAACAGGCTCTTGAGAAGTATATCTATCTCGATATGATGAAATACAAGGTCAAGGAAATATTATTCGTTGCTACCCTCTATGATGCATTTGTGCTTGAGAATGAAGATAGTTTTTTTGAACAATTTATGGGAGAGATATACCAGTACAGTTTATTTTCACTCCCACGAATTACAGGAGTTACTAATGATGAGCAGGCACTTCAGGTTATAGGTACCACCAATTTTGATATGATTATTTTAATGGGGGGTCGGGATCCGGAGAGTGCTGACAGATTAAGCCGCGCACTTCATGAAAAAAGGGAGGATATCCCAATATACCTGCTGTTAAACCAGAAAGGCAATATAAAACTTTATGAAGATATTGTATCGCGCTCTAATTGCATTGATAAGCTTTTTATCTGGAGCGGGCATTCAGAAATATTTTTTTCCATCGTTAAGTCGATAGAAGATATGATTAATGCCGAAAACGACACCCGTATCGGGTTGGTGAGAATAATATTGCTCATTGAAGATTCTCCACTGTATTATTCCAAATTTCTGCAAGCTCTTTATACAGTAGTTTTCGGACAGGTACAACAGCTATTACCCGAATTTGAGAAAAACGAGTTAGATAAAATAAGTAAAATGCGATCGCGCCCCAAGATATTGCATGCACGAAATTACGACGAAGCCGTTTTTCTATTTAACAAGTATCGCGATTTTATGCTATGTGTTATTTCCGATGTGGAGTTTGAAAGCGAAGGGCGACTCGATTCAACTGCCGGCCTTCGTTTTACGAATTATGCCCGGTCGATAATAAAAAATTTACCAATAATTTTGCATTCTTCAGATCCTGAAAATAAAGAAATTGCGAATAAATATTGTTCGTTTTATATTGATAAAAATTCGAAAGATTTACAGACCGACCTTAAAAACTTTTTAACCAACTATCTTTATTTTGGTGATTTCTACTTCAGAAATAAAAATGGAGAAACAATTGCTGTTGCAAAATCGCTGCATGAGTTTGAAAACCTCTTACAAGAAATACCTGATGAGAGCTTTATGATTCATGCATCCGATAATCAATTTTCGCCCTGGCTATTATCTCGCGGTGAAATTCAATTAGCCCGATCCATTAACCCTGTGCGTGTTAAAGATTTCGCGACTATACTTGAAGCACGGCAATTTTTTATCAATAAATTACGACAATACAAGGAAGAAAAAAAACGTGGAAAAATATTAAGTTACGATGAAACAGCCACCCTCGATGAAAAAAACATTGTAAGTTTTGCCAGTGGTTCACTTGGGGGTAAAGGCAGAGGCCTGGCTTTCATTAATGCACTTATTTATAACATCGATTTTGATGATATTTCCAGTGAAATTAATATTCGAACCCCGATTACTGTTGTTATTGGTACAGATGAGTTTGATAAATTTATGACTGACAACCATTTATATCATAAAATATTTAATAGCAGTTTAAGTTATTCAGAGATAAAGCATCTTTTTGTTCGTGCGCACTTGTCGACCAATTTGTTGCAAAAACTAACTTTTTTTCTCGAACAAATCGATAAACCAATAGCTGTGCGCTCTTCAAGTATATCTGAAGATTCACTCTCACAACCTTTTGCTGGTGTATTTGATACCTTTGTTGTTACAAATAATGACTCTGATAAATCTATTACGCTTGACAAATTAATAAAGGCTATAAAACTGGTATATGCCTCTATTTATTCAGACCATGCAAAGATTTATTTTGAAGCTATTCAACATCCTATTGAGGAAGAAAGAATGGCTATTGTACTCCAGGAATTAGTAGGCAATCAATACGAACAATACTATTATCCTCATATAAGTGGCACTGCACAATCGTATAACTATTATCCCATTGCTAAGATGCAACCCGAAGAAGGATTTGCACTGGCGGCTGTAGGTTTAGGTTATTATGTTGTCGGGGGGCAAAAATCATATCGCTTTTCACCGAGATATCCTAAAATTCAGCCCTTTTCAACCAAGGATCTCATAAACAGCACCCAAGTAAAATTTATGGCGGTAGATATGTCGCGTAAAGAATTAGATTATATTGGAGAAGGTGAAATGGCTCCTATAGCTCAACTTGATATATCTGAAGCTGAAAAACACGGAACCTTAACACATTGTGCCTCGGTGTATAATATCGATAACGATACCATAGAGGTCGATTTAAGTAAACCGGGACCCAGAATAATAAATTTTGCAAATATTCTTAAATTCAACTATATTCCATTGGCAGGAATTATTGAGAATATTCTTGCAACCATTAGCGAATCTCTCGGCTCGCCCGTTGAAATTGAATATTCTGTTGATCTTAATCCCTCGGAAAACGGGTTACCGTCATTCTACTTATTACAAATAAAACCCTTAGTCGGAATGCAGACAGGAGTAAAAATTGATAACAATCTGGCATCTGAACCTGAGACTGTTTTATTCACTCAATCTGCCCTGGGAAATGGTATTCGCGAAGATATCTGCGATCTGATTTTTGTGCGTAATCAGAACTTTGATCGATTGAAAACCCTTGAAATGGTAAAAGAAATAGAAATACTAAACAGAAAAATGGGGAATTTAGGGCGTAAATATATTCTGATAGGCCCCGGAAGATGGGGATCTCGTGATCAGTTTTTGGGAATTCCGGTTGCCTGGCCACAAATATCAAACGCAGCAATTATTGTTGAAATAAGCCTCGAAAATTTTCCGCTCGACGCTTCTTTGGGATCTCACTTTTTTCATAATATTACATCCATGAATGTAGGATATTTCTCGGTGCTCGATAGCTCATCTTCAGATTTTATAAAATGGGATACATTATATGAACAAAATATTATAGAAGAAACAAACTTCTTTTGCCATATCAGATTTAATCATCCGTTAAAAATATTAATGGACGGACGTAAACGAACCGCAATTATTCAGGTTACCAAAGAATAGCTATGAATAAGATAAATGTTGGCATATACGATGATCATTATCTTTTAGGGCAAGGATTGCATGCATTACTACAGAAGCAGGAAGATATTGATGTAACTCTGGTATGTTCTGCAAAGAACAAGCTTGAAGAACAGCTGAGAAAACATCCGGTACATGTACTTTTTTATAACCTGCATGAACTTTCCACTTTACATCTTAACCATATAACACAGCTCAGTATTAAATATGCTCATACAAAAATTCTTATTTTATCAGTGCTTGATTCTGAGGAAATTGTTATGCAAACCATAAAAGCAGGAGCCAAGGGATTTCTTTCGAAAGATTGCGATAAAAACGATATGTTAGAAGCAATTTATGTAGTTAGGAATGGACACGATTATTTTAGTAAATCCTTAACGGCACTCTTGGTGCATAAGTATATTACTAAAATAAAAACAGGCGATAATGATAAGGCTGCTGACCTTCAGGTGTTGAGCATTCGACAAATTGAAATATTAAAACACTGGGGTGAAGGCTTATCTAATCAAGAAATTGCAGATAAATTATACATTAGCATTCGAACTGTTGAGACACATAAAAATCATATCATGCAAAAACTAAACCTCAAAACCACCGTTGATATGGTAAAATTCGCTATTAAAAACAATTTAATTAAAATTTAAATTCTTAGCATTATTATTCTCCTTATGAACCAACCTGAAAACTTTTCTAAGGATTTGATTAAAAGCTTTTTCCTGTCATAATTATAATTATTAAATATGCTTTTGCCTTATACAGGCATTCCCCTAAGTAATACACGTAATTTGTTTTAATAATTAATTGTTTACCCACCCGTTTGTTATTTTAGCTGCAATTTTTACCTGAATATGTATATATCCGGAATGTAAAAATAAAATCAAGGCTCTGGTAACAAATAAAAAACCGATAACAAATAAATAATTAAAAATTATGGCAAGTTTAGAAATGCAAATTAATGACTTTATGTCAAAGGTTATCGCCAAAAACCCCGGCGAATCAGAATTTCATCAAGCAGTAAAAGAAGTTGCAGAATCGTTACTGGAGTTTATCGAAGCAAACCCCAAATATAAACATGCAAAAATACTTGAACGCATTGTTGAACCTGAAAGAGTTATTATGTTCAGGGTACCATGGCTTACCGACGATGGTGAAATACAGGTAAACCGCGGATATCGCATTGAAATGAACAGTTCAATCGGGCCATACAAGGGAGGCTTACGTTTTCACCCAACTGTAAACCTGGGAATACTTAAATTTCTTGCCTTTGAACAGGTGTTTAAAAATAGCCTGACTACACTACCGATGGGCGGTGGTAAAGGTGGTTCTGATTTCGATCCGAAAGGTAAAACAGACAATGAGGTTATGCGATTTTGCCAAAGTTTCATGACCGAACTTTCACGCCATATTGGTCCAGATACAGATGTTCCTGCAGGTGATATTGGAGTTGGCGGACGCGAAATAGGTTATTTATTCGGACAATATAAGCGAATCCGTAACGAATTTACAGGTGTTCTTACCGGTAAAGCTATTGAATGGGGCGGTAGCCTTATAAGACCAGAAGCAACCGGTTACGGAGCAGTATATTTTGCCCAGGAAATGCTTAAAACAAGAAACCTTGATTTAAAAGGGAAAACATGTGTGGTTTCTGGTTCGGGCAACGTGGCTCAATATGCAGTTGAAAAACTTATTCACTTTGGCGCCAAACCAGTTACATTATCCGATTCATCAGGCTATATATACGATAAAGATGGTATTACTACAGAAAAACTGGCTTATGTATTTGAACTTAAAAATATCCGACGTGGACGAATAAAAGAATATGCCGATAAATATGGTGTAGAATATATCGAAGGCAAAACTCCATGGAATGTAAAATGTGATGCTGCTTTTCCTTGCGCAACTCAAAATGAGTTAAACGAGGAAGACGCAAAAGTACTTATTGCTAATGGTTGCATTGCCGTTTCTGAGGGAGCAAATATGCCATCAACACCCGAAGCAGTTGAGGTGTTTATTGCCAAGAAGATACTTTACGGCCCAGGTAAAGCGGCTAATGCCGGCGGTGTTTCTGTGTCAGGTCTTGAGATGACTCAAAACTCTATGCGTTTGCCTTGGTCACGTGAAGAAGTTGATGCTCGTTTACAAGAAATTATGGTAAATATTCATAGTACCTGTGAAAAGTATGGAAAAGAAAAAGATGGCTTTATAAATTATGTAAATGGTGCAAATATTGGTGGTTTTATAAAAATTGCTGATGCAATGATTGCACAAGGATTGGTTTAAACATGATAGGTAATATTAGGCTATCAGTTATTAATTGACTGATAAACAAAAGGCTGTCTTTTAATGTAAATTGAGACAGCCTTTTTTATTATTTTCTGAACATAATGCGGGTGGTATTTAAAAATGGTATATCAAGATATTCACTCGCTGTAAACATTAAGAAAAATCCGGTTCAACCAAGTACAAGAGAATCTATATTGTCTTGATTTTTCATATCCTCAATTATAACACTGTAAATAACCATCTCGGGGTATTCCAAACTGTTGTTATTTAATTTATTGAAACCCTTAATGAGTTCTTAGTAGTAATCTACTGTTGCTTCGGAACCTAAACCGCCAAGTATGCCAATTGTTTTCATATTACTGTTTTTAATATTAATATTAAAACCAGAAGATGAATTTACTATATTTAAGCGATAAAAATTTTAAAACAAAACCCAATTATGAAACACATTTTTACTTTTAGTACACTATTGTTTTTTATTGCAATCCCTGCTATTTCTCAGCATTATTACAACGATTTGTTTGTAGCACAAAAAGCGGACAGCTATACCATTGACGGAGTGGGAGATGAGACCTTTTGGTCGAATTGCGAATGGTATAATATGGAATATGTTTGGATACCATACGGCGAAGCTATGGGTGCCGGAGACTTTTCTGGTAGGGTAAAATTTGCCTGGAAAGATGACAAACTTCTTATTCTTGCAGAAATTGAAGATGATGTTTTGTCTGATCAATTTACAAATCCGCAGGATAATTATTGGAACGACGATTGCTTCGAAGTATTTCTTGACGAAGATTATTCAGGAGGATGGCACCAGACCAGCAATAATGCTTTTGCTTATCATTGTGCTTTAAATGAAGAAGATGTGATTGACTCCGGTGACGAAACAGCTTCAAACGTGAATTTAAAAAACCACATTGAATTTGATTTGGATACTGTTGATAACACCAATTATGTTTGGGAATTAGCCATTACAATTTACGATGACACATACAGAAATAGCAGCTCAAGTAATCCAACAGTTACTTTAAGCCAGGGCAAAGAAATGGGAATTGCTGTTGCATATTGCGATAACGATGGTAACAACCAAAGAGACAATTTTATAGGTCTTATTGATGTTGCATCACAACACTATAATTCAGCATGGCAGGATGCCAGTGTTTTTGGTAAGTTAACACTTGATGGCCCCGGTTCGGGCATTGAGTTTACCAGAAACAACTCCAAGGAAGATTTTCTTGCTTATATAAACCAGGATAAAAACCTTGTAATTGACAGTAAGGACAATTTATCCGGAAATACCCAAATTACAATTCTTGATATGAATGGCAGAATATTGAAGGAAACTTCAATCTATTTTGAAAACAGCACAACAATAGACATTCACGATATTAATTCGGGAGTTTATATTGTGAAGCTGAAATCTGAGGACTTCAATTCTTCTCAGATGTTTTACAAATATTAGAGTTATTCTTTAGGTTTCTTAGCTTCAAGGTTTAAACCTGAAGCAGCTAAACAGAATATTAACCTTAATCGAATAAGCCTGTCTGCTGATAATTATATCGCAAACAGGCTTTTTACGTAGTGCTGGTTAATAGTTAGAAATACTACTCAGATTTTTTCAGTTTCTTTATTTCAGCATCTTTATCTGCAAGTGTCTTCTGCAGCTCATCGACTTTAGAATTCAATTCAGATTTCTCATCGTTAAGTTTATCTATATCCTTTTTCAGACCGGTATTTTTTGCTTCAAGGTCAGCGATAACCGGCTTATAAACCGATTTTGCATAATACCATGCTGTAAAATAGCCTATTACTCCTGCTACTAGCAGCAATAAGATAATGATGATTATTGGTCCTGTGGTTGCTAATATAATTGTGTTCATGATGTTGTTTATTTTTTGATTAAATGGTGTTTTTAAATAGATAATTTATAAGTAGCTTCGGCCTTACTACTTCTCAAGCGCTATTACTGCTCTTCGGTTTTTAGCTCTTCCTTCATCGTTAGAGTTATCTGCAACAGGCATCGATTCTCCTTTAGAAACTGTTAAAAGGTTTCCATCATTAATTCCTAAAGAAACAAGGTACTTTTGCATAGTTTGTGCCCTTTTGAGACCAAGAACCTGGTTATACTGGTCGGTTCCAATGTAGTCGGTATGTCCGGTAACTGAGATTACTGCATTTGGGTTTTCATCAAACCAGACTTTAAACTTCATTGCCTGCTCTTCAGATTTTAGGTCAGCATTAAAACGAAAATCATCAAACGCAAAGAGAACTACCATATTAGCCGGAATTTCAATTTCCGGTTGCTTTACTGTATCTGCAACAGATAAAGAATCTGGTAAAATCAGAGCTTGTTCGGAAATGGTTTGTTCTGTAATCTCGTTCTGCAAAGCAGGCTGCAGCTTATAAATAAAAAGCCACACTGAAAAAACAGACCAGATTACAAACACAATACCTCCGATGATTAGGTTTTTCATAAACTAGATTTTAGGTAATTATTGTGTTAATTACTTGTAAGTTACAAAATATTTATACTAAATATTTAAATCTGTCTATAATTTTGTGTAGCTATTATATTGTCCAGTAACCGCATAAGCAATAAAACAGAAAACATCCCTAATAATTGCTGTTCGATAAATTTTAATTAAATGTGTGATTATTCTTTTACTCCTTGCATTATTGCATCGATAGCTTGCTGGTCAAATACTGTGTTGTTTTGTCGGTTAAAAAGTGCGGATGAATTGTTTCCCATGTTGCCTGCATCATGGTAAAACGGAATTATACCCTTTGAACCTGCTTGTTTCGTTGAGTATTTAAGAAATTGATTTCTTGAAGCTACCTTTAAGGACTGAAAATATATCTTTCTTCTTTGCTAATGAGATAATTAATTTGTGTTGCAATTGTTTTAAATATAACTTTGAAAAAAGCTTAAACTTTTGACAACAATTAATAAAACAGAGCAATTCCTGAATTTAACCAAAAGGTATATTAAAACATACCTGACGCTGGCTATTGCCATTCTGCTTTTCATTCAGTTTTTTCAACCCTTTAGTTTTGAGAAATTTGATTTCGATAACCTGTACCTGTTTATAGGCGGATTTGGAATGATTGCACTTATTATGTTGCTCATTGTTCAGGTTCTTTTTCACAATCAGCTTTTGCAGCTTACCGACGAATTATCAGCGACTCCATTTTATTTATTACTCTATTCTATTACACTGGTGGTAGCGAACAGCATTGCTTTTTTATTTTATTTACGCTATGTGGGTCAACTAAACATTAACTTTAATATTGCAGTAAGAGTTGTTTTTATAAGCATTAGCATGCCTATCCTTCTTAACCTGAAAAGCAAACTCGCTTTTTATACTAATAGAATTAAAAAGCTTTTGAGCGAAAACCGTGAATTGCAGGAAAAATTAAAACAATTCTCTGATAATTATGCAAATAAGTATGTCGAACTCATTTCGGAAAGCGATTCGGATAACTTCATAATTCTGGTTTCTGACATTGTTTATGCAAAATCGGCCGATAACTATGTAGAAATCGGATACCTTGATGACGGGGAAACCAAAAAGAAAATGATAAGGAATACCTTGAGAAATATTGAACAGCAACTCCGGGAGTTTAACAATTTTATTCGCACACACCGTACCAGCATCGTTAACATTCAATACATCAAAGAACTTAATAAAAACTTTAATTCCTATTGGTTAAGCCTTGATTTTTCAAAAGAAACAATTCCAGTATCGCGCCAGTATTTAATGACTGTCAAGGAAGTGATTTAAAGCCATAGGGACGATTGACACTCCCGGAAAATTCTGCCATTCATCTGCAAAACCTGCTTTTATTCCCAAACATACATCCATTTATCCCTTTCTTTTTAAATCCACTCACCGACGAACTAACTTTGTATCAATAATCAATAATTTGATAATAAAGATGAAGGTATTATTTATATATCCCCGGTATCCGGATACATATTGGAGCTTTAAACATGCATTGAAATTTATTTCAAAGAAAGCAGCGGTTCCACCCCTGGGTTTAATTACGGTTTCGGCCATGTTACCCAAAAGCTGGCAGAAAAAACTATTGGATTTAAACATTGAAGTACTTGATGATTCAGATCTCGAATGGGCTGACCTGATTTTTATCAGCAGTATGTATGTTCAAAAAGAATCTGTAAACGAAATACTTAAACGCAGCAAGCAATTTAGAGCCAAAATAGTAGCCGGAGGCCCATTGTTTACTCAGGAATATGCTAATTACCCGCAGATTGATCATTTTGTGTTAAACGAAGCGGAAATAACCCTTCCTCTTTTTTTGCAAGACTTAGAAAAAGGACAATTAAAAAAAATATATCGAACAAGTAGCTATGCTGATATGTTACTAACCCCGGTACCTGATTATCACCTCTTAAAACTGAAAGATTATGCATTCATGAATATGCAGGTATCGAGAGGGTGCCCCTTTAACTGCGATTTTTGTGAAATAACAGCCCTGTTGGGGCACAAGGTAAGGATGAAGAGCAAGGAACAGGTAATTAATGAATTAGAAGCATTGTATAAACTAAATTGGAAGGGTTCGGTAGCAGTTGTTGATGATAATTTTATTGGCAATAAAAATAAAGTAAAAAATAGTATTCTTCCAGCCATGATTGATTGGATGGACGCACACAAACATCCTTTTCAATTCAACGCTCAAACATCAATAAACCTTGCTGATGATACCAATTTACTCTTAATGATGAGCAGGGCCGGATTTAATTCAACCTTTATTGGTATTGAAACTCCGGTTGAAGAATCGTTGCACAGTTGCCATAAAGTGCAAAACCAAAACAGAGATCTGCTTGCTGATATCAAGCAAATTCAGAAAGCCGGATTGCAGGTGTCAGGCGGTTTTATTGTAGGATTCGACAGCGACAATTCGTCGGTTTTTCAACGCCAGGTCGACTTTATTCAGAAAAGTGGCATTGTTTCAGCCATGGTGGGCTTGTTAAATGCTCCAAAAAACACCCGCTTGTATAAGCAAATGGAAGAGGAGCAAAGACTTACAGTTGAAGCAACCGGAAGTAATACCGACTTTACCATGAACTTTAAACCCAAAATGGACAACCAGGAGCTTTTAGAAGGTTACAGGCATATTATAAACAGTATTTATAAAGAAAAACCATACTATCAGCGAATCAGAAAATTTTTGGTCAATTACAGACCCGTAAGAAAAGGAAAATCTGAATTAGATTATGTGCGAATAAAAGCGTTTTTAAAGTCTGTTTTTATTCTGGGTATTTTCAGTAAAGGAAGGTTTGAATACTGGAAATTTCTTTTCTGGACCCTTATTAGAAAACCCCGGTTGTTTGTCGATGCAATTACATTGGCAGTATACGGTTACCATTACAGAACTATTTACGGATTAAGTCAGGTATAATATATTGAATTAAAAAAGAAGATGGAAACAATAAAATATAAAAAAGACAAACAAGAGTTTGTTACAGAATTGCGTTCAGCAGTGAAGAAGTATTTTGAAAACACAGGGCTTGGTAAACACGGAAATGTAGAAATTCTTGTTAAGACTCTGATAATGATGTTGGTTTACTTTGTTCCCTACGGTTTGATGCTTTCGGGGGTGGTAACATCGATTTTTCCTGTTCTGATTTGCTGGGCAGTTATGGGCTTAGGAATGTCTGGTATAGGTTTGGTAACCATGCACGATGCAAATCATGGTTCTTTCTCAAACCGGGCATGGGTAAACAAACTCTTTGGAAATTCCCTGTATTTGCTCGGAGGTTTTCCGGCAAACTGGAGGTATCAGCATAATACACTTCATCATGGCTATACCAATATTGAAGGGCACGACGAAGATATAGCACATGGTGGATTTTTACGTTTTTCGCCTCATAAACCTCTTAAAAGCATTCATAAATACCAATATATCTACGCCTTGTTTTTTTATGGGCTAATGACAATTTCGTGGGTAACGGCAAAAGATTTTAAACAACTAAGAAGATATAAAAAAAATGGAGCCATTTTAAACGGAAGCGGAAATTACAATATCTTATTTGTGTATCTTATCCTATCTAAAATTATTTATTATACTGTATTCCTGGCATTGCCACTATTGCTTGTTCCATTGGCTTGGTACTGGATTTTACTGGGATTTTTTATCATGCATTACACAAGCGGACTGGTTTTAAGTACAATTTTTCAATCGGCACATGTGGTTCCTACTTCAGATTTTCCTTTGCCCGATAATAATAATGAACTTAACAACAATTGGGCAGTTCATCAACTCTATACAACAAGCGATTTTTCTCCAAAAAGCTTGTTTTTCTCCTGGCTCATAGGAGGGCTTAATTACCAGGTTGTTCATCATCTATTTCCTAATATTAGTCATGTACATTACAGAAAAATAGCGCCAATTGTTCAGGCAACGGCAAAAAAGTACGGATTACCTTATTATGTAAATCGCAGCTTCTTTAAAGCAGTTAATGAACACATAAATATGTTAAAAACCTTAGGTAGGATAAAAGCTGACAGGAAAGTTGTACTTTCAGCGTAGAAATACAAAAAGGCCATAAAAGCATAATGATTAATATTGAAGAGAAAACTTCAGAATTTATACACTGGTATGACAAGAAGCTTTTGCATCATACCGAATACCTTGCACTCCTTTGTAAGTTATTGGAAACCATTCCCAGGGTTGAATTGGTAAGTGGCAGAATAAAAACAAGTGATGAATGTATTAGCAAGTTTAACAGAAAATATCTTTCTGAAATTAGTTCTTTCACCAGCGATTTCTATATTTCCGATTTTATTTCTGATTTAATAGGAGTAAGAGCCATTTGCTTTTATACCGAGGATATACAGTATATTCGTCGAGAGCTAAGAAAGTTTTTTGATGAAAAAGAAATCACCGACAAATCTGGCAAACTCGAAAAAACCGAAGATAAGTTTGGATACAGAAGCCTGCATTTACAGTTGAGTTTGAAAAACAGGCTAAAAACCTATCCTGAGGCCGCGAAATTTAAAAATATCCGGTTCGAACTCCAAATTCGTACTGTTATTCAGGATGCATGGAGTGTTTTGGATCATAAGATAAAATACAAGAAAAGCATTCCACAGAAACTTAAACGCAGAATTAACCGATTATCGGCTTTATTTGAAATCGCCGATGATGAATTTTTAAGTGTTAAAGCAGAGATTGAAAAAGAAGAGAAAAAAATTGACAACCGAATAAAAAAAGGAGGGAAGATTGAAAGTCATAAGCCGCTTGATGTGTTCAGGTTTTTATTCGTAGCACTAAAATATTTTCCTAATTATAATTTTATTGAGTTTAAAGTTGATGAGTTTGTGCAGGAAATATTACTGTTAAAAAGTAATTTTACCGAAGGTGAGCTGAACGAAGCACTTAAAAACCATCTGCCGTTTGCAAATAATATTGAACTAAAAATTAAACAAAAGCTGAACCCGTATTCAAAAATCAGGTATTGCTTGTTTAAATTGAACAATACGGGGTTTAATAGCCTGCTTACAGAATATCAAAAAAGCCTGGCAACATAATATGCAAGGCTTCAGCAAACATTTGCCAGACAGACAGATAAAAATATTTTAAGCTTCTAAACAGCTTTTCTTATATTGATAGCTTTTAAGCCTTTTAAGCCTTTTTCGGTCTCAAATTCAACCTTATCGCCAACTTTTATTTCTTCGGTGCAATCGTTAACATGAAAAAATACAGAATCGTTTAGCTGAATAACGCTAATAAACCCAAAACCTTTGGTATCATCATAATTCCTGACCTTACCCGTTAGAACCTTATCCTTGCCTTTTATGCCTCCTTTGGGAACGGAGATTTCTATGCTGTTAACATCAATTTTTTCTTTTTTCGACAGGTCGGGCTGCTCAGAACATATCTGACCGTTTTCATCAACCCAGGCAATCATGTCATCAAAACTGGTTTTACCTTGTTCTTTTCTTTCAGTTCTGCGTTTTTCTTTGTCTTTACGCTTTTTTAATTGTTTATTTCTTACCTCTTTCTTACCAAAAGTTTCTTTTGCTCTACCCATTCAATTATTTTTATTTTATGCGTTATCGAGAATACAGGTTTTCCCTGAAAGTATATTTCTGATTTTTATTAATCCGGCATTCCGTATTTGCCTGATTCGCTCACTCGACATGCCTAATATATGGGCAATTTCGTGCAAGCTAAGTGCGTCACAGCCATTGAGTCCGTACGACAAAGAGATTATCCTGAATTCCCGGTCAGTAAGCTTTTTCATTGCTCTGAGCAGATTAATTTTTAAGGATTCATCTATAAGTTCATTATCCGGAGAGGGAATTGAGTCGGTCTCAATAATATCATATAAAGAAAACTCGCTTTCACTGTTATTTGAAATAGGTTTATCCAGAGATACCTGTCGGTGATTAATTTTATTGTTTTCTGAAATGAGATTAACATTGGTATCCAGGTAGTCAGCTAACTCATAATCGGTGGGCTCTCTTTCCAGTTGTTGTTCAAGGTAAGGTATAGCTTTTGATATTTTGTTAATTGTGGTAAGACGATTTAAGGGGAGTCTCACAATTCTGGTTTGTTCCAAAATGGCTTGCATGATTGACTGACGTATCCACCACACAGCATAAGAAATAAACTTAAAACCTCTTGTTTCGTCAAACTTACTGGCAGCCTTCACAAGTCCAACATTGCCTTCGTTAATGAGATCCGGAAATGATAAACCCTGATTCTGATATTGTTTAGCAACAGAAATTACAAATCGTAAATTAGCTTCCACCAGTTTTTGCAAAGCTCTGTCATCACCTTCGCGTATTCTAACCGATAGCTCAACTTCTTCTTCAATACTCACCATGGGATACCTGTTAACTTCCTGAAAATAGAGGTTTACAGAATTTTCATCGCGATGAGTAATTTGTTGAGATATTTTTAATTGACGCATTAATAAACCCTTTTATATTGTTCTGTTCAGCATTCGTCTCCCTGATTCAGAACAAAGCAATTGCTTGTATTAGAATCAATGTGGGCGTAATTTAAATGATAAGAATACAGTAAATAATTCCTGCTCTTTCTAATGTAATGAATGAATATTAGCTTGCTGTTCCAGCACTTTGTTTATGGTCGCTATTTTGAAATAAGAAAAACAATATCTTTTCCTTGTTTTACAAGCAGAAAAGATATTGTTTAACCTTCTGTCTAAGAATAGACAGATATAATTTTTGGGGTTACTTTACATTGAAAGCAACTAAACCTTTATCGCCTTGTTTAGTATCAAATTCAACTTCCTGCTCAGATGTTAATCCGCCAAAAGGACTAATAAGACCGGTACGGTGTACAAAAACATCTTTTCCATCCTGCGATTCGATAAAACCAAAACCCTTGGTTTCGTCGTACCATTTTACTTTACCTTGCTGCATAATTAAAACCTTCTTTTATTATTGAATTCTTTTTTCTCGCGAGCCTCGTTAACAGTTAGTTGCCTGTTTTCGAGTGTTGCCCCATTTAATTCTTCAATTGCAGTGTTTGCTTCGTTGTCATTTTCCATAACAACAAATCCAAAACCCTTGCTTCTTCCACTGAATTTATCAGTAATAATTCTTGCTTCCGATACATTTCCGTATTCTTCGAATACACCTTGTAAATCGCCTTCGTCAACCTTAAAATCAAGGTTGCCAACATAAATATTCATTCGTAAAATTTTGTAGGCTTATTCAATATTAATTAAGCCTGGTTATTAATTGCAGCAATTTAGCTATCTTAAAATTGCCGGAATACCGACTACATAATAAGAGCCTGTTACTGCCTTACTTCAGATATTGGATTAGAAAAAGAAACGTAGAAATAAATTGTGGGAAGTAATTATACGAGTTTTCTTCAGATACAAAATCTGTGCAAAGATAAGCATAGAAATTATCATTACCTAATTACTTAGATTTTTGTGCTCTCAAATTATCGGATTTTACTTTGTATTTCATCTTTTTATAATGAATAAAACACTTATGACTTGATTACCAATACTACTAAAACAGGTAAAGTAAAGACTTTAATGTCTTTCTATTCTAACGCTTTATTTCGTTAGATTGTTATTTTCATCAAACATCTTAAAGTTTAACATATTATTCACATCTCAGTAATAAAATACAACCTACTTTTCCATTCAAAATTTGCTTTTTCTTAAAACAAAAAGTATTATTCTGATGTTACCATTAAAAAATTATGAAACAAGCATAAAAAATAAAATAAACGGATGAAAACAATCTTTTTGCTTCTTTTTCTGTTCTCATTCATACATATAACAAATGCACAGGAAGCATCTTTCAGAAGGGTTCCAAGACAAATATCGCTTGAAACAGGATATAAAAATATATTCTCAACCACCTTCGATAACAATGCAAGCCATGGGGGTGGTTTTATGATAGATTATGCCTGGAAATTATCGGGATTTAGCAATAATAAAGCTGCCTATATCTCTGTCCCGCTGGGATACTGGAATATGAATGCTGATGGATCAGGGAATGAAAACATGAAAATTATTTCTTATGGCTGGACTGTTAAACATGAACTGGCAAAGAACAGAAAAATGATTCCCTTTGCCGGATATTCACTCTTATTAAACCAACTTTCGATAAATAATACAGATGGAAAGGTATTCGGCCATCAAACAAAATTTGATCTTGGAGCAGATTTTTATTTAGAATCAAAAATTATCCCTTTTATAAAGGTTGAATACAGTTCGGCACGGTTTCCGGCTTTAAATGATGCTAAAGGCAATAAGATGCATACCTGGGAATTTAAAATGGGTGTAAGGTTTAACAGCAAACAGTCAGACTAATTAAGTGAGAATTCTTTAATAATTCTTAGGTAAAGAAGTGAATTTAGCGACCAAATGGATGAAGGGGTACTTTTTTTATACAAGAATGGGGATCCTCGCATCAGGTTTTTCCAGATAGCTCTTCCTGAATTCTTTTGGGGTAACACCTGCATATTTAATGAAGGATGTATTAAAAGTCGATTTAGAATTAAAACCCACTTCATAGGCAATTTCGAGTATTGTTTTGTGAGCATAATTAGAGTCCGAAAGGTATTCGACACAATGCTGAATCCGGTACCCGTTAATAAAATCATAAAAGCTCTTATGCAAGGTTTCATTAATCACCTGCGATAAATACCTGCTGGGAACTGCCATTTGCTTTGCCAGATGATTTAATGAAATAAGCGGGTTTAGATATGCTTTTTCTTTTTCCATTAGCGCTAGTAATTCATTTTTATACTTCAATTTTTCATGATGGGTTAAAACCGAGTTTTTATATTTCTCTCTAGCCTGAAAATACTGTGGCTTAAGAAGAATGAGGTAGGTAAAAAGAATAAGAATGCTAAATGAAACCAAAAAATACAGATTTACGAGTTCGTTACAACCCTTATAAAAACCCGATATATCCCAGATTAAAAAGAATAGCAGTTTTGTTAACCAAATAGAAAAACAACCATAAACCAGTAAGGGAAGCAACCCGGATTTGTTTTCTTTTACCCGTCGAAAAGATTTTCGTATTGGAAATCCACTTCGTTTTAAAACAAGTATAGAAAAACAGAAGTAAACCAGTGTGTGGATAAAAGCAACACTTCCGACAAGAATGTGGTTGGAGCGACAAGTGATAGGGATATGAACGTAATTAAATTTCAGAATAAGATACGATGTGGCTGCAATATAGGGAATACCATGAACTAGGTGTATTTTGGAAAACTGAAAATTGAGATTTATCTGTGATTTAATATATAAGTAAAGTAACGGACCTATTAAAAACATACTTTGATTACCAATATGTGCCCAGGTGAATAATTTGCTATTTAGGCCTGTGCTCAATACGAGCGAACAAATTATCATAAGTGCATAAATAAAAAGAATACCAGCTAATAAAGAATTCTTTGATTTTCTTTCTTTATCGGTTTGTATAAAATAAATGCCAATAATACATGATAAGACAATTGTACTAATTCCCGAGGTTTGAAGTAAGTCAAATTTCATAATAGTCAGATTTTCGGCTATAGTAAAGACATGTTAATTTGAAGTTTCACTTACTCTGCTTGTCAATATTAAAGCCAGTCAAGCTTTAAACGCCGATAAAGAAAATAAACTGCAACCAGCAAAATTTGATAAGAATATCTCATTTCGAATAATGTTCACGGTTAAAGTATTATGAGCATGTAGTTGTTAAATGGTAGTACTGTTCTATTTCTCAGCTATGTGAATTCTCAGGCTTATTAAACAGGGGCAAGGTAAATGAAAATCTTGTACCTTCACCAAGCTTGCTTTCTAACCATATATCACCCTTATTTTTCTCAATAAAATCTTTGCAAAGCACCAAACCAAGGCCTGTGCCAGATTCACCATGTGTACCTTCAGTCGAAAAAGTTTTATCAATTATAAATAGTTTAGGAATTAAATTCTCTGAAATGCCAATTCCATTATCTCTTACATGTATTGTACAATAGCCTGGTTTCTCTTTTGTTGAACAGCTTATAGTTATGTCTCCATTTAGTTTTGTAAACTTAATGGCATTGCTTATTAAATTTCGCATTACAGTTTCCACCATCCTGCTATCGCAAAAAACTATGCTTTCATCATCACTATTTTCAAAACTTACCGTAATATTCTTTTTTAATGCTTGTTCTCTAATTTGCAGAATACTATTCATTATAAGCGGAGCTATTTTTAATTCTGCAGGATTAAATTCCGAATACTTATTTTGTGAACGTGCCCAGTTTAAAAGACTTTCAAGAAGCTGGTATGTTTTATTGGCCGAATCGTAAATATAATCGACAAATTTATAACGTTTATCCTGAATGAGCTGGTCACGTTTTATTTTAAGTATTGCAGAGAATCCCATAATTGAATTTATGGGATTTTTAAGATCATGCCCAATTATGGATATAATTTTATCCTTCATCGAATTCAGTTCATTTAACTTGTTGTTTGAATCTGAAAGCTGGTTATTTGCTGCAAGTAATTCTTCCGCTTGTTCTTCTATTCTCTGTTGGCGTTCCTCTAATAATGTGTTTGTTTCATTGAGTATTTCAGTTTGCTCGAATAATTCCAGATTCTTAAGCTCAATCTCTTTTGTGCGTTCAATTACAAGTTTCTTTAATGTTATGTTTAATTTTCGGATATATGCTAGTCGATAATATATAAATCCAACGATAGCAATAATTATCAGAATAAAAACAAGCAATCTGAACATCCAGGTTTTCCACCATGGAGGTTTAATGGTAATTATGAGGGAAGTACCTTTTTCATTCCAAATACCGTTATTGTTTGATCCTTTTACTTTGAATGTGTATGTGCCGGCATTAAGATTGTTATAATTGGCAGTATATTCATTTTCAATGTAGTTCCAGTTTTCTTCAAATCCTTCCAGACAATAGGCATATTGATTCTTTGCTGGTTGAGCATAGTGAAGTGCAGCAAAATCTATTGATATCCTGTTATTTTTATATGAAAGTGTTATTTCAGGAGTCATATATACTGGTTTGGTAAGAATAAGATCGTTATTAATTTTTTGCCCAATATCAACAGATTGGTTAAACAATTTAATATCTGTGATTATAATTTCAGGAATGAATGGATTTGGTTTTATTTTATTGGGATCAAAAGCTGTTATACCATTTGGTCCGCCAAAAAAGATTCTGCCCTCACAGTTTTTAAAGAAAGCATTATGCATAAATTCATCACTCAGCAAACCGTCACTTTCTGAGTAATTATAAAAAGTACTGTCTGAAAAGTCAAACTTGGAAATGCCATTCGATGTGCTCATCCATATATTTCCCTGGCTATCCTCTACAATTCCAATAATACCATCGCCTGGCAGGCCATCTTTTGTTCTGTAAGTTAAAAATTCAAGTTTATTATCTTCCTGGCAATATTTCAAAAATTCTTCATTATCAATTACTTTGTTTAAACCGCCACTGGTTCCAATCCACATGGTTCCTTTCTTATCTTCGTATAAAGCATGAATTGAATTGCTACTTAGGCTCCTGGGGTTTCCCTTTTCAAATTTGAAGTTTATAAATTCAGGATTTACTTTGTTTTTCTCACTTGCGGCAAGTATACTTAAACCTTTGCTGTTGCCACCAATCCATAGGTTTTTATACTTATCTTCAGTTATCGCCCATATTATATTCTCACAAATACTTGAGGGATTTTCAGGATCATGATTAAAATAGGTGAATTCCATTGTTTCATCATTAAATCGCCATAAACCTCCTCCCCAGGTGCCACCCCAAAGGATGCCTTCACTATCCTCAAAAAGTGTAAATGTCCAGCTTAAAACCTGATATCGTTTTACTATCGCATCATTATTTCTTCCTTGTATTCCGGGTATAATTCTCGACATTATATCTACATTGCTACCAACCCAAACATCACCGTTTTTACGCTGTACCAGGCTAATTGTATTATTACTTATGATACTATTTTCATCATTGGGATTGTGATAATAATGCTTATATGTCGGGGTACCCTTTTCATCGAATAAAATTCTGTTTACCCCGTCAGATGTTGACACCCATAATTCATCAGAATGATTTCCATCTATTCCTGAAATAGCATTATCACTCAGAGAGTTTTTATTGTCAGGAATTGCTTTAATATGGTGAAATTCCTTACCATACAAATCGTATTTACAAATACCCTGTGATCCTGTGCCAATCCAAAGAATACCTGAACGATCGGTATTTAATGAATTTATGAAATTATCGCTTAATGATTCAGAATCAAATGCATTAGGTATATAATTAACTAAAAGGTTTTCTGATTTTTTGTATTTAAACAATCCTTTTGATTCTGTTCCAATCCAGATTTGATCCTTTTCATCGATGAGCAATACGTTGCGCCTGTCTGAACATTCACTTAATTCCTCTAAAGGTGCCCTTTTATAATTCTGGCTTTCCTTATTATAGGCAATTTTAACTATTCCATCTTCTAATGTACCTAAGAATATATTACCTGATTTATCAACTGCTAGTGAGGTTACCCTTGAATTTGTTATTTTAATTTGAGTTTTATTAAAAAGATAAGTATCTGTTTCGAAGTACATTAAATGTTCTGCGAACAGCAGCAGACGGCCATTTGCATCTTCGTAGGCCCATCTAACATTATAAGTATTTGTTGGGTAATAATACCGCTTGAAACATATTGTTGATTTTTCTCCTTCTTTTTTTTGAATTACAAGATTAAGGGCATTAATGGTACAAACCCAGATATTGCCCATTTTATCTTGCATAACATGGTAAATCTCATTACTGCTTAGGCTCGATGAATCATTTGGGTCATAGGCAAACCTGGTAAAATCATCCGTGGCCGGATTGTATCTATCCAAACCAGTTGTACTGCTATTTACCACCCAAATATATCCATCCCTGTCTTCAAATAGATATATTGAGCCATTGTGGCTTAAACTTGCACTATCACCAGGATCATGTTGGTAGGTTTTTACGGTATGTCCATCGAATCTATTCAGGCCATTATAAGTAGCAAACCACATAAAACCAGTTTTATCCTGAAGGATATACGTTATATTTGAATGCGATAAACCATCTTTAACAGTTACTTTACTAAATGAAGAATTAACAGATTGTGAATGGACACTGGCATTCCAAATAAAATATAGAATAATATGTAGACATATTTTTATAAAAATTGTAAGTTTTTTATTGTACCCCATAAACAAATTTTGTTCTTAATTTTTGTTGTATAATTTAATATTTTCTTCTACTAATTACTTTCCTGCTAATTTGGTTATGACATAGCTTATATTAAGATACAAATTTCAGGGATAATCTGGCAATTGTGTTAGAAAATAAATAACAAACAAGTTATTTGTTCGCAGTATTTATTCTTTTTTGTATTAAAAAGAGGTTGATGATGATGAAAAGGCAAGACAAGAATATCATATTAATCTGGCAGCTGTGAGAAACGACGCAAATGAGAAAGGATATGTGCTTGTACTTCTTAATTATGAGAATTTAACATAATTCTTCACCCTCGTTATCGTTCAGATCCGGGAGTACATTTAATACATAAGGTGAAAAATTAGTATACTTTAAACTATCAATTAAGACATCTATCTGAATCCAATAGGTATCAAAACGAGAACCATCATAGCTGGAGTGGAATAAGTATTTCTCATCGGGTGAGAGCGTTACTGCACAGCCGCCAAATCCCATTTGTTTAGGATTAGTCCGGAAACCATCCTGTTTGGGATAACTTATAAGCGCTCGACCCTCAAAATGATCACCCCCCTGAAGCGTATAAGTAATAGCGAACTGAGCACAATTTGCCAGCGTTTGTCGTGTATTGTTGGCGCACTATATTAAATTGCTACGGTAGTTTATAGAATAAAACCGTTTGCTAATTCGGGCGAATCTGGGCAGGAATGTCAAAAAATAAAAATATTTTGCTTTAATTGTGCAGCATTCCAACTAAATCCTTAATTTATAGGATCTAAATTCTTCGTACTATGAAACCAAAATATGAAATTATTACGCTTTCAACTTTGTTCATCCTGTTTTTTGGGATGTGCAGGCAGGGAAAAATAAATGAATCTGCTTTTACTGATGCTGCCAATTTCGATTCTGTGGCTGCAACTAATTACCAGAATTACTGCGCCGGATGCCATGGCGATAATATGGAAGAATTTTCAGACCGTAAATGGATGTTTGCAAACACTGATTCCGAAATTGAAAATATCATCAGGCAGGGAGATGAAAACATGGGTATGCCGGGATTTGATAAAGCCTTAACCGACAATGAAATTGCAGCCCTCACCCAACATATACTTGCCGAGAGTAAGAAGAAACAGGCCTTAAAAAGAACCGATATATTTTCAGGGAAGAAGATACAGGGAGAAAAGGCAAAATACTGGACGGAAGTCGTAGTTGATAACCTGGAAGTTCCCTGGGGACTCGAATTCTTGCCCAATGGCGATCTGCTTATCGCGGAACGAAAAGGGACTTTGTCGCGGTTCACCAAAGACAATAAACTTGTTGAAATAAAGGGTCTGCCGCCTATTTTGGTTGGTGGTCAGGGTGGACTTATGGAACTGAAACTTCATCCGAAATACGAAGAGAACAGATGGATATATATTGCCTATAGTTATATTGATGAAGAAGATAAGGATGCTGGAAATACGGCTATCATCCGGGCAAAACTTAATGGAGATTCGCTTATCAATATGGAGCCAATATACAAAGGTATCCCTGCTGTAACTACCCGTCATCATTATGGGGTTCGAATTGCATTCGACCGCGAAGGATATATGTATTTCTCGATTGGAGACCGTGGTCGGCGCGAAGTGTTTCCCCAGTCCCTGAATAACTCCAATGGAAAAATCCATAGAACATTTGACGACGGCACCATACCACCCGACAATCCATTTGTTGATGTAGCAGGAGCCATAAAATCGATTTACAGCTATGGACATCGTAATCCACAAGGTTTATCTATGCATCCGGAGACCGGTGATATTTGGGAGAGCGAACACGGACCCAAAGGAGGCGATGAGATCAACATCGTTCAGAAAGGACAGAATTATGGCTGGCCGGTTATTTCATTCGGAATCAATTACGATGGAACTATTTTTACAAACGATACATCCAAGGAGGGGATGATGCAGCCCATCCATTACTATGTACCATCCATTGCACCCTGCGGACAAACATTCGTAACCAGCAAGCGTTATAAGGGATGGGAAAATAACCTGTTGATTGGTTCACTGCGATTTAAATATCTCGAGCGGGTTGTTATTGAAAATGATAGGGTAGTTGAGCAGGAAAGACTGCTGGAAGAAATTGGCCGTGTCAGAAATGTTCGGGTAAGTCCCGATGGGTATATTTATGTAGCTATTGAACAACCCGGAAAAATTCTGAAAATAATTCCAGTGGAGAATAAATAGTTCTTATCTGCTATGATGTACCCAATCCGTCTGGTTTTTTTAATTCTTGCTATCGTTGTAACATGGAATTTGGAAGCCCAAATTAGCGGAATCCTTATCGATGCCGAAGGAAAGGAGCCTATAGGGGGTGCTGTGATTAGCAGTGTTGAAGAACAAACCGTTTCGTCTCCCAGTGGCACATTCAGTCTTAGGGTATCAGATAGTGCAATACTGGTAATCTCACATTTGGGTTACCAGACCAAGCGTATCCCTGCAAGTCAAGTCAGTAAAGGTTTGTACATACTCATGATACCCGATTATACCCATCTGGAACAGGTTACTATTCGCGGACCTTTACTTCAAAACAAATTAATGAACCTGCCTTCCAGTATTTCTATGCTTTATAGTCATGATCTGGGACAAACACAGGGCATAACATATGTGGAAGAACTCAATCGTTTGCCGGGAGTTTTTGTGCATAGCGGAACCATAAATACCAACAGGGTAACAATTCGCGGTATAGGTTCGCGCACTCCTTATGGTACCACTCGAATCAAAGCATACTTCAACGACATTCCGTTAACTTCCGGCGATGGTACTACCAGTATTGAAGACATCGATCCTGCTCTGATCAAAACTGTGGAAATTATTAAAGGATCAAAATCCGCCATTTATGGTTCAGGTTTGGGGGGCATTATCATACTCTCGGGACGTGAATATTTTGAGGAAGGATTGCATGCGAGTGCAGGCCTGGAAGCCGGATCATTCGGCACCCTGAATCCACAGCTCAGTTTTCACTATAAAAAAGGGAGTTTTTCATCTTCTGCAGCCTACTCTTTTGCCCGCAGCGATGGCTGGCGCCAAAATAGTAGTTATTACAGGCATAGTGCTAATTTAATAACAAGCCTAAAAACAAAGCGTAATAAAACTGATGTGCTATTCCATATCATCGATATGAAAGCCTATATTCCCAGTTCTCTGAATAAAGAAACTTTTTATATTGCACCGGATAATGCGGCTCAAAATTGGTTGGATATAAAGGGATTTGAGGAATACCGGCGCCTGTTGAACGGAATCAGGAACGAATATTTTATCACCGACAGGCTTAGCAACATAGGCGTTATGTTTTTTAATTCATACAATGGCTATGAATCGCGGCCCTTTAATATTCTTGATGATGATGCCATACAGGGAGGATTGAAAAGTATAATGAATTACAGGGCCGGTATCTGGCGATTCAGGGCCGGCATTGAACTGATGCTGGAAAAGTATAGCTGGTATATTTTTGAGACTTTAGAAGGGTTTCCCGGAGAGCAGGAAAACGCATTCTCAGAAATAAGAACTCCCCTCAGTTTTTTTTTGCATAGCGCTTATAGTTTTAAAAATGGAGGCATAGTAGAAGCTGGTCTCAATTACAATTTTCTGAGCTATAGGGTTTCCGACAAGCAACCCAATCCTGTTGACCAATCGGGAAATTTTCAGTATAAACCTGTATTATCTCCGTTTTTGGGTGCTAATTTTCCACTGGGCAGCATAGTGCGTCTATATGCATCCCTGGGGCATGGATTCTCATACCCCAGTGTAGAAGAAACGCTTCTGCCCAAAGGGCAGACCAATCCTGATCTGAAACACGAACGCGGTGTAAACATGGAACTGGGCACACGCATGTCTGCATTTAATGGAAAACTTTTTGCCGATGCCAATGTATACTTATTGCTGGTAGATGACCTGCTGGTAACCGAACGGGAAAGCGAAGCTGTTTTTTACGGAAGAAACGCAGGAAAAACAAACCACATGGGTGTTGAAGTAAGCGCTTGTTTAAGGCTGAAAGAAAAAAACACCAACATGCTTCCTCAAACCCGCCTGGATGTTTCGATGACACTTACGAATAATTACTTTACCGATTTTACCGATGAAGGAATTGATTATGCCGGAAATTCGCTGCCTGGCGTACCTTCGGTCCAATTGTTTTCCGGTGCTTCCTTTTCATATCCTTTCGGATTCTATACATACATACACCATAGTTACACTGGCAGGCAGTACCTTGACGATGGCAATACCGGCAGCAATGAAGCCTACAACCTGGTAAACCTGAAATTTGGTTACAAACCGCCCGGCAAAAAAATACGGCCCGACTTCTATTTTGGAATACAAAACCTTTTTGATACCCATTATGCCTCCATGCTGCTTGTAAATGCGCCTGCATTTGGGGATGCCGCACCCCGTTATTACTATCCGGGGCAGCCCAGGAGTTTTTATGCCGGAGTTACCTTGAATTTCTGAAAAGCAATTAAGCAGACCCAGTGACCACATAGCTTCGAAAAGTGCCAACTTTTTAAAACCATCCGAAAATCATATATTCTTGATTTTCTTCGTACTGCTTTTCAAATTTATAATTAACTTTGTAATATAATATCACTGTCAATATTTAGTTTCTTATGTAGTTCCCTGGCCACATTGAGTGATATTTCACGTTTACCGTTTAAGTATTCACTTATCCTCGATGATGTTGTTCCCAATAATTTTGCCAGGTCTTTATTTTTTAACTTAAGTTCTTCCATTCTAAGACGAATTACATCTATTAAAGATGGCATGCCAATTTCATAATGCAGTTCCTCATATGCTTCTACCATATCAGAAGCTTCAATAAACCTTTTCAATTCAGGATTATTCTCATCCACAATCCCATCAACCTTATCGATTAGTTCCTCTATTGTCAATAAGGATTTTGTGTACTGTTCATGTGATATTATTTTTTTCATATCCTTATAATTTATCTATATTTTTAATCCTATCATAATCCTTATGGTTTCCGACCCAACGTATATAAATTCGCTTAAATACAAATTTCACTTTTGCCACAATCCGATAATGGTTGCCCCTAACGTTGAAAACATATCGTTCATTTCCAACTTCATCTACCGAATTGAAAGTTTTCTTCATATCGCTAAAATTGTCCCATTCCGCTTTCTTGGCCCTTTTGTACCAATCTTGCATGGGAACTTTTGCAGCCTGATCTTTTTCAAAGAACTCCCTAAGTTTTCTAAATGAAATTACACTCATAAATCAGAAATAATATTACAAATATAGCAACTATTTACATAATATGGAATTTTATTGTGCGTGGAACATTCAACCATGTCCATTAATTTGCTTTATTCCCATATTTTCCCGAAGTTTGATAGGCTATGTAACCTCTAGCTCTTTACTGACTTATCAAAGTTTTTAAGTTATTGGATATTATTATTATCAAACCTTAACAATGAAACGTAGAAGCTTGCATGTAAGAAAGATTGTTTTATTGTAAGATAAAAAACTCCAAAGATGTAATAAAGCAAATCATATTAATATTATGTTAAGTAGAGTTTAATATTCCTGTTTGTGGCAGGGGGTATAAACATAAATTATATTAATTTTTTATTTGCTTTGCGGGTAGATATCCATGGTTAATGCGGTATTTGAACTTTAAAGAAACATCTTAGTATAAATGTTACTTGAACAAGTTAATGGGTTGATTTTTATCTAACTGGTACAAGTTTTATGTTCAAATAATTTAACCGAGGTGGGCTTTTGTTTCTTTTGGGCGGCAGCCAAAAGAGGTCAAATGTCTGGTATACATTTGGGTCAGATAGTGTGTGTAGGATATATTTATTTATTGCTGCAAGTGCATTGCAAACTGAGATACGAAATGCACAGCATTTGCGAACACAAATAAAGAATTGTTCAATTTGTAAGCAATTTGTGAATACTCTTGCGTTTATTATCCCAAATATCGCATTCTAAGGCACTTTAAATCTATAAAATAAATAGTGGGCTAGCATCTTATGTTTTTTAGCCGTGCGGTTGACGGCAAGGCAGTTAAAGTATAAAAAAGCGCTATGCTGCGTCTAATAACTGATTTTATGCTAACCAGCAAGCTGGCACAAATTTGCTTATATTTGTCGTATAATTTATATTATGTTAAGTTGAATAAATAAAAGAAAGGGACAACTAAAAAGTTATCCCTCTTTTGGTATTATTCCATGCTTTCTAACTTTGTTTTTACTTCATCATACTCCTCAGTCATTTTAAAGCGATAATAAATTGACTTTAAAGTTTCGTAAACAATTTTCAATGTATCTTTTTCAGCAGCAGTAAGTTCTTTACTTTCATAGAGACTAACACATTTTTCCAGAGGTTCAGTAGCTTTTTTCAGTTGTTCATCTCCTTTTTCTGTAATAGCCTTAAATTCAGCATTTGTATTTGAAGGTGCAGCAGCTTTTTCATAAAAATCCTGAGCATAATAATAATAAACAACACCAAGATTAAAGTATGCATCAAAAAACTCAGGATCCAGTTCAACTGCACCTTTATAAGTTTCTATGGCTTTGTCTGTATTTCCTTCTTTGTCGTATAAAGTAGCCTCAGCAAAAATTAATGAAATATTGGTTGGATCTTTTTCCTGTGCCAGCTTAATATATTCCAGAGCTTCTCCTGATTTACCGGTAATCAGGTAGTAATTAATAAATTCTATTAAAATATCCTGGCTATCAGGGAATTTCTCAAAACCTTCCTTTAAATAGTCCATTCCTTTTGCCGTATCACCCTTGGTAAAATAACTTTGCTTAATAAATACATACGATTTTGGATTTGGATAATTATATTCCAATACTTTACTGAAATACTTTATGCTTTCATCAGTCATATTGTTCTGGTGTGCAATTAATCCGCAATTAAACATAAGTGAAGTATCAATCGGAGCACTAACAATCTCATTTATATCCAAAGCTGCGGTAAAATTATCGAACGCAGATTTTGTGTCCTGATCGTAAAAATAATCTCTACCTCCTTTGTGGACAAATAACTCACTAAGAGAGCTATAGGCTTCGCCAATTTTCTTATTTAGTTTTCCATCTGTATCCAGTTCCTGAGCTTTTTTTAATGATGCCAAAGCTTCTGTTAAAACATTTTGGCCAACAGGCTGAGTTGTTACATAGTTATATAGATTTCCATTTTCAAAAATGACGTTAACCCGGTCATAAACATATGTTTCATAAAGTTTGCCATCTTTTTCTTCCGATTTGATTTCTTTTGGCTCTCCGTAATAAAATTTAATACTTACCAAAGCCTGTCCTTCAATGTACTTCCTGTCTACATTGTAGATATCCATCATAAGGTCAGCTCTTGATAACCAAAACTTTGGATTTACATTTTTCTTAGGATCTTCCTTTTGTTCATCACTTTTCTTAAGCTTGTTCTCAAGAATAGGATATTCTGTTGTTGGTTTTTGAGTACTGGCATCCTGTGCTTTAAGTATTCCCGGAACCAGTAAAATCAATAGTGTTAAGATTGATATTAGCTTATTCATTTCTGTAAGTTTTATATTTTATAATAAATCTAAAGCAAAAAATTTGCCACACCTGCGCAAGGTATGGCAAAATTTATAAAATGCAAAAAATATCTGTCAATTCAATACGGGTTTACTCCATTGCAGGAGTATCGTTTTCACCTTCCTGAAGACTGTTTTCATCCCCCGCTGTATTTTCCTGTATTTCGTTTTCTATATCTTCACTTTTAACTACTGTAGCTACGGCGGCAATTGAATCTCCTTCTCTGAGGTTAATAAGTTTTACACCCTGTGTTGCTCTACCTGCAACCCTAATAGCCTCAACTGCAAGCCTTATTGTTATACCAGTGCGGTTAATTATCATTAAATCAGTATCTTCAGAAACTGCTTTTATCGATATAAGTGATCCTGTCTTTTCAGTTACATTGATAGTCTTCACTCCTTTTCCACCCCTGTTGGTAATTCGGTAATCATCGATATGAGTACGTTTTCCAAAGCCTTTTTCTGATACAACAAGCACCGTTGTATCTTTATTTTCAGCATCCACTGTAATCATTCCAATAACTTCATCGTTTGGTGTTGAAAACTTCACACCTCTAACGCCAAGGGCTGTTCGGCCAACGGTTCTTACGGTTTTTTCGTTGAAACGAATAGCTTTACCTGACCGAACCGCAAGTACGATTTCATTTGTGCCATTAGTTAGTCTGGCCTGAATTAAACTATCTCCTTCTCTGAAGTTTATGGCAATAATTCCGTTTGTTCGTGGACGAGAATAGGCCTCCAGGTTAGTTTTCTTAATTAACCCTTCTTTTGTAGCAAGTACAATAAAATTAGAATTTACATAACCCGGATCTGAAAAGTTCTTAACATTTATAAAGGCTTTAACTTTATCATTGGGTTCAATTTGTATCAAATTCTGAATAGCTCTTCCTTTAGAAGTTTTTGTTCCTTCCGGAATTTCATACACTTTCAGCCAGAAACACTTACCCTTTTCAGTAAAGAATAACAAGGTATTGTGCATGGTTGCATGAAACATATGCTCAAGAAAGTCAGCTTCGCGTGTATCAGAGCCTTTTGAACCAAATCCACCCCGATTTTGAGTGCGGTACTCAATAAGTGGTGTTCTTTTTATATATCCCAGATGCGATATTGTGATTAACATATCTTCATCAGCATAGAAATCTTCAGGATTGAACTCACCGGCATCAGGAACAATATCTGTACGTCTTTCGTCACCAAACTTATCACTAACCTCCAAAAGCTCATCCTTGATAATCTGCATACGCATAGATTCACTTTCAAGTATTTCTTTCAGGTGAGTTATTAATTTGGTTAAATCTTCGTACTCACTTCTAAGTTTATCCTGTTCAAGACCAGTCAACTGTCTTAAGCGCATTTCAACAATCGCTCTTGCTTGAATATCTGACAGTTTGAATGCTTCAATTAAAGCATTACGTGCATCGTCGGGCGAAGCTGAAGCCCTGATAATACGAATTACTTCGTCGATATTATCGCTGGCAATTATTAATCCTTCAAGAATATGTTGCCTGTCTTCTGCTTTCTTAAGTTCAAATTGGGTTCTGCGGATAACAACCTCATGCCTGTGCTCTACAAAATAGGCTATTAATTGTTTTAAATTCAACAACTTAGGCCTACCCTTAACAAGTGCAATATTGTTTACACTAAACGAAGTTTGAAGCTGAGAATACTTGTATAAATTATTGAGAACAACACTTGCTTGCGCTTCTTTCTTTAAAATAATAACAATACGAAGACCGTTCCTGTCCGATTCATCATTAATGTATGAGATACCTTCGAGTTTCTTCTCATTAATCATTTCAGCAATCTTGCGAATCATTTCCGCTTTATTTACCTGGTAGGGTATTTCGGTAATGACAATACGCTCACGGCCTGTATCTGTTATTTCTATTTCAGACTTTGCTCTTAGTACAATTCTTCCTCTGCCTGTTTCAAAAGCATCTTTTATGCCTTTAACACCATAAATAGTACCTCCGGTTGGAAAATCAGGAGCTTTTACGTGCTGCATCAACTCTTCAATCTCAATATCGTTGTTGTCGATATATGCTTTTGTAGCATTACACACCTCCCGAATATTATGTGGAGGCATGTTAGTTGCCATACCAACAGCAATACCAGAAGCACCATTTACCAATAAGTTTGGAATCCTGGTTGGCAAAACGGTCGGCTCTTCAAGCGTATCATCAAAATTGAGCTGGAAATCAACGGTATTTTTATCAATGTCTGATAAAGTTTCTTCTGCAATCTTTCTCAGCCTGGCCTCGGTATAACGCATAGCAGCAGGACTGTCACCATCCATTGAACCAAAGTTACCCTGTCCGTCAACGAGAGGATACCTTAAAGACCAATCCTGAGCCATACGAACCATAGTATCGTACACAGATGAATCTCCGTGTGGGTGGTATTTACCCAGAACCTCTCCCACTATCCTGGCCGACTTTTTATATGGCCGGTTTGACATTACACCTAATTCAGACATTCCGAACAGTACCCTGCGGTGAACCGGTTTAAAACCATCTCTCACATCGGGTAATGCCCTTGAAACGATAACCGACATCGAATAATCGATGTAGGCCGATTTCATTTCCTCCTCAATATTTATCTTAATAATGTTTTCTCCTTCTGCCATTTCGGATATCTACTATTTTAATTGTGGAAAAATATTTGTAAATTTATTTGTAAAGAGCATACGAAAGTAGATATTTATAGCGAGTTTTATAAAGAAAATAGTTAGTAATTATCAACAAAACATGTTCATAAAACGTTTTTAATTTATACTATATTTGTAATTACAAATAGCGCGTATTTTGACTGATAACTTTGTATAGCAAATTACTTATGGATGCGAAATTTTCACAACGGATAAAAGACGTACTATCCTATAGCAAGGAAGAGGCTATTAGACTGGGCAACACCGAGATAGGCCCCGAACACCTTTTTCTTGGGATACTACGTGAAGGGGAAGGCATTGCAATAGATGTATTGATAACACTTGGAGCGAATCTTTATGACTTGCGCAGAGATATTGAGAACTCATTGAGTCCCTCCGGTCCTATTAAAATTACCCAGACCGATAATATTCCTCTGTTACGATCTTCAGAAAGAATTCTTAAACTGGTTTACCTAGAAGCAAAAGCATTGAATAAAACAACTATTGATACCGGACACTTGCTATTGGCCATTCTTAAAGACGAAAAAGCCAATATATCGCAAGTATTAGCCTCGCACCAGGTTAATTATGACAGGGTAAGGCATGAACTTGAAAAAGAAAACCAGGATGAAAGTCTAAAAAGCCAGGAACCAAAAAGTGAATTCCCCGGCGATGAAGATGAACCGCCAGGAAGCACTTTCGGGCCAGGTAAATCTGCAGGCGGAGGCTCTGAACAAAACTCCAAATCAAGCTCGGAAACTCCGGTACTCGACAATTTCGGTATTGACCTCACCAAGGCTGCCGAAGAAGATCGTCTGGATCCAATTGTTGGCCGTGAAAAGGAAATTGAGCGGATAGCTCAGATATTAAGCCGGAGAAAGAAAAACAATCCAATTCTTATTGGTGAGCCCGGTGTTGGAAAATCTGCTATTGCAGAAGGTCTTGCTATGCGTATCAACAGAAGAAAAGTTTCGAGAGTTCTGTTTGGAAAACGGGTTGTTACTCTTGATTTGGCATCAATTGTTGCTGGTACAAAGTACCGTGGCCAATTTGAAGAGCGTATGAAGGCGATACTTAACGAACTTCAGAAAACAAACGATGTAATACTCTTTATCGACGAAATACACACCATTGTTGGTGCTGGTGGAGCTACCGGTTCGCTTGATGCTGCAAATATGCTTAAACCTGCCCTTGCCCGCGGCGAAATTCAATGTATAGGTGCAACTACCCTTGATGAGTACAGACAACACATTGAGAAAGACGGAGCACTTGAACGTCGCTTCCAGAAAGTTATGGTTGAACCAACTTCGGAAGACGAAACCTTTGAGATTTTAAATAATATTAAAGAACGGTACGAAGATCATCATAATGTTATATATACAGAAGAAGCTCTTAATGCCTGCGTGAAATTAACCAACAGGTATATTACGGATCGGCATTTGCCCGACAAAGCCATTGATGCTTTAGATGAATCCGGTTCGCGTGTGCATATATCCAATATTGTTGTTCCAGGTTCAATTCTGGAGTTGGAAAAGAAGGTTGAAGAAACCAAGAAGGAAAAGATAAATGCTGTAAAAAATCAGAATTTCGAAAAAGCAGCCAGCTTCCGGGATAAGGAAAAGGAATTGATTGAAGATCTTGAAGAAGAAAAACTCAGATGGGAAAAAGAACTGGCTCGTAACCGCGAACTGGTTGATGAAGAAAAGGTTGCCGAAGTTGTGGCTATGATGACTGGTGTTCCTGTTCAGCGTATAGCTCAGGCCGAAGGAACACGACTTCTGAAAATGAATGATGAAATAAAAGGTAGTGTTATCGGTCAGGACGAAGCGATTACAAAAATCGTCAAATCGATTCAGCGTAACCGGGCAGGTCTTAAAGATCCTAACAAACCTATCGGTACCTTTATATTCCTGGGCCCTACCGGTGTAGGAAAAACCCAGCTTGCCAAAGTTCTTGCACGCTATCTTTTTGATTCATACGATAACCTGATTCGGGTTGATATGAGCGAATATATGGAGAAGTTTTCTGTATCCCGCCTTGTTGGAGCGCCTCCAGGATACATTGGTTATGAAGAAGGTGGACAGCTTACCGAAAAAGTGCGTCGTAAGCCCTATTCAGTTGTATTATTAGACGAAATTGAAAAAGCTCACCCCGATGTTTTCCATCTTTTACTTCAAGTATTAGATGAAGGTCAATTAACTGATAGTCTTGGACGTAGAATTGATTTCAGGAATACTATCATTATCATGACCTCTAACATTGGAACACGTCAGCTTAAAGATTTTGGACAGGGAGTAGGATTTTCGACAACCAGTAAGCAAGCCCAGTCTAATGAATATGCAAAAAGCGTGATACAGAATGCATTGAAAAAAGCTTTTGCTCCGGAGTTCTTAAACAGGCTGGATGATGTTGTACTGTTCAATGCGCTTACAAAAGAAGATATTTTCAAGATAATTGATATAGAACTTGCAGGCTTATACAAACGGATTGAATCTCTGGGCTATTCGATAACTCTTACCACCGAAGCCAAAGATTATATTGCCGAAAAAGGCTATGATATACAGTTTGGTGCCAGACCATTGAAGCGAGCAATTCAAAAATACCTCGAAGATCCAATGGCTGAGGTAATTATAAAAGCCGATATTCGTGAAGGTGACAAAATTGAAGTTAGTTTTGATGATAAGGATGAAAAGATAAAAATGGATGTTGTTCATCAGGATAAGAAACTATCTGAAGGTAAGGATGATAAAGACAAAAAGTTATCACCAAAGAAGAAAGAAGAGAATTAATCGATGATTTAATATTATTGAGACCCCGTAAATGAGTTTTGCGGGGTTTTTTTGTGCCTTATAAAACCTCTTTTCATCCGTTTATTTTTAGTTTTTAATGCTTGTTTTAGGCTTCTTCTCGCTCCCTTTGGGTATTTTTATCATGTGATTTTCCTTCATGTATTTTATCGCCTCTCTGCATATATCTTCCTTATATCCCAATCATATTAAGGCTTTAAACAGCCTTTCCAGGTTCTCGGCTTCTGTATTTATCCATAAATCCAAATCGCTCGTAGCCCTTACTAACCGTGGTATATAACGGCATGCCCTCCAACTGTCATATATTCAACCTTTAAATCATCGAATGCTTTAAAAAAAGCCAGGTAAAAGTCTGTTAATCCGCTCATCTTAATACGAATCCTGTTTCTAAATCTCTTTCAAGCTGTTCTTTGTGCCAACGATTAAGGCTAATTGCCCATTCGGATAGTTCAAAGCCTTTCTTCATGCGCTCTTCAGGAGTCATTCTTAAGCACCCCTGCAAATAATCGATATCGAATTCATTATCCATTTAATAAACAACTAAACTAAAAATCAATTATTGTCTAAATTATAACATTCATTAAATAAAATCTATAACATCTTCCCCTAAATTTATCCACTTCTTCTCGTCTTTTAAGAATATTGGGTAATTAACGATGTTCTTTTGGGAATGAGTTAAAGATATCTTTCGATTGAGGAGTTGTTTTAAGTTTTCCTTCAGAAAGTAAAACAAGGACGAAGGAGAATGTTATTTTGTGGGGGTAAAATTCGGTATTCCCTTTTATATCCTAAAAAGCATCTTCATGTAATTGCTGACAACTTAAATGTACACAAGCATAAATATCAAAAATATCTGCAGCGATAACTTTTACCTTGTAGAATTTACCTGTATCCAGTTTCTTACCGGTAGAAATAAGAACTTCATTATCGACCTCGGGTGAATCCCCTTCTGTGCGGGCAACCCAGTAATCGCCCTCCTGTCGGTCAATAATTACTGTGTATACTTTGCCAATCTTTGCCTCATTTTTCTTCAATGAAATTTCTTCCTGAATTTCCATAATTTCAGCAGCTCTCTGTTCTTTGACTTCCTGTGGTATGTCATCCCTGAATTTTTCAGCAGCCCAGGTGTCTTCTTCTTCAGAATAGGTAAAAACACCAAGCCTGTCGAACTTCACTTCCCTAACGAATTCTTTTAATTGCTCAAAATCCTGCTCAGTTTCGCCCGGATGGCCAACAAGCAGCGTTGTTCTTAATATTAGTTCGGGTATTTCGCTTCGGAATTGTCTAATCAATTCATAAGTTTGCGAGCTGTTAACTCCTCTTCTCATGTTTTTGAGAACATTATCGCTTACATGCTGAAAAGGAATATCCAGGTAATTACAAATATTTTCCCTTTCCCTCATTACCTGCAATACATCTTTCGGAAATGCCGATGGATAGGCATAATGCAAACGAATCCATTTTAAACCGTCAATATCCGAAAGTTCTTTTAACAAATCGGCCAGTGCTTGTTTTTTATAAATATCTATACCATAATAGGTTAAATCCTGAGCGATTAAAATTAACTCTTTAACCCCTTGTGATACAAGAGATTTGGCTTCGTCAACTAAAGCTTCTTTTAAAACTGATTTATGCTTTCCACGTATTAAAGGAATGGCACAAAAAGAACAGTTTCTGTCACAACCTTCAGAAATCTTCAGATATGCATAATGCGAAGGTGTTGAAAGTATTCGCTCTCCGAGTAGTTCTTTTTTATAATTACCTCCTAATATTTCAACTATATCTTTCAGATTATTAACACCAAACATAGCGTCAACTTCAGGTATTTCAGATGGAAGCTCTTTTTTATATCTTTCAGACAAACAACCCATTACATATACCCTATCAATTAGTCCCTGTTGCTTGGCCTCAACATATTCAAGGATGGTGTTTATAGATTCTTCTTTAGCATCTGCAATAAAACCGCAGGTATTTATAACGACAGTTCTGGCAGACCTGGCGTCAGCATCATAAATAACCTCAAGATTGTTTGCTTTAAGCTGACCTGAAAGTTTTTCGGAATCGACCGTATTTTTTGAACATCCGAGGGTGACCAGGTTAATCTTGTTACTCTTTTGTTTTGTCCTCATACCTTAATTATTTCACCCTTGCTCTTATTCACAAAACAGCAATACACTTGTTCTTTTATTTCGAAGAAAATATCGAATCTACAAATTCCTCCCGGTTAAAAACCTGGAGATCTTCCATCTTCTCGCCTATTCCAATGTATTTTACCGGTATTTTAAATTGATCTGAAATACCAATTACGACCCCACCTTTAGCCGTTCCATCGAGTTTAGTAATTGCCATAGCAGATACCTGGGTAGCAGCTGTAAACTGCTTGGCCTGTTCAAAAGCATTTTGTCCAGTAGATCCATCTAGTATCAGTAAAACCTCATGCGGAGCCCCGGTAACAATTTTATCCATAACCCGTTTAATTTTTGAAAGCTCATTCATGAGGTTGGTTTTGTTGTGTAACCTTCCTGCCGTGTCAATAATTACAATATCGGCATTATTTGATTTTGCTGAGGATAAAGTATCGAAAGCAACACTTGCCGGGTCTGAGCCCATTTGTTGTTTAATTATTGGAACATCAACCCGCTTAGCCCAAACATCTAACTGGTCTATTGCTGCAGCTCTGAAGGTATCTGCCGCTCCTAAAACAACAGATTTACCGGCTTTTTTATACTGGTAGGCCATTTTGCCAATTGTAGTTGTCTTGCCTACTCCATTTACACCAACAACCATAATTACATGAGGCTTCTGGCTAAAGTCTTCATTGAAACCACCCACATCACCTGTATTATTTTCGGCTAAAAGTTCAGCAATTTCTTCTTTCAGAATAATATTTAGTTCGGAAGCATTCAGGTACTTATCCCGTGCAACCCTGTCTTCAATTCTTTCAATAATTCTTAAGGTGGTATCTACTCCCACATCGGAAGTTACAAGAACCTCCTCAAGCTTATCAAGAACTTCATCGTCAACCCTCGATTTACCAACTACTGCCCTTGATAGTTTTTTAAAGACACTTTCTTTTGTCATTTCAAGTCCTTTACCAAGACTCTCCTTCTTTTCACGGTTGAATAATGAGAATTTTGCCATTTCCCGGATTTTAAATTAAATGTCAGTGCAGGTATGGTATTTAAAAAACTACCTGAAGCTAGTTTTCTGATTAAAATACCACAAAATAAGACAAACTTATTTGGGCTGTTATAAAAAAAAAGCCTTCTTTTTACAAAGAAAGCTTAAATATAGAACATAAAAATTATTCCTAATTTAATCAGCGAAAAATTTACTTAGATTATCGTTGTGAATAACACCTTCTTCAAAGGCATATGCACCGGATTTTTCTGATTTTACCATTTTAATACATTTGGTAAAAACTCTACCTTCTTTTTTCTGCAATGAAGCAACTACCTTCTTAGCCATATCTTAATTATTTTATTTCGCGGTGAACAGTAACTTTTTTCAAAATTGGATTGTACTTTTTAATTTCCAACCTGTCAGGAGTATTTTTCCTGTTCTTGGTGGTTATGTACCTCGAAGTGCCAGGCATGCCTGAATCTTTGTGTTCAGTGCATTCGAGAATTACCTGTACTCTATTTCCTTTCTTTGCCATCTGTAGAACAGTTTATTTTAATAGTTGTTAATATATCCTTTTGCTTTTGCATCTTTTAGGGCATTATTCAACCCTTTTTTAGTAATGATACGCAATCCGTGTGCCGAAACTCGCAGCTGAACATATCGATCCTCTTCGGGTAAATATATTTTTTTATCGAAAAGGTTTGGAGCAAATACTCTTTTTGTTCTGCGCTTTGAGTGAGACACATTATTACCTACCATTATTTTTTTACCAGTAATCTGACAAATTCGTGACATTTTCCTAATTATTTTAATAGTGCTCAAAAAACGAACCGCAAAGTAACCTAAATCATTTTAAAAAATCAAACTTTTTCAACAGTTTTTTCAACAATTTTATTTATTTGCAATCTCAGCATATTCAAGGCAGCATAGCTACTTCTGGTTATTGTTCTTTGTCTGTGTTCTCCAAACTGAAATTTAATGGCAATTGTCTTTAAGTGTGATGCTAAAGCTATCCAAACAGTTCCTACGGGTTTATCATCTGAACCTCCTGTTGGACCAGCAATACCGCTGGTTGCTAAAGCAAAATCTGTATTGAATTTTTCTCTAATACCATTGGCCATTTGTATAACAACCTGTTTGCTCACTGCCCCAAATTCTTCCAAATCTTTTTTCGAGACTCCAAGAATATTTTCTTTTATTTTATTTGAATACGCTACAACACTACCCATAAAATAATCTGAAGCCCCGGAAACTGAAGTTAATAAATGAGCAATATTCCCTCCTGTACAACTTTCTGCAGTACTAAGGGTGTATTTATTTCTCCTTAACATTTCTCCTGTTAATTCTTCGAGTGTCTGAGAATCGTATCCAAACAGGTCTTTTTTTAAATAGGTTTCAAGTTTTCTGGCATGGTACTCAAAAATCTTTGCCAGTTCCGGCTCCGATTCACCCGAAATACTTAATCTGAGTCTAAGAATTCCGGGCGATGGCAGGTAAGCCAGGCTCATAGATTCAGGAAGATCCTTTTCAAATTCAACCAGCCGGTTTGCCATGGAAGACTCCGGAACACCTGTTGTGAGAAAAGTTTTATGCTTTCTTAGCGGTAGTTTATGGCTTTTCATTAGCCAGGGTATCAGCTCATCGGTTATAAGCGGCTTCATTTCGAATGGCACTCCTGGCAAAGATACCAGAACCTTATTGTTGCTTGTTTTGAAAAGCATTCCCGGAGCTGTACCATTTAAATTATTAAGAATCTGGCAATTTTCGGGTACATCTGCCTGGTTCATGTTGAGATTTGTGAAATTTACACCTCTGTATTTCAAAAGCTTCTGTATATGCTCAAGAACCTTCTGATTTCTTACCAGCTTAACACCAAAAAATTCGGCAATTGTATGTTTGGTTATATCGTCATTTGTTGGCCCCAATCCACCTGTTAATATTACCAAATCTGCTTTGCCAAGACTTTCAGCTATTGCCGTTTGAATGGCATAAGCATTATCTGAAATTGAGATAATCTGTTTAACCTGTATTCCAATTTTATTCAATTCGGAACCAATAAAGGCTGAATTGGTATCAACAACCTGACCTATTAATATCTCATCGCCTATTGTAATAATAATAGCCTGCATATTGAAGTGTTTTGAGTTAAGGCTATTTTCCTAAAGCCCTGATTCGTTGTAGAAGTGTTGGGTGTGAAAAATGAAAAAAAACATATGCCTTATGTGGTGTAAGATTGTTCAGATTATTCGATGATAATTTTTTCAGTCCACTTATCAGCTCATCTGAAAGATTGTGTTCTTTCGCGTAGTTATCTGCTTCATATTCATTTTTACGCGATAGGAAATTCATGCCTAAGCCTATAATAGTTGACAATGGACTGTAAATAACTCCAAATGCCATTAGAGCCATGTGTACCCCCTTAACTTTAGCCCCAAGTGCATACGATAACAGTGGATTTACTGTAAATAAAGAGAAAATATACAAAGTAAGGCCTGTTTGAAGAATTCCGATGATCATTCCGGAAATGGTATGTTTCTTTTTATAATGCCCTATTTCGTGCGCTAACACAGCAACAATTTCTTTTGTAGTAAGATCATTTATTAAAGTATCGTACAATACTATTCTCTTTCTCTTTCCAAGACCGGTAAAGTATGCATTCGCTTTTGTTGAACGCTTTGATCCGTCTATTACAAAAACATTGGTAAGCTGAAAACCAACACTTTTACAGAAGTCACTTATGGCATTCCTCAAATCTCCTTCTTCAAGTGGGGTTTGCTTATTAAATAATGGTACAATAAGGGTTGAGTAAAAAACTGAAATAAAAATCATGAATAATGAGATGGCAGCCCATGCCCAAACCCAGAAATAATGCTCAGAGATGCTATATAACCATATAATTAAAACAATTACACCTCCACCTATTAATCCTGTTAAAACCCAACCTTTAACTTTATCAAAGAAATAGGTTTTTAATGTTGTTTTGTTAAACCCAAACTGTTCTTCAATTATAAAAGTATCGTACAAAGCAAAGGGAGTGTTAATAATATCGGATGCCAACATTAATATTCCAAAGAAAATGAGAGCCACAAGCATTGGATTGCTGGTAATGGTTCTTGCAAAGGAATCCATAAAACCAAATACATGGTAAAAAAGCATAAACATGATTACCAGGAAAGAAAAGGAACTGGTAATTAATCCAAAACTGTCATTAACCCTTTTATAGTCCTGGGAGCGTTTATATTGATCAGCATCATAAACATCCTTTAATTCATCAGGTAGTTTATTGCTCCAGTCTTTTGAGTTCAGAAAATCGAGCCATCTCTCCAACACAAAGTTGAATATTATGATACTAACAATAAGTAAAAACGGGGCATTGTAATAGCAGGATTCATGATGCTCTAAAATCCTTCGAAAAAACATAGGAATAAGGCCAGGAATTACTTGTAGAATCATTTGAAAAATATTGAAAGGCAAAAATAGTAAAACTATTGAAAGAATTTAGAATTTTAAATTTAGAATGGAGAATGAACTTCAATTATAAAAATCAATGGTTTTTAAAGATTTTCTACTATTTCTCTGTAATTCTTGTCGAAAACAAGAAAAAATGGATTTAGCAGGTTCTCTTTGTTATACACCACAGGTTTAAATGACGGGTATTGAACAATTGAAAAACCGGCAGCTTCAACAATTGCGTGACTGGCTGCAGTATCCCACTCCATTGTTGGTCCCAATCTTGGATAAACATGGGCCTCACCATCGGCCACCATACACAGTTTAAGAGAACTTCCGTAACTCTGAATTGTAAGTGGTCCTTTTTGTTTTTCAAGTTTTGCAATAAAGTGCTGTGTTTCCTGGTTATTATGCGATTTGCTTGCAACAACAATTGTTTCATTAGTTTTTTTTACAGTTGGCATCGGTAACATAGGAGAACTGTCGATGTTTAAAAAATTAACTCCTGCATTTTCTAGTTTGAAAGCTCCTTCACCAACTATTCCAAAAAACAATATATCCGGAACCGGGGCATAAACCACTCCTAATACCGGTTTTCCATCTTCAATTACAGCAATATTAACGGTAAATTCTCCGCTTTTTTTAATAAACTCTTTTGTTCCGTCCAGGGGATCTACCAACCAGAATTTCTTCCAGTTTTTTCTCTCTTCATAAACAGGTTGTATTGACTCTTCGCTCAAAAAAGGAATTCCTAATCCGGCCAAAGCCTTCTCAATTATCTGGTGCGATGCTTTATCGGCCTGGGTTAAGGGTGAATTGTCAGATTTAGCTTCAACGGTAAATTCTTTTCCGTAGAAATCAAGGGTAGCTTTACCCGCTTTGATAGCAACGCTAATTGCCTTATCTAATAACTCCCTCATTATGAACTAAAATAATTTAAAAATGAACGATAAAATCAACACTGTACCCAGCATATAAAGTATAGTAAGAGGAAATCCGATTCTAAAAAAGTCTTTAAATGAGTACTTGCCGGGTCCGTAAACCATTAAATTGGTCTGGTAGCCGATGGGTGTCATGAAGTTAGCGGCAGATGCATAGGCAACCGTTAATACAAAGGGTGCCGGGTTTGCAATATCCAGGTTCTCAGCCATAACAATTGCAATCGGAAAAACTATACCTACCGATGCTTTATTTGTTATATATGCAGCTAAAACAGTTGTTATAAAATATACTCCGAACAAAGCTCCAACAGCTCCCAGGGGTTGAAATACTGTAAGTAATGCATCTGCAATAAGCTCAGCGGTGCCGGTTTTTATCATGGCAGTACCTAAGGCCAGCGACATTACAATTATCAAGCCTAAATCGTAATCAATACCTTTTGGTAATTCTTTTGGGCTGGTAATTCTGAACAACAAAGACATCATAAGAACCACCATTAATCCAAAAAACAAGCCCCCTTTAATGTGCAATGCAGAAAGGGTAATTGATCCCACAACCGCTATTAACATCAATACAATTTTCCAGGTATCTATCTTAACAAAATCCCGAAAACGTGTCAGGAAATAAAAGTCATGCGAATTCCTTGTTCGGTTATCAAAGGCCTCACCGGCATAGATAAGCAAAACATCTCCTGCCCTGAGTTCCTCATTTTGAATGTTGGTTTTCAATTGCTCACCGTTTCGGTGTATTGCCAGAGCCGCAGCATCGTAACTTGCTCTGAAATTAATATTCTTGAGTTTACGCGCAATTAAGGAAGAATTTTGAGAAACTATAAGCTCATTTATTTCAGATTTTTTTGATTTTGACAACATTCCAACTTCAGGCACAACAAGTCCAGAACTGGAGTTCAACATATCAGCATATTTCTCAACATCACCCGAAAAAACCAGATTATCTTCCTCTTCAAGTATAATGTCATCAGTTTCTGATAAAATATTCTTTCCCTTCTTAATATATTCAACCAACTCAAGTCCTTTTATATTTCTAAGTTCGGTGTCATTCAGTTTTTTACCAATCAGGCTTGACCCATGCCGAATACGTGCCGGTACAAGGTAATTACGTGTAGCCTCTGATTGAACCAGTTCCGGTCTGTCTTTTCCGGGCAATAATCTGTGACCAATAAACAAGATATATAAGATCCCTATAATCATCATTGGAATACCAACGTAAACAAAATCGAACATATTAAGTTCCGGTAAATTATCGAGCTTTTGTTCCACAACCATTCCGTTAACAATCAGGTTTGTTGAAGTTCCAATCAATGTTACGCTACCGCCCAGAATTGCAGCAAACGACAATGGAATTAAGAATTTTGAAACACTGTAATTGTTTCTTTTACACCAGTTATCAACGTATGGCATCATTACAGCAACCAAGGGTGTATTGTTAAGAATAGAAGAAAAGGCAGCTACGATTATCATCATTCTAGCCTGGAATCCCCTAAAACTCTTGGCATTCCTGAATAAACGATCAAATGCAGCTTCAATAATGGTGGTTCTTCGTATTACATCGCCAAGTAATAATAACATGATTATTATCGCAACCTGTTCATTACCAAACCCTTCAAGAATTTCTTTTGGTTCCAGAATACCAAAAATACCCAAAAACAAAACTGCTACCAGAAATGTAAAGGATGGTCCAAACACTTCGAAATAAAGCGAATAGAGAATAAAACCTAATGCAATAAAAACAAGTAGAACGTCGAGAGTAAACATATATATTATACTTAACTACGAAAATATCCTGCCAAGGCGAAAATAACAATTAAACCGTATTTATTTGTTTAAAGAATAAAAAAAGTAAAGTTTATGCAAACCAATTCTTACAAAGAAACTATTAGTAGAAATGATTTTTATTTTATATATTTTTGATTAACTAAAAACCCCCACGATATCAATTTTTTGGTCGAATTTATCTCTGGGTTTGTCTAAAAAATAAAATGCTGTGTAAGGGTTATTGTATTTTAAACCATCATAAATAAAAAAACAATGATTTTTGAGCTTGAGCCAAAATTAGTCTTTAAATATTTCGATGAAATTCTGAAGATTCCCCGTCCGTCAAAAAAAGAGGAAAAAATCATCAGTTATCTTGAAGATTTCGCAAAGGAGCAAAAACTTGAAATCCAAAAAGATAAAGCAGGAAATATAGTTATCAGAAAAGCAGCTTGCAAAGGCTATGAAAACCGAAAAAGTGTTGTTCTGCAGAGTCATGTCGATATGGTTTGTGAAAAAAATGCCGATGTTAAGCACGATTTCATGAAAGATCCTGTTCCTGCATATATTGATGGCGACTGGATTAAAGCCAAAGGAACAACCCTGGGAGCCGACAATGGCATTGGTGTTGCAACCCAGCTCGCACTTCTTGCCGATAAATCTATTGAACACGGCCCAATAGAATGCCTGTTTACCATTGATGAAGAAACCGGCTTAACAGGTGCATTCATGCTGAAAGAGAACATGATAAAAAGTAAAATACTTATTAATCTTGACTCTGAAGACGAGGGTGAAATATTTATTGGCTGTGCTGGTGGAGTTGACACACTGATTGATTTACCCTTAAAATATAAGAAAACAGCTAACAATCAGGTAGCTTTTAATATTAAGCTATCAGGACTTAAAGGCGGGCACTCCGGTGACGATATTAACAAGGGATATGCTAATTCAAATCTGCTTTTATTCCGCTTGCTTCTGAATTTAAGCAAGAAATATGCTATTGGTTTATCTGATTTCCAGGGCGGCAATCTTAGAAATGCAATTCCACGCGAAGCTGAGGCTACCATTGTTGTGAAAAACAAACTGGTTGAAAAACTAAAATCAACTGTCAAAGAGTATGAGCAGGTTATTAAATCGGAATTTGCAACTACAGAGCCTGAACTCAAATTGAAAGTGACAGAAACTAAACTTCCGAAGGAAATTCTGAAGAATTCGGTATTTAAAAAGCTAATTTATTCTGTATACTCCTGCCCTAACGGTGTAATAAGCATGAGTCAGGATGTTGAGGGTCTGGTTGAAACATCAACCAATCTGGCATCGATAAAAATTATCATGAAAACAGCACATATCGTTACCAGTCAGCGGAGTTCTGTTGAAACTGCAAAAACAGATATAGCCGATCGTATAAAGTGCAACTTTAACTTAGCCGGTGCAAAAGTGAAACATACCGAAAGTTACCCGGGATGGACCCCAAATACAAACTCTGAAATTTTAGGAATTGCAACCAATGCCTATAAAAAGCTATTCGGGAAAGATGCAAAAGTAAAAGCAATACATGCAGGACTTGAATGCGGACTTTTCCTTGAGAAATACCCCTACCTGGATATGATTTCTATTGGGCCAACCATGCGTGGTGTGCATTCTCCCGATGAGCGACTCCAGGTTAGTACAGTTGATATGTACTGGAAATTTTTATTGCAAATACTAAAAGACGTACCCGATGAGAAATAATTATTCATCAAGAGGTTCAAAATCTTCCTTGGTAACACTGCATACGGGACAAACCCAATCATCGGGAATATCTTCGAAAGCTGTACCGGGCAAAATACCGGAATCGGGATCTCCTTCAACAGGATCGTATACATAACCACATATAACGCATTGATATTTTTTCATACTGAATCAAAATTGAAATTAAAAAAAATAAATATAACGTATTTTAAAGTTTATCGTATTCTCATACGTATATCTTTGAACAATATTTTCTGATCTTATGAGAGAAGATACATTACTTAACGACTTTAACAGGATTTCACTCTTCGAAATGGATGACGTCAAACTCATGAATCGTATTGATACTAAATACGTTATTCGACGCGATGTATTGCAGGATATACTGAAAGATTTATCTGAACACTATTTCGTACTCGAAATTCAGGATAAAAGGAGTTTTCCGTACATTTCGCTGTATTACGACACACATGATAATTTTATGTACAAATCGCATCATAACGGGAAACTAAATCGCTATAAAATCAGATTTAGGAAATACGTTACCAGCGATAGTACTTTTCTTGAAATAAAAAGAAAGGTAAAGGGAACTCTAACGCTAAAGAAAAGAATTGAAGTACCCTCAATTGAAGATGTTTTATCAATAGATTCTTCGGAATTTATAAAAAAATACACAGGCTTTGATAATAAAGACCTGGAGGCTAAAATTTTTACCAATTTCGATAGAATAACCCTTGTTAATAAAGACTTTACAGAGCGGGTTACCATTGACAGAAATTTACAGTTTTTAACACAATCAGATAAATGTTCGGTACTGAAGAATACCGTTATTATTGAAGTAAAGCGCGATTTCAGAGTAAAGCGTACCCAACTTATTGATATTCTGAAAAAATACAGAGTTCAACCCTCCGGAATGAGCAAATATTGTATTGGCAGAGCTATCCTGCACCCCGAACTTAAGAGCAATAATTTTAAACAAAAAATATTAACCTTAAACAAATTTGAAAATGCCAGCTTCCATTATAGGATTGTTAATGAAAGAGTCAGTTGAAATTTTTGGTATACAATTAGTTGACCTCGAAGATTTCCTGGAATTAATCATCAGGTTTTCATTTAATCTGATAGTAATTTTAATAGCCGTGCGGGTATTGTATTATCCGAGCGCAAAAAGAAAAGATTATCTGTTTACTTACATTTTAATAAGTACAGTTGTATTTCTGCTTTGTTTCCTACTGGATAATGTGAAGCTCGAAATAGGATTTGCACTTGGCTTATTTGCTATTTTCGGCATCATCAGATACAGAACAAATCCAATTCCTATTAAGGAAATGACCTATTTGTTCCTGGTAATTGGTGTATCGGTAATAAACGCCCTGGCAAATAAAAAGGTAAGCTATGCTGAGCTTATTTTTACAAACCTGGTTATACTTGTGGTGACCTTCTTTCTTGAGAAAGTTAATCTTATTAAGCACGAATCGACTAAATCGATAGAATACGAAAGAATTGACCTGATAACAAAAGACAAAAGGGAACAGCTAATTAAAGATTTGGAAAGCAGAACCGGTATTAAAATAAACCGGGTTGAAATTGGAAGAATTAATTTTCTTCGCGATACTGTTAAACTAAAAATTTATTACTTCGAAGAAGATGCACAATCAATCTTCCATGTAGACGATTACGGAACAGGCTCTGAAGGATTTGAATAAAAACAAAAGCCGGATTTTATTCCGGCTTTTTTATTATTTTTCGGTTTCTAACGCTATCGATATTGATTCTTGCTCCAGCCTGTTTAAATCAATCTGAAGTGATTGATCTTTATATGCAACATAGTTTGTGCTAATTGTACATTCGCCAGGCTGTAAATTGTTAACAGTAAACTCACCTTCAAAATCGGTAAATACCGAGTGATTGTTAATTACTACCTCAACTCCGGCCAAAGCCTCACCGGTAGTTATATCGGTAACCTGACCACTTAAAGCAACTGTTTTTACAACAGCTTTTTTGGCTTTACCTTCTTTTCCTTTTGCATAGGTAGCTAAAGATAAACTCACTACTACTATTACTAATAATACTCTCTTCATTTTTTCTTTTATTATATCACAAAAATAATGATAGAGAGCTTAAAGCAACTTTAGCAGAGATTATGATTATCTTAAACTTTGGTTAATTTAATCTGTGAAAATTTAAGATTAATTTAACATTGAAATTCTTCTACTGATGATTTGGTCGCAGTAAATCGTTAACAGTTTTAACAGGATTAAATGTATCAACCGGAACTTCAATAAAAATGGTATTCCATCCCGCCATAGCTCCGTTCCATAAACCTGGTAACTCAAGAGCTTTTAATTCCCTGCCCGATTTTGATTTATTCGAAATAAAACAGGTATTATCGTCGACATATTTTGTTAAATCGAATTTTTCGCCCTTGTAATTTTTTATTCCGCAAACCAAATCTACCGGATTAAAATGTGTCGCTGACTTTAAAATATTGCTTTGATCAAAATTTGATAAATCCACTTGCGAAGCCTCCACTATTTGTGGCGATATAACACCATTCTCGTTTTTAACAATAAAGGGTCCGCCACCCGGTTCTCCCTGATTCTTAACTACTCCACATACTCTAATGGGCCTGTTAAGTCTTTCTATAACATGATATATATAATCAGCTCCTGCATCTTCGGTAACTGTAGCAAAACCTTCTATATTGAAATCTTTTTTCAGAATTTCAGTTGCATTTTTAAGAACATCAGCTCCACTTTTCAGTTCTTTTATCACTTTAAATACGCTTTCCTGAACTTCCAGCAGCACACCGGCCAAAATAGATTTATATTTTACCGTTGACTCAGCTTTCGACTGAGGAACCACATTGTCGATGTTCTTAATGAATACGATATCAGAATCAATATCATTCAGGTTTTCTATCAATGCGCCGTGTCCACCGGGTCGGAATAAAACAGACCCATCCTCTTCATAAAACGGGAGATTATCTTTGGTAACTGCCATTGTATCTGTTGAAGGTTTCTGAATCGAAAAGCCAATATTGTATTTTACATTAAATTGCTTTTCAAACTCCGGAACTACCTCATTCATAAGCTCTTTAAACAAACTCATATGTTCAGGCGATACGGTATAATGAATATTTACCCTACCATTTGAACTTGCATACAAGGCGCCTTCTATTAAATGTTCTTCAAAGGGTGTTCGGGCTATTCCATTTTTGTCATAATGAAACTTTAATAATCCTTTAGGTAAAAAACCATAGTTCAGACCTTCTTCTCCAAGCAGTTTGTTTAATATAATATCGTACTTCTCCTTTTTAACTAGTACCTCTAATCCACCTTCCTTGGAACAACTCTTATCCAACGGCGTGTAAAAAGCAAATTTTTTAAGATTGCTGAAGAAGTTCTGCATAAAAGGGTAATCAACAATATTAAGTTTCGGATTATTGGCGAACTTTTCCCTGAATTCGAACAAATCTTTAAACATTCTGCTTGCAGCTCCCGAAGCAGGAACAAACTTGGTTATTTTCTTGTCTGATTTGTTATTCTTGAAATAGTGAAGATAGTGATCCTCATTATATACATTTTTTATTCCTTTGGAAAAAGTAGCCGGGGCAATCAGGTTAATCGGAATTACCCCTTTAGTAAACTGTTGAATCTGCCAGTTAATTTTTTCTTCGCTGATGCCTTTTTCCCTAAACTGTTTTAAATCATTATCCTTAAACATAATTTTCTTAATAATATAAGGTTAGTACAAGATTACGGTTACCTCCGTAATTCCTGAATTCACAAAAATATATTCCCTGCCATGTGCCAAGGTTCAACCGGTAATTAGTAACAGGTATTGTTATTGATTGTCCAATCAATGATGCCTTTAAATGTGCCGGCATATCATCGTCCCCTTCAAGAATGTGGGTATATACAGGATCATTTTCGGGCACCAGTTTATCAATAAATGATTTAAAATCACTGCGAACGGAAGGATCGGCATTTTCATTAATGGTAATTCCGGCTGAAGTATGTTTCACCAGAATGTTTAATATTCCGGTTTCCGGCCACTCTGTAAATGCCCTGGATATATCAGAGGTAATAAGGTGATACCCTCTTTTATAGCCACTAAGCTGAATTTCTGTTTGCTTAATCATAGTATTAAAACCTTGCAAGCTTTAAATTAGAATTTTTTAACAAGGCTTATCCTTTTTTACCAAACTTTTTTTCAAATTAATGCTAATTTTGAAAATTATCCGGAGCATTTCAGTTTTGACAATAGATTAATTTATAATGAAACAGGTATTTTTTGTTTTTGTTTTACTGGTGAGCGTTCAGACTATATTTGCTCAGGACAAAGAAAAAAGACTTATTCAGGTTAGCGGACGAGTATATGATGAGTTTTTGCAGCCTCTTCCCTATTCCAATATTTTTGTTTTAAACAGTGGCAGAGGTGCTATTGCCGATAAATTAGGAAAATTTACTTTTGTTGCCGTTGAGGATGATACAATCATGTTTTCATCTCTTGGATTTAAAAGAAGCATTGTTATTGTTCCGGATGATTTGGAGTCTCCTTTTTTTACCCGCGACGTGTTGCTGGCTCGCGATACTTTTATGATTGCTGAAGTTGAAGTTTATCCGTGGAGAGATTACGAAGAATTTAAAGAGGCTTTTTTAAATCTTGAACTTCCTGACGATGATTTGGAACGAGCCAGGAAGAATATTGCTTTAATTAAAACTCAGATAATACTCGAAAATACAGCTACTCCGAAAGAAAACTTCAATTATATTATGCAACAGCAATACAATGAAACTTTTACCAGGGGAACTTATCCTACCTACCAGCTATTTAATGTTTTTGCATGGTCAAAATTCTTTAAGGCACTTCAAGATGGGGATTTTAAAAAAGATAAATAGACTCTGGAATTAATGTCAGTACAATTTTTTTCTGTTCTCAAAGTTTATCAATTAAACAGCTTTTAAGTTCTTAAATGGCAAAAATATACCGGTACTTTATTATCTTCTTTTTCTCATTGGCGTTTATTACTCATTTAAATGCCCAAAACGCTTTACTTAAAGGTTCTCTTGCAGATACATCGGGAAACGCCTTGTTAGGTGCTTCCGTAATTCTTATTGAATCCGGAAAAGGAACGGTAACTGATAAAACCGGAACATATGAACTTGAAATTCCGGCAGAAAAAAATGTTATTGTACAATTCTCTTATCTTGGATACAAAATTCAGGTTGATACTGTTTATGCAAAACCAAATCAGGTTTTAATCAAAAATATTACTCTTCTCTCCGAACCGAAAACTCTTTCTGATGTAGTTATAACCAGCGTACAGCAGCGCGAAAACTCCCTCACCCGAATCAGCATGAAGTCAATCGATCAGTTGCCAAACACCAGCGGTAATATTGAGACAATACTTAAAACATTTTCTGGCGTTGTTTCGGGTAATGAGTTAAGTTCTCAATATTCGGTACGCGGAGGTAGCTACGATGAAAACCTGGTATATGTAAACGACATTGAGATACACCGACCGCTATTGGTCCAAAGTGCACAACAAGAAGGGCTTAGCTTTGTTAATCCAAACATGGTTTCCTCCATCCAGTTTTCTGCCGGTGGATTTGAAAGCCGGTATGGCGATAAAATGGCTTCGGTTTTAGATATCACCTATAAAAAACCTACAGAATTTGAAGGAACAGTGATTGCCAGTTTGCTGGGATCCAATATTCACCTGGCCGGAACAAGCAAAAGCAAAAAGCTTACATACAATGTAGGTGGACGTTATAAAACCACACAATATTTATTAAGTTCTCTGGATGTGGAGGGAGAATACATGCCCCGCTTTGCCGATATTCAGTCATATCTAACTTATGATCTGGGTAAGAAAAGCTCTGTTTCTGTGCTTGGAAACTACACGAGCAACAGATTCTCCATGGTACCCGAAACACGAAGTACTGACTTTGGTACTGTTCAGAAAACATTAAATTTTATGGTTTACTACGAAGGACAGGAAAAAGACAGGTTCGACTCCTACCTTGGCGCAATAACCTATGCCTACACGCCTGCTGATAATTTGTCTCTAAAATTAATTGCCTCAGCTTTCAGAACAGATGAAGAAGTATCGTATGATATTCTTTCGGAATATTTGATTAACCAGATTAGCCGGGGAACATCATCGAGTGATAGTGATACTATTATAAATATTGGAATTGGAGGAGGTCTTGAGCATGCGCGCAATGCATTGGCCGGAACAATACGTTCCATCGAACATAAAGGAGTCTGGGCCGGCTCAAACTCCACACTAAAGTGGGGCCTGAAGTTTCAATACGAGAAAATTAAAGATGTACTTAAAGAATGGAGAATAACAGATTCGGCTGGGATGGTTACTCCTTACACGAATGAATATATAGCATACGACTATAATGTTTCAGCAAAAAACACACTGAATTCATACAGATACCAGGCTTATATTCAGAATAATTCAAGGTTCTTTGCTAATAATGCTGAATATGGACTGACCTATGGATTAAGGGCAAACTACTGGGACTATAACGAAGATTTATTGATTTCGCCCCGTTTGACATTTACATTTAAACCCTATTGGGAGAGAAAAGTGGACTTTTATTTTGCATCGGGTTTATATGGACAACCTCCTTTTTATAAAGAAATTAAAGATTACAAGGGCCAGATATTCCCCGATAGAAAAGCTCAGAAATCAATTCATTTTGTGTTGGGAACCGATGTTCATTATACCTGGTGGAACAGGCCATTTCTGCTTTCAACCGAAATTTATTACAAATACCTGTACGATTTAGTACCCTATAAAATTGAAAACATTGAGCTTGAATACATGCCTGAGTATGAAGCCCGTGGTTATGCTAAAGGTGTTGATTTTAGAATAAACGGTGAATTTGTTCCCGGTGTTGAATCGTGGTTTAGTCTCTCCTTTTTAAAATCAATGGAAGACACCTACAACGATTATTATAAAAAGTTAAATGGTGAAGTAATATATCCGGGTTATTACAGGCGTCCTATGGATCAAAGAGTTACTATTTCTGTTTTTTTTCAGGATTATCTGCCTTCAAATCCTGATTATAAATTGCATCTTCTGGTAAATTACGGAACCGGTTTGCCCTATTCCGGACCAGACAAAAATATTCCGTCTCAGGTATATTCACTAAATCAATACAGGCGCGTTGATGTTGGATTCTCGCGCATAATCAGGCGTAAAAAGAACAAAATGGTAGGTTTAAACGATATTTGGATTAGTGCCGAAGTATTGAACATGATTGGTGCCATAAACATGGCCTCTTATGACTGGATTAGAACAGTTGAAAACAATTCTGGTGTGCAAGACTTTTATTCTGTACCTAACTACCTCACAGGCAGAAGATTCAACCTTAAAATATCGACAAAACTTTAGAATTTAAACGGTGAATTCCAATTGTCGGAAAATACAAATTCCGACAGAGATTTACGGGTTCTCTCTTTCGAATCACGTTCGGCCACAGATTCCGGAACATTACTGCAATCCGATTTATAACCAAGTGCAGCAACGGTCACCGGTTCAAATCCTGAAGGAATTTTAAAGCCATCAATCAGACTTTGTGAGCTAAAACCTGCCATTGGATGAACATAAAGTCCAAGCGAGGTAGCCATAAATGTAAGATTCGCAAAAGCCAGGGCAGAATCATGCCATGCATAGCGGTTTGATGTATTTCTTTGGTGATTAATTGTTTCTGCAATTGTTGTAAATAATACCGGAGCATTTTTTGCCCATATTTGATTACCCTGCTCTAACGCACTAAAAATTTTATGGTATGTTTCTGAATTGTTTTTTCCGACAATAAAGCGCCATGGCTGCCTGTTAAAGGCAGATGGAGCCCATTTTGCCATTTCAAATAACTTTCTGAGTATTTCGTTTTCTACTTCTTTACTATCAAAACAAACTATACTTCTGCGCTTTTTAATAATATTCTCTACCATATATGTTATGTGTTTCTTTATATAATAAAGCTAAAACAAAACATAAAGTTCAAAAAAAAATATAGATAGGAAGCTGAAATTATGAAACAAGCAAACTTAATTTTTGGTAAAAAGAGAGAAGCTTGTTATTTAAGATACTTTTCTAACATCTCTAACAGCAACTTATACCTAACTGGCTTAGATAAAAAATCATCAACACCAACAGAAAAACAGTTTCGCTTGTCCTCTTCCAATGCAAAAGCTGTCTGGGCAATAATTATAACATCGTTTCTGAATTGTTTTATTGCCCGTGTAGCCTCAAGACCATTCATCTTGGGCATTTTAATATCCATTAATATCAATTGTATATTCGGATCAATTTTTGCTTTTTCAACAGCTTCCTCGCCATTCTTTGCCCTGACAATATTAATTTTTGTTGAAGCTAATGCTGTTTGCAGATAAACAAAATTAACTTCCTCGTCTTCAGCAATTAAAATCTTTTTATCACTCCAATCAACAGCTGTAGCCATGGGTTTCTTTTCTGTTTTTTGTTCCGATAATGCGTTTGTAATGATATTATTTAACATAGGTTTACTAATTCTTAAGGAATTTACATAACACTACCTACGCACAAACTTTTAAAAAGTTATGAATTTTAATCCAAGTGTCCAAATATTTAGACGAACAGCAAAAATTAACTATTGAATGTCATCAATATTGAAAGGGGTTGTTTGGTAAACATAATAATTTAACCAATTCGAAAATAAAAGATTAGCATGACTTTTCCATCTAACCCTGGGCTGATTGGCAGGATCATTATTTCGAAAATAATTTTGAGGCATCTCAATATCCAAACCTTTGTTTATGTCTCTTTCGTATTCATCCTTTAAGGTTGTGGGATCATATTCGGAGTGCCCGGTAACAAAGATTTGTTTGCCTGTTTTGTCAATAACAATATACACTCCGGCATCTTCAGATTCAGATATAATCTCAAGTTCAGGAATTTTCTCAATATCTTCTCTTCGAACTTCGGTATGTCTTGAATGGGGAGCATGAAATACTTCATCGAAGCCCCTTAACAGAGGTACCTTAGTATTGTTAACAGTATGATCAAAAACGCCAAACATCTTATGAGACAAAGCATATTTTGGAACTCCGTAAAAGTGAAACAATCCGGCTTGTGCACCCCAGCAAATAAACATAGTTGATGTAACATGGGTTTTTGTCCAGTCCAAAATACCCTGAAGTTCTTCCCAATAATCTACCTGTTCAAAATCAAGCTGTTCAACCGGTGCACCTGTAACAATCATACCGTCAAAACGTTTTCCTTTAATTTGCTCAAAAGTCTGGTAAAAAGCTTCCAGGTGCTCTTTCGGCGTATTCTTGGAGGTATGATTTTTAGTATGAAGCAAAACTATTTCAACCTGCAAAGGAGTATTAGAAAGTAACCGTAATAAATGTGTTTCTGTCTGTATTTTTAAGGGCATCAGATTTAACAGAACAATACGTAAAGGTCTTATATCCTGATGAATTGCTTCAGTCTCTTTCATCACAAATATATTCTCCTGTTCTAGAATTTCTACAGAGGGTAACTTATCAGGAATATTTAAAGGCATATCTTAGTATATTTAGCCTACAAAAATAATTCTTCTGATTAAAAAGCTTGAATTTTTAATTTGATTTTATCAAACAATTCAACCAGACTTATCGTATAGTTATTAAATATTTTAACTTCCATCGAAAAACAACACGATTTTTATTAGTTTAAATTACTGATATTTAAATTTTTAAAATTTTGGCACGCGATTTGATTATTTTAGTTTGAAACCAAAATTACAGATTATGAAAAGAGCGATTACAGTATTAGCAATTATGTTGACGGCAGCAACATCATTTACACAGACCTCAAGGAGGACAGCTAGTACAAACGGCTCTGCCACCAGAACAGAAACAAGAAGTAACGATAATACAACCACAAGAAGTACTTCTACAAAATCAGCAGATACAAAGCAAAGTAGTGATCGTAATGTTGAGTCTAACAGACCAACCAGTACAACACGGTCGACTACAACCTCAACAAACAGAAACTCAACAACTACAAAAAACAACAGTAGTTACGAGAGACCTGTTAACAACGGTAATACACGTACTTCAGGAAATAACACAAGTACAACAAGAACCACCACAGCCACACAAAACAATAACAACCGTGGCCATGGAACTACCACTGTTAACAGGAGCGAAAACGAATACAGACATCCCGGAAACAATGGAAATGGTACAAGAAGTACAAATCCGAATGGTTATTATGTAAGCAGCAGAAGATATACTGGTCATCATAATGCATATCACCCTCATTATCATACTTCTGAAAGCAGAGATTACAGAGCGAAACATTATGTATATCGCGAACCGGTGCATGTTGACATTTACTGGAACAGGGATATGCACAGACATTATATCAGTATGTATCCTGAAGTTCACTACTGGAACTACAGCTACGGATATAGAATAAACAGAGTTTCTGCCTACAATGCTGACTACTATATTGGCGAGGTTATGAATGTATATGGAAGGGTAAGCGAAGTATATTATTCAAGAGAAACAGATGAATACTTCCTTTACATGGGACCATACTATCCTTACCATGACTTCACAGTAATAATACCAGGAAATATTGCCAGAAATTACAGCAGAAGACCCATAAATTATTTCACAAACCAATATTTAAATGTAACCGGCTTGATAACATCATTCGAAGGGAAACCTGAGGTAGTTGTTAAACGAAGGTTTCAACTTGATGTTTACTAACAAGATTTGGTTTCTGAGTGAAAAGCCGTCTTTTTAAAGGCGGCTTTTCTTTTTTATTAAATTTGCACCTGATATCATAAAAAATGGAAAAAATTAAACTGATAGGGCTCACACCGGCTGATTTAAAAGAATTTACCGAGAAACATAACATTCCAAAATATATTGGCAAAGAAGTTTTAAAGTGGGTCTATCAAAAGGATGCAAAGTCGTTTGATGAAATGACAAACCTTTCTGTTAAGGCTAGAGAACAGTTTAATAATTCGTTTATTATTAACCCTGAACCTCCTGTAAAATACCAGGAATCAACAGATGGTACCAGGAAATACCTTTTCGAAACAATAAAGGATAAGTTTATTGAGACTGCATATATGCCTGAGGAGAACAGAAACACCTTGTGTGTTTCATCGCAGGTAGGCTGCAAAATGGGATGCAAATTCTGCATGACTGCCAGACAGGGTTTACAGGGTCAGCTTTCGGCCGGAGATATTGTAAATCAGATATTAAGCCTACCGGAGCGTCATAAACTTACAAACATTGTTTTTATGGGAATGGGAGAACCCTTTGACAACCTCGACGAAGTTCTTAAAGCATTGGAGATTCTTACCGCTGATTGGGGATTTCAGTTTAGCCCAAGAAAAATAAATGTTTCAACTATTGGACTACTTCCCGGAATTAAGCGATTTCTGAAAGAAAGTAAATGTAACCTTGCTATTAGCCTGCACTCTCCTTTTGACGAAGAAAGAAAGAAGCTTATGCCGGTTCAAAGATTATATGCCATTGAATCTGTAATTAAAGTACTCCGGGAATTTCCATTTGAAAATCAGCGCAGGCTATCATTCGAATATATTGTATTCAAAGGAATTAATGATACCGATAAAGATGTTAAACAGCTTGCAAGACTGCTTAATGGTTTGAAATGCAGAATAAATTTAATGCATTTCCACAGTATTCCCGGATCGTCTCTTATAGGAAGTAGTACATCAGAAATGCAATCTTTCCAGGAAAAGCTTAAATTAAAAGGAATCTTCACAACAATAAGAAAATCAAGGGGTGAAGATATTTTAGCTGCTTGTGGTTTACTATCTACCGGAGAAATAATGAAACGTTTGTGACCCTGTTTTCGTTATCTAAGGAGCTGTTTTAATTCTCACTGAATAACTTTACAACGGTCAAAACCAACATTAATATTGTGTTTTGATATTAAACTTACAACTACAGGAAGCATAATGAAAGGTATAATATTCATATTTTGGATAATTATATTCTCATTAAAGGGATATTCTCAGGGGCGTTATGGTCCGCTTCTTAACGACGATTGCTTCATTCATCTTACTTCACGTTCCGGTACCTTTTATGTTGGTATTGAAAACTATATTCAACTGAACAAAGAGTATTTCCCGGGTATAAACAGCATGGAAGTTGAAACAAACAATGGTATTTCCTTCAAAGAAGGAGACAGTTTAGCTTTTATTCCTGAAAGATATGGAAGTATAAGAATTGTATTTAAAAATCGGGGTAAATCTATTGGATATAAGGTATTTAATGTGAAAAATGTGCCTGACCCAAAAATAAAAATTGGTAAACATGAGCTTTTGAAGCCCTTAATTTATATACCTCAAACAGAATTACTAAATGCAGACAGCCTAAGTGTTTTTGTCTCATATGATATAATTAATTCAGAGAACTGGTATTCAATTAAAGAATACACCTTTGGTTATACGTATGCTGTTTTCTATTACTCAGCATCAAATACCGGAAATAAAATCAGTTCCGAAATAAAAGAGATGATTGAAAAAGCAGGGAAGGACAAACTAATTTCAATTAATGCAATTATCGAAAGTAATTCGCTAATTATTAAACAATTGCCTATAATAAAAATAGTTGCTTACTGATTTTCTCTAATAATTGCCAGCGCATCTTTAATGGGTAGTCTTTTACCCCCCTGGTATGCTACAACAAAAGCCTTACTTACTCTGCTTTGTTTGAGAAGCTTACTGGCTTCATTAAAATTATCAAACTCGCCAATTGTGTATTTATACCAGTTTTCTTCAAAAGCTTCGTTTATCTGCAAAGGGCCGTTATAGATAGATTCTCTTAACTGATCATCAGAAATTTTTAAGGTATGTGCAGCAATTTGAATTTTAAAAACAATGGCTGCCATTTCGGGATTACCAGTTGAAGTTTCGGTTGTTTCAGGCTTTTTATTTTGAATAAACAAATCGGCCGGAGGCAGACTGATAGCGGGGTCTTTAAAAGCTGCAGCAACTTCTTCGTCAGAAACATCATCGTCCCAACCATAATTATATTCAACAGGAAAATCCTGGTAAATCTGAACCGATCTGCCCCTATCGCGAATTGATAATTTTTCCAGTTCTAAAGCTTCTGCCATTTTATACTGTATAAGGTCAGGTTTTTCAAGCATATTAATTAAATCCCTGATTGCCATAGATTTTTCATATGCCCTGGTACCCTTACGCTCATAAAACATGGCTTTATTAATACCTTTAGCGGTATGATTCTGTTTTTTCATAACATCGCCAAACTTCACGCAGTTTTCCTGGAAAACCGTATAAATAATCATATGACCTTCTCTGTATTGTTCAGAAGTGCTGATTAAACTTTTAACTATTTTTTTGTATTCAGGAGATGTAGCCTTTAGTTTTTCATCCTCGGCCAAGGTTTCAAGCTCCATAATGGTTTTACGCTCTGCAACATAGGCTTCATTTAGTATTTTAACACCTTTCTCGATGCGCTTTTCGTCAATTACTTCTAATTTAATACTTAGATCTTTACGATAGTCTTCTGGTCTGAAGAATTGTGATATAGCTGATTTAGAAATAAATAGCAATACAAAGGATATGAATGCAATTTTTATAACTGGTATTTGTATCATTTGACTAGGTCTGTTATATATTGGCCAGGTACATATTTCACAAAAATAACTAATAGCCAATAATTATTTCCTGTTTAATTTATTATTTATAACAATTTCAATCTTTATGCCAAAATATATATAATTCAAATGATATATGAAAACAAAAAGGGACAGCTTTCACTGTCCCTTCTATTAATTAAAATAATGCTTTTTTATAATTCAATGGGTTCGTTGGATATTTCAGGTGCTCTGAATACTAATGCTCCGAATATTATCAGAGAAACCAGCGGAATAAGTATTAAAATATCCATATCGTTTGTTTTTCTTTCAAATATATTCATTCGTCAAATAAAAACAAACATTCGTCAATATATATTTACACGTAAACCTAATATTTTATTAACAATTACTTAAAACACACTATAAATTTACTCTTTGGGAGCCTGATTTGGATCTTTATAAACCCTAATAATCATTTCGGCCCTCCTGTTTTGCTCATGATCTGCTTCAGTACATTCCTGGCAATACTTTTTAAGCTGACTTTCTCCAATTCCATGAGCAATAATTCTATTTTCTTCAATTCCCATCGACACAAAGAGATTAAACAGAAATTTAGCTCTTTCTTCCGACAAAGCCCTGTTATACATATCACTGCCTCGTTTATCGGTATGTGCGGCAATTTCGAGGAAATACTCCGGATGTGCAACTAAGGTATCTTTAATTCTGTTTATTTCTTTTTCATATCCGGCAGGCACTCTAAACAGATCCAGCCCATAAAAAACAAGTCCAAATCCAACTTGTTTTGTTTTATCAATAAATTCGTGAACTATAGGATCGCGCGCTTCTGCAGGATCTACATGAGCCATTTTAAGTGCTTTCATAACCCTTGTAAACTCGTTATTAACAAAGGAAACCAGATATACCTTAGAATCTATTTCTAACTTCTTATAATCTTCTTTTGTAAGGAAATAATCTTTATTCTGACCTACCAGGTAACGATAATTCTTGCCATCATAAACCTCACTTATTTCATAGTTCTGCCCTACCAGGCTTCTAAGGTAATCTTCTTTTAATCTTCGCTTGCTTACCATAAACTGAACTCCAAAGAAGATATCATCTTTTTGTTCAGCTACTTCTAAGATTTCCGGAGCAATCTCAAATTTTTCTGCCAATGATTCCGGCTCTGCAAGTTTGAGTACAGGTAGTTTACCAATCATGAGTGAATGATTACCGATATAGGCCATGTCGGCAGTATTAACCTTGAAGGAGCGGGTTTCATATCCTTCTTTCTCAACGGTAATCTCAAGTTCTTCACCTGGTCTGGCAACCAGCACAAGCTTGCCGTTATCTGCCAGGGCCAGAGCCTCGGCTTCACCGCTGCTTCTGTTAATTTTAATATTCACATTTTTAAGGTTTTCTCCATTGAGCTCATCAACTACTTCGCCAGTTAGTTTTAACTGATCAATTGAAAACCTGTATATATCATCAGCTCCTTTCCCACCATCTCTGTTCGATGTAAAATAGCCCGATAATCCTGAATCGAAATAGATGCCATAGTCGTCGCTGTTGGAGTTTACAGGAAAACCAACATTCCGGGCATATTCTTCGTCATTCAGATTTTTTGAATAAACATCATAACCCCCTAACCCACCTTGTCCATCAGTGGCATAGAACAAAATTGAATCGTTTAATAAGAATGGATACAACTCCTGGCCGGCAGAGTTAACTTTTCCACCTAAATTTTGTATGTTATCAAAACCATTGCTGGTAAAATCGGCACGATATAAATCCCAGCCACCGAAACCACCGGGAGCATCAGAAGCGAAAATCAGGAACTTACCATCATAACTTAAAGTGGGATAAGCAATAGAGTACTTAAACTTATCGCTTCTGAATTTCTCAGGTCTCGAAATATTATTATCTACTCCTATATAGGCTTTATAAAGGTTATATCCTAAGGAATAATCATCCTCCTTTCCAGGTTCGTACCGACAAATATAAATCTCGTTTGTTTGTGGAACAATGGCATAGCCTATCTCGCCAAATCTTGTATTGGCAGGTCCACTAAGCTTTTTCGGAGAATCGAAAATGGATTTGCCTTGTTCGATTTCTGAAATGAATAAATCGGATGAATATTTTAAATTGTAGTCTTTCCTTGTATCGCGTGTTGAAAGGAAATAAAAATTATTGTCTAAAGTAGCTGCCCCATAATCAGAGGCCTCGGAGTTTATAGGCAGGTTTTGTTTGTCAAAGAAAGTTGAATCTGCAAAATATTTTTCAATATTCTCAATACTTGAAATATAGCGCATGGCTAGCTGGTCGTTGTATTCAAGTAATTCATTGTATCTCTGAAAATGCTCTCGTGCTTCCTTATATTTTCCCTGCATCATTAATACCTGGCCTAAAGATAAATGTACAATCGGATTAGACTGCTCATCGGTTTTAATTATGCGGGAATAGTATAGTTCAGAACGTTCTGGCTGACCCAGTTCTTTGTACGAAATGGCTATTTTATACCAAACATCAACATTGCCTTCGTAGCGACTTATGTATTCACGATACTTTGTTACTGCTTTATAATAATCTCTTTCCTGGTATAATTTATCAGCCTGGTTAAGAAGTCGGAATTCTCTGCTGAAATTTGGGAATTGGGCGTAACTCTTTGCTGAAAAAGCTATAAACAAAATAGCTGTTAGTAAGATTTGTTTCATTTTGATTTGTCTATATAGGGATCTCATAAATTGATTGGTTTACAGTATTTTCTTTATACCGGCAAATAACTTCTCCAGGTTTTCTTTGGTTGATTCATCCAGGTCATTATAGCTAAACTTTGCATCATTAAAATTGTTCACAAAGTTAGTTGCCAGAATGTTTCTGGACAAGCCATTAACAGCAATAAATTCAGAATTTTTTTCAGTAATCCCAATCCTTTGTAATAAAATAAGTTTTTTGAAATCGATGGCAGAAAATAAATCTTCAACAATCTCAAATTCCTTCAAGTGCAGTATGGAGTTTCCGGATTTACTTAATAATGAATTATAATGCAAATCTTCGATGACTTTATCGACATTGGAACCCAACAATAACAGTCCGTACTTTACCTGCCAGGCACTTAATATATTTACTAATGAAGGAATGGTATGTATTCCGGTTGCCGGAATGAAGGTTACATCACCCATATCGGGATATATTTTAGATAAATAGGTGAGATAATAGTAACTTATCTGGTCGGGAACAATAATATTCTTTTCAGAACGAATAAACTGCTGCTCCGAAAGCCTGATGCCCATGAGTGAGTATATTGGACTTAGAGTATCTGCCGAAGCCTCACTAAGTGAATTTGGATCTAATACCAGGGTTTCGCTTGTATCGTCGCTTTCGTTTGCTCTTTGAACTGCAAGTATTCTGTATAATTTCTCCGGCTTTACCAAATGGGGAGAGTGTGTACTGTAGACAACCTGCATCTTTGTTTTCAAATCTTCGAATACTTTTAATACATCTTCTTGTGCCCTGGCATGCAGACTTAACCCCGGTTCATCAATTAAAAGCACACGATTTGTGTTGTTTCTTGTAGCAGCTGCCTTTAGTTCAAGATAAAAAGAAAGAAACCAGCGTACTCCCCTGCTCCGTTGCTTTGGGTACAATCTTTCCTGATTGTCTTTCACCCAAAATTCGAGGTATGGTTTTCCGCTTTTTTCAGGAACGGTATAGTCATAATGTTCCAATTCGAAATGAAGTTTTATTCTGTTGTCTTTTCCAACATTCTGACTCCAGTAATCATGAAAATTAATAGTAATATCGCTGTTAAGACATTCGATACGTTGTTTTAATATTCTATGATTCTTTTCCCTGAAAAAAGAAGGTTCAAGGCCTGCAAGCTTGAGAAAATTCAATGCAGCTTTATAGCCCTCTGCATGGTGATTTTCATTTAAAATATCTTCTAAATCAATTTTATTGGGTAACAAACCACTAAAATCTTCAAAAAATTCAAATACCGGGATATATTTAAACAAAGATTCTCCAATTCTTTGCATATCAAAAAATTTATCGAGTTTAAATATTTCTTTTTGTGCTTCGGTTTCTGCTTGTTTTAGTCGGGTACCTGCATTAAAAACCTTTGTTGCAATAAACATTTGTAACCTGGTTTGCTCATCTACCGAATGTATTTCTTGTTGAAGCTTAGAAAGTTCTTGTTTTTGCTGATGAATTTTTTGTAAAACACCTTTTTTGTCCTTCTCGTGGGTAGATATTTCATAAAGATGTTCCAGATCGGATATTTTATTATTACAATCTGCCAAGTAGCCTTTAAGCAGTTCCTGTTTCTGCAATAAACCCTGGTACAATTTACCAATTGATATTTTTTCGGATAATTCCTGGGTACGGTTTTTTAATTGCTCAAATATTTCAAGCTTTTGAGTAAAATCATCCTCAAATAATTTGTATTCCCTGCTACAAGTATCCAGTTCTTTCTCAGCTATAAGCTTCTGATCTGGTTTTTTTGCTCTGCGTAAAGCTTTTTGCTTTTGTTCCAGTTCTTTTCGCTTCGCGGAAAGTTCGTTTTGAGTTTCAGTTTTTTCCTGTTCTGCAGCATCAAGTTTTTTTATCAGACTATCTGTATCACCTAATAAACTTTCAATCTCTTTTTTACTTTTTTCTTCGAGTAACTTCTGAGCTTCAATCTTCTGAGAGTAAAAAGAATGTACATCAGCTGTAGAAATATACAGGGTGTTTGTTTGTGAGGATGTCCACTCCCGGGTAATTTCAAATTCTTTTTGTTCTTTTAAAATAGAAAATACTTCATTCTCAAGCATTTTTTTGTCAAGCAAATCAACTACGGTTCTTTTATCCTCCAGTCTAAACTTGCAGGAAACAACCGGTAAGGAGTTATCACTGCGCAAAACATCTTCCAAAAGCATATTATCAAAAAAGCTCTGTAGTGCTTCTAAAACAGAGGTTTTTCCTGATTCATTCTGACCAATGAGAATTGTAATACCATCGTTTGCCAGCGAACGCCAGCCAGAATCGATTATTGAACGAAAATTTTTGATACGAAATGCTGATAGTTTAATTGTTTCCATGTTTTAGGCAGAAATTCGTAAGAGCTTGAAAATTAATAAAAATAAAACTAGTATTAAATTAAATTGATAAAAATACCAGCCAGCTACCTTAATGTTACTTCTTTTTGAAATAATCGTAACTTTAGTTGGTTTTATTGCCTGATTCCAAAAATTGTCACGTCATCAATCTGGGGCGAATCACCTTTCCATCTGTCAAATTCTTCTTTAATTTTCTTTTCCTGTTCTTCTGTTCTTAAAATACTGCATTCTGTAAGCAGCTTTCTGAAAGGTTTATACTTATATTTCTTGCCTTCAGGACCTCCAAATTGATCCGGATAACCATCGGTAAACAAATAAATCATATCACCCTTTTTGAGCTTAAATTCATGATTAGTAAAAGGTTCTTCGAAATCAGCCCCAATGCCGATAGGCATTTTATCACCTAAAAGCTGGTTCACTTCTCTGTCGCGGATTATGTATATAGGATTAAAAGCGCCTGAAAACTGAATGTTTTTACTTTTGTTGTCAATAAAACACAGCGAAATATCAAATCCATCTTTTTGTTCAAACTCCTTACCAGTTTGATTCAGGGCTTTCATTAAATATTCCCTTAAATAATTTAATACTATTGCAGGGCTTTTAGGATTGTACCTAGATATAACCAGTTGTAAGAAGGAAATTCCTAAAATACTTAAAAATGCACCGGGAACACCATGTCCTGTGCTATCTCCAATAGCAACTATTGTTTTTTCACTTTCCCGGTTTATCCAGTAAAAGTCACCACTAACAATATCTTTGGGTTTAAAAAAAAGGAAGCTTTCGGGGAAAATATGTTTAATTAATGAATTCTTGGGAAACAACGATTGCTGAATATAGCTTGCATATTGAAGACTTTGCTCAAGTTCTTGTTGTTGCTTATAAAGTTTTTCTATCGATTCATCGTTTATTATTGCCACTTTGGGGAAATTTATTTAATTGAAAAATTAGGTTTAATCAAAATGATTATAACTTTAGCATTATAAACATCAAAACACAAATTATTAGTTGAATATACTTCTTTTCATAATTCTGTTCCTGAGCTTTTGTTTTGTAATTCTATATATTATTGTTAGCAAAGCTCCCGAGTTTATCGAAGATGAAAACGGAAAGTTATGGCTAAAAGAAGACTTTGAAAATTTTAAAAAGCAACAGAAGAAAAAGTAGTTATCAGAAAATCGTTGTTTTCAAATAAATAGGATATACCCTCTTTTGTTCTAATTGCTTTTACCGGCTTATATCCCTGGAAAAACAGTTTTTCCGATACAAAATCTCCCTTGTTACTGAATTTTTTCAGGTATCTGCCTTGTAAATTATTGCCAATAATGATTATATCACCTGTTGAACTCAATGTGAGATCAAGCATAATATCCGTACTATCTGCTTTTGGCAAAGTTTTTCTCCAATTCTTTGTTCCTGCAGAACTATAGCAGCTAAAATAAAAACTCGATGAATCACAACCAGCGGTTATTATGTTTGTTCCGTCAGAATCTGCCAATTTAACTTCACCTTTGTAGCTTATTGTATCTTCCCATTTAATAAAGAATTTAGGATCCATGGAAACAATCCAGCTGGAACCGGCTAATACTGAGCTTCCATCTGAATTAAAAAGCAGATCGTTAAATATCCCTTTTCTTACATAGTCTCTTTCCCAAATCTTCTTACCTTCCTGGTTATAGGCCTGCAGATAATAATGATCATCTAGAGTATCTTTAACAAAGCTTGATAAATAGATTTTGTTATCGGCAGAAATAGCACATGCTGCAAATTCATCTTCACTGATTTTTTTATTCCAGACCTTGCCACCATCAGAATTTAACTTATACATCCAGCCAAGGTAATCTGAACTATCAGTTGAAGCTTGTGTATAGCCAATCACAATAATATCATTTTCTGGTGTCAGCAAAATATCCTTAATCTTTTCGTTGTATGGCTGACCTATTGTTTTGTTCCAAAGCATATTACCTTTTGGGTCGAGCTTAATAATCCATGAATCACAATACGCTGAATCGCTTTTGCTGGTTGTTCCAACAAGTATGAAGCTGCCGTCGTTAAGCTGTGCAAAGGTTTTGGCCTTATCTGTATACTCATTGTTATCCAGAGCTCTGGCCCAAATAAAATCGGGTGAATTAAAGTTAAGTTTCCGAAACTCCTGCATACCCAAATCGGCAGATTTGAGGTTGAAAACATCGACATAATATGCACCATCGGGATACATGCGAATGAACTCGTTGTATGCTTCCAGAGTTTTAATTCTTTTAGCTTTTTCATACATCAGCTGATGCTGTTGTTTATATGCTTCTGGTATTTCCAGAGCATCGGGATATAATTCAATAAATTTTTGGTATGCGGCCAATGTATTTGCTGACTTTGCATCGACAAATGCTTTGGCATTTCTAAGCTTAATTGCAGGCTGAATGTACTTTGAATCAGGAAAATCGTTAATATACTGGTTATATGCAGCAACCGAATTCTTTAATTTTATTTCTTCGAAAGCCATCTTGTTTCTGTATGCTTTTGCCTTTTCAACCTGAGCTGCCTCTGGAAATTTCTCAATAAATTCCTCGTATCCGGCCCGTGTATTTTGCTTTTCATATTTACGAAACTCAAACTGGTTGCGAATATGTATAATATTGTCGTGGTGAATAAAATCGGGATATAGCTCAAGAGCCCTGTATACGGCATCCAAATCGTTTTCTTCCCTGATATACTTAATAAACCTTGCTCCAACAGCTTCCATTGCAATTTCCATCTTTTTCTTTACCGGCCGACTGGTTTTTCTTATTTCAGTATTCAAAAAATATTCACCCAGAATTTCAATTTCTTCCTGAGTTAATTCATTTTCTCTGCCTTCAATTTTTTCGATGTACTGCCAGGCAGAAATAATATCAAAAAAGGGAGATTTATCATCGGATAAAACCATTGCTAAACCAAAATTACAGGCAACATTTTCGCTATCATCGGCAAGACTCTTTTCAAAAGCCTCTTTTGCTTTATCGTATTCAAGTTTTTCGAGGCTTTTATATGCCCTTTTTGTTTGAGCATTTAAACAAAGGGCAATAAATATTAGCGGATATATTAATATATATTTTTTCATAACAGCACGGGGTTTTTACTTTTTCAACAATGTAAATTCAACTCTTCTGTTCCGAGCCTTACCGGCATCTGAAAAATTAGTATCAATTGGCTTTGACTCACCATAACCAACTGCCTTCATATGACCGGCATCAACACCTTTTGAAGCCAGGTATTGAACAACGGATCTGGCTCTGCCCTCGGAAAGTTTTTGGTTGTAGGTATCTGAACCATCGCTATCGGTATGACCAGATATTTCAATTAGCCCGATATTGTTTTTAAGCATAAAATCAACAACTTTATCAAGTTCCGGAAAAGATTCGGGCAACAATGCAGTCTTATTAAATTCAAAAAATATATTCTGAAGAACAATAGATCCTCCTTCTTCAATACTTTCCAGTCCACCTTTAAAAACATCAATATCTACCTTTGGCTCTGTAAAAACAACTTTTCCGGTTGACTGGCAATTAAATGCATCATAAGCAATGTAGGTATACTCTCCTGCCGGCAAATTTGACAATTCAGCTCCTGTAAGATTATGATTCCATTCAACTCTGTAAGGTGGTGTTCCTCCAATCATACCAATTTTAATATGGCCATCATTAACCCTGCGCTCTATTTTTTCTGTGATGGGATTGTAACCTCCAGTATACCCTGTGTCAATTATTTCTGCTTCAAAATCGTGCTGTACACAATTACAATCGGTGCAATTATCAAGAGGTTTTATTATTACATCGTCGAAAAAGTAGTAGGCATATTCCTTATTTCTAAGGTTTTTCATGTTTTTATCTGTTGCAACATAGTTTGTATTCTCGTATGACTTAAAATTGCCAATTATGAAGAATTTCTCACCTCCCCTGGCTGTGTATACAGTGCAGGTTTCTTCCCAATCATCAATGTTATCAAGAAATAGCCCTACATTATTGTTAATTTGGGGTTTATAGGCAAGATTTACCATTAACTCGTTTTTAACTTCAATATCGCTAAAGTATAAACTTAGCTGATCAACAGCGAATTTCGAAAATGAAGCAAGCTTGGAATAGAATGTTACACAATACTGCTTCCCGGCTATCAGGGGTTCGCTTAGTGTACCCTGCAGGTATTCTCTGTAGCCATCGTCAGTACCGCTAAGAATTGCTCCCGCATAACCATCGCCGGAATGAGGTTCGCTTTCCCCGGCAAAGTTTTTAGGAACGCTTACTCCGTCTGCTCTTGAAGGAGAACAACGGTTAAAGTAATCAGGAGTTGCCAGAGTTGGATATCCCCAGCCAGGAATCATTTTATGCGAATGGTCTTGTGGAGTATAATCCTGAGGACACTTCTCATATTCTTCAAACGAAGAATTAACAACCAGATTCTTTGACTGTGTATGGATTGTCTGACTAAAAGATATACCAATTGCAATTACGAGAAGGGTAATGGCCGGTTTTTTTGCCATAGCTTTAAGTTTTTGTGGTTAAATGAATTACCAAAGTAGTTAAAATTGATAATTTTAGCAAGACAGGCAAATAAGTTTTAATAGGAGAACTAGATATTCCTTTATTTAATTACTTCATAATGAAATAATTCGCTGTATTTATTAAATACAATATAAGTTGGATTGCTTATGTACAAAACAGGTCAACCGGAATTCAGTTATTCAAAATAATAAAACTATATATCCAGGGCTCCAACAATTTCACTTAAGCAGGAAAACCCGTTATTGTCAAGGTATTCATTTATGCCTTCAAGAATTTCGATTGTAACAGCCGGATTGATGAAATTAGCCGTACCAACCTGTATTGCTGAGGCACCAGCAAGAAAAAATTCAATAGCGTCGGTAGCATTCATAATGCCTCCCATTCCGATTACAGGTATTTTTACAGACTTGGCCACCTGCCAGACCATACGCAAAGCAACAGGTTTTACAGCAGGACCCGAAAGACCTCCTGTTATTGTTGAAAGCAATGGCTTACGCGTTTTTGCATCAATAGCCATTCCTAATAAAGTGTTAATCAAAGAGATAGAATCTGCTCCTGCTTCTTCTACGGCTAATGCAAAATCAACAATATTGGTAACATTAGGAGATAACTTAACCATAAGGGTTTTCGAATATGCATTTCTAACAGCCTGGGTAACAGCAACGGCCGATGGACAATGCGTTCCAAAAACCATTCCTCCCTGTTTTACATTCGGACAGGAAATATTAAGCTCAATAGCCTTAATTTTATTTAATTTTTCAACTTTTGATGCAACATCAATATATTCTTCGATTGTTCCACCGTTTACATTAACGATTATTTCTGTATCGAATTTCGAAATTTCAGGATAAATATGTTCTACAAAATAATCAATTCCTTTATTCTGAAGACCTACTGCATTAAGCATGCCCGAAGGAGTTTCTGCCATCCTGGGATAAGGATTTCCTTGTCGTTCGGCCCCGGTAATTCCTTTTACAAGAATTCCACCCAACCTGGAAATATCAATAAAATCCTCATATTCAGTCCCAAAGCCAAAGGTTCCTGAAGCTGTCATAACCGGATTCTTTATTTCCAGTTTTCCTATATTGGTTTTCAGATTTGCCATTTTAATCTTTCAGAGTTAAAAACCGGTCCCTCGGTGCAAGTATTTACATTTCCTTTATCTTTTGTGTCGACAATACAACACAAACATGCTCCAATACCACATCCCATAAGATTCTCAAGCGATACTTCACAAGCAGAATTAAGCTCTTTTGCTTTTTTAGCAATTGCTTTCATCATTATTTCTGGTCCACAAGTGTAAATTATATCGAAATTGCTTTCTGGCTCATTCAATATCGGATGCTGAGTTACAAAACCTTTGTAGCCATCGGAACCGTCTTCGGTAGTAATATATACTTTACCCAAGGCTTCAAATCTCTCTTTTTCAATTATTAGCTTATCTGAACGATATCCCAATAAAAACAAAGGTTCAATTCCCCAATTTGCTTTCATATATTTACCAAGTATCAACATGGGTGCTACTCCGGTGCCACCTCCAATGAGTAATACTTTTGTTCCTGCTGGTTTTGAAAAGCTGTTACCTAATGGATATACAATATTTAAGATACCGCCGTCTTTAAGTTCTGATAGTTTTTTAGTACCATCACCAGCAATTTTTATTAGTAATTCTATTGTATTGCCAGAATAATCAACATTATAGATTGAAATCGGTCTTCGTAAAAAAGTGGTTGGATTATCATCAATCCGAACCTCAGCAAACTGACCAGGGAGTATGACCGGAAGTTCTCCGGCTGATTTTAACTTAAGTATAAAGAACTCCTTATTAAGACGCTTATTCTCAATAATGGTAAAATCTTCAACTCTTTTTTTTGCTTTTATATTATTCATTGCTGCAAAACTACCACTTTTTAAAAAAAAATAATCATGAATGTTGCTAAGTAGATTAGATTGTTTTTAAAATATATCAACAAATTTCTGATGATAAAATAAGAACTCGAATTGAGATTTATGGAAAAAGGTTAGAAAGTAATAAAATGAAAACAAATTGGAGATATGTATAAGCCTCTTACAATACAATAATTTATTTTGTAGTTTAATCTGAAGGAAATATTGAATCCTCAGCGATTACTTGCTTTTTAGAATCTCAAAAGTATCATCATCATATATTAATATAACAGATTTCAGCTTGTTTACATTTGTAATCTCTTGTTTTTTCTCACTTTTTTCACTATTTAAATCGTTGTTTTTTAATATTTCATTGTTCTCTGAGTGAGGTTTAACCATATCTTCTATCACCTCATTTACAGGTGTTTTAACAGGTATTGAGGTAAAAAGGTCTTTATTCCCTATATTGTTATGATCAGCACCGGAAACGATGTCTGATTTTAGCATATTTCCATTACCGGTAATCAGCCATTCAGCATTTAAATCATTAAAAGATTGAATTATTTTTAATAAAAAATCATAACTGGGTTTATTTCGGCCACTTAAAATATGCGAAATACTAGACCTCTGAACATCAATACTATCTGCTAGTTGAGCCGATGTTAATTTGTAATGTACTAATAACTTCTGTAATCTTTCTTCCATCCGGTTTACAATTGTAATTGTTTTTACATTTGTTATTTAGTGACTAGTAATTTGTATTTGTGAATTTGTATCTAATTGTGAATTTACAAAATAGAATTTATATCGCAAGGTATTGCTGAAAATATTAATATGCAACCAAACAATAACTTCAATGTTTTTATATAAAGAACTGATTTGCAGTCAGTATTATTCCTAAATTATTCATTCCTCTTCGATTTATACATAAAATTACAAAATTAATTAAACTATCACTTTATATAAATGTGTTATTTTACTGATTTAGTGTACATTAAAATACAAAATTTTACTATACTTTTTGATTGTATACAGGTGCATTACATTATTAATTTTGGTTTACTATTGTATATTATGCTTCAATAATTAAGATTTATGATGTTTTACATATGTACATTTTAATTGTTTTATGCGATTACATTTGTGTATTTGCCTAAATATTTTTTAATGCTCTGAGAATTGAATATTTTTAGAAAGATTTTAGATATGTACGAATTATCTTTTCTTTTAAGCAAATTAAAAACACAATATGTTGCGCAAAATTCCCCTACACTGGCAAATTCTAATAGGAATAATTCTTGGAGTTATTTTTGGCATTTTCCTTAAGCCAATAGTTCCCTATTTATCTGTTTTAGGAATATTGTTTATCAGAGCTCTTAAAATGATAGTGGTTCCATTAATAATGAGTTCATTAATAATAGGGGTAACCAATATTCAGCAAGGCTCTACGTTGGGGCGAATAGGTATTAAAACGCTGGTTTATTATTTGTCAACCAGTATATTAGCCATACTTACAGGCCTTTTCCTTGTAAATATTGTAAAACCTGGTGTAGGGGCAAACATCGATTTTTCGGGAATTACAGCGACAACACTTGAAGAACCTTCACTTAAAGACACCATAATTAACATTGTCCCTGACAATATTTTTCAAGCCATATCAAGTGCCGACATGCTGGCTATTATTTTCTTCTCATTGCTATTGGGTGTGTTTATTACTAAACTGGAAGCTACTAAACGACAATTACTTACCAATATTTTTGATGCTGTATTTGAAGTAATGATGAAGATAACATTGTTTGTAATTCGATTTGCACCAATAGGTGTAATGGGTATTGTTGTAGATGTGGTTTCAGTTCAGGAAAACCTTCCTGAACTCATGATACGATTAGGAAAATTTGCTCTCGTTGTTGTAGTTGGGCTAGCATTCCATTTATTAATAACCTTGCCTCTAATCCTGTATTTCATTGGAAAGGTTAATCCCGTAAAACATTACAAGGCATTACTAAATGTGTTTCTCACAGCATTTTCTACAGCAAGTTCTAACGCAACCCTTCCTTTAACAATTGAAACTATAGAGGAGAAATCAGGCGTTTCAAATAGAATTGCCAGTTTCACTCTGCCATTAGGAGCAACCATTAATATGGATGGAACTGCTTTGTATGAATTAGTTGTTGCCGGTTTTATTGCCCAGGCTTTAGGATATGATTTAAGTTTGGCTCAACAGTTTGTTTTGGTAACTACAGCATTACTTGCATCGATTGGAACTGCAGGTGTTCCAATGGCAAGTTTTGTTACCATGACAATTATCTTCACTTCGGTAGGTTTACCAATAGAAGCTATGTTTTTTGTAATGCCAATTGACCGCCCTTTGGATATGCTCAGAACCGCCACCAATGTTATGAGTGATACTTGTGGTGCAGTTATTATTGCCAGATCAGAAAAAGAAAAGCTTCACTACTAACCTCTCCTGTTAGAAAAAACAACTTCTCAGGCTCTATATTATGTTAAATAGAGGAGTGATTCTTTGTACTGATTGTTTATATACGACAAAAATAATTTATACCAATACTTTTCAATTTTCCGGTTTTAAGCTTTCATATAAAATTTGAACAGGATGTTTAGCAATTGCCCCGGTTCCATCTTTAATATGATGTCGACAAGAAGTTCCCGATGCCGAAATTATCGTTTCGCTATTTTTAGATCGAATTGCCGGAAATAAAACCATCTCTCCTATTTTCATCGATAATTCAAAATGCTCTTTTTCATATCCGAATGATCCGGCCATTCCACAACAACCCGATTTAATTTCTTCAACCTTATAAGCTTTAGGTATTTCAAGAATACCTTTGGCCGATTTTGTGCCAGATGTTATTTTTTGTTGACAATGGCCATGATATAATATTCTGGCTTCTTTTTCGGTAAATGAATCTCTTGAAATATTACCAGCATTAAACTCTTTATATATAAACTCCTCAATTGTAAATACATTTTTAGCAATTTCATTTGCTGCTGTTTTCATTTCTCCTCGCAACAAATCAGGATATTCATCGCGGAACGATAAAATAGCTGATGGCTCAATACCTACTAATGGTGCGTCTTCTGTTACCAGATTTTTAATTCTTTCGACATGGAATTCTGCAAGTTTTCGGGCATCTTTTAAAAACCCTTTTGATATCCTCGCTCTGCCACTTTCTTTAAACCCCAAAAACTTAATTTGATATCCAAGCTGATTTAATAATTTAACAGCAGCTATTCCAACCGGAACATCGTTGAAATTAGTAAACTCATCAATAAAAACAATTACAGCCTTAACCGGATTTTTGATTTGGTTATTTAGTGAATCCAGATTTTTCTTCATCCACTTTTCCCAGGTTTGCCTGTAAACTCTTGGCATACTTCGGTCTTTAGCAAAACCTATGATAAATTTAATATATTTTGAAAGAATTTTATTTTCAATGAAATAGTTATAGAAAAGTGCAAACTTCGACCCTACTGATTGAATAAATGTAAAGGAGGCTATCAGCCTGGTTCGAATTGGTATCCAGTGCGATTTGAAATATTGATATAAGAACTCCGATTTTAGTTTTGCCATATCTACACCCGATGGACACTCGGTTTTGCAGCCTTTACAAGATAAACACAGGTCTAAAACATCATAAAGTTCTGAGTCATCGAAGCGATTCTTTGAGTTGTTGTTGTTTAAAACCTCTCTTAACATATTTGCCCTGGCACGGGTTGAATTTCTTTCATCTTTTGTTGCCTGGTAACTAGGACACATTACTCCGCCTATGACTGAGCTCTTGCGACAATCAGCAGATCCGTTGCATTTTTCGGCCATTCGCACATACCCTAAAGTATCACTAAAGTCAAACGCAGTATCAAATTCAGGAGTTTCAATTCCGGGATTAAACCGAAGCATGGTATCCATTGGAGGAGTGTTGGTAATTTTTCCTTTATTGAATACACCATTAGGATCCCAAACTTTTTTTAGGTCAATGAGATGCTTGTAATTTTCTTCTCCAATCATAAAAGGAATAAACTCTCCTCTTAATCTACCATCGCCATGCTCACCACTCAATGACCCTTTATATTTTTTAACCAGTCTGGCTATTTCAGTAGCTACTAACCTGAATTGTTTAACTCCTTTTTCTTCTTTAAGATTTATCACTGGTCTCAAATGCAACTCTCCGGTTGCTATATGCGCATAGTAAACACAAGTCAGATCGTTTTCTTTAAGTACCAGGTTAAAATCATCTATATAATCCAGAAGTTTTTTCGGGCTTACTGCTGTGTCTTCAATTACAGGCTGTGGTTTTGCATCTCCCGGAATATTTGAAAGTAATCCCAATCCGGCTTTGCGTAATGCCCAAACTTTTGAGATATCATTTCCGAATAATAGCGGATAATGAAAACCATAACCTTTTTCCTTAAAGGCTTCAACTAACTCCTGAGACTTAGATTCAATTTCCTCCATTGATTTTTCAGCAAATTCGATACAAAGTAATGCTCCGGGATCACCCTCAATAAAAAAACGATTATGTTTATGCTCGGCACTATCTTTTGTGCAATCCAACAAAAATTTATCGATAAGTTCTATTGCTACAGGTTTAAATTCTAAAGCCAGCACATTTGCTCTTATGGCGTTTTCAATTGAATCATGATGAACTACCAGAAGTCCTTTATGCTTTGGTGGTAAGGGAACAAGGTTAAGTTTAATTTCTGTTACAAAACACAAGGTGCCCTCTGAACCAGCTACAAGCGAACAGAAATTAAAATTCTTTCCATTTCGGCTAAATGGGTTCATCTCACTTAACACATCAATGGCATAGCCTGTATTTCTTCTTTTGATTTCCGGATCGGGAAATTCCTTTAGAATATTGTCACGAACTTTCTCTACTGACAATAAACTATATATATGTTTGTAAAGTTCTCCTTCTAAATTGTTAAGCGTGCATTTATTATTGAATTCCTGTTTTGTTAATTCAGAGAAAACCACTTCCGTACTATCAGAGAGTATTGCTTTTACTTCAAGGGTATGATCTCTTGTGCTGCCGTAAATCAAAGAATGAGCCCCGCATGAATTATTACCAACCATACCACCAATCATACATCGGTTTGATGTTGAAGTTTCGGGACCGAAAAATAAACCATAAGGTTCCATCTCTTTGTTTAATTCATCCAGAACTACACCCGGCTGCACCCTAACCCATTTTTCTTCCCGGTTTATTTCAATAATTTTATTAAAGTGTTTCGATACATCTACTACCAACCCATTTCCAACTACCTGGCCTGCAATAGATGTTCCGGCTGTTCTGGGTATAATGGATGTATTATTTTCTCGTGCAAAAGAAATTAACTTAAGAATATCATCTTTTGTTTTTGGAACAGCAACCGCCAATGGTTTCTCTTTATAGGCTGAAGCATCAGTTGAATAAATTGTAGTTAACATGTTATCAGTAAACAAATCACCCTCAAGACTCAGCTTTAGCTTATTTAATTTATCTGTATTGTTGTTCTGCTGAAACATTAGAAAAATCAGTTTAAATTCAATTTTAAAATTATAAATTTAGATTTTCATCTTTGCTGGTAAAAAGAGGATAAAAATAATCAATCAATGAAACTAATTTCATCACTAACGCTATTTCTTTCTTTTACCCTTATATTTTCCTGCACTTCTTTAGAGGAGAAACCGGCTATTTTACCTATTGAAGATTTCTTTAAAAATCCTGAAAAAATAAACTTCCAAATTTCGCCAAACGGGAGGTATTATTCTTTCTTGGCTCCATGGAATTATAGAATGAATTTATTTGTAACAGAAATTGATAAGGATACAACTATACAGATAACATTTGAAACCGACAGAGATATTTCGAAATATATTTGGGCTAATGATTTTCGCATTCTGTTTATAAATGACAAAGGTGGGGATGAAAATTATAGATTATATGGTGTTAACATCAATGGCTCAAATCTAAAATGCCTGACTTGTATTGGAAATGTCAGAGCCAATTTAATTGATGCTTTGGTTGATTATCCAGATGAAGTAATTGTTGGATTAAATAAACGAGACCCTCAGGTTTTCGATCCATACAAACTAAATATTGTAACCGGAGAATATAAATTACTGGCAGAAAATCCCGGAAATATTGTTGGCTGGATGACAGATCATAATGGAATGTTAAGGGTAGCTCAAGCTATACTTCCAAATGGCGATGTTGATCTTCTTTACCGCGATGATGAGAACGAACCCTTTGAGAGTATTTTAAAAACTCCATGGAAAGACTCCTTTGATCCTTTCTTCTTCACCTTTGACAATAAAATGCTCTATGCAATCTCTAATATTGGTCGGGATAAAAAAGAAGTTGTGGTTTTTGATCCAAAGTCACAATCAGAAGTAAAAGTTTTGTATAAAAACTCTTTAGTAGATGTTGATATAATAAGGTTTTCAAAAAAAAGAAGGGTCTTAACTTCTGCTGAATATTACGATGATAAAAAGGAAATTTATTTTTTCGATAAAAAAACCGAAGAACTATATCAAAAGCTAGCTGAAATTTTTCCCGACAAAAGTATCTCTGTCAATTCTGCAAGTCTTGACGAGGATAAGTTTATTGTTAGGACATATAGCGATAAAACAAGAGGTAAATATTATCTTTTCAACACAGAAAATGAAAAAATTGAAAAAATTGCAGAAGTAAGTCCCTGGATTGATGAACAGCAAATGGCTGACATGAAGCCTATTCAATATGAATCGAGAGATGGATTAACTATTCATGGCTATTTAACAGTTCCAAAAGGAGTTCAGCAAAAAAAACTGCCTACAGTAATTCTTCCGCATGGTGGCCCCTGGTTAAGAGATGTATGGGAATTTGACCCGGAAGTGCAATTTCTGGCGAACAGAGGATATGCAGTTTTACAAATGAATTTCCGTGGTTCTACCGGATATGGAAAAGAGTTTTGGTTTAAGTCAATTAAACAATGGGGAAAAGATATGCAAAACGATGTGACCGATGGCGTATATTGGCTTATAAATGAAGGTGTTGCCGACAGAGATCGAATTGCTATATATGGTGCAAGTTTTGGTGGTTATGTTGCACTTGCAGGTGCTGCTTTTACTCCTGATTTATACGCCTGTGCAGTAGATTATGTTGGGGTATCCAGTATGTTTACATTTATGGAAACCATTCCTCCCTACTGGGAACCACTAAAACCTCAATATTATGCTATGGTTGGCGATCCTGTTGAAGACAGTGCACTTTTTGCTGAGATTTCTCCACTGTTACATGCCGACAATATTAAGATTCCATTATTTATTGCCCAGGGCACAAACGATCCCCGGGTAAATAAAAACGAATCTGATCAAATGGTGAAAGCACTAAGAGACAGAGGAATTGAAGTTGAGTATATGGTAAAAGAAAATGAAGGTCATGGATTCTTAAATGAAGAAAACCGGCTGGAATTTTATCGAAATATGGAACAATTCCTGGCAAAAAACCTCCAGTCTATTTCCTCCGAGAACAAGTAAGCACGTCACATCTTCACCTGAATTTTTACAAATTTTCTAAATAACAATCAAATTATTATAATTTATAATTTGCTATATAACAGTTAAATATTATCTGTTAAATAAAAACATTTTATTGTTTTTCTAAATAAGTATTAATATCTTAAAGCAGAAACAATCAGATTTGGCATTATGCCATTAATCAAAATTAAACCTTATTATATATGGAAAATCTCAATTCAGTTCCAGAGCACAAATGCAGCTGCAATGAAACAGTCAATGAAGATCTTCTTTACGACCAGCTAGATGAGATTATCGAGATGCATCGTGGAAAAGAAGGAGCATTGATTCCCATTTTGCAGAGTGCTCAAAACTTATTTGGCTATTTACCTGAAGCCGCGTTAAAGCAAATCAGCAGAAAACTTCACAAACCCTATAGTGAAGTTGCAGGTGTTGTGGGATTTTATTCTTATTTCTCAACAGTAGCAAAAGGAAAACACACTGTTCGTGTATGTATGGGCACGGCCTGTTATGTAAGAGGTGGAAAAGATGTATTAAAATCTTTGATGGATAACCTTGGTATTAATGTAGGAGAAACTACCGAGAATCGTCTGTTCTCACTCGAGGTTGGACGATGTTTTGGAGCCTGTGGCCTCGCTCCTGTTATAATGATAGACGACACTGTTTATCAAAAGGTTAAACCATCTAAAGTTTCAGAAATTTTAGATACATATACCGAATAATTTACACATAACACCCTATCTACATATGAAAACTTTTAAAACAATAAAGGAATTAGATTCCTTCAGGGAAGAATATATTAAAACTAATAAGCAATCAGATAAAGAAATTCGGGAGAAAATACTTGTATGTACCGGTGGTGGCTGTATTGCTGGAGGATCGCTTGAAATAAAAAAGAAGTTCGAAGAAGAACTTAAAAATAAAAATCTTGACAAAACTGTGAAAGTTATTGGCACCGGTTGCTTAGGTCCTTGTTCTATGGGCCCGGTGGTCATTATGGCAAAAGACAGAGTTTTTTATCAGGCTCTAAAGCCTGAAGATGTTCCGGAAATAGTTTATAAACATATTGTTGAAGGAAAGGTAATAGAAAGACTAACCTATAAAAACGAAAGTGACAATACTCCCATCCCTCTTGAAAAGGATATTCACTTTTTTAACCGTCAGACCAAGGTTGTGCTGAGAAATTGTGGTAAAATTGACCCTTACAGTATTGAGGATTATATTGGACATAGTGGGTACAAAGCACTTACAAATGTAATCATGGAACTTAAGCCTGAGGATGTAATTAAAGAAATGGAAAAATCAGGATTGAGAGGCCGTGGTGGTGCCGGATTCCCAACTTTCATGAAGTGGAAACTTGCGCAACAAAACCCATCGGATCAGAAATATATACTATGTAATGCTGATGAAGGTGACCCGGGCGCTTATATGGATCGTAGTATATTAGAAGGAGATCCTCATAGTATTATAGAAGGAATGGCAATTGGAGCTTTTGCCATCGGTGCAGATATGGGCTATGTATATGTAAGAGCAGAATATCCTTTAGCCGTTGAAAGGCTTCAGCATGCCATTAATAAAGCCAAGGAAGCAGGATTGCTTGGCAAAAATATTCTTGGAACAAACTACTCCTTTGATCTTGAAATAAGAATGGGCTCAGGAGCATTTGTCTGTGGTGAAGAAACTGCCCTTATTGCCTCAATAGAAGGCAAAAGAGGCGAACCAAGACCTCGTCCTCCTTTCCCCGCACAATCAGGGCTCTGGGGTAAACCAACTGTATTAAATAATGTAGAAACCTATGCAAACGTATCTGCAATAATTCTTAACGGAGGTGACTGGTACGCTTCAATGGGTACCGAGAAAAGCAAAGGAACAAAAATATTTGCACTGGCCGGAGCCATTACAAATTCCGGATTGTTTGAGGTACCTGTTGGAACACCTCTTGGCGATTTGGTTTATGATATCGGAGGAGGTACAAACAGCGGAAAACCATTTAAAGCTGCCCAGATTGGAGGTCCTTCGGGAGGTTGTATTCCCAAACAACACCTAAATGTACCTCTTGATTATGAGTCACTTAATGAGCTTGGCGCGATAATGGGTTCTGGTGGACTCATTGTAATGGACGAGGATTCCTGTATGGTTGATGTGGCAAAATTTTTCCTTGAATTTGTACAGGAAGAATCCTGCGGTAAATGTACTCCATGTCGTGTCGGAACAAAACGTATGTATGAAATTCTTGAAAATATCACAACAGGAAAAGGAAAGGAAGGTGATATTGAGAAGCTCATTGACCTTGGAAATTATATTAAAAAAACAGCTTTATGTGGTTTGGGTCAGTCTGCTCCAAACCCTGTTTTATCAACTATAAGGTATTTTAGAAACGAATATGAAGCCCATATAAAAGAGTATAAATGCGAAGCCGGGGTTTGTTCCGATTTGGTACGCGCCCCTTGTCAAAGTGCCTGTCCAGCAGGTGTTGACGTACCTGGTTTTGTCTCATTAGTCGGCGAAAAACGCTTTGCTGAGGCTTTAAAACTGCATCGTGAACGAAATCCGTTTGCTGCGGTTTGTGCTCGTGTTTGTTTTCATACCTGTGAAGATAAATGCCGCAGATCTATTGTTGATGAACCTGTTTCGATTCGAGGTACAAAGAGATACATGGTAGATCAGGAAATAACTATTCAACTACCTGAAATAAAAGAAAATGCAGAGAATGCAAAGAAGAAGATAGCCATTATTGGTGCCGGCCCTGCCGGCTTATCGTGTGCCTATTTTCTTGCCAGGTTAGGGTATAAACCAAAAATATTCGAAGCAGAACAGCGTCCCGGGGGAATGTTGGTACAAACAATTCCTGCCTACAGGCTTCCAAGAGAGATATTGGCACGTGAAATACGTATGATCGAAAATATGGGAGTAGATATAGAAACAGGCAAAAAACTTGGAAAAGACTTTACAATATCGTCGTTAAAAGAAGAAGGTTTTGAAGCAGTATTTCTTGGTATAGGTGCACCAAACGGATTAAAACCAAATATTCCGGGAATAGAGACCGAAGGTGTAGTTGATGCGCTTAACTTTCTGCAGACTTATAATTTACGAGGTTCGGTACCCGTTAAAAAGAAAATTATTGTTGTAGGCGGTGGAAACGCTGCTATCGATGCGGCAAGAACAGCTATCAGACTCGGTGCAGAAGAAGTACGTATTGTTTATCGCCGCACACAGGAAGAAATGCCTGCCTGGACTGAAGAAATAGAAGCTGCTGTAGAGGAAGGTGTATTGCTACATACTTTAACTAACCCTACAGAAATTATTAGTGAAAACGGAAAAGTTAAAAGTGTGAAATGTGCTGCGATGAAGCTTGGCAATTTCGATAAAAGCGGACGTAGATCTCCTGTAGAAAGTGGCGAAACTTTTACTTTCGAAGCTGATCAGATTATTTTAGCTACAGGCCAAACACTTGATTGCTCAATATTTGCTGGCGAGATTAATCTCGAATTAAAGGATAACTCTAAAATAAAGTGCAATCCACTAACAGGTCAAACATCGGAACCATGGATATTTACCGGAGGTGATGCAAACAAAGGCCCGTCTTCTGTTATTGAAGCCGTTGCCGGAGGTGAAGTTGCCGCTGTTGGAATAGATGAATTTTTAACCGGAAGTAAACATGCATTCTGGCGCGAACATAAAAAAGTTGATACCTTCTTTGATCCAGATGAAGACCCGGCTCCATATCCTAGAAAAAATATGACTCTTTTATCAGTTGACAGGAGAAAAGTAAACTTCGATGAAGTGGAGCAGGTTTGGTCGGAAGGTGAAGCTGTAAGACAGGCAAAACGCTGTTTAAGATGCGATTATGGTAAGTGTTAAGCAATTTTAAACTTTAGAAAACATCAAAAAATGAACAATATATCTTTAAAAATAAATAATGTAGAGGTTACGGTTGAGGATGGGAAAACCATTCTTGATGCAGCCAAAAAAGCAGGAATTAAAATACCTACTTTGTGCCATGTTGAATCACAAATACCAAAAGGTGCCTGCCGGGTTTGCATGGTAGAAGTTGAAGGTGCCAGAAACCTTGTTGCCGGTTGTACAACACCGGCTACAAATGGTATGGTGGTCAAAACAAATACCAAAACTGTTCGTGATGCACGTAAATTTGTTATAGAACTTTTAATCTCGGAACATTGTGGTGACTGCAAAACCTGCGAACGCAATAATGATTGTGAACTTCAGGCTATTGCCAGAGAAATGGGAATTTCGCAAGTAAGCTATGAAGGAGAATCAATCATAAGCATAATTGACGACTCTACTCCTGCCCTGGTAAGAGATAGCGGTAAATGCATTAAATGCCGGCGATGTGTTACAGTTTGTAACGAAATACAGGGGGTGGGCTCGTTATTTCCACAAGGTAGAGGTTTTGAATCGAATGTTGGGCCTGCCTTTGACCAGCATTTATCAGAAGTAGCCTGCGTTCAGTGTGGACAGTGCGCTGCAATTTGTCCGGTTGGTGCTATAATAGAGAAAAGTCATATTGAAGGTGTTTGGGAAGCTTTGGATAATCCTTTAAAACATGTTGTTGTTCAGACTGCTCCAGCAATCAGGGCCGCATTAGGCGAGTGTTTTGATTATGAACCAGGAACACTTGTTACGGGCAAAATGGTGACTGCTTTGAGACAACTTGGTTTTGACGGTGTATTTGATACCAATTTTACTGCCGATTTAACGATCATGGAGGAAGGCACAGAGCTTTTAGTAAGACTTAAAAAGGCATTGGTAAATAAAGAGCAAGTAGCCTTACCTCAGTTTACAAGCTGCTCCCCTGGATGGATTAATTATGCTGAATATTTCTATCCTGATATTCTTGATCATATATCCAGTTGTAAATCGCCACAGCAAATGTTTGGCACAGTAGCAAAGACCTACTATGCTTCAAAGATAGGCATAAAACCTGAAGACATTGTTGTTGTTTCTGTTATGCCATGTACCGCTAAGAAATATGAGGCTCAACGCCCCGAAATGAACGATAGTGGCGTTGCTGATGTTGATTATGTTCTTACTACCCGTGAACTTGGAAAAATGATTAAACAAGCAGGGATAGATTTCAAATCACTTCCCGATGGTAAAATGGATTCGCCAATGGGAAGTGGTTCCGGAGCTGCGGATATTTTTGCAAATACTGGTGGTGTTATGGAAGCTGCTATCAGAACAGCTTATGAAATAGTAACTGGCAAAGAACTGCCTTTAAAAGGTCTTCATATTGAACCGGTTATGGGGCTCAATGGCATTAAAAAGGCTTCCTTAAAAATTGAAGGAGCAAAACCAGAATGGAGTTTCCTCGAAGGTGTTGAACTAAAGGTTGGAGTTGCTCATGGTTTAGGAAATGCACGAAAAATTATTGAAATGATGCTGGATGGTGAAGAATTTCACTTTATTGAGGTTATGACCTGTCCGGGAGGATGCATTGGCGGAGGTGGCCAGCCGCGTTTTACTACAGATGAGGTAAGAAAGAAACGTATAGAAGCAATTTACAAGGAAGATGAAGGTAAAAAATTGCGTAAATCGCATGAAAATCCTGAAATAACACAGATTTATCAGGAGTTTCTGAAAGAGCCGTTAAGTCACCTTTCTCATAAATTGCTGCATACCAAATATGCTTCGAAGAACTAAAAAATTGACTGTACCCTGTCAGCGTAATAAACCTGACAGGGTTATTTATTTTATTCTTCCTTCTTTATAAAAACAGTAATAACCAGCATCATAAGCAATGCTACCCCAGCACCCGCATAAAACACCAGGGATATTGATTCATTTAAATAGAATGCGGCTATTACAATGGGCCCCAGAAACTGCCCCAACCTTAAAACCATACCGTTAATCGACATAAAGGCTGCACGTTCATTAGTCGTAGACATACCTACAAGTAAGGTCTGAACATTTGGTACAAATAAACCATGTCCCATGCCAAAAATTATCACTGCAGGAATTACAAATGACCACGATACTGTATTAGCTAATAAAACCATTGATACCAGATAAGACACACTACTTAATAATAAAAGATTTTTCGCTGACAATAATAGATTTACTCTACCTAGCTGAGATGCTGAAATAGCAGTTATTACAGACATCAACGACATTGTTATCCCAATTAAAATAGAATCAGCATTAAAAGTATCCTTCAGAAAAATTGGAAAAAAGGTAAGGTAGCATCCATATAAAATAATAAAAACCAATACATTAATTAAAAACAAACCCACTACCTTAACTTTACTTATTGCTTTCCAAAGATTTATGAAATAAGCAGCTAATGAATTCATTGGTTTGAGTTCCGTTTTATCCATATAAATTAAAACCAGGAAAGCAAGGGGTACAGCAACAAGGGGCAACATAAATACTGCGTTCCAGTTTATTGATGCCAGAAACCCCCCAATGGCCGGATAAGAAGCTGTTCCAATACTTAAAACACTTGCATTATAACCCATTACTTTAACCCTGTTCTGTCCCTTAAAGAAATCGCCAATAAGTGTAACATTAATTGAACTCAATGAAGCTCCACCAATACCTTGTATAAGACGAAATACCAGCAATTGCTCATAACTACTTGAAAACACGCATAATAATGCACCTATAGCAAATAAAATAAGAGATGGTACTAAAATTATCTTTCTGCCATACTTATCGGCTAGAACTCCCATAAATGGAGTGAGTATAAAACCGGGAATAGTAAATACAGAAATAAGCCATTTTATTTGCCCCTTCTCCAGCTCAAAAGCGTCCTGAATTTTTGGTAAAGCAGGTGAAATACTAGCAACTCCCATTACAGCAAACAAGGTTATACCAAAAATGAGAAGCACATTCTTATTTATGAGCTTTTGATTAATTGTCTGTTCCATTTATATATTTTATTATTAACCTTTAGGGTATCAAATCTTGAAAGATAGTATGGTTTAATGGCATACTTTTTAAAGTGTGTCTGTTTTTTTTATAAATGTACGTGACATTTAAGTTTTTCCATAAAAAAAGAGTAGCCAATGATATGACTACTCTTTTAAGGTATATTTATTGCTGTCAATCAGCTAATTCGAAATTATTTATCAAGTTCCCTGGTTATTGATATTGCAGCTATTGTACCGTCAGCAATTGCCGTTGTAATTTGTCGGTATTTTTTACTGGCGACATCACCCACAGCATAAACTCCTTTAATGCTGGTTTCTTTATCTTCATTGGTTTTAATGTATCCCCAATCATCCAGTTCAAGTTTATTGTTGAATAAATCAAGATTAGGTTTAAGCCCTACAAAAATAAATGCTCCGTCGGTATCTATCTCTTTTCTTTCCTTTGTTTTCAAATCTTCAACTTCAACTTTCACACCTTTTTTTGATTTCTGAAAACCACGTGGTTCATGCTCCAACATGAAGCTGATTTTTGGATTGTTAAAGGCCTTCTCCTGAGCTGTTTTGTTTGCCTGCAGTTTATCGAACTGATGTACAATAGTAACTTTGCTTGCAAATTTTGTAATAAAATCGGCTTCTTCGATAGCAGAATTACCTCCTCCTACAACAATTACTTCTTTATCAACAAAGTATTTGGCATCGCAGGTAGCACAATAAGAAATACCATTTCCTTTAAGTTCTTTTTCGCCCGGAACTCCCAGGTAATTAGGTGATGTACCGGTAGCAATAATGATTTTCTTTGCCTTTATTGTTTCAAACTCATCAATAACAATTTCTTTCTTTTCAAGGTCTACATGAGTTACATCAACTGCCACTTTATAGGTTGTACCACATTGTTTAGTTTGTTCACTCATATAATGAGAAAGCATATAACCCGGCTGTGGATCAATAAAACCGGGATAATTAGAAACCATGTGAGTAGTTGCCACATTACCACCGGGAAGTCCAATATCGATAAGCGCCGTATTAATTTTTGCCTGGCACAGGTATAAGCCAGCGGTTAATCCACCGGGACCACCACCCAAAATTGCAACATCGTATTCACTTACAATGGGTTTAATTTTATCTCTGACTTCTTTAACTCGTTCCTTACCAACTAATGCTTTCATGCCTTCGAAAAGGTCATGACGCCGGATTCCGCCGCTTAGCCTCACTCCTACTTCTTTTCCATCTTCATAGAACAACACTGTAGGAGAACCTTTTACACTCAGTTTCTCTGACAAATCCCTGTTTTCCTGTCTGAAAATCTTGAAAAACTTTGCATCATCAGTAAAAAGCTCAGCAACTGATTCGAATTTTGGTGCCAATGCCTCACAAGGAGGACACTCTGTTGAATAGAAATCAAGAACTACTTTTCCGCCTTGCAGTACTTCTTTTTCAAATTCTTTTGAAGAAATTTCCCTCATAATTATATTTATTTTGTTTTCAATTCTTTTAACGGACTGTGATTATGCACTCTGTCTTTTACAACCAGTGTTGTTACATCTGACTGGATGTATCTGTTAAATAATATATCGTGTCCTAAACATAGTCCCATTGATAGTGTCAGGTCAACCTTTTCGTGATTCAGCTGCAATGCCTGTGAGATTGGATTGCACGAAACATTTTCGATCTGACTCTTAGCATTTACTTCTTTTTGAGAAAGCCCTCCGGCTGTACATGAAACAGGAACAACCTTTAAATTTTTATTTCTTAATATGTTAGTAATCAACATAGCTTCATTTTCCATACCATAGCAATAGGCTAAGCCAATTTTACCGTAATTCATCTCGTTTGCAAACTCAACAATCTCCTGTAACCTTGATAGTGTACCCGCTCTGCCATTATCTACCAATTTGGCAGCAGCCTGAACAATTTCCTGATTTTCTGTACGGGTATATTCTGTAAGCACCTGATTTTCATCAAACTTTCCGGCTTTACAAGCAACAGCAGTACGACATGTTTTAGCTTTACACTTTATACAATCCATTCAAGATAAATTTTCAGCATTTAACACATCAAAATAGTGAGCTATGCCAAGCTCAAGAAGTTCTTTTACAGGTCTGCAATCAGGTGACAGTATCCGGCCATTGTTATTTTTAGCAACCGAGGCGCATCCACCTCCACAAGCCAGTTGAAGTTCACAGTTTTCGCACTCGGGTATCGACAGAACATCTCTCACCTCCCATTCAGAAATAATATCCTCTTTTAAGAACACGTCAGGATAGAAAGTTCCTAGTTCCTCACCGGGTTTACCAACCGTTGCCGTGCAGGAATATATTTGTCCGGTATAATCAAATGCCCATTCGGTTTTTGTTCCCGGACAAGAATCAAACAAGGGATCGGGCATTACGCCTTCTTCAAATAAAAATTTAGAAATTGAAAAAGAAGGCTTATGAAACTCCTTTATTTCAGGATTTGTTTTCAATAACTCATAAATATCCTTGTACATTTCAACGCGGGAGTATAGTCTAGAAGCATTGCTTTGACAATGATGCAACTCGTAATTTCTTCCGAGCTGCGTTTTAAACAAGGGATTTGAAGTCCAGCCTTTTTTAATAGCAAATTCCGACAGTTCCGGAAGGTTATTAATGTTCTCTTTATCGAGAACCATCCTTAGGTTAACCGATAAATTATTTTTGAGACATAAGTCAATTCCATTAACTATTCTTTCAAAAGTTGAGGTGCCTCCTTTTAGCATTCTGCGCTTATCATGTACTTGTTTAGTGCCATCAAGCGTTACCTGAACCTCTCTTATTCGGGTTGTTTTCAGTAAATCGATATATTCTTCCAGATGATAACCATTGGTAACCAAGGCTATATCTAATTTGTAATGATTTGTTTTACCGAAAAAATATTCTAAAAAATCTCTTTGCCCGGGAGTATTCAGCAAGGGTTCTCCACCAAATAGGGTTATATATTTTCTTCTGTTATTAAAGGTGTTGCTTATATAGTTGAAAAACGAGTCAATTAAAGCTTTTTCAACCGTTTTTGGTTTGGCAGAATATTCATCCTGATAGCAATACGAGCAGGCAAAATTACACATGTAAGTTGGCACAAAGAAAAGCTGAACTTCATCGGTATCGCGAGCATCCAGGAATTCGAGGTATTTTTGTTTGTAAAGTCTGTTTTCCTCTACCGGATCCGATATATATCCACGATTGATTAAATCCTGATTTTGAATTGCCTCCGGATGATATAATTTATCATATTCTTTCCGATTCAGAATATCAGCTTCCTTATATAAAGGATTAATTATAAAATACTTATCAGAATCGGCTATGCGCGATATAATATTATGTTTCGATAATTTCATAATTATTGCAATGAAAATATTATACAATGTAAAAACCTTGCTAACTGCAGATATTTGGCTAAGGGTTTTTGAAAGGAAAAAGAAAGTGGGCCGGTCCCACTTTTGACTAATTAGTCATGACAACCGGCCACAATCTTTGATTGTTTTGCACAGCATTGTGCAACTTGCTGTTTATTGCTGTGCTTCTTGTTTAAAAGAGATTTCATAATAAAAAATATTAATTTAATTACAACAGCTTTTCTTTTTGAATCCGCGAATAGTAAAGCTACAAACCTCTATGCTACCTTTCGGATAAGGTTTGCTTTCTTCTATCACTTCTATTTTGTTGAACCCTGCCTTTTCAAGCTGGTTCAAATATTCTTCTCGGGTAACAGAGCCACCCCAACATTCCGAAATTGCCTGCGGATCGTTCCTGTATTCTTCCGGAACCGGTTTTGTACTGAAAATATCGCTTACAACGAATCTCCCGCCAATTTTAAGTATCCGGTAGACTTCATTCCATACTTCCTGTTTATTATCGGCATGGTTAATGGTACAATTTGAAATAAGCAGGTCAACTGAATCTGAATCGACCGGTAAATCTTCTAAAACAGCTTTTTTAAAGCTGACATTGGTAACCTGCATTTTCTTAGCTGTAGATTCTGCCTTTTTAAGCATCCCGTCGGAGATGTCTATTCCATATACAAATCCCGTTTCTCCAACTTCTGCTGCCATTCTGAGTACATCTGTGCCCCTACCACTACCAAGATCTACACAAATTTCTCCTTTTTGAGGTTTTGAATAATCTATTGCTCCGCCACACGATAAACAACAATTATCCTCGGCAAGTGTGCTATACCTGTTATTAATTTCTACTAAAGCCATAACAATTTATTGAGTCACAAAAATAATAATTATATCTATTTATCTAGATATTTTGTTTTATAATTTTATAAATACTCAAATTTCAGCTTTAAGTTACATATTTTATAGGTTTTTTAAAACAATAAACTTTTCAGAATATTATTAGATTACACAATAATGATACTAATTATTGCAATTCAATCCCATTCATTTAAGAAACTCATATAAACACCCGCAACTAATTAAGGATTGAAGGAATCACTCCTTTCTCAATTTTTTTATCAACTCAAATCTTAAGGTTTTTATTTAAATTTAATATAAATAATATGAATATCTGATAATGAAACTATTAAAAAAATGCATCTATAGTATTGGTTTATTGATTGTTAGTTTATATTGCTATCAATAAAAGTGACCTAAATCATGCTATTAGTCTGTAAAACGAGGCAGTATTTTTTATAATTTTACGTTCCGTTATCGTAATTATCTAAAAAACTGATATACAATGGATTTACTCAATCTAATTAAAGAAAATGCAAAGAAAAATTTGCAGCGAATTGTGCTTCCCGAAAGTTTTGAAGAAAGAACACTAAAAGCTGCAGATATAATTCTTAAAGAAAAACTAGCTAAAATTATTCTAATCGGAAATCCTGAAAAGATTAACAATGAGGCTGTTAAACTTGGTTTAACTCATATTGTCGAAGCTACCGTTATCGATCACGAAAATAATCCAAAAGAAGAAGAATATGCTGAATTGATGGTTGAACTCAGAAAATCGAAAGGATTAACAAAAGAAGATGCTAAAAAATTACTGCGAGATCCACTTTATCTTGCAACCGTAATGATTAAAAATGGAGATGCCGATGGTGAGGTTGCAGGTGCCGATAATGCAACCGGCGATGTTCTTAGACCTGCATTCCAATATGTAAAAACATTACCCGGAATTAGTGTTGTTTCCGGAGCTTTCCTGATGTTCTTAAAAGATAAAAATTTTGGAGAAGATGGCCTGATGGTATTCGCCGATTGTGCTGTACACCCCAATCCAACTGCGCAAGAACTTGCAGAAATTGCTGTAAGTACAGCTAAAACTACCAAAGCTATTGCGCGCATCGAACCAAAAGTTGCTATGTTAAGCTTTTCTACCAAAGGCAGTGCAAAGCATGAAATGGTTGATAAAGTTAGAGCAGCAACAGAATTAGCACAAAAAATGGCACCTGAACTTAAAATTGACGGTGAGTTACAGGCCGATGCTGCAATAATTGATGCTATTGGAAAGAAAAAGGCTCCGGGAAGCGAGATTGCAGGAAATGCCAATGTTTTGGTTTTCCCAACCTTAGAAACAGGAAATATTGCTTACAAACTTGTTGAACGTCTTGCTCATGCCCAAGCAGTTGGCCCAATACTTCAGGGTATGGCTGCTCCTATTAATGACTTATCGAGGGGCTGTTCGGTAAGCGACATAGTAAATCTGGTAGCTATTACAGCAAATCAGGCGGCAGAGAAATAAATTTTTCGTAAATTATATACACAAAAAAAATCAAATCGTTAAAAATGGCTGAAGTAATAATTGAGCCCATTGAGAATTATGGACTCAGCGCAAAAAACAGACCCAAACAATTGTTCTCAAAGGTAGGAATAGTAGGTTGTGGAACAGTTGGGCAAAATATTGCCATGTTAATCTCTCAGAAAGAATTAGAGATAGTATTTATTGAACTTTCTGATGAAAAGATTCATTTGGCAATGAAAAATATAGAGCAGGAACTTGATAATATGATTGAACATTGGGGTATGACTACCGGTGAAAAAAGAGCAATATTATCACGTATTTCAGGTTATGTAGGTTATGAACATCTAAAAGGTTGCGATCTTGTAATTGAATCTATCCGTTCAAAAACCCGAGAAAGAAGAATATCCTGCCGTAAAGAAGTTTTCAAGAATGTTGAGAAATATGTATCTACCGATGCAATTATTGCTACAAACTCAACCACGATTGTTATTACCGAGTTATCATCAGAATTAGAAAATAAAGAACGTTGTGTAAGTCTGCATTTCCTTACCAATGCTCCCAGTGCCCGTATGATTGAAGTAGTGCGTGGTTTGTATACTTCTGATGATGTTTATGCAAAAGTAACAAAGTTTATTACCATGCTCGGTAAAGAAGCAATTCTTTGCCAGGAATCTCCCGGTCTTGTTAGTGTTCGCCTGTTTGTTGTTCAACTTAATGAAGCTTGCGAAGTACTAATGGAAGGGGTTAGCACCATGGAAGATATCGATAAAACAATGCGTATCGGACTTGGACAGGCTTTAGGACCATTCGAAATGGCAGATAAAATTGGGCTCGATAAAGTAAACAGGTGGATGGAAAACCTCTACAATGAGTTTGGCGACAGTAAATATATTGCATCGCCACTTATTAAAAAACTTGTTAGAGCTCAACGATTAGGTAGAATTTCGGGTATAGGATTCTACGCTTACGACGAGGAAGGTAAAAAGATTTCTTAAACATTAAAGATCAAAAAAATGAAGGTTCTGGTATTGAACTGCGGAAGTTCATCCATAAAATATCAACTCTGGAATATGGCCGAAGAAAAATGCCTGGCTTCCGGTGTTGCTGAAAAAGTTGGTTTAAAAGGCTCTTTCATAAAGCTTGAAAAAGAAGACGGACAGAAAGTTCGTTTCGAAGGTGAAATTATTGATCACCAAACAGGTATTGAGTATATCTTAGGTGTTCTCACTAGTAAAAAACATGGCATGCTTGATTCTCTTGAGGATATTGATGCCTGTGGACACCGAGTAGCTCATGGTGGTGAGCATTTTAAAGGAAGTGCCTTTATCGACGACTTTGTTGAAAAGGAAATTGAAAAATGTGGTGAGCTTGCTCCCCTGCATAATCCGGCAAACCTAAAGGGCGTGCTGGCTGTGAAAAATCTGATTCCGGGCATCAGGCAGGTTGCAACTTTCGACACTGCATTCCATCAGACTATCCCTGATTATGCTTATATGTATGCTATTCCCTATTCGCTATACAACAAGTATAAAATTCGTCGATACGGGTTTCACGGCACCAGCCACTCATACATTTCAAAAAGAGCATGCGAAATATTAAATGTTGATATCAAAAAACAGAAAATTGTTACCTGCCACCTTGGAAACGGAGCCTCTATGTGCGCTATCGATGGTGGTAATTCGGTTGACACATCTATGGGATTCACTCCTATCGAAGGTTTAATTATGGGTACCCGTTCCGGCGACTTGGATATAGGAGTTGTAAGCTTTATTATGGACAAAGAGGAATTACCTCTTACTTCAATTAATACCGTATTTAACAAACAAAGTGGAATGCTTGGAGTAACAGGCATTTCAAGCGATATGCGTGAAATCGAAGAAGCTGCCTGGGATAAAAAAGATGAAAGAGCCCTGTTGGGACTCCATATGTATCACTACCGGATTAAAAAATACATTGGTTCTTATGCGGCTGCCATGGGTGGTATTGATACATTAATCTTTGCCGGCGGTATTGGTGAAAATGGCCCGGAAACACGCGAAGATGTTTGTAAAGGATTAGAATTTCTTGGAATAAAGCTCGATAAAAATAAGAACAATGGCGTAAGAGGCAAGGAAGTTATTATCTCAACCGATGATTCGCCTGTAAAGGTAATGATTGTGCCTACAAACGAAGAACTTGTTATTGCCAAAGATACAGAACAAATTATATCTAAGTTGAAATAAATCCTTTCAGCTGGTTTAAAGCTGATGCTTATCATTTAAGCTATTGCTCATTTTTATTTATATTTAAATAAAAGTTTTGCATTTTAATGATTAGCACACTTAACACCTTATTGGATAAAGCAAAAAAAAGCAGCACGAAGAAACTTGCAATTGCGGCTGCTCATGATATTTATGTTTTAAGTGCTATTAATACTGCACACAAGTTGGGGCTAATAGCCCCAATTTTTGTTGGTAATAAAGAAGAAATTATTAAAGCCGCTTCAGAAGCAAAAATAAATATTGACAGTAGTAATATTGTTGATACTCCTGACAGCGACACCGCATGTGCAAAAGCTGTACAACTGGTGCATTCGGGCCATGCAGATATTCTAATGAAAGGACTTGTATCAACAGGTACTTTACTAAAGCATGTGGTATCAAAAGAATACGGACTGGTCGACAACCAACTTCTAAGTCATCTTGCAGTTTTTGAAAGCCCCATGTATCATAAATTATTAGGTGTTACTGACGCAGCCATGAACATTGCTCCCAGTCTTGAAGAAAAGAAGTCAATTATCAATAATGCGATAAATGCTTTTCGGGAATTTGGAATAGAAAAACCAAAAGTTGCCCTGCTAACAGCAGTTGAAAAGGTAAATGTAAAAATGCCGGCAACTATTGAAGCTGCTGAACTTAAAGCTATTTTTCTTTCCGAAAACAAACCTTGTTATGTTGATGGTCCGCTGGCTCTTGACAATGCAATTTCTAAAAAAGCTGCAGAACACAAAAACATTGGAGGACCAGTTGCCGGGGATGCCGACATATTGGTGGCTCCGGATATTGAAGCAGGAAACATATTGTATAAATCACTATCTTTTCTAGGAAAATCGCGTTGCGCTGCCATAGTTTTAGGCAGCAAAGCTCCAATAGTTCTTACTTCGAGAGCAGATAACGAAGAAACCAAGTTTTTCTCAATTGTTTTAGGTGTTTTACTAAGTAAATAATACAGTATATGATTAAGATATTAGCTATAAATCCAGGATCAACATCAACAAAAATTGCAGTTTTTGAAAATTCCCGCCCGGTTTTCCTTAAGAATATGGTACACAATATAAAAGAACTTGAAAAACTAGGCAAAATTGCAAATCAATACGAATACAGAAAAAAGTGCATTCTTGATGAATTAACCAATTCGCATCTCGATATAAATAAAATTAAAGCAGTTATTGGTCGCGGCGGATTATTACGCCCCATAAAATCGGGGGTCTACAGGGTAAACGAGGTTATGAAAAAAGACCTTAAAGAAGGTATTTTTGGTGAACATGCAAGCAACCTGGGCGGTTTAATTGCCGACGATATTGCCCGACAAATTGAAGGATGCCAGGCCTTTATTGCTGATCCCGTTGTTGTTGATGAACTGGAAGATGTTGCCAGATATACAGGACATCCGAATTTTAAACGCTACTCTATATTTCATGCACTAAACCATAAAGCAATTGGCCGGGCTTATGCACGTTTAATAAACAGGAAATATGAAGAGTTAAGTCTTATTATAGCTCATATGGGAGGTGGCGTTTCTGTTGGTGCGCACCATTTTGGCAGGGTAATCGATGTGAACCAGGCACTTGATGGCGAAGGTCCCTTCTCACCGGAACGTACCGGAACATTACCGGCAGGTGCTCTTGCAAAACTATGTTTCGAAGAAGGCATGACACTTGACCAGGTAAAGAAAATGATTACCGGCAAAGGTGGTCTTGTAGCCTATCTTGGCACAAACAGTGCTTATGAGGTTGAGCTCATGGCCGAAGATGGTAATAAAGAAGCCCGTAAGGTTCAGGATGCAATGGCATACCAGATAGGTAAAGAAATTGGTGCTCTGTCGGCAGTATTGAAGGGACATGTTGATGCAATAATTTTAACAGGAGGTATTTCGCACAATACTATGGTTGTTGAATATATAAAATCGATGGTTTCTTTCATTGCTCCGGTTGTTATTTACCCGGGCGAAGATGAAATGCACGCTCTGGCCTGGAATGGACTTATGGTGCTTAAAGGGCAGGTGCAACCAAAAGATTACAATGAGTCAAATATGGTTCAATTCTAATATAAAAGGCTAATTATTAAGGATTAGAAATGGATACGGGCAGTATCTTTCCATTATAATATTTATGTCCGTTAATTGCAAAGTCAGCAATATACCGACCCATGTTTTCTGAACTTATAGGCGCCTGGTATCCGGGAAATGCTTCTTCAAGCATTTCGGTCTGAACTGCTCCCAAAGCAAGGCAATTAAACCTGATATTGGTTTCCTGAAACTCAGTTGCAAGACACTCAGACATTACTGCTAAGGCCGCTTTAGAAGCGCTGTAATAGCTTAATCCGGCAAATTTTGAACTACCCTGAAAACCACCCATACTTCCAATATTCAGCACATGCGAAGCGGGTGATGCTTTCAATTTATCAAAACAAATTCGAACCAGTTGCATGGGTACTAACACATTAACTCTAAACATGTTTTCAGCTTCAGGTTGGCTTATCTCAGCAAATGGCTTATTTATAAGTAATCCCGCATTGTTTATAATAATATCTACGCTTTCAAAATTAAGCTTACTTAGCAAAATTTCGGGCTGTTCACTAATCGAATTAATATCTTCTGCAATCAGCTTAATATTAACCTGCTTGTTGATATTCTGAATTTTCTTTTCCAGAATTTGCAATCCTTCCTTATTTCTGGATATCAAAATTAGATTTTTAAGCTTATAATTGCTCAAAGCCAAAGCAGTTTCGAATCCAATTCCTTTACTTGCACCGGTTAATACAATATTCATGGTATAAAACCTGTTATTGATTTATATTTGCTAAATAAACCTATTTGACTGGAAACGCAAAAACAATCTCAGTCAGATTTTATTTTTACGAGCTTAATAATTACAACAATTAATTGTTATTTATGAATAAATATCTCTTTATAATAGTAATGTCTTCATTATTTACAGCAAATGCATTTTGTCAGGATGATGACTTTTATAGTCTGGAAGGAGAGTCGAAGAATGAAAAAAATGAGAAAAAAGCTCTTGAAAAATGGGCTTTTGGAGGAAACCTGGGACTTTCATTCGGCTATTTAACATACATTGATATTTCGCCTCTTGCTCTGTACCGGGCAACTCCCAGGCTGCAAGTAGGGCCGGGATTTACATATAATTATATTAACTATAAATCATTCAATTATAAAACTTCATCGTATGGTCCGCGGGCAATAGTTATGTATACACTTTTAGCAAATCTGGATGAGAAAATCAATATAAATATTGGCAATATTGTTGTCTATTCAGAATTAGAACATGTTAATATTGAAAAATATTATATTCACAACAACAGTTTTGTTTCAATCGGTCGGGAATGGATAGACAATGTTCTGGTAGGTGCGGGTATTTTTCAGCCTTTTGGTGAGCACAATGGAGGATTATCGCTTCTTGTACTTTTTGATGTAACACAGAATCCATATTCTTCTTATAGTAATCCAACAATCAGACTGGGATTTTATTTTTAGACAAAAAAAATCCCCGGCTTAAACCAGGGACTTATTCTAAAGTATTGTCTAAGTTTTATCTAAAACTTATACCTATTCCGCCTGTTGCCACACTGTAGTTCGCATAGGTATAATCGCCATGGAAGGTAATAACTCCCAGCTTAATACGCATACCCACATTTAAACGGGGTTTTGTTTTTGATCCATCGCTATTTGTCATTTCAGCATTTATAGGATCTGTAATGTCATTTATTATTCGGTGTCCGGTTTCTGTATCAACATCTGGTATTGGGAAGTTTCCTGTTAAGGTTAGGTTTGCTTTTGTTGTGGCAAAACCAAGGCCTCCATAAAAACAAACAACCGGTAAATTAGCCCCAACAAGAATATTAGCTGTAAAGCTGGAAACTTCAAAACCAAAGTTTTGATCATTATAATTTCCTGTTCCCAAACTGCTATAATCATCTCCAAAAGCATCAGGAGTTAAATTAATCCCCAGATTGGTAGAAAACTTTGTATATCCACCCTGAGCCGAAAGTTGAAATACCGGAACCTTAGCCAGAACCGGGATCCATTGTTTAATAGAATGCTTCACTCCTATCCCCCAAAGCTTCATGTTACCAATATCACCTAACGAAACTTCAGGCATATATCTAAAATTAAGATCGGTTTCTTTAATGAAACCAACACCAATTTGTGCTGTTGGAAGCGGTATAAATCCCACTCCTGTACCATTTGGAGCATTAATGGGAACAGACGCTTGAGGATATGCAGCATTTGGGGTATATATCATAGGCTTGCCCCCATCTCTTGGCCCGGCTGCTGTTGACGACATGGAACCTTCGGGGAAAGACATTCCCGATAAACCTAAACCTGATAAGTCAAAAGTTTTATCCAAATCAGGTATTATTGCTGCATTAAAGCTCATTGTTATATCAAAACCTCCTAATTTATGTGGTTTTGCAGTGTTATACCAGCCTCCATTTAAACTGGCTCCAAAAGCATTTGTCCAGGGTGACAGGTAGGCTTCAAAAAGAGCTTCTGCGTTTTCGGTTCCGCTACCCAGCATATCTGCAACTCCTTTAATTTGAGAGAAGGAATTATAACTGATTAAGCTAACGACAATTAAAGTTAGGATTTTGTTTTTCATCTGATATGTTTTTATGCTTAGTTAGTATTAAATTTATATTAGTATTACGAACACGATATTAAAAAGTTTTGTTCATATATAAAACATTCTTTTTGAACCGCTTATTAAATATACAAAAAAAAAGTCAAATTATTTTCCGAAATATTTTTGCAGGAAAGATTAAAATACTATTTTTGCATCGCCTTTGAGAGAGGCTTTAAGCCCTCTGAAATTAAGATTCCGTAGCTCAGTTGGTAGAGCACATCCCTTTTAAGGATGGGGTCCTGAGTTCGAGCCTCAGCGGAATCACAAAACCGGTTAATGTTAAAAAAACTTAACCGGTTTTTTATTTGGTCATTTCGCAAAATTAACTCTTGTTTTTTACAATATTTTTTTGTATATTATAGGACTTCCTGATTTTTTTTCCAAAGAAAAACTGTTGTATTTATACTATTTTTTTAATTGTTAAAATACAACAATTAATGTATATTACTGTATTTCATTTATTTACATGTATTCTAAAGTGTTTTTAGTGGTGATTCATATCACCCTTCTTAGGTAATTCATATCACCACAACTCTTTAGGTTTCAAGTTGAACTTTATAGTAGTTTAGTACCGGAACCAAATCTCAATAGATATGAATACATTAGTACAAACTCCTACCCTACAAATCAAATCAGGTTCATGCTTTAGTACAGATGAACTTAGCTTGCTTGGAGTAAGACCTACAAACTTACAGTGTTTCGAATTTTATCACTATGTGCTCTACCAAAAGGGTGATAAACGAATTGTATTAAAACCATTGCCACACAATTTGTTTAAAGTAATACGTATCTATGACTTTATACCAGCCTAAAAACCAACAAACAATTTCAAGAAATTAATAATCCAGGCTTCTGTTTGGATTATTTTTTTTTATATTTCCAGCAAACATTTTGTAATGAACTCGAAACAAAAAAAATACAACAGACTTATACATCAACTTGAGCCTCTTTTAAAAAACAGTCCTTCACTAAATGCTCAGTTAGCAACAATAAATGCCCTATTGTATCATAAAGTGCCATATATATTTTGGGTAGGATTTTATTTTATAAAAAACGATGAGTTAATTGTTGGGCCCTACCAGGGACCATTAGCCTGTCAGGTACTTACAAAACCTAAAGGCGTTTGCTGGGCTTCAGTTTTAAAATCTGAGCCAATTATTGTCGCTGATGTAGAAGATTTTCCCGATCATATAGCATGCGATTCACGTTCGAAATCGGAAATTGTAATTCCTGTAAAAGATACTTCAGGAAAAGTGGTTGGGGTACTCGATATTGATAGTGATAAAACAGAACAGTTCGATCGGGACGATCTGGCGGGACTTTCCGGAATTTTAAATTTAATAAATAAGAAATTTTTATAAAAAGCTCAAATTTCAACATACGACTCCAGTAATTCCCGGAGTTTCGCCACAGAATAAGGTTTGGTCAGAAGTTGTGAAAAGCCAACGTTTCTGAAGTCATCAAAAAAAAGTTTTGGATTATGTGCAGTAAGTGCTACAACCGGCACATTGCATTTTGGGCTCTCCAGTTGTTCGCGTATAAATTTAGTTGCCTCAACGCCATTCATTACCGGCATTTCAATATCCATTAAAACAAGGTTGTAATCGCTTTTCTGCAATTCATCAACAGCTTCCTTGCCATTCTTTGCCAGGAAAAACTCATACCCTAGATCCTTTAATATTTCAGACAATAGAAGTCGGTTAGTAAAAATATCATCAGCAATTATAATCTTTAACTTTGACATGCTATACAAATTATCCGAGTTGACTTAATGTTTTAACAATTTTTAAACTATTAATCTTTACATTAGAGCCATCCAGATCAATAATTTTATCGTTCTTAAACTCAGCAAGAGTTCGTATAAAGCTTTCTTTTGTTGTTCCGGCCAACTCTGCCAGTTCCCTTCTTGTGAAAGGGAATTCAAATTCATCGGCTTTAAATATCCTCTCAGCAAAATATAAAATAACATCGGCAATACGTCCCGGAAGTTGCTTATGCGACTGACTCATCAGACGTTCAAAAATATAAAGTCCATCGTTGCAGATTTTATTAATAAACCTCTCGGCAAACTCCCCGTTAGAAAACAATATTTTATTAAACACCCCAATATCAATAAAGCATATTTCTGTAGGTACAGCAGCTGATGCTGAATATTGATGGGTATCGCGACCGTAAATTGACAATAAGCCAAGAAAGTCTTGCTGAACGGCAACCTTTAATATGATGAACTTTTTGTTTCTTCCCTCTTTAAAAATTTTTACCATGCCCGACTTAATGAACATAATATGTGAGGTGCGTGTATTCTGTCTGAATATTATTTCCTTTTTATTATATAAAACCGTATTACTGTTATCAATAATCTGTTGCTTTTCCTGTTCAGACAATAAATGTTCAAAAGGGACGATAGAATTATTCTTTGTGGAACCTTGCATTAACTCACATTTCTTTATAGGTTATCTTCTATTAAAATTAGCAAAAAAAAGACTAAATCAAAGAGTATTGTCTAAAAAATGATGATTTAGATCATTTATTACCAATAACAAATCTCAGGCCTATAAAAAATCAAGTTGTTGCAATTTTTGCTCATTTTTACTTATATTTACAATAAGCGAATAAATATCACATTAGAAATTCAGTATCAAATGATGCCAGATAATAAAGATTACACCATATTAGTTGTTGACGATTCTACTACCAATGTAGTATTATTAGAAGCGATATTGGATGAAAAGGGTTATAAGATAGAAACTGCCCTGAATGCTAAAGAAGCATATTCAATTATTGAGAAGAACACTCCAGATCTTATTTTATTAGATTTATTAATGCCTAAAATAAGTGGTTTCGATTTCTTGCAGGAGATAAGAAAGAATGATAATACCAAATCAACACCGGTTATTGTTGTTTCAGCACTTACAGATGAAGAAAACATCGAGAAAATAATGAATATGGGAGCTATCGACTTTGTTAAAAAGCCTATTGATTTACAATATCTCGTTGATAAAGTTGAATCTGTTTTACAGCAAGACGCCAAAATGACCAAATAGGTATTAAAGCGCAAAATTCTCAGATTAATCATAATAATCAATCCATTTATCTAATAGTTTTAACTATATAAAGCGTTTGGCGTAACTACTAATAAATGTTATGCCATGAAAATTCTGATAGTAGACGATAATATTCTTGACAGAAAATATATACGGTATTTAATTGAGAATAATTTTAATGTTGCAGCAGATACCGCTAAGGATGGTTACGAGGCTCTCGAAAAAATAAAAGCCGGAAATTATAATTTGGTCATTACTGATATTGTAATGCCCAGGATTGAAGGAGTTGAACTCATCAAACAAATAAAGAATATTTCTGATTCTATTGAAATTATTGCGATGTCTGGCAATAATCCCTACTATTTATACATTTTAAATAAAATGGGTATTAAAAACACATTTACAAAACCTATTGATACAGATAAATTTTTAACATGTGTTTCCGCATTAATAAACATTTCACTAAAGATAGTTTCTCATCGTTAATAAATAAAATGTTTTATATCACCAATACAGGGTGATTAATATCATTTTTATTATTTTATTTATCATTTAGTTCGTTCTAAATTTATGTTAGTCAAGACATAAATACAAAGCAAGTGACGAACAAATCATACTCAATTAAAGAAGTTCTTAAAAAAGCTATTCTAATTTTTGATGAAGTCAGATCGAAAATAGATAGTTTAATAGACTGTTCTGTTAAAGATTTCGAAATACTTAATTCAAACTTCAAAAAATATTACCTTAACCTGCAGAAGCTCTCAGAGGCTTCAAATAAAATTATTGATGTTATTAATAAGATACACGAAAACGATAATTTCAACTCTCTGCTATCAAAAGACAAATATCAAAAAGAAAAGATTTTTGACAGCTTAAGTTCACATCTCGAAAAGCTCAAAGAATTAAGTCAGACCTTCAATTTTTTTCAGCTGATACTTAGCAATGCCAAACAGGATTTAAGTACAATTAAGTTGCTTGTAACAAATTTACACTTCGACCCAATTATTTCAACCGATTATAAATCAATTAATAATCTTATTGACTCCATCAGCAAAAGTCATAAAGAACAGGAAACAGCAAATAAAGCAATTTGTTTAATAATTAATAAATCAATCAAGTTTATCGAGGAAGGATTGTTTAGTAATTCTGAATTATTTGGTGAACAGATTGAAAAAATTCAACAGTCTTTATTTCATATAGAAGACATAAGTATTTCCGTTAAAAAGCATAAAAAGCATATTGACGAAATTGAAAAAAAGAAAGTTAGCAGCACATCAGAAATAATTACAAATCTGCAGTTTCAGGATATTTTAAGACAACAAATAGAACATGTACAGGAGGCCCATCAGGATATTACCAGGAACCTGAAGGATTCTCATCGTGAAGGTGAAATAATTAGCGACGATGAACTTTATAAAATACGGGATATCAACACCTTGCAATCGGCACAATTAATACATGCCAATCGGGAATATCAAAAAGCTGTTGAGACAATCTTACATAAAATAAACGACCTTGATTCTTTCTTTAATCAGTATAATACAATTTGGAACCAGTTCGGTAAACCGGAAAGCATAAAACTCCAAATGATAAAATCAAACTTGGTTGAACAGTCATCGAACCTTTCAAGCCGAAAGTTTTCTCTTAACCATTTATATAATAATTTCTATAAGCTGGTAGATGCGGTAGATACAGATTTAACAAAATACATTGCTTATAAGTCAAAAAAAGATGATATATTAATAAACATTAAAGATTTGAGAAAAATAATCGGGAATATTGAATCGGCTCATTTAAAAGACAATAAATACAATCCTGTTGCCCAGATAACTGAGGAGTTGGATAAACTAAATGAATGGTATAATAAACTTGAAAATGAATATTCAAATTCAATACATAAAATTAATATCTCAGGTAATCTTATTAAAGATAAAATTAAACTCGATATTAAATTAATCGATAAATTTTCGGAAGATTTAGCTATTCTTACTGAATATATGGAGGAACTTTTTAAACCAGGCTTCAACACAAATATGCATTTAGAACCTACAAGTGATTTTAGTGTTGACCAAGTTGCATATTATAAAACCTTTGAAAAAGAAGTACAAGAGATAATACACTTTCTGGATCAGTTGCTGGAAAACATAAATATTAATCAGAAAGATGTAGAAAAAGATCGGTTGGAACACCTTAAGAAGCTGTATACAATGGAGAGTGAGCGAGAAGTACATAAGCTTATCACCGGTGACGATAACGAAAGTAAAAAAATGGATGATAATGACGACGAAGTCGAATTCTTTTAAAATATAAAAACAAACAAACATGAGCAAAAAGATACTTTTTGTCGACGACTCTGAAAGTATTCGTGAAATAGTAAGTTTCACCCTCCAAAATGAAGGTTACGATGTTCTTATTAGCGATAATGGCAAGAATGCTCTAAATCATTTAGACGGGCAAAGTATAAATCTAATAATAACCGACCTTCATATGCCAGAAATGAATGGCATTGAACTAATTAGAGAAATAAGAAAAATGCCGGATTATCAAAGAACTCCAATTTTATTTTTAACTACGGAATCGCAAACCGAAAAAAAAATGGAGGCTAAAGATGCTGGTGCAACAGGATGGATTGTTAAACCATTTGTTCCGGCAAAATTATTAGCTGCAATTAATAAGGTTATTCGCTGATTTTAGTAATCATCTTAAGTTTTACAAAATGCAAGAAAACTCAACTATGAGATCGTATCTTTCATTCCAGATTGGAAATGAAATATTTGCTGCTAATGTAAAAAATGTCATCAACATACTTGAGATGACTAAAGTTACACAAGTTCCAAAATCTCCGGCTTATATGAAAGGCGTTATAAACCTGAGAGGGAGTGTACTACCCGTATTAGATGCAAGATTAAAATTTGGTTTGGAAGAAACCGCCTATACAACCGATACCTGTATACTTGTTTTGGATATTGAAATAAAAAACGAGTCTATTTTACTTGGTGTAATAGTAGATAGTGTAAGAGAAGTTATTCAGTTAGCTGATTCTGACATCCAGGCTTCGCCCAGCATTGGAACAAGTTACAATGCCGATATTTTATGGGGAATGGCAAAAGTTCAGGACGAATTTGTTATGCTTATTGATGTGAACAAGGTGTTTTCAGACGAAGAAGTTATAAATATTTAACAGTTAGTCTGCTATTAGAAATTTATTAATTACTAACCTGTTATAGATTTCAGTAAAAGATATGGAAAAGAATGATTCAGCCATAAGTTCATCTGGTTTATATTCTGCTGAATTATCTCAATTTGAGTTTAATAAGCTAAGTAATTTTATAATGACGGAGTATGGCATTAAGATGCCACCCGAGAAAAAAATAATGCTTCAGAGTCGGCTGCAGAAACGTCTGAAAGCATTAAATATGAATAACTTCAAAGATTATATCGAATATCTTTTCTCTCCTCATGGAATGAGTGAAGAAGTAATTCATATGATGGACGTTGTCAGCACAAACAAAACCGACTTTTTCAGAGAATCGATTCATTTCGACTTTATGCTCGAAACTGCACTGCCACATGCGGTTAAAAACTTTAATACAAGGTTAATAAAGGTATGGAGTGCTGGATGTTCATCCGGAGAAGAACCTTACACTTTAGCAATAACCCTAAGCGAATTTATTGAGAATCATCACGGAATTGATTACCATATACTGGCATCTGATATTTCAACAAAAATGCTTGAAACTGCTGTAAATGCTGTTTATAAGGAAGACAGAATTGCTGACATTCCGCTCGTTCTCAAGAAAAAATACTTTTTAAGAAGTAAAGATAAAAATCAAAAAAAAGTTAGAATTGTTTCAGCCTTGCGCAATAAAATCGAATACGTTCGAATTAACCTGCTTGAGTTAACTCCTGTCAGAAATGCTGAGTATCATTTTGTATTTTGCAGAAATGTACTAATCTATTTCGACAGGCCAACCCAGTTTAAAATTCTGTCTGCATTAAGCAGTAACCTGATTAAAGGAGGATTCTTATTTCTAGGACATTCCGAGTCGATAACAGGTTTGGATTTACCATTAAGACCAATAATACCAACAGTATTTTCTAAAATTTAAGCTATGGCTGCAGAGAGAAACTATATAAGTGAACTAGAAGCTGCAAATAAGGAAAAAGCTTCATTAAAGGAGGAAATTGAACGTTTAGAAGCTTCGCTGGTTAAGGTCAACAGTAAACTTGAAGAAGCTGAAGCTTTAAAAAGTCATTTCATTTCCAATATCTGTAATGAATTAGTAAATCCATTTACTTCAGTTTTAGCTTTGTCTGATAATATTCTGGACGTTGATAAAGAAAACTGGAAAAAGGTAATATCCATGGTTGCCCTAATCCATTCTGAAGTATTCCATCTTGATTTTCAACTTAAAAACATATTTGCTGCAGCCAAACTCGAAGCTGGTGAACTTCAGCCTGAAATATCAACAGTAGATATTGAGAGCCTTATTGGGCATGTAATTGACACCTTTAAATACGATACCAGACACAAAAGCATTAATATAATTTCTGAAATTGAAGGAAAAAATAATGAGGGCAAATTATTCTTTAATACCGATCCTGAAAAACTAAGTTTAATATTAATGAATCTGCTTAGTAATGCCCTTAAATTCAGCTATGAAAAAAGCAAAATATATTTACGAGCTTCAAAAGTTTTCGATAAGTTAATTGTTGAAGTTCAAGATTTTGGCAAAGGAATTTCTTCAGAGGATGAAAATATAATTTTTGATCGCTTTAAACGAGTTGACAGTGGTATCAATTCAGTTAACAGAGGTCATGGATTGGGTCTTTCAGTCAATAAAGCTGTACTTGATATTCTTGATGGTACAATATCGTTTACAAGTACAGAAAAAAAGGGTACGACATTTATTGTAAACATTCCTGAATCAAAGGAAACAAGTACGGGCACATCATCTGATGTTAATGAGCTTTTCTTTGATGAGGAAACATTTTAGCTGCAACCGTGACAGAGGAAAAAGAAAGCATTTATTTATATCCGGCAGCACTGGTAGTTCCCAGAAAACCTGCAATAGTTCATACAATTCTCGGCTCATGCGTAGCCGTTTGTTTGTATGACATAAAATTGCAATATGGAGGGATTAACCATTACATGCTTCCTTTTTGGAATGGACAGGGGCTTGCATCACCAAAATATGGAAATATTGCCATTGAAAAACTATATGAAAAAATGATTAATTACGGAACCAGACACGAAAACCTTATTGCTAAGGTGTTCGGCGGAGGAGAAGTTTTGCAAACCAGTTTTTCATATTTTAACGTTGGCGAACGTAATGTTCACCTTGCAAATGAATTACTGGCAAAATTGAAAATTCCTATTGTTGCCCACAGTACAGGAGGAAAATTAGGTCGTAAAATAATTTTCAACTCCAATACCGGAGAAATTTCCCAACGATTTGTTAAATCCACAACTTCACCAAATACAAGTAGCAAATGACAAAAATAAAAGTACTTATAGTTGATGATTCAGCGGTTGTTCGACAGACATTATCTGAAATTCTAAGCACCGATCCTAAGATTGAAGTAATAGGTACTGCTGCAGATCCCATATTTGCTGCTAAAAAGATTGCCAAAGAAGTGCCGGATGTTATCACACTCGATGTTGAAATGCCAAGAATGGACGGACTGACTTTCCTAAAAAAAATTATGAGTCAACATCCGCTCCCGGTTGTCATTATATCAAGCTTATCAGAAAAAGGAACCGAAACCGGTATGAAAGCACTGGAATATGGAGCGGTTGAAATAATTACCAAACCCCAGATGAATACAAAGGAGTTCATTGAAGAATCGAAAATAAAAATTTGCGATGCTGTAAAGGCAGCATCGTTTGCAAAGATTTCGCGAAGAAAAACTCCATCGCCAAATAGCGACTTTTCTTCATCTCCGCAACCTTCAACTCACACTGCAAGTATCACTCCAAGTTATACAATAAAAGTGCAACCAAAATACTCTGCCGATGCCATACTACCCCCAGCAAATGATTACAGCATGATAAAAACTACTGATTTGGTAGTTGCAGTTGGTGCATCAACAGGAGGAACTGAAGCTTTACGGATATTTCTTGAGGAGCTGCCTGTAGATAGCCCAGGAATAGTTGTTGTTCAGCATATGCCTGAACATTTTACGCGTTCCTTTGCCGAACGACTTAATACTTTATGCAAAATATCGGTTAAAGAAGCCCAAAATAACGATACCGTTATACCAGGCAGAGCTTTAATTGCCCCGGGGAATCACCATATGCTGCTGAAACGTTCGGGTGCCAGATATTATGTTGAAATACAAGAGGGCCCTTTAGTTAACCGTCACCGCCCCAGCGTTGATGTATTGTTTAGATCAACAGCCCGATATGCCGGTAAAAATGCCATAGGTGTAATTATGACCGGAATGGGAGACGATGGCGCAAAAGGCTTACTGGAAATGAAAAACTCAGGGGCATTTACAATAGCACAGGATGAGCATTCATGTGTAGTATTCGGCATGCCCAAAGAAGCTATAAATTTAAACGCTGCCGACAAGATACTTCCCTTGTCAAAAATTGCTCAAACAATCGTTCAATACAAGCATTAACTATTATTTTCATATTCAGCTTTTTAAATAAATTTCAGGTGCACTTTTCTTTAATCCTGAAATGTATCTTAAGCCTGAGTGTTAGCAAAGTTTCATATATTTTTCAGTGTATTTATAAATATTTGATTATATTTAGTCTATTGACTATTAATTGAAGTTTTATATGGAGTTTGAAGATAGTAGAAGAAACAGTAATCTGCCTGTTATAATATCATTTGTTTTTACTTTCTTTTTCTTTTTGGTTGGGCTTATTATAGATCTTATCACAAACGATAAAGAAATATACTCTTTTCAAAGTTTTTTAAACATTCTTATTGAGAATAAAGTACTTCTGATATTGCTTGCCCAAGTAATTTTAATCCCTGTTTCACTGGTTTTTTATTTGCGAATCATCAGCAAAATTCAGGAAAAAATTGGTAAAAAAATTGCTTCTCAGGAAACTAAAAACCGCATTGTTACGGAATATATAGGGCACCTGATTGATGAGAATTACGATGAGGAACTAGAAGTACTCGACAATAAAGACATATTAAAAAAATCGCTTACAAATCTGCGAAACACCTTAAAAACAAACAAACAGATTGTTGAAAAACAACGGACTGAAGATGAAAAAAGAAACTGGCATGCAGAAGGCCATGCCAGGTTCGGTGAAATTTTAAGGAATAATAATGATTTTGAAAAGCTGGCCTTTAATGTTGTAAAAGAATTAACTGATTATGTAGGAGCTATTCAGGGCGGATTTTTTCATCTTGAGGAAGAAAACGGCAATAAATTTTTCAATCTGATAGCATTTTATGCCTACGGACGCAAAAAATATGCCGATAAAACAACTCCATGGGGAAAAGGATTAATTGGAACTGCGGCCCGGGAGCAAAAAACCATACACATGGAAAACATACCAAATGGGTATGTATCTGTTACTTCAGGATTAGGAAAAACTAATCCAAATCAATTAATTGTTGCTCCAATGGTATCGGAAGGTGAATTATTCGGGGTACTTGAAATCACATCACTTAATGAATTTACAGAAGACCATATAAACTTCATTGAAAAAGTTGCTGGTAATACCGCTTCTACCCTATCGACAGTGCGAATGAACCTGCAAACCTCACAGCTTTTAAAAGAATCAAAAGAACAGGCTCAGGCTCTTGCCTCGCAAGAAGAAGAAATGAGGCAAAACATGGAAGAATTAAAAGCAACTCAGGAAGAAGCTGCCAGACAAGCTGAAAGATTTTTACGTCTTGAGAATACTGTAAATCACACCATGATTAGGGCAGAATACAATATTGATGGTATTTTACTTTATGCCAACACTAACTTCCTGAAAAAGCTTGAATATACTTCGAACTCACAGGTTGAAGGCAAGCATATCTCCATGTTCCTTTCAAAGAAAGATGAAGAGTGGTTCAATAATATCTGGAAAAATCTTTCTCAGGGCGGTCGTCATTTTGAAGGATATATGAAACATGTTTCAAAGTCTGGAAAAGATCTTTGGACAATGGCAACATATACTTGTATCAGAGATGAAAACGGCGAGGCTGAAAGAATCTTATTCCTTGCACTTGATACCACTGAACAGAAAAAAATCAGCCTGAATTTAGAAGGATTTGTTGAAGCGGTAAATCGATCCAGTATTAAAATTGAATTCGACACAACCGGTAATATAAAAACATTTAGCGAACTTTTCCTATATCTTTTCAAATACTCAGAAAAAGAAGTTGCCGGGCTTAATGTTATGGATCTTATTGATCCTCTTGAGTTGGAAACCTTTGGTAAAAAATGGGAAAACATTGTTAATGGTATGAACTTCGAGGGGCAGTTCAAAGTTAAATCAAACGAAGGTAAAGAGTGTTGGATACAGGGTGCGTTTAGTTGTGTGTATAATATGTATGGGGAAGTTGAAAAAGTAATATTTATTGGGCATGATATTACCAACCAAAAGTTCATGGAGATTGAATTTAAAAACCAAAACGAAATTCTTAAAAAACAGGAGGCACTTCTGCGTGAATCTGAAAAAGAATTGAGCCGTAAGCTTCGCGAAGCAAAACTTGAAATGCAGGAACAATTTAAAGAAATCGAAAACAATAAAATCAGAAACGAAAGGACACTGGAAGGTGCATTAGATGCTATTATTCAGACTTCAAAAGACAATAAAATCATTTTCTATAACAAAGCTGCTGAATTGCTTCTTGGCTATAAAAAAGAGGAAGTTCTTAATAAAAACGTTGGCATTCTTTTCTCTGAAGATACAGCTATCAATGATAGTTTTGTAAGTAAATATATTCAACCCGGAGATTCAAAACTAGTTGGAGTGAGAACCGAAATAAAGATGCTGACGAAAGACAGTAATGAACTATCTGTGCTCATTCTTTTATCAAAGGCACAGGTTGAAAAGGAAATCACTTATACAGCATTTATACAAACCATTGAAGTTGAACTATTCTAAATTACAAGATTATTATCTTTCACTATTATTATTTTTAGAGTAATAATTTTGGTATGCGAATAAATAAGAAACAAACAATAAAGGGACTTGAAACCAGGATTAGAGAACTTGAGAGTGAAATCTCAAAATTAAAATCTGAAGAACAAGACGATAAATCTGTTTCTGGTAATATACCAAAATCGATATTGCTCTCTCTGTTTTCGAAATACGAAGAAATCGATTTTTTGATCTATAATATTCAAAACGGCAGATTTGAATCAATTGACGATGAGTCTCAAAGTTGCATTTTTAACCGGCCAATTTATGAAATTCAAAATCCGGAAGAAATAATTCTACCTGACGACCTTCTCATATTTCAGAATTGCATTACAAAACTACAGGAACAGCCAAGCATAAAATGCCAGGCACGAGTGCTGCTTAATAATGATGCAAAAGAAGTAAAGCCAACAGAAATTACTTTAACTAACATTCCCGGAAAGGATAAAAAAGCTCTTATAGCTATTAAAGATATTTCTGTACAAACTAAACAACAAAAGGAACTATTAAAAACAAAAGAGAAAATAGAAGAATCCGACAAACTAAAAACAACCATTCTTTCTAATATTTCTCATTATATAAGAACTCCGTTGAACTCTGTTACCGGATTTGCTGAACTCTTAGCTGCCAGTGATTCAGACTCTATTAAACGCAGAGAATTTATTGATATAATTAAAAGGCAAAGCAAAAGAATTCTTGGCCTTATTGATGACTTATCGGAAGTTGCTAAACTTGAATCGGGCAATATTAATATTTCTAAAACCCCCTGCAACCTCAACCTTGTTTTGAACGAATTGATTTTAGGGATTAATCAGCAAAGAACAATATCGCAGCAAGAACTGGTAGAAATACGTCTTAATGTTCCTAAACCAAATGGCGTTGAAACCTTAACAGATTCGGGTCGTTTGCAACAAACTATTAATAACATTGTAACCTATTCGCTCAGGTATACTCAGAAAGGCCACATTGAAATCGGGTATCGGTTTGATGAGCCATTACAGAAAATAATTTTCTTTGTGAAAGACACAAGTCCGGGATTATCAAAAGACGAACAAAAGGTAATCTTCAATAAATTTATAACTCTAGATAATACCGACATTACAAAGTATGAAGACCCGGGTTTAGGTTTGACAATAGCAAGAAATATAGTAAAAAACTTAGGTGGCCGGATATGGGTCGAATCGGATGAAGGAAATGGCACCTCGTTCTTTTTCACTATTCCTTTTGAAGCTATTGATAAAGAAGAACAAAAAATTTCTGATGAAGAAATTACATTTGGTACATCATATATCTGGCCCAACAAGGTTATTCTTATTGTTGATGATGAAGAAGTAAATGCAATGTTTCTTGATGCTGTATTTCAAGGTACGAGCGTACAACTTTTATTTGCAAAGAACGGGTTCGAAGCAATAGATCTTTGCAAATCAATAAATAAAATAGACCTTATACTGATGGACATAAAAATGCCCGGACTAAATGGGATAAAAGCTACATCCGAAATTCGGAAATTTAATACAAAAATTCCCATTATTGCCCAGACAGCGCTTGCATCGGAAGAAAACAAAGTTGAAAGTCTTAAAGCCGGATGTAATGATATAATCACAAAGCCCATTGAGGTTCAGGAATTACTTATTACTGTAAACAAGTTTCTCTCTGAATAGCACACTTCAGGTTTTATGGAAATTCATCATTATACCATTTCTATCTCTGGTAGGGTACAAGGGGTAGGTTTCAGATATACAGCACAAAGAATGGCCAGAGGATACGGACTTAAAGGCTTTGTTATGAATCGGTATGATGGTTCAGTTTATATCGAAGCCGAAGGAAGTTTAAATCAATTAACCAAGTTTGTTGACTGGTGTAAGATTGGTCCGCCCCATTCAAGAGTTGATACAATTACTTTTAATATTGAATCGTTGAAGAATTATACCGGATTTGATATCAGGTAATTCTATTACGAATTATTGTTTTCAGTCCACTGAACAACAACCATCCTGTCAGGGCTAAAATTACAAATGAAATTGTTATCAGCACATAGTCTGCCTTTTGAATCGAACGAAAAAGATTTATTCCCATTGACCACAAGGTCATTATAAGAATAAAAAGCATAGGGACAAGAAACAGGATGTATTTTTTACCTTTCTGATGCATGTAAACCGTCACAACCGCTAGTCCCAAGGCTGCCAAAAGTTGATTCATGCTTCCGAACAGCGGCCACAATATCTTTGCTCCGGCACCTCCGGGCTTAAGGAATGTAATAATACCGGCCAACAAAATCACAATAATTGTTGATATATACCGGTTGTTTAAAAATTTTCTTTTTTCACCAACCAGTTCCTGCATTGAAAGCCTTTGAATTCTTGCTGCCGAATCGAGGGTAGTGTTTGCAAAACTTACTATAAAAACTGCAATCATAACAGCTGAGAATTCCCGGGGAATTCCTATTACAGCGAGAAGGTTTGTTGTACCGATTACAAACGATTGTATATTGTTACTTATTCCCCCCTGGGTTGCCGACCAAGATGAATAATAATGATAAAATGCATCTGAACCTTTTAAAATTTCTCCGTTAAAATCGAAACCTAATCCAAGTCCTGCAGTGGCACAAATAATAACGAGTACAGCAAGAAACCCCTCTGTAAGCATACTTCCAAAGCCAATAAACAAACCATCCGATTCCTTATCAAGCTGCTTAACGGTTGTTCCAGAACTTGCAATTGAATGAAAACCCGAAATAGCACCACAGGCAATAATAATAAACAATACCGGTGCTATTGCAGGAACATCATTTCCGGGTTCAAAAGCTAATGAATTTATAGCTGGTGCTGAAATTATTGGGTTTGCAACAAATACACCCAAAACAATTACAACAATTGCAATGAATAACTGCAAAGAATTAATAAAATCGCGTGGTTGTAGCAAAACTCCAACAGGTAAAACTGAGGCTATTGAAACATAAATAAAAAGAATTAAACACCAAATTATTGCAACAATATTGAATAGTTGAGTCTGATTACCTGCAAACCTTGACAGAAATGGCAACTCTGCAATATTAATTGGGAAAAGCATGCCAATATATATTGTGACATACATAAGAATAATAGCTATTATAGAATACACAATTTTGTTACCTCCTCTTTTAATAATTCTTCCTAATAAAATAGCTATTGGAATTTGCAGCCAAATTGGTATCACCGATTCGGGATAAAGAACAAACAGGGTGCTTACTATCAATGCAAAAACAGATAATACAATAGTTAACAAAACTTGCATAATTAACTGAAAAGCAATACGCGAGCCAGGGTTTAGAACATTTCCGGTAAGTTCACCTATTGTTTTTCCTTTATTCCTTGCAGAAATTATTAAAGTTGCATAATCATGAACAGCCCCCATGAAAATTGAACCAAAGAATACCCACATAAGAGCAGGCAGCCAGCCCCATATAATTCCGATTGCCGGCCCAATGATGGGACCCAGCCCTGCAATTGTTGTAAAATGGTGACCAAAAATTATACTTTTATCGGTTGGCACATAGTCGATGCCATCTTGAAATTCATGAGATGGAACAATGTTTCTATCTGAGACTTTAAATATCTTTTTACTCAAATACCGACCATAGGTCTTATATGCAATAATATATCCTGCAAAGACAAGAATTATTAATAAAATTGCGTTCATATAAAAACTGTTTTAATGTAATTTCGTATAACCGATTAATAACTATAGTTTTATACATATTAAGAATAGTATAAAAAATATATTTTTTTTTACTAAATTAAACATTCAGAAAAAACACCAACCATATGGCATCTGAAAATCGCAAAATACTGGTTCCCTACGATTATACCGAACTATCGGAATACGCTGTTAAATATGCAGTTCTTATAGCAAAAATCGTTGAAACTGAACTTGTTCTGTTGCATGTTATTGATGAACTTAACGAAGAAGCAGAGCACCATAAAAGATTAGAAGAAGTTGCAAAAGCAATAACTGCAAAATATGGTGTGAAAGTTGAGGTGAAAATCAGAGCTGGTGTAGTACATAAAGTAATTAAGGTGGTAGCTGAAACCCTTGATGCATTTATAGTAATAATGAAAGCTCAACCCCCCAGAGGAACAGAGCGTTTTTTAAGAAGCCGAAGTATTAGAGTAATGAGCGGCGCAAAAATTCCTTTTATTGTTGTTCAGGCGCCACCTAAGCGACTTTCGTTTAAGAAAATTGTTTTCCCGATTGACTTCAGGACAGAAAATAAAGAAAAACTGGTTTGGATTAGCACATTGTCGAAATATTATACCTCTAAAATCTATCTGTACAGATCAGATATCAATGATTATAAGGTAAGAAATAATGCGGAATTTTCTAAGCGATTTCTGGAAGGCAAAAGCATTGATTATGAAATTGTTGGCAATAAAGAGAAATTACCTTTTGCTGAAGCTACCCTTAATTTTGCTCATGAAGTTGATGCACAATTAATAATTATTATGCTCAGGAAACGGTTCGGATTATTCAGTAATTTATTTGGAATTTCTGAACAGAAATATATATCAAACAAATATAAAATTCCTGTAATGTGTATTAATCCTAAGATTGAATTGCACAGATACGGAGGCTTCTATTAGTAAGTAATTCTCTATATTTTTTCAAAATTTTCAGATTGCATCCAACCTTGCTTACCGTCAGATAACCTGATTTCTGACCAAGTTCCTATTTCCCGAATAACATCTACTTTAAGACCCTCGTGAATTATAAACATATCATTACTTTCAAGGTCAGGTGAGCTTTTTACCCTGACGGTTGGCTCTAAAACTATTGCAGAATTTGATTCTTCGATATAATTTCTTGTTTTGAATGCGAAACTTAAAGCAAATACTGAAAAAAACAAAAAGAGAATAGAAAGAATAAAAGATAATTTTCTGAAAGCAACCGATTTTGTAAAGTTATAGATTAATATCCCTGTTATTGAAAGATTGAAAAATAGCAAAGCAAGAATTGCCCAAAGGTTACTGTCAAAGAAAATCAATATCTTTTTAAACCAGGTTTTAACAAAGAAATCAGGTATAACCTCAATCTTATCGACCAGATATGTTTTTGCTTTTGCCAGGTTAAACTGAATATCTTCATCGGATGGATTGAGCAATAATGCCCTTTCGTAATTTAATATTGCTCTTGAGAAATCACCCGTTTTATAATAAGCATTACCAAGGTTATAATAAACCTCGGCAGAAACATTCTCATGATGCTCAATAATTACAGAATATAATTCAATTGCATCAAAAAACTGCTTATTCTTATATGCTTCATTCCCCTTTGCAAATAAGGAATCGGTATCTGCCTGACCAAAGGCTATTGATGAAAAGCTTAGATATACTATTATGATATTTAATAAATAGCGCATGGTTATAATTTTTGATCGATAATAGTTATAAATTTTGCTGCCTCGTCGTACACTTCTTTTAAGGATCTATCGAAACCTCCTGGGGCATACCTGGCGAACTCACAATCCGAAATCACCTTCAACATATCATCAACAATCTGATTGTCAATATTCTTATTCATTAAAGAAGCCTTAGCTTTTTCGGCTGAAAGATTTGATACTGGAATATTCAGTTTATCTGAGAAGTAGCCCCAAAGTGCTCTGGATAATTCTTCGAAGAAATTTTCTTTTTCATTTGCTTTAAGTAAACTCAAAGCCTTTTTAAGACGTTTCTTAGCAACTTTACTGGCTTTTTTATTCCTTGTTCGTACGATATCAGCATTATTTTTTATTTGTTTACGTTTAAATATTAATATTAAAGAAGATGCTGTTAACAAAATGATGTAAATGATATAATACCTGAATTGAGCAATTAAATAATTATGTGAAGGTTTAAATTTCGAGTTCGTTTTAATATAGCGTATATCGCTTGATAAAAGCTCGACATCTTCTTTTGCTATATTGGTAATTATTATACTGGATGTATCTGCATCTCCTTTATCAACAATAAGATCAAAAGTTTGCGTTTTAAGCGTTTTGTATGATTTAGAATTAATATCGAAGTAAGTCAGCGAAAAGGGATCGATTGAAAAGGTTCCGGCATGCCTGGGAATTGCAGTTATCTCAAAAACCTTTGTGCCACCTAAACCAGAATTATCAACATTTGAGTTTACAACCGGATCAAAAACATCGAAAAACGACAAATCATAATTCAGTTTTTCAATAAGTCTTATGTTTCCCTGACCAGAAACAACAATTTTAAACTGAATGGCTTCGTTTACATTTACCTTGTTTGTATTAATTGAACCTTTTATTGAATAACTACCAACTGCGCCTGAAAATTCTGCCGGCTGGTTCTCCGGTAAAGGTTTAACATTTACTGTAACCGATTTTGAGGTGAGTTTTTTAGGAACAGAGGAATACGATGGGCCAAAAAAATCATCGAAAATACTCTGTGGTTGTCTGGCTTGTTTTTTAAGAAGTACGGTTAAATCAAATGGATTTATAGAAATCTTACCTGTTCTCTGTGGACTAATAATAAATTTTTCAATTACTCCTGAATAGTATATTTCATCACCAACCTTTTCTCTCTCAAGATTTCTTAAAGGAGGTATTTCAATATTTTGTTTAAAAAAACCATTAAACTCTGGTCCTTTGTAACTTCTGCGATCAATATCATTTAAATCGACTTTTGTATAAACTTTTACCCAGGCAGTAATTTGCTGACCAACATAAGCTGTTTTTTTATCCAAAACCAGGCTTACAAAAATATCATCACCGGTTGAGGTAGCTGTGCCAGAACTTTGCTGAGTTGTATTGGATTGAGGTTGTTGTGAAGTTGCTGTGCCTACAACTTCAATGTCGACAGCGTTTGAAGAAACCTGATCTTTCTTATAACTTGACCGGGCAGGCTTTATTGTGTATTTGCCAGGTGATTTTGCCCTTAAATAATATATGAGCGTAAAAGTGGTAGAGCGGGTAACTTTACCGTTTATGATGTTTGTGCTTGAACTGGTACTTTGCATTGGCCCACCAAGGTAATCGAAGCCATCAAAATCAGGAGGGGTAAAATCATCAACATTTTTATCAATAGTATATTGAATCTGGAACTGTTCTCCCACCCGTACATATTTTGGAGCGCTGGCAACAAAAGATATATCCTGGGCAAGCAATTTAGTTGCAATTGCCAGTAAAATAAAACCTGATATTAACTTAATCTTCATTATTAATTTGTATTTACCATTCCTTTTCAGTTGGCACTTTCTTCGATTTAGCTTTCTCTAATTCAAGCTTTTTCAACACATCTTTTTCTTCTTCTTCCAGAGCATTCAGAATTCGTTCTGCATCTTCCTTAGATATCTCACCTTCGACATATTGTTGTTGCTGCTGTTGTTGCTGCTGTTCTTCCTGTTCACCATCCTTAGGTTGAGGCTGCTGCTGGTTTTGCTCCTGGTCTGAGTTATCGGCTTGTTGATTATCTTCCTGTTTCTGGTTTTGCTTGTCTTTTTCTTCGTTATTCTGATCCTGGTTTTGTTGATTTTGCTCCTGCTGCTTTTTCTCCTGCTCCTTAATCTTGTCTCTTAAGGCCTGAAGCTTTGAATCACCCGGAAACAGTTTCAACCCATTTTCAATCTCGGCTTTTGCTCCTTTATAATTGCCGTTAATAAACAAATTCCCTGCAAAATGAAAAATATCTTCTGCATTTTGCTGCCCATTAACATTCAATAAAAATAGAAATATTAAGCCTGTGATTATGCCAAAATGCCTCATATTACATTTTATTTATTTGATCAACCTCATTAATCTTATTCGTAAAATCCTTAAAGTAAGCAACTGTAGGATCCTTCTTCTCGCCCTCCACCATCAGGTTATATGCCTCAGAATACCTGCGCTGATTCACTAATTCCTGCGCTTGTTTTTTTAGTTTCTTTGCAAATTCTGATGGTTCCTGTGGTTTTGAATCCTGGTTTTGTTGCTGCTGTTGTTGCTGTTGCTGTTTCAGCATTTGTTCTGCTAAAAACAAATTATGCCTTGCATTTTCATTATCCGGGTTATTTCTCAAGGCGTTTTTATACGCTTCAACGCTTTCTTTTAATTTTTGCTGATTGTAAAAAGCATTTCCGAGGTTATAGTAATATTTTGACAGGCGATTGGGATCTTTTGTTGAGCTTATCGCATTCTGATAATCTAAAACAGCCGATTCATAATTATCCTGTCTGTATTTTGCATTGCCAAGGTTATAGTTTGCCTGCGACATCTGTGGATTATTATCGATCGCTTCGCGGTATTTTATTTCAGCTTCGGTGTATTTATCTGTTTTATAATACACATTTCCCTGTCGTACAGATTTTCCCGGACTTTGAGCGAAAGAAATAACCCCCATAGTAACTACTAATATTAAAGCTAAGCCTCTCATTTCTGCTCAAATAGTTTAATGTTTGACAACCATTTATTTTTTCTCTCTAAAATAAAAAGATCAAGTATAATTAGTAAGAGTGCAGCTAAAACAAAATAGCTATACTGATCATCGTATTCTGAATACACCTGACTTTCAATTTCGGCCTTATCGAGTTTCTTTAATTCCCCGTATAATTTATTTAATCCTACGTTACTGGTCGAAGCCAAATAAAAATCTCCTCCACCTGCAACGGCTATTTGTTTTAACATTTCAGGATTCATGCGTGTTGTAACCGGATTCCCCTGCCTGTCGGTAACAAATCCTGACCTGTTTTTTAATGGTATTAGTGAACCCTCTGCTGATCCCATGCCAATAGTAAACACCTTTATGCCCTGTTCTTCTGCCTCTTGTGCAGCCTGAACTGCGTCACCTTCATGGTTTTCACCATCAGAAATGATTATAATTACTTTCGACGTTTCTTCATTAGGTGTGAAAGAATGCATACCATGTCTTATGGCCTTTCCAATAGCAGTTCCCTGCTTTGAAACAGCATCGGTAGTAATGTTTGATAAAAAGAGTTTTGCTGAAACATAATCGTTTGTAATAGGCAATTGGGTATATGCATCACCGGCAAATATTATTAAACCAATTTGATCGTTATTGAGTTTTTTAACCAATGTGCTGATAGCCTGTTTTGCTCTCTCCAAACGGTTCGGAGCAATATCATTAGCCATCATACTGTTAGAAACATCGAGGGCAATTATTATCTCTATGCCTTTCCGTTTTACTTCTTTAAGTTTTGAGCCAAACTGTGGTCTTGATAAAGAAAAAATTAGTAAAGCAAGTGAGAGCATTAAAAAAGAAAACTTTAATGTTTGCCTGGCAACCGACTTCATAGGCATCAGTTGCTCAATTAACTCATTATTACCAAAAAGCCTGAGTCTTTTTCTATAATTTATCTTATAGAGGTAGTACCCCAGGTAGAAAACAGGTATTATTAATAGTAAATATAATATTTCTGTATTTTGAATTCTAAACATAACTGTTTGTAATTATTTATGGTATAGATCTTAAAACAGTTTTTTGTAATACAATTTCTATAAGAACAAATAGCAGGGCTAACCAAACGAATGGCATAAAGCGTTCTTCTTTCCTGCTGTATTCTTTTACATTGATTTTCGATTTTTCGAGTTGATCTATTTCCTGGTAGATTTCACGAAGTTTGGAGTTACTGGTTGCCCTGAAATATTTACCACCTGTCATATCTGAAATCTTCTGTAGCGTAGCTTCATCAATCTCAACAGGTAATTTGCGAAATACTGTATTTCCCCAAACATCAACTCCAACCGGATAATCAGCTTCACCAATTGTACCTACACCAACAGTATACACTCTGATATCAAATGCTTTAGCCAGTTCTGCAGCAGTTGTAGGATCAATTACTCCCTGGTTATTTACTCCATCAGTCAACAAGATAATTACTTTGCTTATTGCTTCAGAGTCTTTTAACCTGTTAATAGCATTTGAAAGCCCAACTCCAATGGCTGTTCCATCCTCAATCATTCCGCTTTTTATATCGCGAAAAAGATTTATTAGTACTGCATGATCTGTTGTAAGAGGACATTGGGTGAAACTCTCACCACTAAAAACAACCAATCCCATACGGTCATTCTTTCTTCCAGATATAAACTCAATTGCAACATCTTTTGCTGCTTCAAGGCGATCAGGTTTAAAATCACGTGCAAGCATACTTCCGGAAATATCAATTGAAAGCATAATATCAATGCCAAGTGTATCAACATTTTCCCAGGTATCGGTTGATTGTGGTCTGGCCAAGGCTATAATTAATGCCGCAATTGCCAATAAACGTAAACCAAAAAGTATATGACGTAAAATGGTTTTATAGGATTTAACAGAATTAATCAATGGTTCTATGGTACTCATTTGCATACTTGCAAACGCGTGTTTGTTTTTATAAATATACCATACTATTATTGGTATAAGAATAAACAGCATATACAAAAATCCGGGTCTTGCAAAATCTAATTCAGCCATCATAGTATTACTGTATTTCTACTTTTTTTCCACCTTTTAAATTTGTTCTTATTGATTGCAGGGTTCTAACCGGCCCCCACGGAATTCCCCACCAACCTGCAACAACCGATATTGCTGTAAAAAGCAATCCCTTTTTACGCGCGTTATCATCTGGTGCCAAAAGGTAAATCGGAGAATTCAGTTTAAAAGTCATAACAATAACCGAGACAGTATAATTGAACTGAATAAGCTTATATCCTGAATCGAGCCTGTTGATAATCTCTAAATCATTCAGATTAGAAACATTACGAATCTTTTTTGCCAGCGCATAGCTATTTGCTAATTTATTGTCAATGGCCTCACTGACATGCTTAAGATTTTCCCGAACCACTTTTTTATGTGACTCTTTTACAAATTCGTAAGTTGACTCTAAATGTTCAATATTTTCTTCCGGTAAAGTTTGTCCTTTTGCAAATTTCACAAGGTCTGCCAGGTTCAAAAGCTTTTCGAGTTGTTTTATTTCAAGCACTTCTGTTAATTCTCTATCACGCACAGATGCCAGAATTTCACGAGTGGTTTGTTCCATAGCAGGAAACCCGAATTGTTTTTCGATATAAGTTCTAATAATAGAAGTTAGTCTTGAATAATATTCTTTAAGCTGATTTTGTTGCCACAATTTCTGAGCTTTCAACTTATCAAGTTCACGCAGAGCAACAATATGAGGAGGGTCGGCTTTTTTAACTATTTGTTGTTCAATTCTCTTATTGTGTCGTCCCGGCCAGAAGTAATAAATTAAGAATGCAATTATTCCGAGGATTAACAAAACAAGAACAAGCGGAATAAAATCACGTAATGTAGGTAACACCCACTCCACATCGCTTATATCCCGAATAGCATTTGTAGTATCGATTGCCACTCCTACAATGTTCAGGTAACTTGACATCGACACCAAAGTATCTGTTCCAAAATCGGTTCTTAAAATAAAATTCTGAGCTGGAATATATCTCATTCCCGTTTCGTAGGAAGTAATCCGGAGTACCTGCTCTAAAGTTTCCTTTTCTGAACTTTTATCAAAACTGGAATCGATTTTTACCGGAGCAACCAGCTCAATTCCGTCAAACAGGGTGTCGGTAAATGTTGGCAGGCTTATAAAATCATTATCCCGTTTAACAATCTTGTACTTAAGTTCCGCATTTCTGCCAAGCTCCACCGTATTGGTATCCAACAAGGTTTCGATTGTGACAAGCTGGGCTTCAATATTGCAAATGAAACCCAATACCAAAGCATTTAATAATAGAATTTTACTGAGCAATTCTCTCATCTCTACTAAGCCCTTTTTTTGAATAACGATTTTAATGGTTTAATATAATCTGATTTCGTGTCTAATTCAGCGGTATCAATACCATATTTCCTAAGAACTTCATCCAGTGTTTTTTGTCGCTGCTCGTATATTCCCCGGTATATTTCACGGGTTTTCTTACTTGAAGTATCAAGCCACATTTTTTTGCCTGTTTCTGAATCCTTCATATAAACCAATCCCACATCGGGAATTTCGGCTTCGCGCTCATCTTTAATCTTTAAGGCAATTAAATCATGCTTTCGGGATGCAATTTTTATTGCATCTTCATAATCCTGATCAATAAAATCGGATATTAAAAAGGCTACTGAACGTTTCTTAATAATATTTGTAAAGTATCGCAGGCCTTCAGCAATATTTGTTCCGGTATTTTGTGGTTTAAATTCTATTAACTCTCTGATTATTCTGAGAATATGCTGCCTTCCTTTTTTAGGAGGAATAAACATTTCTATTTTATCGCTAAAAAGAATTACCCCAATTTTATCGTTGTTTTGAATTGCTGAAAACGCAAGTACAGCAGAAATTTCTGTTATCAGATTCTTTTTTAACAAATTTCCGGAACCGAAATTTCTTGAACCGCTGACATCGATAAGCAACATAACGGTTAGTTCGCGCTCTTCTTCAAAAACCTTAACATAGGGATGATTAAACCTTGCGGTAACGTTCCAGTCGATATTTCTAATATCATCTCCGTATTGATATTCGCGAACTTCGCTAAATGCCATACCCTTTCCTTTGAAAGAACTATGATAGTCTCCGGCAAAAATATGTTGAGAAATACCACGGGTTTTTATTTCTATTCGTCGTACCTTCTTTAATAAATCAGTAGTTTCCATATTACTCTTTATCCTTTTCTCTGATTGTTATGGTAAAAAACCAATCTCCTTCTTCCAGATTTATTATTAAGTTTTCAGCATCTTTGAATTTCCAATTGCTTTTATCAATTGGTATATAAATAGAGTTTAAATCATCAAGAATATCGTTTATGTTACTGTAATCGCTCATTAAGCGCACCAATGTGCAGTTATCATCTTCTGACAGAAAAAATAAAACGGTTATTTCATTAATCCTGTCTTCATATTTCAGGTAATTATATTTATCATTAGTGTTTACAGTATTAAGTTTAAGAGCCTTATGATTTTCAGAAATCATTTGTTTTATCTCATTCTTAGACATACCAATGTAATTCACTCCAAAAAAAGAGTCAACCTTGATCATCATAGAGCTAAGTGCAATCCAAATAATTAATAAGACTCTCATAATTCTTAGTGATTATGGTACCTCTACATTATCAAGAATACCTGTAATTATATCCTCGGTTGTGATATTTTCAGCCTCAGCTTCGTAGCTCAGTCCTATTCTGTGCCGCATAACATCGTAACAAACAGCGCGAACATCCTCGGGAATTACATATCCTCTGCGTTTAATAAAAGCATATGCTTTTGCTGCTTTTGCCATACTAATGCTGGCGCGTGGTGAACCACCATAGTTTATCAGGCTGCTATATTTTTCCAGTTTATATCTCTCGGGATAACGTGTTGCAAATACAATATCAAGAATGTAATTCTCAATCTTTTCATCCATATATACTTCTTTAACAACATTACGAGCTTTAACTATATCTTCCGGTTTAAGAATAGTATTAGCAGTTGGAAAATTCTGCCCGAGATTTTCACGTATTATTAATGCTTCCTCTTCTTTCTTAGGATAGTCCAGAACAACTTTTAACAAGAACCTGTCGGTCTGGGCTTCCGGCAATGGATATGTACCCTCCTGTTCAATAGGGTTCTGTGTTGCCATAACCAAAAATGGGTTCGGCAATTTAAAAGAATTTACTCCTATTGTTACTTGTTTTTCCTGCATAGCCTCTAATAATGCACTTTGAACTTTAGCAGGCGAACGGTTAATCTCATCTGCTAAAATAAAGTTACCAAAAATCGGGCCTTGTTTTACCTGGAATTCTTCCTTTTTCTGACTATAAATCATAGTACCGATAAGGTCGGCAGGAAGCAAATCGGGGGTAAACTGAATGCGATTGAACTTTGCATCAATTATTCCGGAAATAGTTTTTATTGCAAGAGTCTTTGCTAATCCGGGAACTCCTTCTAACAAGATATGACCATCTGATAACAGACCGATCAACAATCCATCAATAAGATGTTGCTGTCCAACTATTACCTTTTTCATTTCGATGTTTATCAGGTCAACAAACGAACTCTCGCTTTGTATCTTTTCATTAATCTCCTTTATGTTTACATTCACCTGACTCATGATTGTTTTTTTTAACTGTTTTTCTAATTAGAAACCGAAAGTAATAATTTTTGTTTTGGATAAACAGGATGCATTTTTAATGCAATCTTATTTAATTGATATACTGATAAATAACCACTGTTAAAAAATGTTAACATTATTATCTGCATTGTATTTCCCTATTGAATAACTTTATATTTGTAATGAACCGATATTTCATACATCTGGCTTATAACGGGAAAAATTATAATGGATGGCAGATTCAGCCCAATTCTCCCAGTATACAAGAAACTTTACAAAAAGCTTTGGAAGTATTATTTCGTGAACCTGTTCAATTAACCGGATGTGGAAGAACGGATACAGGTGTTCATGCAAGAAATTTTTATGCTCATTTTGATTCCAAGCAAACAAGCATTGATTCAGACCAGAAAATTATTTTCAAACTAAACAGCATATTGCCGGATGATATTAAAATATATGCAATTCATAATATGCTGCATAATGCTCATGCCAGGTTTGATGCAAACAAACGAACATATAAATATTATATCTCAAAGGGAAAGGAAATTTTTTTTAAAGATTTGGTATGGCAAAATAGCTTACAATTAAATATTGAGCTAATGAATAAGGCTGCTTCGCTTTTAAAAAACTATTCTGATTTTACAAGCTTTAGTAAACTGCATTCAGACACAAAAACCAATAACTGCAATATATCTGAAGCTTATTGGATTCAGCAAGAAGAACGTATCATATTTACTATTAAAGCTGACAGATTTTTAAGAAATATGGTTCGGGCAATAGTTGGCACATTAATTGATGTAGGTAAAGAGAAAATTAGCCTTGAGGAATTCTGCCGGATAATTGAGGATAAAAACAGAATGAAAGCTGGCACCTCTGTTCCGGCTTCTGGCTTGTTTCTCGAGGAAATCCAATATCCCTACCTAATACCCAACAAACCTGATTCTTAAATGTTATGTATTTGAAAAATTTGAATAAAATATTAGTGCTAATAATACAACTTAATTGTTTTTATTTAGAATTTTAGAAACATTTGTTTAAATTAATCGTTGAAAATGAAAAAAAAGGGGAATATGAAAAAATTTATAGGTGTCTTAATAATATGGATAGTTCTCACGTCTGCGGGTTCTCAAACAGGAATACCCAGAGCCCAGGCAATGTTTATTTACAATTTCTCAAGACTGATTGAATGGCCGGCATCTTATAAAGATGGCCCTTTTATAATTGGTTCTGTAGGTAGTTCGCAGACTTATACTGAATTGCTGGCGTATACTGAAAATAAATCGGTAGGAAGTCAAACAATTCAAGTGAAGAAGTTTGATGAGCCTAACCAGATAAGTAATTGTCATATTTTATTTGTGCCTTTTAGTAAAACAAAGCAGATGAGCGAAGTTGTTTCGGCTCTTGCTTCAAAAAGCACACTGATAATATGCGAAAAAAACGGAGCCATTGACGAAGGGGCAGCAATAAATTTCCTGGTTATCGGGGATAAATTGAAATTTGAAGTTAAACCTTCAAATGCAACATCACGACAAATTAAATTAAGCTCCAAGCTTAGCGAAATGGCCTTTAAAACATACTAACCAAACTAATTATTCCAAATTTCCCAGGCTTTTTCAGCCTGATTATATAGCATTGGCAACCCATTTATTGTGGTTGCCATTTTTTTTGCTCCTTCAGCAAGAAACTGAGTCACCTCGGGATTATAAACAAGATCGTAAAGAATATGTTTTCCAGTAACTGCATTGTAGGGTATAGCAGGTTTTTGGTCCACATTTGGAAACATCCCGATTGGAGAGGTGTTTATTATCAGTTTATATTGACTAATTAGCTCATCATTTAAATCTTCGTAAGAAAAATCAACCTGATTTTTTGGTTTACGGGACACAAAATTGTATTCAACACCCAATTGTTTTAAAACCCAACAAACAGCTTTTGCAGCTCCACCGGTACCAAGTATTAAAGCCTGAGTATGATATTGTTTGATTGCATCTTTTAAAGGAAGCATAAAACCATAAACATCTGTATTAAAGCCTTTCAGAAAAATATTATTATTTGAATCTCTGCTTATCTTAATGGTATTTACAGCTCCAACTTCGATTGCTGTATTATCAAGCTCATCAAGGTATTTCAAAACACCCTGTTTATGAGGAATTGTAACATTCAATCCTATTAAGTCTTTTTCTTCTTTAATTAAATCAGTTAAAGACTCCAAGGATTCAAGAGCATAATTATTGTACTCGCAATCAACTATACCTTCCTTTTTAAACTTATTGGTAAAGTATGTTTTTGAAAAGGAATGACCTAATGGATATCCAACCAGTCCGTATTTCTTCATTATCTTATACCTCTTTTTCTTGTTGTCCGGCAAATTTTTCCATCAACCAGATAGAAATATAACCTAAAATCATTAGCGCAATAGCAATAATAACTACTGTATTTACTTCGGCAGGCAAAATTTGTTTATAAAAATAAACTTTTACTTCTGAGATAATTTGTCCCGAAGAGTCTGTAAATGCTCCAAATTTGTTTATTGAAATGATATTTCCGGCTGCATCGAAGGAATTTTTCCAAGGCCAAAGAATTAATAACGAACCTAAAATGAAACCAGTTAAGGTAGATATAGTTTCATTTTTGAATTTCTTGTAAATAAACGAAAGCAGATGCGAAAACAGTACCAGTCCAACAGCCGCACCAATCAATACCGGCGCCAGAATATCAATTCTCATATCGTTTACCGCTTTTATTACTACCAAATGGTAGTTACCAAGAAGAATGAGCACAAACGAACCTGAAAGCCCTGGTAAAATCATGCTGCATATGGCCACTACCCCACAAATTACAAGGTAAATAAAGGCTTCGTTTTCGGTAGCAGGCGATAGAAACGATATTGATAATGCAACAGCAGTACCTACTATAAAACTTAAAATGACCGAGGCTTTCCATTTCTGTATTGTTTTGCCAACAAAATAAATTGAGCCTAATATTAATCCGAAAAAATAAGCCCAAATAAATACAGGATAATTCACAAACAAGTAATCGAGGACTTTTGCAAGAGAGAGTATACTTAATGCAATACCAAGAAATACAGATACGAGGAAAGATAAATTAACATGCAAAGCAAATTCCTTAAACCTGCCTTTAAGTAAAAGCCGTAAAGCCGTTAAATCAAATGATTTAATTGAATCTATAAGTTCTTCAAAGATTCCGGTAATTAAGGCTACAGTGCCACCGGAAACTCCAGGAATAACATTTGCAGCACCCATACCAACTCCTTTTAGCACTAAAACCAGGTATTCTTTTATTTTTTTCACTTTGATGTATGTTTTGAAAATCCGAGGCAAAGATAATTATTCAAGGCTGATTTAAAACTTATGATTTGACTACCTTTAGCAGAAACTGGCTGAAAAGTAAAATAAATGATTGGAAACAATTTACATGAGTTCTTCACAAACCTTGATTTCAAATACGAAAATCATAGCAAAATTGAAGTTTTAAATCCCTATTCATCAGCTAATGTGATTAAAATTTCGGAGGAATTCTATACAAAATATTACAACGATAATAACCCAAGAGTATTAATTTTAGGTATCAACCCGGGAAGGTTTGGTGCCGGAATAACCGGTATTTCCTTTACCGATCCGATTGAACTTGAAAATAATCTTGGAATAATGAATGATTTTGAAAAGAAACCTGAACTGTCTGCCGGGTTCATTCATGAAGTAATCGGAGAATATGGCGGACCATCGCTGTTTTATAACAAATTTCTGGTGTCGGCGGTTTGTCCGCTTGGATTTACCAAAGACGGAATAAATATTAATTATTACGACGATAAAGACCTGTTTGAAAAATCAAAAAGTTTTATAATAAAGACCTTAAAAAAGCAAGTAGAACTGGTTAATAATAATTCTGTTTGTTTTTGTATTGGTCAAGGTAAAAACCTCAAATTTTTACAAGAAATTAACCGCACAAATAAATTTTTCAAAACCCTTGAGGTTCTTCCTCACCCTCGATGGATAATGCAATACAGAAGAAAACAAAAGGATTTCTTTATAAAAGAATATATAAAAGCACTGAAAAAAAACAGTGTTTAATCCTCTTGTTTTAAATGTTGCAGATTATCCGGTAATGAATCAAAGAACGTATCTCCTCTCAAACCAAGTCGCAAACACTCTAAAGGAACAACTATATCCGGTGCAATATTTCCAAGATTAACATTTGAACCAAATATTTTATTAAACCACACCTGTTGTTTGCCATTTGGAGCTTCCCAAATAATGTTTTTATTACCAACTTTTTCTGATATTGTGTTTATCAGACTCTCATTTACCGAACCATCGCTGTTATAAATTCCTATTGTTCCGCTTTCACGTGCTTCGGCAATAACTTTATACGATCCTGCCTCCAATTCGGCATTCATCATTTCAACCCACGATTCAGGCGGAATAACAACTCCTTTAACTTTTGAACCAACCTCGGAAAGTACCGTGCATTGCTTTGCCAGTGTTGATATATATTTCAGTTTTTTATCGTGTGGTATAAGCATAGATCCATCAGAAACCTCAGTTAGATCAAGTCCAAACTCATCGATATACTTTCTGTAATCGTCAAACATATCGCGAATTACAAATGCCTCAAAAAGGGTTCCGCCAAAGTATGGACGAATATTGGCATCCTTATAGATTTTTATTTTCTCTTTAAGGTTATTTGTAATGATTGATGTTCCGAACCCAAACTTCACGAAGTCGGTAAAATCACCGGCAGCACTTATAAAATCTTCAGTTTGACGAAAGCTTAAACCCTTGTCCATCATCATTGTCAAACCCTCAGTTCTGGGTTTTCCGGATCGTTCTGGCAGAAAAGGTAATTTATAGTTCATTTTCCTACAGTTTTATTTACAACAAACAAAAAAGCCTGCTAAATATAAGCAGGCTTTTTGAATCTATACAAAGATTCTAGTTTTTATCAAATTTTTTATTTCTTTTAATGAGTGAATTAACAGATTTTCTGGATTTTGCTGGAATATCACTCAAGTATTCGGTATGCTCTTTATAGTTTAATTGCAATCCTTTATCAAAGTATGAAATTGCTTTTCTTGATTGATTACTGTAAAAATAATAGGAACTAAGATGATAATTTATTGTTGACACCTCTGAATTGAAGTCAAGTGATTTAACTAAAATTTTTATTGCGCCAGATAAATCAGAATTGTCCTTATAACTAAGTTCTGCACGACAAATCCAGGCTTCAAAGTCATTAGGATCTAATTCTATAACCCTGTTATAGGCATTAGCTGCTTGTTCTATTTTCGTAAGTTTTCTGTAAACCTCACCCAACATAAACCAAAAGTCTGAATTTTCGGGATCAAGTTTTTTTGCTTTGTTGAAGTAGCTCAGGCTTTCACTGAACTGTTCCTGCTGAAAATAGGCAATACCCAAACCATACCAGGCATCGGCATTATGTTCATCAAGCTCAATTGCTTTTGTAAAATAGTATATTGAACGCTTGAAGAACTCAAGTTTTTCATAGCATTCGCCAATATATATGTAGGCCTGAATATTATCTGATTCAAGGTCAAGAATTTCGAGGTAGGTCTTAATTGCTTCCTTATTCTCAGCCATATTTACAAGGGTATTGGCTTTTGAAAACAAGGCTGATATATTTTCAGGATCAATAGCAATGGCATAGTCATATGCATCTATTGCCAGCTCGTTCATATCCTTGTTGGAATATACCATTCCGAGGCTTACCCAGATATGATCGTTAAACGGATCTAAATCAAGGTATTTATTGTAAAACTTAATACTGGTATCTAAATCGTCGATTCGCTCACTTACTAATGCAATTTCGTGAATTACCTGAAGATTTTCCGGATTAATCTCGAAAGCCAGCATTAAGTATTTTTTTGCAAGTTGATATCGGCGTGTGTTTATATAAGATACAGCAATATTATAAATGATATCGTCTTTTGCCTCCGTAGAATTTCTAATAGCTTCGTCGAAAGACTGCGTTGCTTCCTCTTTTCTGCCGAGAAGATTTAAAGCAGAACCTTTTAGTAAATAAAATTCCGAATTCGAAGATTCAAGATTTTCGATCTCCCTCAACAAACGTAAGCCTTTGGCAGGCTTGCCACTCTGAATATAAAGCTGTGCAAGCCTGTACTTAATCTCTTCTGCTGAAGGATGTTGACTCAGACCTACATTTACAGCTTCTTCTGCTTCTTTAAAATTATGTTGATCGAGATAATAATCAATTATAATTTCGAACTCACACACATCGAAATAGCAAAGGGTATTTGCTTTTATCATGTCTTCAAACCTGCTAATTGCCTGGTAAAGACTATCCTCCTCAAAATAATGATCAAAACTCTCCTGCATGGTTCGATATAACTTGAAAACTAAATTAATAAAACTACTAGTTGACGCAAGGATCAGATATTAACAACTGTGTTTGAAAACTCGCTGTAATCTTTGAAAGACAAACCATACAGTGGAGTTAATATTTTTTTCTGAAGCCTGAAAAATATGTATTTTTTAATTTCTGTTTTTTGCTGCTTTTAGTGTATTCATCAACAATGAAACAATTGTCATTGGTCCCACACCGCCCGGCACAGGTGTTATATAGCTGCATTTAGGCGAAACTTCATCAAAATCAACATCGCCATGCAGCTTGAAACCTGATTTTGTTTTATCTGATTTTAAGCGTGTAGTTCCAACATCAATTACCACGGCTCCTTCTTTCACCATATCACCTTTTAAAAATCCAGGCATTCCAAGAGCTGCAATTATAATATCAGCACTCAGGCAATGTTCTTTAAGGTTTTTTGTGCGGCTATGACAAACAGTAACTGTAGCATCGCCAAAATCTGCTTTTTGCGAAAGCAGAATACTAACCGGTCTGCCCACAATATTGCTTCTTCCAATAACCACACAATGCTTCCCCGATGTTTCTATATTATATCTTTTAATTAGTTCAACAATACCAGCAGGTGTTGCAGAAACAAAAGCAGGCAATCCAACAGACATTTTTCCAACGTTTACTGGGTGAAAACCGTCAACATCTTTCCCCGGATCAATAGCTTCAATAATTTTTTCTTCGGAGATATGTTTTGGTAACGGCAATTGAACAATGAACCCATCAATATCGTCATCGTTATTTAGTTTATCAACCGTTTTTAGCAACTCTTCTTCAGTAACATCATCTTCGTAGCGAATCAAAGTTGATTTAAAACCAATCAGTTCGCATGCTTTAACTTTATGAGCCACATAAGTTTCGCTTCCTCCATCATGCCCGACTAAAACAGCAGCAAGATGTGGAACTTTAGCTCCGGAATCCTTCATCTTCTGAACTTCAAGTGCTATTTCCTGCTTTATCTCTGCAGATATTTTTTTACCATCGATAAGTTCCATAATTATAAAATTTATCTCATTCGACCACCCATTGCACCCATCATTCTTTGCATATTTTTGCCTCCCTGCATCATGCGCATGAGTTTTCGTGTTTCGTCGAACTGCTTTAACAATTTATTTACTTCCTGAATTGTTGTTCCACTGCCGTCGGCAATACGCTTACGCCTGGAACCGTTGATAACTGTTGGATTATCTCTTTCCAGCGGAGTCATTGAATGAATAATTGCCTCAATCCCTTTAAATGCATCGTCATCGATATCCAAATTCTTCATGGCCTTGCCAACTCCGGGTATCATGGCTGCAAGATCTTTTACATTACCCATTTTCTTTATCTGCTGAATCTGGGATAAAAAATCATCAAAATTGAATTGATTCTTTGCAATCTTTTTCTGCAATTTGCGAGCCTCTTCGGCATCGAACTGCTCCTGGGCTTTTTCAACAAGCGATACAATATCGCCCATACCCAGAATTCTGTCGGCCATACGCGATGGATGAAAAAGATCCAGGGCTTCCATTTTTTCGCCGGCACTAACAAATTTAATAGGTTTATTAACAACCGACTTGATAGAAATAGCAGCACCACCACGTGTATCACCATCGAGTTTAGTCAAAACAACTCCGTCGAAATCAAGTGTGTCGTTAAATTCCTTAGCGGTATTTACGGCATCCTGACCTGTCATGGAATCGACTACAAACAATATTTCGTTGGGATTAACTTCTTTTTTGATAGCAGCAATTTCTTTCATCATCTGCTCATCAATAGCCAAACGACCAGCAGTATCAATTACTACTAAATCGTATCCTATCTTCTTTGCTTCTTTTATACCGGCTTTAGCAATTTTCACAGGATCCTGATTTCCTTCTTCGGTATAAACAGGCACACCTATTTGTTCTCCTAAAACCTTCAATTGATTTATCGCTGCCGGACGATATACGTCACAAGCCACCAACAGGGGAGATTTACCTCTTTTTTCTTTTAGGTGTTTGGTTAGCTTTCCCGCAAAAGTTGTTTTACCAGAACCCTGTAGACCAGCTAATAAAACAACTGCCGGCGACCCTTTAATGTTAACATCTACATGTACACTACCCATTAGTTCAACGAGCTCATCGTGAACTATTTTGGTCATCATTTGGCCGGGCTTAACTGCTGTAAGGATTTTCTGACCCAGTGCTTTTTCTCTGACCGAATCAGTAAAACTTTTTGCAACTTTATAGTTAACGTCGGCATCGAGTAATGCTTTACGAATATCTTTAACTGTTTCGGCAATGTTTAATTCTGTTATTCTTGCCTGGCCTTTAAGGGCTTTAAACGATCTTTCTAGCTTTTCTGATAAATTATCAAACATTGTATTTTTTACTGTTTAGTGCACAAAAATAGAAATAAAGAATAATATCTGAAATCACATTCTTTCAGGCATATCAATACCAAGCAAATTCATTCCGGATTTAATAACTTTTCCAACATTTTCAGAGAGTACTAATCTGAAATCTCTTTTCATCGAATCTTCTTCTTTCAATATTGAATGCTCATGGTAAAACTGGTTATATTCTTTTACCAGTTCGTAAATATAATTTGCAATAATTGCCGGGCTGTTATTTTCTCCTGCCTCATTAACAATGGCCGGGTACTCATGCAGCAACTTTAACAGACTCTTTTCTTTGTCAAACAATGAATCAAGCGATATAATACCTGTTGCTGCAGCGATTCCAAGCTCTTCTGCTTTTCTGAAAACTGAGCGAATACGTGCATAAGTATATTGAATAAAAGGTCCGGTATTACCATTAAAATCGATACTTTCTTTCGGATCAAAGGTCATGTTTTTTACAGGATCAACTTTAAGTATAAAATACTTTAAAGCCCCCATACCAATAATTCTGTAGTTCTCTTCCTTTTCCTCGGGAGAAAGACCTTCGAGTTTACCCAATTCAATAGCCATATTTCTGGCTGTGGCTATCATTTCATCCATTAAGTCGTCGGCATCAACAACGGTACCTTCGCGCGACTTCATTTTACCTTCAGGAAGCTCAACCATGCCATAAGACATATGGTACAGGTCTTTAGCCCACGAGAATCCAAGCTTATCAAGAATAATGGACAACACTTTGAAATGATAATTTTGCTCATTCCCAACAACATAAACCATCTTGTCAGGGTTGTAATCGTTTTGTCTGAGTTGAGCGGTTCCGATATCCTGTGTCATATAAACAGAAGTACCATCGCTACGAAGTAGTATTTTTTGATCAAGACCATCTGCTGTTAAATCGGCCCAGACTGAATTATCCTCTTTCTGAATGAAAATATTGTTTTTTAATCCTTTGAGAACGGTATCGCGCCCTACCAGGTAAGTGTCAGATTCGTAGTATATTTTATCAAAATCAACTCCAAGACGCTTGTATGTTACATCAAAACCATCATAAACCCATTGATTCATTGTTCTCCAAAGTTCATGAACCTCGGGGTCATTATTTTCCCACTTTCTGAGCATTTCCTGGGCTTCTTTTAGTAATGGAGCTTCTTTGGCAGCTTGTTCTTCCGGCATGCCTTTAACTACAAGTCGTTTAATTTGTTTCTTGTATTCAGCATCAAAGATTACATAATAATCTCCAACCAGATGATCTCCCTTTCTGGGACAGGTTTCAGGAGTTTCTCCCTTACCCCATTTCTGCCAGGCAATCATAGATTTGCAAATATGAATGCCCCTGTCATTAACAATATTGGTTTTGATTACTTTAGAACCATTGGCATCAAGAATCCTACAAAGAGAATTACCTAATAAATTATTCCGAATATGGCCTAAATGCAAGGGTTTGTTCGTATTTGGCGAAGAATACTCTACCATTACTACTGGCGAGTTTTCTGTTTTAGCCTTAAAACCAAAATTCTCAATATTTTGTATTTCCTTTAGGAAATTGATGTAATACGAATCAGAAATTACAAGATTTAAAAAGCCTTTTACTGAATTGTATTTTGTTACAAGACCACCCCTCTCAACGAGGAAATCACCAATTTCGTTGGCTGTTTGATCGGGTGATTTTTTAGAAATTTTTAATAAAGGAAAAACCACAAGCGTAACATCTCCTTCAAATTCTTTCCTGGTTTTCTGGAGTTGAACTTGCGACTCGGCAGGCTTTGCTTTATATAGAACATTTATTGCCTCAAATACATTTTCTGTTAATACAGTAGTAAGATTCACTCGAATAAAGTTTAATTAAGAAACTAAATGAAAATGGTATTAAAAAACGGCTACAAAGATAACATAAGCTTCGATAAATAAGACTTTAATAATAGAAAAGGATTAGTTTTTCGAATGATGAATAAAAGATGTGGAATTCGGCTTAGAAATTATCCCTTTTAATGGAACACAAATAACCTAGCTTATATAAATCAAACACTAATAAGTTGGGGTTTCTGCCAAGTAAATTTCTTCGCAGAATATGTTCGTATTTGTTATAAAAGAATTCAACAGCATGTTGTAACCCCAACTTTTCAATTCTTTTATAATAAGCTAAAATGGTTATATCCCTTACCAGTTTCTTTTCATTTCCGTTAATACGCATAATGCGCCTTAGATTTTTTATTCCTTCGCGCGTTTTTCTTAGAAATTCTTCGCTTGGCTCAAGCCCTAAATGCACTACAGGATTATCAATATGCTTAATAGATATGTTTCTTTTTTTAAGCTCATAACCAAACAAGGTATCTTCGTGGCCGTATCCGGTTATTTTTTCATTGAAACCAATATTTAGAATTAAATCTTTTTTAATGAGGAAGTTATTTGTTTGAAAGGAACGATTAGGCTCAATATTTCTGTGATCGGCAGTTGATTGTTCTCTTTTTATTCCATACAGCCAATGAAGTTTGTAATTCGAAGCAACCTGAACATCTTCCTTGTAGAGTCTACCCCCGTATACAACAGGATGCATAGCAATTACATCAATATAACTCCTGATATAATCTTGTTTAATTATACCCGAATCGCAATCCATAAACAGCAGGTTGTTATACCTGGAGGTGCAGGCCAGTTTATTTCTGATTTTTGAGCGCCCAAGATTAATAGTCTCTTCGGAATAACTTACAAACTCAAGTTTTTTGAGCGAACGATTTATTTTTCTGAATTCTTCGTCAGATGCATCATCGATAACGAGAATCTCAAAATCAACTTGCGCACTAACTGCCTGTTTGTGAATTTCCTGTACTAATTCACGCACATCGTAGTTGAAAACTGGAATCAAAACCGACAACATACTTTCTCTCTCTATATTGTTTTCATATGAACGTGCAAAAATGAATATTATTATTCATCTTTGAAAACTTTTTTATTCTATACGATTTCAATATGAAAGTGTTCCATTTAAAATACGCTATTCTACTTACATTTCTTTACTCTTCAAGCGTGGTTTTTTCGCAAATTATTACAATTAAATCGAAAATATTTTCATATCAAAAAATTACACTTGCTTATCATTTTGGCGATGGAATATATAAACTCAATGAAATAACCTTAAATGAAGATGGTTTTGGAGTTTTCCAGTCAGATGAGTATAGCAGCGGAATTTATTATTTGTTTTTAAATGATTCCCTCTCTTTTCCATTTCTGATAGATAAAGACTTCCCCGGGAAGATAAGTATTAGCGAGGGTACTAAAGAGATATTTAATATTAAAGATGCCCCGTCCCCTACACTACTCTATAATAAATATTGCGAAAGTTTAGATTCATTAAACAAAAAACAAGGGGCAAAGTTGCTGACAGATGAAGATGGATTGTTGCTAAATGAATATAAACTGGCAAAAGACAGCGTTATAAAAAAATATATTGAATACAATACAAGTAGCTTCTTCGAAAATTTATTAAAAGCTCAATTAAGTATTGAAATACCTGCATTAGAAGCTACTGATAACAGCCAGTTAAGCGATTCAGCAATTTGGGACTATAAAATAACATATTATAAAAAACACTATCTCGACAATGTGGAGTTTTCGGACTACCGCTTAATCAGAAGCCCTGTTTATACTCAAAAGATTGATACTTATTTATCACAAATAACGATGCAGACCAGTCATGCGAAAATAAAGGCTATCGATTACCTGATAAATAAGGCTTCGAATGATACCACAACCCAAAGGTTTATGATTAATTATTTGCTAAAAAAATTCAGTAAACAAGACAACAGTGCTTTAGGCGAATACTGTTATTTACACATTATTGAAAATTACTATTTAAAGAATTCTCAACCCTGGGTTTCAAACAACGACCTGAAGCTGTTAACCCTAGAGTATAACAGGCAAAAACCAGCTGCACTTTATTCTGAAGCTCCTGAATTTTTACTCAGTAATGAAATGGATGATAAGATTAATTTAAATGATACCGATGCAGAATTTATTATTCTTTACTTCTATAATTATGAATGCCCTTTATGCGACAGAATCACACCCGAATTAAACAAAATTCTATCAAGATATAATTATCTGGATGTTAATCTAATAACCATCTGTCTGGGTTCAAATTCTGAAGTATGGAAAACCTATATTAAAGAAAAGAATCTATCACATTACACAAATGTAATAGTAGCTGAAGACGATAATTCAGTTGCTTTAAAATACAATCTGAGCTATACTCCTACTTTCTTTCTGCTTGATAAAGAGAAGAAGATTATTAATAAGAATTATACACTACCCGAACTGGAAAACTTCCTGTTGAATACGGCACTATCAAAACACAAATAAGTAGTTTTCAGCCTATATAATGACAGGATACTTATTGAATTTGTTTTCCGTTTTCGTCTTTTATCAACACGGTGGTAATAAACAATACCACTGCCGAGGCAACGAATACAACCAACAGAGATTGAAGCACTTTCAATAAAACATCTTCAAGGTCAATAATACCCCAGATACCGAGTATTGCAACACCTGTAAATACTAAAATTAATCCAATAAGTATAAATCCTGCGATTTTTCTAACTTGACTCATAACATCAAAAGTTTTTAAGTGGGACGGTTGAATTGCTGAAAAGTTACAAAAAAGTCTATTATCAGGAAAAATTAGGTGCTATATTTCTCTAAAAATATTATTTTTTAATCTCGTTATAGGCCTCACCTTCCTGTGGGCGAACCTGCTTTTGAACATACAATGAATTGGTGGGTTTGCCATCAACAAAATATTGCCCACCTCCCCAGGTAAAACTAACATCGCGGTATTCATGCACTTCGCCGTTTCTGATTACGACATAGCGTTTGGTAGTTTTTTTGCCTTCGGTATATATTTCGAGAGTTACACCAGGAGGATAATTCTTTTTTAAATTTTCAAGATAATTAGCTCTTTCACTCTCATTTTTAAAGTTGATATCTTCTATATTACTTTTTGGTGTATCATTTACCTTTTCGGAACCAGCACTTGCATTTGTAACTGCCAATTGCTTTATTTTATTATCAATTATTTTTATTCTTTCTCTAGGATACTCCTCATTGGGTTTCACCTCAAGTGCCGCATAATAAGATTTGCGGGCATTTGTGTAATCATTAGCAGAAAACTTTGAGTCGGCATTCGAAATAAGTTCATTATATTTTGTTTCTACTGCAGCATTCTTTTCTTTATCGGCATTTTGCTGAGCAAGAATATCGTCAATTCTTTTTATTTGGGAACTTGAATGAACATCACCTGGCTTAAAACCAAGCGCCTGGTTATAGTAGTTCTTAGATTCGCTATATGTACGAGCCTTAAACAGGTTGTCAGCCTTTTCAACTGCTTCTTTATATTTATGCAATGTTTCAAGCGCCTGAGCATCTCTTGCCTGTTGGTCTGCAAGAATAGATTCAATTTTATCAATTTGTGTTCGTGGATAATCTTTGTCTGAGAAAACACCTAGAGCTCTTGAATATTCATCGCGGGCTTGCATATAGCTCTTTTCATTAAAGAACTTATCAGCCAGTGTAATATGCTGATCATATTTGCTTTGCGTTTCTAGTTTATCACGCTCAGTTTTTACAGCATTTGCCAAAATGCTGTTTATTTCATTTATCCTTGTTTGTGGATAAGTTTGCTCAGGTAGAATTGAAGAGGCTTTTTGATAGGATGCCCTGGCGGCATCGTAATTCTGTTGATTGAAATAATTATCGGCTTCGGCAATTGCAGTATTGTATTGACTTTCTATATCTAAACGCGCTTTATTGGAAATCTTTTGGTTTATCTCGTTAATTTTTTGCTGAGGATATGTGCTTTCAGGATTTTCGGTTTGAGCCTGCTTATAAATTGTTTTTGCCTCGTTATACTGTTCCTGGTTAAACAGACCATCAGCCTGGCTAATAAGCTCGTTATATTTACCCATCTTTTTATCCCTGGCCAGCTGATCAATTAAGGCATTGATTTCGTTAATCCGTTTTTGAGGGTAAGGGCTTTCAGGAATAACTGCTGAAGCTTTGTTCAGCAAATTCTTTGCTCTGTCATATTCACCCTGATCTGCAGCAACTTCGGCATCAGCAACAAGTTGGTCAAACTCAGCCTGTCGTTGATCACGAGCCATATTCGTTTCTAAATTGCTTATTTCGTTGAGTTTCTGTTTTGGATATGATTTTTCAGGATAAGCTGCAACCAGGGAAGTATATATTGTTTTGGCTCCATTAAAATCCTGTTGGTTAAATTTTAGATCAGCTTCAGAAACCATTTTATTATACTCAGCTTCGGTTTCGAGTTTGGATAAAATATTATCAATCTTGGCAACCTGATTTTTAGGATAGCTTTCCTGGGGATATAAGTTTAAAGCTGCCTGGTATTTAGCCCTCGATTGTTCATACTCTTCACTCTTCAATAAGCCATCTCCCTCCTGAACAAATTGATTGTAATTAGCCCTGTTTTCAGATTCTTCTTTAAATTTCAGTTGTTGGTCGGCAAGTAATTTCTGAGCTTCAGTAACTCTTGATTGAGCAACTGCATCGCCAGGTTTTGACAGTAAAGCTTGTTGGTAAGAAGCTATTGCACCTTCGAAATCCTGGCTTAGTTTTTTTGAATCTCCGTCAGCCAAGGCCTGAGTATATGCTTGTTCGATAACAGATTGCTTTTCTTTCTCCATCTGAACTTTAAGATTCTGAGCCTTTATTATTTGTTCGCTTGCATATACATCGGAGGGTTTAATTTTCATTGCATCCTGATAGGCTGCTACAGAAGCATCGAATTGATTCTGAGCTAACAAACCATCAGCTTTTTGAATGGCTTCGTTGTACTTTCTTTCAATTTCGGCCTGTTGAGCATCCAGTTCCTGTTGCTTTTTCTGCGCTGCGAGTCTTTGTGCTTCACCAATGCTTTGTCTTGGTTCAGCCTCTGTTGGTTTTATTGCCAAGGCTTGTCTGAAGAAATCTTCGGCCTCGGCAAACTGCCCTTTTTGTAATGCCGATTGTCCCTTTGCCATAGCATCGGAATATTCTTTGTCTTTTCTTTCCTGATCTTGTTTTTCCTGTTCAAGTTTTTGAAGAGCCTGCTGTGCTTCAGCAATTTTCTGCACAGGATAAGCTTCGGCTGGCTTTAAACCTTTTGCCTGCTCAAACAATTGCTTAGCCATAGGGTAATTTTTTGCAGCCAAAGCAGAATTAGCTTGTTTAAGCACATCATCGTACTGCCTGTCGAGAGCTTGTTGCTTTTGAGCAGCTTCGGCCTTTTGAGCCATTATGCCATCAATTTTTTTTATCTCATTTTGCGCTGTTGCATCGCCCGGTTTTAATTTTAGCGCTTCGGAATATCTTTGCTTTGCTACATCTAACTGATTCTGGGCCAGGTATAATTCTGCATCTTTAATTAATTGTTCGTATTTACTATCATTAACCTGCTGTTGCTCCTGCGCTTTTCTAACTTCAGCAATTTTCTTCTTTACAGCAGAATTTGCAGGATCCATTGCCAGTGCTTCTTTTAAAATTTTCTCGGCCTGGCTAAAATTATTATCCTGCAATGCTTTATCTGCCTCATTGATTTTATCGTTTAATTTATCAGCCAAACATCTTTCTATATCCAGATAAGCATCAACAATCCTGTTCTGCATTTTCTCGAAGTGCGACCTATTCGAGATAAAATTACTTTTACCTTCATCAAACTCAACAATATCAACGGGTTCGTCGAAAACTGAAACATTTGCTCCCTCGCATGATTCGGTAAGTGTAATACCAAACTCATTTACCAGTTTTTTTTGTTTGTCGGCAGGAACGTTTGTGTTAAAATCAATACGTTTCTTTATCATTCCGGGCTTTGTAATAATTAACTTATATGATTTGCCGTAATCAAGTTTGAAACTAAAATATCCATCGGAACCAGTAGTAAAAGAGTTTACTTTTGAGCTTCCACTATATAATTCAGCAACTACACCCGACAAAACATCGCCTTTTAAGCTCTCAACAAAACCCTTAATCTCAAGGAATGCCTCCTGAGCAAAGGTTCCTGCTGCAAAGAAAATAATCAGAAAACCTGCAATAACAGCTCTTTTCATTAAACAAAATTTAATTTAAGGTAATAAAACTATCTGTTTTTTTAAAATATAATAAACTAATAAACCAGTAATTTAAAGACCTTCAGCTTTTCATTACCGGCTCTTACCTGCAAAAAGTATATTCCACCCTCAACATTTAGTGGAAATGGTAAATTTATAGAGGCTTCAATATATTCTTCGATATGAATTGTTTTACCGGCTAAATCATATAAAACAGCTTTAACAGGGCCATCCGGTTTCTCCTTAAATAAAATCTGAACCTGTTCATGAACAGGATTCGGATATATTGAAATATCACTCCATAAAGTACTATCAGGCAGGGTTCCCTTATGGGGCATCATATCAAAAGATAAAAGCTGAATAGCCATATGTGCAGGTAAACTTACATTATCCAGTTGCAATGGTTTCCATTCGTTATTGAAAAATGTAAATGCTGTATTTTTATTATTATCAGCCGAAGAATAATTAACAGCAAAAGTATCGGCATTATATTCAATATCAAAGCCAAAGTAAAAACTATTGCTTACCAGAACAGTTGAATCAAAATCGATATAATGTGATTCCCGATTATCAAACTCTGCCAGGAAAATTAGTTTCTCATAAATAACTTCACCAGGATGATTGCCACCTTTATACAGCTTAAATTTCAATGTACTTTCACCGGTTTGTGAGTATGCGGCTTTTGGGTAAATAACAGCGCCATATAAATAAACACTACCACTAATTTCAAACTTTTCGGCAAAAGATTTATTTAACTGATAATTATGTCCTGCCAGGTATCCCCAATTATTGTTTTGCTCCTTGTCGATAAATTCATCAATAGAACTAAAATTTGAAATTGTGGTTGCTGATTTCCGAAGTAAGCCCGAATAATCGTAGGGATCGCAGATAAGTTTCCCGGTGTTATCGGGATCTAACCAATATTTTAACTGACAGTTGGTATCGGCATAATCATTAAATGCATGTGAGAATTTTTGATAATAATCATTTATTAAAGGAACACATGGTTCCAGTCCACCACCTGTTAAGGTACCAATGAGACGGTTTTTATCATCAATAAGGCCTGCTCCCGAGCTGCCTACTTCGCTTGTTCCAACTTCATAGGATTCAATTAGCCAGTGGGTATAAGAATCAAAGCCATTTTCAAAATCGCCTGTTGCCGGAGCATCACTATCGTAAGCTATTTTCTTTATATCTCCATTAGGATGATGAATAACATAAGTTGAATCGGGAGTAACTCCGGTAGCGTCCCAACCCGAGTAATACGGATAATAATCCAGGGGAAGTTCTTCACTAAGGAGAAGTAATGAAAAATCTAGCGTATCTGGCTTTGAGGGTATATGATAGCCTGCAGCCACTAAAGTTGCACCGCTAATGCTTTGTGCACTGTCATCTTCATTCTCACAATCAGAACTTTCGTAATTGAACGAAAATACGGCAGTACTTGCCAGATAATCTGTACTTATGCAATGCGAAGCCGTAATTACATAAGGCTTTCCATCGGTTCTCTGATTGTTAATCAAGGTGCCAGTACACCTTTGTGTGCCCCGGTAAACTATTCTGCAAACAGAATTCTTTTGGGCTTGTATATTTGAACTATGTATACAATTTACATTTAAATTACAACTGCGCGAGGTATTATACCACTGATCCATTGGGGATTTGAACTCAGATTTATTTTCCGGCTCGACTCCTACTGTTGAAATGTTGATATTTCCGTATTCTGTAAAAGGCAAGGGAACCTGTAATTCTAATATTATTGTGCCGGAATTTAGAGTAGTAACCGGCAAAATGCCAGATTCCTTATTATTTCGGTAAGTTATAGCGCCAATAATTTGTGTCTGTAGGGTGTCGTAAATTAATAATTTGGCGCCAGGCAAAAGTTTAAAGGGACTTATAATCAGACTTAATGATTTTGCTTGTTTGGCCTTGATTTTTATAAACCAGACCTTTTTATTATTCTTTGGATAAACAACCCATTTACCATATTCTTCGGGTGAAATATTCAATTCGACCGGTACCGCAAACTGATTGTTTTTAAACCCTGGTTCATTATTATAGTCTAATATGTTGTTTTTGTATGCTTCAATAGTAACTTCGGGTATATAAAAGGTATCGGACTTTGGGTTAAAATATGGTATTCCTGAGCTGGTGACCTGGCAGAAACCTGTACCGGTAAATTGAAATAAAAACAAAACAACCAGAAAAACTCTGCTCATGAATTCATATATCATTTGATTATATACCGAAAATAATGAAATTTGTTATGCCTTTAATAATTTTTTTAAACAGTTTAAGATATTGCTATGCCTAAAAACCTGATTAGCAAATGGCTTATGTTTTTCATTTTCATAGTTTGTGCAGAACCATCTGTATATGCACAAGTTGAGACAACGAATCCGGACTTTTTAATTATTTCAGCGGATTATACATCCAATTCAAATTCTTTCGCTTATACACTGTCGGAGATAAAACAACCAACTATTATCAGTAATTTAAGTTTCATTTCGAAACATAATTTCGATATTGGATATTCCGGTATCGCTACATTTAATAGTGACACCTCGTTTTCTGAACCTGCTTTTGAGCATAATATTTTTTTAGGCTACACTTTTTATTTGAAAGAAAAAATTTCAATCTATCCCAGCTATACAAGGTTATTCCACAGTAAAAATTACAATGACTTGACAGGTCAGTTTTCGGATATATTTCAAACAGATTTTAGCTACTTTGGCGAACATTTTAGCAGTTTTTTAAATTTCAGTTACATTCTTGGAGATAAAAATATTTTTTATGCTTCATGGCAAAATGCCCTGGAGGTGGGCATAGAGGATTTTCTTAAAGAAAAGAGCCACTTGAATATACAAGCTGGTATTAACTTCAATTTTAATAATCTGCATTTCTACAGCGAATACCTTTTTTATTCATTATCTGAAGATGAATTATTGAATTGGACACAGGATAATCTATCACTTATTATTTATAACAGAACAAGAACTATTCTTCAAGGTTTTAGTTTGCAGGCTGCCCAGTATTATGTTAGAAATGTTATTGAAAATACTGATTTAGATTATTTCGACCCAAAATATACTTTAACCAGCATGGATTTATTCCTGCCTGTTTATTATAGCCTGGGAAATTATATGTTTAACAGTTCTATATCTTTAAATATTCCTCTTGAAGAAAATACGTTCTACGATGAAAGCACAACTTTTTATTTTAGTACCGGATTAAGCCTGGCTTTTGTTTTGAAACCCATATTTCATAAAAGCAGGTGAATTTATTTCATTTATTATAAAACCTGACAATTATATCCACCTGATTTTACTTTTATCGTCTCTAATCAGACATTCACCTTTAATGAACATAGTATTGGTAAAATATGATGTACATTCTTTTAATTTAACTTGTAACTTGTTTCTCTAATTGGGTAATAATAACCCATTATAACCCTAAAGAAAATGAAATCAACTTATTACAAATGTTTGTGTTGCGGTTTTACGGGTAATCAGGATGATTTTGGGATACCTTTAAGGATTGATACAACCGACAACATTGAATTTGATTACTGCCCCTCTTGCGGAAGCATTAACATTATACCTTACTATTCTGAAGTTAATTACCTAAGTAAAGCGATCTAAGGCAGTCTGTTTATTTTAAAACTGTTATTTATTTGTTTAACACTTCATTTTCTATAAACTTACAATTACAGAATAGAATTTTTTGTAATGAAAGCACTTCTTTTTTCAAGGTTGGCATGATATGTATTCATGTCATACATGCATTTTTATTCCCAGGTAAAAACAATTTCGGTGCAATCATCTCCCTTTGCTAAAGATGATTTAATTTTAAAATTAACGTTCTTACAATTGGATAACTCAAGTGCTCTTTTGCACCAACCACCAAATCTGTATTCTAAAGTATTATCCATTTCTGCAAATTCAGTTACTCTTATTGCAGTTGAATTTGGGCTTAGGCTTACTGTTTCAACAGCAGAAGGTTGATAAAAAGTAGTTATGATTTTTGAAGCTCTCTGAGCAAGGTAATTGGGCGAGGCAACAAGTAAAAAAACTTTATAGAACCCTTTAAGTGCAACATCTGCGCTATAATATCCAATTGCCTCTGCACATTCTTTGTTGTTCCCGCTAAAAAACATTTCAGAAATCTTCAATATAGGTATTTTATATGCTTCCTTTAACGGAAACCATTCAGTTACATCGAGTGAACCTTCAAAAAACTTCTTTGATTCAGGAGGCAAACTGTTTAACCACTTATCGTAATCTTTTGTATATTTGGTTTTTACAAAATCTCTGGTAGTCTTTATTGCTGTTCCTTTAACTTTCATAAGATTTGGTTTTATTGTTTAGAATACTTAAAAATAGAAATAAAGTTTCAGAGATTACCATTTGAACGAAAATCTTTTAAGGTTTCAAACTTTCCTCAATATCCTAAATCAGAGTCTGGCTGAAATCTTTTTTTTTAATCGAAAACCTAATAAAGAAGGGTAATAAAGGAGTATTCATTACATTAATCCGTTCAGCATCCTTGTTTTAATTATTTTTATTCTTAACTTGCCTGGCTAACAATCGCTATTTCTTAACTCTATGGAAAACACCGAATATAAGTGTCTATGTTGCGGTTTTCAAGGTAATCAGGAAGTTTTTTCAGTTGAAACCTTTAGTAAGGCTGAGGCTGATAATGAATATGAAATTTGTCCGCAATGTGGCAGTATTGATGTTCAAGCTTTAGTAATTGAAGAACCACTTTCTGTATAATTTACAGAAAGAGAATATTTGTTCTTCATAACTTCCTTGCCTGCATAACTTTATATTTTCTTAAAAGTTGTGATAAGAAAGTTATTTGCTTTAAATAATCAAAAAGTATCTTTACAAAATTCCTGGTAATAATTTAAAGCTTCGTCATCGCCTAGTTTAGAGGCATCTTCAAGGTCGGCGCAACCCTCCAGATTAATTTCAAGATAAAAATAAGATAAGGCTCTGTTAAAAAAATAATCTGCCTTGGTATTATCTAATTTAATTGCATCTGAAAATTGATTAATTGCCTGGCTGTATTCACCTGACATAAACAAAGCATTTCCGAAATCGTAATACAAGCTGGCATCATCTTTAATAAATTCAATAATTTTTGAAAGATCGGATATTGCAGATTTGTAATTTTCAATATTAAAATAGGCGCTTGATCTTACCCGGTAGGCTTCATAAAAATCATTTTTAAGCTTTACAGTTTCTGTCATATCATTTATTGCCTTTTCGTATTCTTCCATCTCATAGTAACAGTTGCCGCGATTAAAGAAAAGACTGGCATTTGCACCATCAACCTTTATGGCGTTATTGAAGTCGGTTAAAGCTTTGTTAAACTGCTCATTAGCAAAATAAGCATTGCCTCTGTAAAACAATAAATCACTATTCGACTGATCGGCTTTTAATTCTTTGGTAAAAATATCGATAGCCCGGACATAATCTCCTTTATCAAGAGCATCAAGACCAACTTTAACTTGTTCATTACCGGGATCTTGTGCACAAACAACAGTCTGTATCAGTAAAAACAGAAAGGTGTAAATAATTTTAGAATTCATAACAATTTTAAGATTAATTAAACTACCGGCCTCTCATTTGTCTGCGTCTTGCTGCATCTTCCCTTACTTTTTTTCTTTGCTGCATAATATGCTTTCTTTGAATTTGTTGGCGCTGAATCTGCTGCATGCGCTGCTGCATCAGTTTTCGCTGCTGAACACTCATCATCTGACTGCGTTTTTGATACTTTAGCTTATTATGATGATCGTTAACAACAGCAACCTTATCGCGGGTGTTTTCACGTAAAACCATTTTTGCTTTCAAATCATCCATGTCTGGTTTTTTATCCTGCTGGGAAAAAGCAATAAACGGGAGGCTGAAAAATAGAATTATTGTTATATACTTCTTCATACCTGTTTTTAAATTATCTCTGTTTGGTACTTTGACTTTGTTAATTTAAAAAGGTTTAATCAAACTTTGATTAAATAATTAAAAAATCGTCACACGCTTTTTAATTTTTCGATAATAATATTAGATTCAATACCAACAAAGGGCGGCAGTATTATAATAGTTGGTACTTATAATGACCATTTCTCCGGAAAGATTAACTGTAAAAGTTATTTTTCAGTCGGATTGCACGATATACCAAACCTTAAGGAAACTTATTATTATTACGACTCTCTTAGCTTTTATTAAAACACACAGGTTATAGCCATGGAAACACAAGCAAAACTTTATCTTGTACATATAAACTTCAACTTGCACGATCAATGGTTCAAGAATACACAGTATCGCTAGCTAAAATGTGTTAATAAGAGTGTATACAGATTTCAAAAAAAGCTAATCAGATTCTATTGGAATCCACAAATTTATAGAATGTTTCCTTGTACTGTTCACCCACCGGAATCCTGGTATCTTTTATAACAATCCGGTTGTTTTCTATTTTAGCAACAGAATACAGCGAAACAATAAATGATTTATGCACCCTAAGAAATCTTGACTCAGGAAGTTTTTCTTCCATATTTTTCATGGTACTTTTAGTAAGCAGCATTTTTTCCTTTGTATAAATCTTAACGTAATCTTTAAGGCCTTCAATATAAAGAATATCTGTAAAATTTACACGTACAGTGCTATACTCAACTTTAATTAAAAAGAAATCCTTTTCAGGTTCTTCAACAACATGTCCGGTGGAGTATATATTTTCAGGAATTGAACTTTTCACTTCGGAATGACGAAAGTTATGCAGTTCAAGTGATTTGTTTACTGCTCTGAAAAAACGTTCGAAAGGAATCGGCTTGACTAAATAATCTACTACATTAAGCTCATAACCCTGCAATGCGTATTCAGAATATGCTGTTGTAAGTATAACCATTGGGGGATTTGGCAATATTTTCAGAAATTCTAACCCGGTTATATTTGGCATCTGAATATCTAAAAATACAAGGTCGATATTTTGCTGATTAATAATCTGAACCGCGTCCATGGCACTTGTACATTTCTTTACAAGGTTCAGAAAAGGTATTTTAGAACAAAACTCCTCAATAACATTAAGAGCCAAAGGCTCATCGTCAAGTGCAATACAATTCATCTTACAAATTAATTTCAAGTTTAACCACAAATACATCGTCCATATCATCAAGTTTTAATTTGTAGGCATTCGGATAAATTAAATCTAACCGACGAATTATATTCTGTATTCCAATACCCGATGATTCTTCCTTTTTAATTGATTTTGAAAGATTTGTGTTCCTAACTAATAAAGTTAATACATTCTCATTTATGGAAATAAGAATGTCAATAAAAGTATCATTCACATTATCGGCTCCATATTTAAATGCATTTTCAATAAGGGGAATAAGAATAAATGGTTCGATTTCGTAATTGCCTGAATCGCCAACAATTTTATAATTCAAATCTACTTTATCGGTTAATCTTAATTTCTGCAAATCAATATAATCAACCAGTATTTTCAATTCTTCCGTGAGAAACACCTTTATATTTCCGGGTCTGTAAAGTATATACCTGAGAATTGATGAAAGTTTAATTATAGCATCAGCGGTATTCTCAGATTTACTCATCGATAAAGAATAAATACTATTCAAAGAATTAAAGAGAAAATGTGGGTTAATCTGGTGTTTAAGATAAGTAAGTTCTGTAGCCAGTTTCTCACTTTCCATCTCACTTTTTCTTTTTTCGTTTTCCTGCCATTCTTCAAAAAACTTTACCGACACACTTGCAGTAAGTACAAGAATCACACTATATAATGAGAAAAAATCTTTATGAAGCGGAGGTCTTCCGGGTAGTTTTCTTTGTTCCAGTTTAAGAGAATCAGGAGTCATAATTCCAAAGCGATTATCATTCTCCGAATACCTTTCTTCACCTGGAGGTGGCTTTGACAAAATTTTATCGCCTCTATGAAATAAACTGTCGAAGGCAGGATCTGCCACCATAAACTTATGGGTTTCAAAGTATTTATTCATGCTGGCCTGTCTTATTTCACGCAAAAAGAAAGTTGAAACAATGACGAGACAAGCAGTTATAATTGAGAAAAGAAAATATTTCTTTTTCAGAAAAAAATACTTAAAAAGGAACAGGTAACTAATATAAAAAACAACGACATATAAAAACCATGTGTATATTTTGTATTTAAGTTCAAGTTCAAAACCTATATCCTTAAAAACCCAGAAGTTTATAAGAAACAGCAATACCCAAACCTGTATATGTGCCACTCCAGCCTTTAATCCTTTCATCAGCTTCTTTGTTGGAACACCAAATTCTACCATTGGTCTGAAGTAAATTTAACAATAATTGCCAGTGCGCATTAAAAATATTTTTAGTTCGAAATAAAAAGGTGCTTTGACAGCACCTTTCCTGATTCCGGTAAAACCAAATCCCGAAACCTTTTCAAACCTACATAAAATAAGAAATGTGAATTAAAATTTTTATTTAAATCCATACATTCCATACAATTCCTAATATCAAAAATGATAACTTATTTTATTATTTTCAACTCAAATAGATAAAGAACAGAATTATATAGTCAAAAGATGGATTCGAGTCGACAACTGATAAAATTTTAAAAACATTTTTGAAATATATACAGATAAAAAAAGGAAGTATTTGTATGATACAAAATACACTAAAAATTATCTTTACAGGTAAAACTACGTTTTAGCAAAACCTCAGAATGAATAATCCAGAAATTGCCGTAAGAATAGCACAATTAAGGCAGACTATAAACAAACATAATTACAATTATTATGTGAAGTCTGAATCTTTGATAAGTGATTTTGAATACGACCAGCTATTAAATGAGCTAAAAGTACTTGAAGCTGAGAATCCTGAGTTTTTTGACCCAGCCTCACCTACCCAACGTGTTGGCAGCGATATAAACCAGGATTTTAAGCAATTTCCGCATACCTACCCCATGTTGTCTTTAGACAACACCTATAATCCCGAAGAAATAGCAGAATTTGAAAAACGCAATAAAAAAATTCTCAACGAAGATTTTGAATACGTTTGTGAGCTCAAATATGATGGCGCTTCTATAAGTTTACGATACGAAAACGGATTGTTAACCAGGGCGCTTACCCGGGGCGATGGTGAGAAAGGAGATGATGTTACTGCAAATATTAAAACCATAAGAAGTATTCCGCTTAAATTGCATGGCTCCGGATATCCGGAACTCTTTGAAATTCGCGGAGAAGTATATCTTCCGCTTGCCGGATTTAATAAACTTAATGAACAGCAGCTTGAAAAAGGATTACCAACATTCGCAAACCCGCGAAATACCGCTTCCGGAACTTTAAAAATGCAAAACTCTTCGCTGGTTGCAAAAAGACCTTTAGATTGCTTTTTGTATTATATTATAAGTGATACACTACCCTTTGATAATCATTACGACAGCTTGCAAAAAGCCAGGGAATGGGGTTTTAAAATACCCGAATATATTACCAGGTGTAGTACACTTGACGAGATTTATAATTTTATTAATTATTGGGATAAAGAACGTAAAAAACTCCCCTTCGAAATTGATGGAATTGTAATTAAAATAAACGATTTTAACCAGCAGCGTAAATTGGGGATGACTGCCAAGTCACCCCGCTGGGCTACTTCGTACAAATTTAAGGCAGAACAGGCTATTACCAGGCTGGAAAGTATTTCATACCAGGTAGGACGAACCGGAGCAATAACCCCGGTTGCAAACCTCACTCCAGTGCTATTAGCCGGAACAACTGTAAAAAGAGCATCGTTACATAATGCCGACCAGATTAAATTATTGGATATCCATGTCAACGACTATGTATATATCGAAAAAGGGGGCGAAATTATTCCAAAAGTTGTTGGAATAGATAAATCACAAAGAAACTCTGAGGCAAAGCCAGTTGAATATATTACTGAATGCCCGGAATGCCATACCCCTTTGGTACGAACCGAAGGGGAAGCCAAGCACTTTTGTCCGAACGAAAATGGCTGCCCTCCTCAAATAAAGGGCAAACTCGAACATTTTGTATCCAGAAAGGCTATGGATATTGGTCTTGCCGAAGCAACTATTAGTCAATTATACGACTCAGGGTTAGTAAACGATATCTCTGATTTCTATTATCTAAAAAAGGAGGATGTTTTAAAACTCGAAAGATTTGCAGAAAAATCTGCCGAAAACCTTATTCGAAGCATTGAAGAATCGAAAAATGTTCCTTTTGAGAGAGTCTTATTTGCCCTGGGTATAAGGTATGTAGGAGAAACAGTTGCTAAAAAGATAGCAAAAACACTTGGTTCCATTGAAAAAATTATTTCGGCCAGCGAAGAAGAATTATTGGAAGTTGAAGAAATTGGCGATAAAATAGCCCAGTCAGTTGAAATTTTCTTTAAGGACGAAAAAAACAAATACATTATTCAAAGACTTTCGGAAAATGGTGTTCAGCTTAAGGTCATTAAAAACTACGAACAATTAGGTAACGCACTCGAAGGCAAATCAATTATTATAAGTGGTGTATTTGAAAAGCTCAGTCGCGATGAAATAAAACAACTTATTGAAAAACACGGTGGTAAGAACACCAGCAGTATTTCGTCTAAGACTGATTTTCTGGTAGCTGGAGACAATATTGGCCCAAGTAAACTACAAAAGGCTCAGAAACTTAATGTGCCAATTATATCGGAAGATCAATTTTTAGCCATGCTATAACAAATAAAAATTGTGTTTGGTTAAAAAAAGCTTAAATAGATAGATATGCAGTTACAATGAATTTTGTTAACATTGTACTATGAATTTAACCGGGACCATCCGAAACAAAGTTGGAAGCTATGTTCTTAGAAAGAGCATAAAGTCCCAATCGAGAAAAGTCAAGGCTTGTAGCATACAAGAAGCCAAATCTATAGGGCTAATGTATGATGCTACTGATTTGGTTAGTTTTGAAGTAGTTAAAGACCTTGTTAAACAACTTTCGAAAAAGGATAATGAGATTATGGTTCTTGGTTATGTTGACAGCAAACAAATGATTGACCATTATCTTTACCGGAAAGGTTTTGAATTTTTTACCAGAAATCATCTCAACTGGTACCAGAAACCACAATGCGATGCCGTTGATACTTTCATAAATAAAGAATTTGACCTATTAATAAACTTAAACCTCGAAGAGACCTATCCTGTAAAATACATTTTAGCTATGTCAAAAGCTAAATTTAAAACCGGTGTATTTACCGAAGGCCAGGAACTACTTGATTTAATGATTGATATTGAAAAAGAAAAGACAGCAATGAAAGATCTTCAGGCTGAACTTGCCAAAGACTACTCAAAAGCTTCTAAACATAAAACAAGCTACGATACTATTGCCGACGTCAAAACGAATACCGAACTACAGCTTAATTTTCTTATTAATCAACTGATTCATTACTTATCTTTGATAAAAAATTAGACTTTTATGAGCAACACGTTTGAGGGAACAGGTGTAGCTATTGTTACACCTTTTACGAAAGATTTAAATGTAGACTTTGACTCATTAGACAAAACAATTAATCACATTATTTCGGGAGGTACAGACTATATAGTTAGCCTTGGCACTACTGGTGAAACTGCTACTCTCTCGAAAGAAGAAAAGATACAGGTTGTAGAATTCACAAAACAGAAGGTTGCCAACAGGGTACCCATAGTTCTTGGTGCAGGTGGCAATAATACAATGGAAGTTGTTTACACACTAAAAGAGTCAAACCTGAATGGCATTTCGGGAATACTTTCTGTTGCTCCTTATTATAATAAGCCATCGCAGGACGGATTATTTGAGCATTTTAAGGCCATTGCAAACGCAACTGTTTTGCCGGTTATTCTTTACAACGTGCCCGGCAGAACAAGTTCAAATATAGCTGCAAAGACTGTATTAAAACTAGCTGAAGAATGTTCCAATATTATTGCTATTAAAGAAGCATCGGGCAATTTTGCTCAAATAATGAAAATTATTAAAAATAAACCCGAGTACTTTAGCGTATTATCAGGCGATGATGCACTGACCCTTCCAATGATTAGCCTGGGAGCAAAAGGTGCAATTTCTGTTGTTGCCAACTCACATCCAAGGGAATTTTCGCAATTGATAAAGGCTGCCCTAAAGGGCGATTTTACCGAAGCAAACAAGTTTCAGTATAAATTGATTGATTACATTGCTGCTTTATTCAAAGAAGGAAGTCCTACCGGAATTAAAGCTGCCCTCGAAATTATGGGTATGTGCGAAAAATACGTCAGATTACCTTTAGTTCCTGCCAGTGACGAATTGTATGTGACACTTCAGAAACTATTAACTGAAATTTAAAGAAATAAGCTATTTTATAAAGTTTAGCAATTCCTGTGAAAGCCTGCCAATAAAAGGCACTTCTTTTTTCTCGCCCTGTACAGCTGCAACAAGGCCCAGGATCCACAGAACAAGAAACAAAAGGTTTATTATCATTATTGATAAAACGCCAATAACAGGAATAAAAATTAAAAATTTGTTTAGAATTCCTGCAATAATTGCAGAAATAAATATACCCAGAGATTGTTTCAGGTGAAACTGAGCCAGGGAATTATACCGGTTATTGCTAAGAAACATAAAAATTGCTACTAACCAACCTATTGGGGTTAAATAGCTCAACCATGCAATGGTTCTATCTTCTCCTTCAATATACATATTTTACTCTTATTGGGGTTTACCGTGACAGTTTTTGTATTTCTTACCGCTTCCACAGGGACAAGGATCGTTTCTGCCAACCTTTTTCTCAACTCTAACCGGTTGAACTCTCCGTTCTTCACGTTTTGGTTCACTTTGTTGTCCACCGTCCGGACCGTATGAATCGGCATCGCTTTTGCTTGTTCGAAGATTACTCATATTTGAACGTCGCGGCATTTCACCTTTTTTTACCTCATTCGGATCTTCAATCGGAATTTGTCCTTTCATAAGAACACCTACAGTTTCTTTATTCACTGTATCTATCATGTTCTTAAAAAGTTCAAACGATTCGAACTTATAAATCAACAAAGGATCTTTTTGCTCGTAGGTTGCATTCTGAACCGATTGTTTCAAATCGTCAAGCTCTCTTAAATGTTCTTTCCAGTTATCGTCAATTGTAGCCAGAGTAATCGACTTCTCGTATGAACGCACAAGCTCCTGGCATTCCGTAGTTACATTCTTCTCGAGGTTTGTAACTACATTATAAGTTTTAGATCCATCAGTAATTGGCACTAAAATATTTTCGTATGCACTTGCCTGGTGCTCGTGTACATGTTTAATTATCGGGAATGCTTGTTTTTTAATCGAATCAGCCTTTCTGGCATAAGCACTCACTGTTGCATGATATAACTTTTCGGTTAAGTCACTTTCATTCATCTGCAGGTATTCTTCCTCGCTAATCGGATTAGAAATTGACAAGAACCTGATAACTTCAAAATTGTAATCTTCATAATCAACATTTCCGTGGCATTCTTCCACCAGACTTTCGCAAACCTCATACATCATATTTGCTATGTCAACCTGAATTCTTTCTCCATATAGAGCATGACGACGTTTTTTATAAATTACTTCACGTTGGTTGTTCATTACATCATCATATTCAAGTAATCTTTTACGAATACCGAAGTTATTTTCCTCAACTTTTTTCTGTGCACGTTCAATTGATTTGGTAATCATACTATGCTGAATTACCTCTCCTTCTTTAAGTCCCATTCTGTCCATCAGTGTAGCAATTCGGTCACTACCAAACAGGCGCATCAGATCGTCTTCTAAAGAAACATAGAACTGTGAAGAACCCGGATCTCCCTGCCGACCGGCACGACCTCTAAGCTGTCTGTCAACACGCCGGGATTCATGTCTTTCAGTACCAATAATTGCAAGGCCACCTGCAGCTTTAACTTCGGCCGAAAGTTTAATGTCGGTACCACGACCCGCCATGTTGGTAGCAATAGTAACCGTACCGGCTTTACCGGCTTCAGCAACAATATCAGCTTCGCGCTGGTGTAACTTGGCATTCAGCACATTATGATTTACTCCCTTCATTTTAAGCATTCTGCTTAATAATTCCGAAATTTCAACTGAGGTTGTACCAACCAGAACCGGACGGCCTTGTTTTACAAGGCTTACACACTCATCGATTACAGCATTGTATTTTTCGCGTTTTGTTCTGTAAACCAAGTCTTCTCTGTCATTTCTCGAAATTGGCCTGTTTGTTGGAATTACAACAACATCAAGTTTATAAATATCCCATAATTCACCAGCTTCGGTTTCTGCAGTACCGGTCATACCGGCAAGTTTATGATACATTCTGAAATAGTTCTGCAGAGTAATAGTGGCATAGGTTTGTGTAGCAGCTTCTACTTTAACATGTTCTTTTGCCTCGATTGCCTGGTGCAGACCATCACTGTATCTCCGTCCTTCCATAATACGGCCTGTCTGTTCGTCAACAATCTTCACTTTGTTGTCCATTAAAACATACTCAACATCCTTTTCGAACATGGCATATGCTTTAAGTAATTGATTAACGGTATGAATCCTGTCTGATTTTATGGCATAATCCTGAATTAACCTGTCTTTCTTTTCCAATAACTCTTTTTCGGAGCTGGTTGATTTTTCCAGGTCAGCAATTTCAGAACCTATATCTGGCATTATAAAAAAGTTAGCATCATCGGTTGTTGAGGTTAAAGTCTCCAGACCTTTATCGGTTAAATCAACAGAGTTTAACTTCTCATCAATCACAAAATAAAGCTCGTCGGTTACCTTATGCATGTTTTTACTTGCATCCTGCATGTAAAAATTCTCGGTTTTATGTAAAAGAGCTTTTATCCCTTCTTCGCTCATATATTTTATTAGCGCCTTATTCTTAGGCAGCCCCTTAAAAGCCTGCAACAGTTTAAATCCACCTTTTTCTTTATCTCCGCTACTAATAAGTTTTTTAGCGTCAGCTAATAGTTCTGTAACAAGTTTACGCTGTAAATTCACTAATTTTTCGACGCGTGGCTTAAACTCTTCGAACTCCTGATTATCTCCTTTTGGAACCGGACCAGAAATAATAAGTGGAGTACGGGCATCGTCAATTAAAACGGAGTCAACCTCATCCACTATTGAATAATTGTGTCTTCTCTGAACTAAATCTGCAGGGCTGATTGCCATATTATCCCTCAGATAATCAAATCCAAACTCGTTGTTTGTTCCAAAAGTTATATCAGCCTGATAAGCATTCCTTCTTTGAGTTGAATTTGGCTGATGCTTGTCAATACAATCAACACTTAAACCATGGAACTGGTACAAGGGGCCCATCCATTCAGAGTCACGTTTTGCAAGGTAATCGTTAACAGTTACGATATGCACGCCCCGGCCAGATAAAGCATTCAGAAATACCGGCAAGGTTGCAACAAGTGTTTTACCTTCACCCGTTGCCATCTCGGCAATTTTACCCTGATGCAATACAACACCACCTATAAGCTGAACATCGTAATGAACCATGTCCCAGGTAATTTTATTGCCTCCGGCCATCCAGGAGTTAGCATATCTGGCTTTGTTGCCAACTATTTCAATATTTTCATAAACCGCTGCCAGGTTTCTGTCATTTTCATTGGCTGTAACTTCTAAAAATTCCTGTTCGTTAAAACGACGTGCAGTTTCTTTAACAACAGCGAAAGCCTGAGGCAATGCTTTGTTTAGGGCATCTTCAATCTTGTCGTCTATTTCCTTCTCAATTTTATCAATCTGATCGTAATAACCTTCTTTTTTGCTGATGTCTTCTTCTTTTTCAGCGTCGGATTTAAGACTTTCTATCTGTTCCTGATCTGCTTTAATGCTGTTTTGAATTTCTGCTTTTAGCCTGATAGATATTGCTCTTAGCTCATCATTAGAGATATTCTGTAATTTTTCAAATTCAACTTTAACCGCTTCAACCAGAGGAGAAACATCTTTTATATCTCTTTCTGATTTGTCGCCAAGTATTTTACCCAGAATTTTTGTTAGTACGCTCATTATTATGTTTTATTATATGCTGTTTTTAAGGCCAACAAATTTAATTGTTTTAATAAGATTCACTAAGGATTTGTTTATAAATACCCTATTTTATTGTTCCATTTCTGTTAAAAAAAACCAAATCTTCTAAGATTTTTATACCTTTAAATCATAAACCAGCGGAAACCATAATGCGACTTTCTTTTTACATAATTTTGTTACTACTGGCAATTTCAAGTTTTTTTTCCGGTATTATTGCTCAGCCCTGGATTTATGAATACTCTTCAAGATTCAAAAATACCGAAAACACTGAATTAAGTTTTGAACAACAGCAAGAAGCATTTAATCGATATTGGGAAAACAGAACAGACCGAAAAAGTAAAGGTTATAAACCTCATCTGAGATGGGCGTTTTTTACGGAGCAAAGATTAATGGCGAATTCACAGCCAGATCTCAAAGGCATCTGGAATGATTTCACAGAGGAATCGTTACTGGAATCGGGAGATTCTTTAAAATGGATTTTTTCCGGGCCAAACCAAACACCATTTGCAATTGGAACGACAGATTTAACTGGAAACGGAAGACTTAATTGTGTGAGATTTCACCCAACAAACCCCGATATAATTTATGTTGGCGCTCCTACCGGCGGATTATGGATTACAAAAGACGGAGGCGGAACATGGAATACCACCACCGATTTTCTGGATATAATTGGTGTTAGCGATATAGCGGTTTCACCCACCGATCCGAATAATATATATATTGTTACCGGCGATGGCGATGGAAACAAGTTTCAGACCTATGCAATGGGAATATTAAAGTCGAATGACGGAGGCAAAACCTGGGAGCCAACATCGCTAAGTTTGAATGTTACTCAAAGAATTTCTTTCTCAAGAATTATTATAAACCCTAATAATCCGGCTGTTATGATTGCAACTTCAACAGCAGGAATTTACAAAACCACAAATGCATGGGAAAGCTATACCATGGTGCAGGCGGGTAACTTTAAGGACATTGAATATAAACCCGGAAATACCTCCTATGTTTATGCTACCTCATACGATGGATATGGCAACGCCAAGATTTACCGAAGTACAAATGGGGGAAACTCTTTTTCGGTGGTTTCTGATGCTTTAAACTTAACAGGAAAAGTTGAACGTATCGAACTCGCTGTTACACAGAATAACGCAAACATTATTTATGCATTATTTTCAGATGTGGAAAATTCGGGTTTGTATGGTTTGTTTAAATCAACCGATAGCGGAAGTACCTGGAGTTTTATATACGATGGTACCAAAAATAAAAACCTGTTGGGCAGGAATACTAACGGCAGTGATCAGGGTGGTCAGGGTTGGTACGATCTTGCCCTGGCTGTTTCTCCAACCAATTCTTCGATATTATTTGTTGGTGGTATAAACATCTGGCGTTCTACTGATAGTGGTATTTCCTGGACTATAATGACAGACTCTTATCATGACTCCGAATATCCATACGTTCATGTAGATCAACACATGTTAGCCTACTCACCGCATACAAATGATCTTTTTGTGGCAAACGATGGCGGAATTTATAAATCAACAGATAATGGAAATACCTGGGAAGATATTTCAAATAACCTAAAAATACTTCAATCATATAGAATAGGCATTTCGAAAACCACGAACAATAAAATACTCTCAGGCAATCAGGATAATGGTACTTTCTTCAAAATAAATCAAAACTGGTTTGAAGTATTTGGCGGAGACGGGATGGAATGTTTCTTTGATCACCAAAACGATAACACCTTCTATGTAACAACTCAATCAGGTAATTTATATAAAACTACTTCGGGTGGTTCAGATTTCACCAGTATAAAACCAGATGCTTTATTATCTGGGTATTGGATTACCCCTTTTGTAATACATCCTTCAAATCAGAATATTTTATACGCCGGATATCAGGATGTGTACAAAACAACAGACAAAGGAAGCACATGGACTAAAATATCTGACAACCTAAGTGGAGAGAACCTGATAGCTCTTGCTGTATCGGCAAATAACGACGATTATATATATACTGCTAACTTCGACACTATTTTTAAAACAAGAGATGGCGGACTAAGCTGGCAAATAATAAACTCAAATTTGCCCTTCCTGAATATTTCTTCAATTACCATTTCGCCTAACGATCCGAATAAAGTATGGGTGTGTTTTTATTCCTATACCGATGAAGAGAAAATATACTACTCAACAAACGGCGGCAATAGCTGGTCGAACTATTCAGTTGGTCTTCCAAATGTTCCGGTAAATAAACTGGCAGTTCGTGAAAACAGTTATCAGGAACTCTTTGCTGCAACCGACATTGGAGTATACTACCGAAATGCTAATATGAACCACTGGCAAAAGGTAAATTTTGACTTACCAAATGTGCTTGTTTATGATTTGGAATTATCGGCTGAGTTTGATAAAATATACGCAGCTACCTTTGGGCGCGGAATATGGGAAGCCGAACTTCCTCCCGTAGTTTTACCGAAAGCTGATTTTACTGCCGACATTACCCGGGGTTGTGTTAATGCTCCAATTAGGTTAAGCTATACTGGAGTATCAGATTTTGATAGTTTAAAGTGGATCTATAATACTGCTGAGTTTATTTCTGCAAGTAAAAATAATGATACAATAGTTATAAAATATCCTGATGCAGGCTTAAAATCTATTACACTGCAACACTTCAGGAATGATACTTTAACTACTGAGTTAAAATATCAATTTATAGAAATACTTACAGACTTAAAAATAAATATCTCGCCCACAAACTATTACATATGTAATGCAATTTCATCTCTTGAAATAAATGTTCCCTCTGGTTATACCTATGCCTTTTTCCCGGAAGAGATTATTGATTCGATTGTTGATAATACAATAACCATATCGCCCAAAATAAACGATACTATATTTAAAGTAACCGCTATTCACGGTGTATGCGAATCATATAATGAGTTGAATATAAGACTGATACCAGATAATCTTAGCGATGCTCAAATTCTTCTTGCGGGATTAAACGGTATTTTTTCTAATGGTTGTGCGGGACGAGAAGAAATGGAACCAACTCCCCCTATTGGTACAGGAGCCAGCAACGGATGCATCTCACAAGATGGCTGGTGTGGTTCTGAGGATACGGTCAGGCATTCGGTTTGGTTTAAAGTAATTGTACCTCAAAATGGTAAATTAAGAATAAAAGTCAATGGCTTTGACTCAAAAATTGCCTTATACAGTGCAAGTAGCTATGAAAACCTGTTTTCAGGTAATTATGAACTTATTGCAGCTAACGATGATATCAGCTCCTCTGTTTATGATTCAGAAATTGAATTATTATCGGGCCTTAAACCCGGCGATACTCTATATTTACAGGTTGATGGCTCTTATGGAGGAATAACAGGTGAATTTTGGGTCAACATATCAGATAGTTTAACCTCAGTGAAAAGAGTCAGGGCAACCGATTATCAGAACTATCTTGTATACCCTAATCCAACACCTGCCAGTGGCCATGTTCAGGTTAAGTTTCTTAATACTTTGTTATCGCCTGTTTCAATTGAATTGATTTCATCTAATGGAATAATAATTGAAAGAAAAGAGATAGATAAGAACACTACTATAATAGAAGAAACATTTAGCACATCGCCGTTAAAAGGAATTTACTTTATAAGGATATCAACCAATGAGAATTTCTTTATTCAAAAACTAATAGTTGAATAAAAAAACCGCATAACCTTCTATGTTATACGGTTTAAAATATTATTGTACTGATATATTATTATTCTGCTGCAGCGGTTCCACGTAAACCCATAATGTCTCTATCGAATAAGTACATGTTCTCAACGCCACCCATATTCAACTTATCTAGAATTGTACTCACACTGGCTTCTTCTTCAATTTGCTCAGTAACAAACCATTGAATCCAGTTATGAGTGGTAAAATCTTTTTCTTCGATTGTAAGACCAACAATTTGATTTATTGAATCAGTAATATATTGTTCGTGTTTCATAACTGCTTCGAACATTTCTTTTACTGAACCATGTTCAACAGGTGGTTGTTCCATAGCAGACACAATTGCATGTCCTCCTCTGTTATTTAGTCGTCCCTTAAAAAGTCGATTTTTTCAATAATTCTTTTTTTGGTAGAAAAATCGTCACGGCTAGTGCATAAATTAGACGATCG
>JAFGVA010000149.1 GCA_016938235.1 Bacteroidales bacterium | reverse complement strand
TCGTCTAATTTATGCACTAGCCGTGACGATTTTTCTACCAAAAAAAGAATTATTGAAAAAATCGACTTTTTAAGGGACGACTAAGTAGCTTAATGACTTGTTGCGAACCGAAGTGTATAAATAGGATTTAATAGCTTCAATTTCGGATAATCTCGACCAGTTTTCCCATAAATAAACAAATTGTTCCTGTACTATGTCTTCAGCAGTATCTTTTTGGTGTATAAAGGTCATGCAGAATCTACAAAGAGGCTCATACAGTTCTTCAAAAACCGTAGCAAATAAATCGTTATCGAAAGGAGAACGAAAAGGAGACTTATTTTTAGCCGACTGATTCATTGAAAATCAATATAATACAGAAAAACTAAGTCGAGAAGTCATGAGCGACTGATCGTAAAGATAAAGTTTTAGACAAAATAAAAAAGGTAGTACATAAAAATCGTACTACCTTATTTTGTATTTAGCGATTTGCTGAATGTTCGAGTTGTTTCTCGTCAATCTCCTTTAAATAGTTCGATAGAAGTTCTTCACTTAACTTGGTTACAGCAACTCTTCCCGAACGAGTAAATTGCTTCACACCATATTTGGTAAGCTCGTCGAAAAGCTCTTGAGTTTCTTCGCAGTGGCCTGTTTTTTCTATTATAGTATACTCGGGCATCACTTCAAGAATTCTGGCATTGTATTTACGAATGGTTTTTTCAAGTGTATCGCTGGCTAATAGTGCCTCGGTAGGAACTTTGTAAAGAGCAATTTCCTGGTAAATTATTTCTTCGTTTGGATGATAAAATGCTTTTAAAACTTCTACCAGTTTATCGATTTGCTTAACAACCTTCTCTACCTTTTCTTTTGTTTCAACAACAACAATAGTAAATTTTGAGATTCCCTTAATTGCAGATTGCGAAACTGTCAGACTATGTATGTTAACATGGCGTCGGGTAAAAATAATTGTTATTCTGCTTAACAAACCAATATGGTTCTCAGAAAAAGCTGTTATTGTATATGTTTGCGTCATTTTCTTTCTGTTTAATGTTCTACATTTATTTTGCTTCCAACATTACATCAGATACAGATGCACCCGATGGTACCATAGGAAATACGTTCGATTCTTTCTCAATTGATACCTCCAGCAGGTATGCACCTTTGTGGTTAAGCATCTCGTCAATTGCCGAACTTAACTCAGGTCTGTTTAATACTTTTTTGCCTTTTATTCCGTAACCTTCGGCTATTTTTATAAAATCGGGGTTTACCATGTGTGTATGGGCATACCGCTTGTCAAAGAATAACTCCTGCCATTGTCTAACCATTCCAAGGAATTTATTATTCAATAGAACGATTTTAACAGCAGCTTCGGTTTGGGCAATGGTTCCAAGTTCCTGAATAGTCATCTGAAATCCACCATCACCAACAAAAAGGACAACATCTCTATCGGGAGCGCCCATTTTTGCGCCAAAAGCAGCCGGTAGTCCAAATCCCATGGTGCCAAGTCCTCCGGAGGTGATAAAACTTCGGGTATTATTAAATTTACAATACCTCGAAGCAAACATCTGGTGTTGTCCTACGTCGGTAACATAAATTGCTTCCCCCTTGGTTCTTTCATTTATGATGCGGATCACTTCACCTGGTCTGAGACCTTCAGTTTCAGGATAGAGATCTTTTTGAATTACCTTTGTGTTTTCAATAGCGTAAAGCTTTTTAAATTCACCTATCCATTCGGTGTGTTCTTTCTTTTCAATATACTTTGTAAGTAATGGTAATGTTTCTTTAACACTACCTAAAACAGGTATATCTGCCTTAACGTTTTTGCTTATCTCTGCCGGATCAATCTCAAGATGAATAACTTTAGCTTTGGTAAGGTAAGTGTTCAGACTGCTGGTAACCCTGTCATCGAATCGCATTCCGATAGCAATAACCAGGTCACATTCGTTGGTAAGTACATTAGTGGCATAATTTCCGTGCATACCGAGCATCCCCATGTTCTGCGGGTGATCGGTCGGCAAGGCAGCAACACCTAATATGGTCCAGGCAGCAGGTATTCCCGATTTTTCCAGAAAAGTTCTGAATTCTTCTTCAGCATTACCTAAAACAACACCTTGACCAAAAAGAATATAAGGTTTCTTTGCCTGGTTAATAGCGCTGGCAGCTTCTTTTATTTTCTCTTCGTCGTATGCAGGAACGGGTTTATAGCTGCGAAGTTTAGTGCATTTCTTATATTCATAGTCTAAAACGCCAAACTGTGCATCTTTAGCTATGTCAATCAATACCGGACCCGGTCTTCCTGTTTTTGCAATGTAGAATGCCTTGGCAATAATTTCTGGTATTTCTTCGGCTTTTGTTATGAGGTAATTCCATTTGGTAATAGGTATTGAAACACCTACAACATCGGTTTCCTGGAATGCATCGGTTCCTAAAAGGGGAGAAACAACCTGTCCGGTTATGCAAACCAGGGGAGTAGAGTCTATCATAGCATCAGCGATGCCTGTAATGAGGTTTGTTGCACCTGGTCCCGAAGTTGCCATACAAACGCCAACTTTTCCTGTTACGCGAGCATAACCTTGAGCTGCATGTATGGCACCCTGTTCGTGCCTTGTTAGAATATGTTTTATTCTATCTACAGTCATCATTGCATCATAAACAGGCATTATGGCTCCACCCGGATAACCAAAGATGTATTCAGTTCCTTCTTCAATAAGTGATAATAAAACTGCTTCAGATCCTGTTTTTTTCATAATTATTTTAAGTTTACTGTTATTTTTTATTTTTAAAAGTTTAAATCGAGATTAAGGTCGAGGACGAGATCCAAGCCAAGATCAAGATAATTATAAATGTTATTTAAGAGATTTAATTATTTTATTTATCCCTTTTATTAGTGTTTCATAGTTTTCAACTAAGATGTTGGTAATTTCGTAATCAAAGTATTTAACTCTGGTTCCATATATAATATGACTTTGGGTTTCGTAAGCTGAACCTTTAGCAATAACATACATCCTACTTTTATCAGGCCCGGTATTCCTGCCAAATGCTTCCGCAATATTTGCACATACACTATTTGCAGATCTTCTTATCTGTGATGTAAGGCCATAATCTTCACATTTTGGAAGGCTTTTTGATATTTCAAAAATTTCAACAGAAAGATTCATTGCTTGCTGCCAAACTTCCATATCGTGAAAAGATTTATACTTCATTTTCCTTTGTCATATTTTTAATAATCATTCTTAGTCCCAACCTTGATCTTGATCTTGATCTCAACCTTGATCTTGATCTTGATCTCAACCTTGATCTTGATCTTGATCTCAACCTTGATCTTGATCTAAATTTCTCTCACCGCTCCGGTATCAGCTGAAGTTACCATGCTGGCATAAGCTTTAAGGGCTTTTGAGATTTTTCTGTTTCTGGTTTTAGGGGTATAAGCTTTATTTCCGCGTTTTTCCTGTTCGGCTTTTCTATTGTCCAGTTCCTGCCGACTAAGCTTAACATTAATCGCTCTTTCTGGGATATTTATTTCAATGATATCACCATCTTCAACCAGTCCGATTTCACCACCCGCTGCAGCTTCGGGAGAAACATGTCCGATTGATAAACCCGAGGTTCCACCTGAAAACCTGCCATCAGTAACAAGTGCACATGCTTTTCCTAAACCTTTTGATTTAATGTAAGAAGTCGGATAAAGCATTTCCTGCATACCCGGCCCGCCTTTAGGGCCTTCGTATCTGATTATAATAACATCTCCTGCTTCAACTCTTCCACCTAATATTCCGTCAATTGCATCTTCTTGCGATTCAAATACTTTTGCTGGTCCGGAGAAGTTTAAAATAGATTCATCAACACCTGCTGTTTTAACGACACAGCCGCGGCTGGCAATATTGCCAAACAGAACCGCTAATCCTCCATCTTTATTATAACAATTCTCAACACTTCTGATACACCCTTTTTCACGGTCTGTATCAAGTTCTTTAAACATTACTCCCTGGCTACCCATTTTCAGATTTTTAATTCCCGCAGGAGCACTTCCGTATATATCAAGTGCTTCGCTTGCAGGTTTCGTGGAAGTGATTGAATATTTCTCTATTGCTGAACCAAGCGTATTCCCATCTGCCCGGTTAACATTCAGATTAAGTAATCCGGCATTACCGAGTTCACCAAGTATACCAAGAATTCCTCCTGCCCGGTTAACATCCTCAATATGATATAAGGGTGAGTTTGGTGATACTTTACAGAGTACAGGAATTTTTTTTGAAAGCTCGTTTATGTCTTTCATGGTAAAATCAACTTCAGCTTCATTTGCGATAGCAAGAATATGAAGAATGGTATTTGTTGAACCACCCATGGCAATATCCAGCGACATGGCATTCATAAAAGCTTCTCTCGTAGCAATTGAACGGGGCAGCACTTTTGTGTTTCCTTCGAAATAATACTGGTTTGTAATAGTTATTATTCGCTCAGCAGCTTGCTCGAACAGTTTTTTTCGGTTTTTATGCGTAGCAACAATAGTGCCATTGCCAGGCAATGCAAGACCTATGGCTTCGTTTAGACAGTTCATTGAGTTTGCTGTAAACATTCCCGAACAGGAACCACAGGTAGGGCAGGCTACTTGTTCTATAGAAGATATTTCTTTGTCATCGATACTATCATCGGCAGCCATAACCATGGCATCAACAAGATCGTATTTTTTGTTTCCGATTTTGCCGGCTTCCATGGGGCCACCCGAAACAAAAATTGTTGGTATGTTTAATCGCATTGAAGCCATGAGCATACCCGGGGTAATTTTATCACAGTTGCTTATGCAAATCATAGCATCAGCCTTATGTGCATTTACCATGTATTCAACACTATCAGCAATAAGGTCTCTTGAAGGCAGGGAATATAACATTCCGTCGTGTCCCATGGCAATACCATCGTCTATGGCTATTGTGTTGAATTCGGCAGCAAAATAGCCTTTGCTCTCAATTATTTCTTTTACAGTTTGACCAATCTCATGTAAATGTGTATGTCCCGGTACAAATTGTGTGAATGAGTTGACAATGGCAATAATTGGTTTGCCCATTTGTTCTTCCTTCATTCCATTAGCACGCCATAAACTCCTGGCTCCAGCCATTCTTCGGCCTTCGGTTGTGGTTGCACTTCTAAGTGTTATCTGCATGTCAACTGTTTTTAAATTTTTGTTTAATTAAAAAAGCCATTCTTATATGGTAAGAATGGCTTGCATTATTTTTTGATTACAGTTAAATACCATCCTTACCCTGTCATTTTCACGACGAGCACAAGAATAGATAAGACAACTGTAATGATATTTCTCATTTTTTTATTTTGAATGACAAATATAGGCATATATTTTAAAAACAATAATTTTTAATTGTATAAATTTTAATATTGCCTGAATGAAATTAAAGTTTATTGTAATTATTATTTCGGCTTTTTATAGGCATACATAAACTCATCAATATAAAGACTGTACTTGTCCTTATCCTCTTTTGACAGGAGTTCAGTGAAGTTTTTCTCATCAATTATAAATCCGGCACTTTTCACAATTTCGGGGTAATCCTGTCCGTAAACACGTACGTGATCGTACTGTCCGAATATTTCTGTACGTTTTTGTCTGTCGGTTATTGTGTTATCCTCTAAAGTTTTTTCAAGTTTAAAATTTGCAGGTACCTGCATTATTGAAAATCCACCTGGTTTAAGAATTCTAAGGATTTCTTCCAAGGCTTTTTTATCGTCGCGAACATGTTCAAGAACATGATTACATATTATCACATCGTAACTGTTATCCTCAAACGGCATTTCCTGTACATCGCATTTGTAATCGGCCAATGGTGACTCCAGATCAGCTGTGAAATATGCAAGATTCTTTTGTTTTCTGAAACGTTTAACAAAACATTGTTCAGGAGCAATATGAAGCACTTTTTTTTGCGATGTGAAGAAATCGGTTTTTTCATTTAAAAACAGCCACATTATCCGGTGACGCTCGAGTGACAAACAACCGGGACACATAGCATTTCCCCTTACATTTACATAACCGTATGGCAGAAATTTCCTGTAGTTTCCTTTACAAACCGGGCAATGATATTTTTTACCCTTGTAATAAATACGACTGAATGCCTGAAAAATATAGCTGAACCTGATAAGCCAGGGACGTGGAATAGTATTGAGCAGGTATTTAATAAGCTTTTTCATGCCGCAAATGTAAATAATTTCGGCAAACATTATTTATTCATTAAATGCAGTAGTTTTTCAAATTAACACAGCTATTTTGTCGTACTTAGTTTCATAAAAGTCTTGTTTTTCTTACTTTCGCAAAGTTTTTTAATATAAATCAAATAAAACATAAAAATGAGACCTTTTAAAGTATTAGGGATACAACAAATTGCAATCGGGGGCGAGGATAAATCAAAATTAGCCAAATTCTGGGTAGATATTATGGGTCTTGAGTTTGTTAAAAACTTTAAGAGTGAGAATGAAAACGTTGATGAAGATGTTCTGAGAATGGGTAAAGGTGCAAGCGCAGTTGAGGTTGACATAATGCAGCCGCTTGATTTTGATAAAAAACCACGGGTTGACCAGCCAAAATTAAATCACGTAGGGCTCTGGATTGATGATCTACCAAAAGCTGTTGAATGGTTAAGCGAGCAAGGTGTGAGATTTACTCCTGGTGGAATTCGTCCCGGAGCCAGTGGATATGATATTTGCTTTGTGCACCCAAAGGGTAACGAAGATTTCCCATTATGCAGCGAAGGTGTATTGGTTGAACTTGTTCAGGCGCCTGATGAAATTATTAAAGCATTGAGTTAGGAACTTCGAATTGGTAGATAAAAAACCATATATCCCAAAAGAATGGGAGGAAGTGTCTTGTATGTTTTGCAATTCAGATGAAAGCAAAATTTACCATAAATATGGGAACGAGCTTCAATTTACCTATGTATTGTGTGTAAATTGCAGATTAGTATACCAATCGCCACGCCCTAAATACAATGAAGAATTTCTTGAAGCGGCATATGGAAGATATTTTATGTATAATTCTGATTATAAGTATAATCAAAAGGAATTAGCTATTTTTAATGAAGAGCTTTTAGAGATAACAAAATTTGACAATAGAAAGTCATTAATTCTGGATATTGGGAGCGCTATGGGTGCTTTCCTCAAAGTTTCGATGGATTATTATCAGAAATCTGTCGGACTTGATGTTTCGAAAATAATGGCTGAATTTTCGCGAAAAGAGCTTGGGATTGAAGTCTTTAATGAAAAATTTGAGGATTTCAATTATGGTGAGAAATTTTCATGCATTCATATGAGTCATGTTATTGAACACATTCCCAATCCGAGTGAATGGTTGGCAAGGGCGAAGCAATTGATGGATCCGGAGGGAATACTTGTAATTGCTGTTCCAAATATGTTTTCGTTTACTAGAGTTCTGAAGCTTTTCCTGAGAAGAATTGGTCTTAAATCTGGTAAATGGAAGGAAAACTGGCGAACACCCGATCACTTATTTGAACCTACAGTTCCAAGTATGTTGGCGTTTCTGAGATCAAACAATTTTGAAATACTGGATTATTATTCGTATAGTCGCAAGAATATGACATCGAAAGGCAGAATAAGCTACATATTTAACAGAAAATTGAACTGGGGTTCAAATCTGAGGTTTTATGCAAAAGTAAAAAATGCCTTATAAAAAAAGGGTAAGCTACTTATATCGCGCCGCTACAACCACTTACCCTTGCTACCTTCCGGTCCTGGGGGAGTTCAGCAGGAGCTGGCCGTATAAGACTTACCCGGCGGCAAAAGTATAAACTTTTCTGATACTACAAAAGAAAAACAGTGGGTATTTCAAAAACAAAAAAAATGAAAATGAACGAAAAGAAAATCTGGTTGAAACATATCTTGAATCATGGCCTGATTCTGGGAATAACATTAAGTGTGATTGAGTTTACAGCTTTGTTCCTCGGAATGCTCTTCAGGCCTGTTATGCCAAACATTTATATGGTCTTGGTTGTGTTTCTGGTTTATACTTCGATAAGGAAATACAGGGAAGTCTATTTAGGAGGATTTATTAGTTTTAAAGACGCATTTTTAACAGGTTTTCTTACATGCATGCTTTCCGGAGCTATTTGGGCAATCTACAGGTATATTGAGTATTCTTTATCGCCTAATATTGTGCAGGAAATTATTGCAACAACAATAGAACCCTTTCAAGAATCTGCAATGGACACAGATACCAAAGAACTTTTTATTTCGATTACTAAGACGTTTACCTCAGCAGCGTCCTTGTCACTTATCAACACATTTCTTTATAGTATGACTTTTGGCGGAGCTTTATTATCCGTATTTTTAGGCTTTATATTAAAGCGGAATTCAATTCCAAGTAAAACCAATTAGTTTAATATCAGATGGATCTGTCAATTATTATACCTCTCTTGAATGAGGAAGAATCGCTTCCGGAACTGGTTTCCTGGATAAAGAAAGTAATGGAAGAAAACGCTTACAGCTACGAGGTTATTCTAATTGATGACGGAAGCTTTGATAATTCATGGGAGGTTATTAAAAAGCTAAAGTATGAAAACGAGGTTGTGAAAGGAGTGAAATTCCGCAGGAATTATGGAAAATCGGCTGCTCTTCATATTGGCTTTGGTATTGCCCAGGGAGATATTGTAATGACAATGGACGCCGATTTGCAGGATAGTCCTGATGAAATCCCGGGTTTCGTTAAAATGATTCGTGAAGAGGGGTACGATTTAGTATCGGGATGGAAGAAAAAACGATTTGACCCGGTATTTACTAAAAACCTGCCGAGTAAATTTTACAACTGGTCGGCAAGAAGAATAACCGGTATCAAGCTTCATGATTTTAACTGTGGCATAAAAGCTTATCGTAAAAAGGTTATAAAAAGTGTTGAGATTTATGGTGAAATGCACAGGTATATTCCTGTTTTAGCAAAATGGGCAGGATTTAAAAAAATTGGAGAAAAAGTAGTTATACACCATGAACGTAAATTTGGCAAAACCAAATTTGGAATGGAGCGTTTTGTTCGTGGACCACTTGATTTACTTTCAGTAATGTTTATTTCAAAATTCAGTAAACGGCCAATGCACTTGTTTGGCTTACTGGGTTCCATAATGTTTCTTATAGGTTTTGTTATCGCAGCATATTTAGGTGCCAGTAAAATGCTTGCAGTATATAAGCACATGGCAGCTCCATTAATATCAAGCAGTCCGTATTTTTATATCGGACTAACCAGTATGATTCTAGGCACACAGCTTTTTGTCGCAGGATTTCTTGGCGAACTGATTTCACGTTCTGCCTCAGATAGAAATAAATATCTTATTGATGAAGAAATTTAATAGTTAACTTCTTTTGACCTGATTGAAAATTTTTTAGCATGCAGTATTCGGTTATTTTACCAACTTTCGGACGACCAGATGAGGTTACAAACTTTCTCGAAAGCATGGTTGGCCAAAAATTCACTGATTTTGAAGTAATTGTGGTTGATGGCAGCCTTGATGATGTTCTTCATCCGGTAATTGATGCGTTCAGGAATAAACTATCGCTTAACTATTTTCACGAAAGGGGTTTGGGTGCAAGTGAATCGCGCAACCTGGGATGCGAAAAGGCTAGAGGGCATTTCCTGGTTTTCATTGATTCAGATTGTGTAGTGCCTGATAATTATTTTATTCAAGTTGACAATTTCCTCAAAGCAAATCCGGAGATAGATGCATTTGGCGGACCAGATGCTGCCGAGAAAAACTTTAAACCTTTTCAGAAAGCTGTAAACTATGCCATGACCTCGATGCTTACAACAGGTGGCATAAGAGGAAAGAAAAAACATGCCGGAAAATTTCAGCTTAGGGGTTTTAACATGGGAGTTATGCGCGAAGCATTTTTCCATGTTGGAGGATACAGTGGGATGCAGGTTGCCGAAGATATCGATTTAAGCATGCGTCTTTTAAAAGCAGGCTATCAGACTGCATTAATTCCCGAAGCTTTTGTTTATCACAGAAGAAAGGCCAATTTTAAAGTTTTCGGAAAACAATTATATTTTCATGGCAAAGGCAGAATAGATTTGCACCTGAAACACGGCGATGCTCTTAAACTCGTTCATATGTTACCGAGTTTTTTTGTGGCCGGATTGTTAATCGGCCTGTTGGTCGGGATATTTGTTACTGAAATATTGTTTCTCGTAATAGGTGTAATCGGTCTCTATGCCTTAGCTGTATTAATCGATTCTACCATTCAAAACAGAAGCTTAATAGTTGGAATATTAAGTATTGTTTCCTCACTGGAATTATTGATTACTTATGGAAGTGGTGTATGGAGAAACATTTTTGTAAGAATGATTCTTAAACGGGGAGGAGATAGTAAAAAATCGGCTGAGCTTAAAAAATAGGTGTGTTTCTTAATTGGCAAACTGAAGTTCGTTTAGTCTTTTGTAAATCCCGGAGGAATTTCTTAGTAATTCTTCGTGTGTTCCAACTTCTACCAGTTGTCCTTTATCAAGTACCAGTATTTTATCGGCTTTTCGAATGGTAGATAATCTGTGTGCAATAACAATCGATGTTCTTCCAATCATTAGTTTATCAAGAGCATCCTGAACAAGTTTTTCCGATTCAGAATCGAGAGATGAGGTAGCTTCGTCAAGGATTAATATTTTAGGGTCTTTAAGCAAAGCCCTGGCAATAGCAATTCTCTGTCGCTGACCACCTGATAGTTGTGTGCCTCGCTCACCAACAAGCGTTTTAAATTTTTCAGGAAATTCTTCAATAAAATCATAGGCATTAGCCATTTTAGCCGCATGTTTTATTTCCTGTTCATTAGCATTGTTTTTTCCATATCCGATATTCTCTAGTATTGTTCCGCCAAAAAGAAATATATCCTGGGGAACCAAAGCCATTTGTTTTCGAAGGTGGCTTAAGGGAATTTCTTTGCTGTCTAAAGAATCGAAGTATATGCTGCCTGAAGTGGGCTCATACAACCTCAGCAAAAGAGATATAAGTGTAGTTTTACCGGCTCCGCTGGAACCCACAATTGCAGTTGTTTTGTTAGCCTCAATTGTGAGATTCAGTTTATTAAAAATAATCACATCGGTACGGTTTGGATAACAGAAATCAAGGTTTTTAATCTGTATCAGGCCACCTATTTTCTGTATTTCAGGCTCAATATACGGATCCGATAATTCTTCTTTTTCCTCCTGAAATATTTCCAGTAAATCTTCGGTGGCACCAAGAAATTTCTGAACCTGACCGAATACAGAAGCCAATCCGCTAATGCTTCCTGCAATAAATATGGTGTAGATTATGAATGAAAACAGATCACCTGTATCCAGCTCTCCCGAAGCCATCAGTGTAGAACCTTTCCACATTACAGCTACAATGGAACCAAACATGCCCATGATGAGGAAAGATGAAAATGCTCCTCTGAGCTTACCGTTTCTGATACCTGTCCTGGCAATGGCTTTCACTTTATCCTGGTAACGGTTCATTTCAAAGAATTCGTTGGTATAGGTTTTAACGCTTTGAATTCCCTGAAGTGTTTCTTCAACAATAGTATTCGATTCGGCAACCTGCGACTGGGCTTTCTTTGATAATTTGCGAATGTATTTTCCAAAAAAAGTCGCCAGGATCATTATTAGAGGCAGTACCGAAAGCATGAACAAGGTTAGCTTGGGAGAAGTTATTAACAGCAATGTTATTCCTCCAAGAATAATTATTATTTGCCTGAGAAATTCTGCCAAAGTAGTTGTTAAAGTATCCTGAAGCTGAGTTATATCGGCAGATATTCTACTATTCAGTTCACCAACACGCCGTTTTTGGAAAAACTTCATGGGTAATTGAATCAGGTGATTGTATATACTTTGCCGTAGATTGGCAAGGGTTCTTTCTGCCACATTTACAAACAAAACAATTCTGAAATAAGAGAATGCTGCCTGAACAACCAATACAATTCCAAGTATTATTGCTAAGCGATTTAAATTATGGGCAAGCTGAGCAACTCCTTTTACATTTATAAGATCGCCCAAAAGTTTTGGAAACGCCAGACTTGCAGCGCTGGAACCTATTAGAAAAAATATTCCAACAAAGTACTGAATCCGGTAGGGTTTCATGTAGTGGTAAAGCTTTGAAAGGTTTTTCAAACCAGCAAGCGTAATCTTCTTTTTAGGGACTTCAACTTTCATTATTCTTCAGTAATTCTGCAAGGACTGCTTTCGAAAAACAAATATATGAATAGTAAGTTCATATTTATTCGAAGTTGTCTTTATGCTTTTATTTTTAAATTTGAAGTAAAAACTACCCTATGCCAGAATTGTTTACATGTAAAAAGAGTAAAGGATTTGGTGTTTTTATACTTTTAGCCAGCGTTGTTATTATTTTTGTATCAATTGGTATTCCGCTAATATCAGACGAAACTGTTGGTGCGAGCACCTTTATTCCAGGTCTTGTGGTTGCAATTCTAATTTCTGGATTCTTTTTATGGTTTTGGTTGAACACAAAATATATTATTGTTGACCAATTTATAAAGGTGATCTGGGGCCCTTTTCGATGGAAAATCAATATCACTGACATTAAACTGATAAGATTAAACCAGGAAACATTCGCCGGTATTGTCAAACCTACTCTTTCGTGGCGCTGCATGGAAATCCGGTATAAAAAATATAAATCAATCTCCATATCGCCGGTCGATGAGAAAAAATTCCTCGATTATCTGGTAAAAGTGAATCGGGATATTCAGATAAAAGATTAATCAGGCGAAATTCTTTTTTCAATACATTTACAAAAAAAACAGATGGCACTGACCATTGCTCTTATTTTATCGGTTGTATTACAATTTACTGCAGCTATAATCGCATTAAGTTTATTAAAAAGAACGAAAAGTAATATTGCCTGGTGGTTTCTTTCTCTGGCTTTCCTGTTAATGGCAATACGACGGTTATTCGAAATTTTTCAGGATATTGATTCACCGGATAATCTGACAGCAAAACTCGTCAGTACCTGGATGGGTGTGGCCATTTCAATAATTATGCTGGTAAGTTTGCTCTTTATTAAGCGTATTTTTAATGTTCAGAAACAAATAGAAACGCTTAGAAAACAAAATGAAAGCCGGGTTTTATCTGCCATAATAAAAACCGAAGAGAAAGAACGACAATATTTTGCAAAGGAATTGCACGACGGTCTTGGTCCACTGTTATCTTCAGTTAAAATGGCATTATCAACACATAATGCAAATGCTATAAGTACTGAAAACACCTTGTTGGCCAATACCGAGAACCTTATCGATGAATCTATTGGTAGCCTTAAGGAAATTTCGAACAAGCTGAGCCCTCATATTCTTAATAATTTTGGCATTCATAAAGCCTTAAAGTCTTTTATCAATAAGCTGGGCTTGCAAAACGGACCATCCGTACATTTTAAAGGGAATACCGAAGGCGAAAGATTCTCATACAATATTGAGGTTGTTGTTTACCGGGTAGTTTGTGAGCTGTTAACCAATACACTAAAATATGCACAGGCTAAAAATGTATATATTGATTTAATTTCGGAGCATAATAGGCTTAAGGTAAACTACATTGATGACGGAATTGGTTTTGATTCAGATAAACTGCATATGCTTCAGAAGGGAATGGGCTATGCAAATATTGAATCAAGAATTAAGTCATTGGATGGTCAATATAATATTTATGCCCGACCAGACGAAGGTGTTAAGGTACAGATTGAAATAGATTTAAAATGAAGGAAGAACTTACAATAATTCTTGTTGACGATCACCGGCTTTTTCGCGAAGGCATGAAAATGCTTGTGGGCTCTTTAAAATTTATTAAAACCATTCATGAAGCCGAAAACGGAAAGCAATTCCTGGAGTTAATTGAAAAGTTTGAACCCGATATTGTATTTATGGATATTGAGATGCCCGGAATGAATGGCATAGAAGCAACAAAAAGAGCTGTCGAAAAATATCCCTTCATTAATATTATTGGCTTGTCGATGTATGGCGATGAAGATTATTATACAGGAATGATAAATGCCGGGGCAAAAGGATTTCTGATTAAAAATTCAGGAATTAAGGATGTTGAAGACGCCATTAAAAATGTGTTCGAAGGCTATAATTTTTTCTCGCCGGAAATACTGAATGGCTTGATAAACGGAATGTTTAAAAAAAATACTTCCAGGAATGATCTGACCGAAAGGGAAGTGGAAGTGCTTTACCAGATATGCAAGGGCTTATCAAACCAGCAGATTGCCGATGAACTTTTTATTAGTAAACGTACGGTTGACAAACACCGGGAAAACCTTTTAATAAAGACGAATTCAAAAAATACAGCAGGTCTGGTAATTTACGCTGTTCGGAACGGAATTGTTGATGTCTGATACGTCTTTTTACTTATTTCTAAGCCTTTATACCTATTTTTTAATTAAGATTTTAAGCGGTTTTACGGAGTTCAGGCTAAAACTACATTTGTTTCATGATTCTAAAACTACAGACATGAAACAGTATCCGACAAAAAGCTTAACAATTAAAATTCTGCTATTACTAACCCTCATTCTTGGTTCTTGTGTAACAAAACAAGAAAAAGAGCAAACCATAAGTATTTCAGGGGCATTTGCATTGTACCCATTGGTGGTTAAGTGGTCTGAGGCGTATAAAGAAACACATCCCGAAATCAGGTTTAACATTTCCGGTGGTGGTGCGGGAAAAGGAATGGCTGATGCGTTGTCTGAGGCGGTTGATATAGGAATGGTATCGCGTGAGATTGCACAAGAAGAACTGGATAAAGGCGCCTGGTTTATCGGACTAACAATTGATGCTGTATTACCGACAATAAGTGCTCAAAATCCTTCGATTAAGAAACTGCAGAACTTAGGTGTATCGCAACAAAAATTTAAAGAGATATTCGTTGAGCAATCAATTACAAATTGGAGTCAGATTTTTGGCGATTATAATCAAGATAAAATTAATGTTTATACGCGTTCTGATGCCTGCGGAGCTGCCGGTACATGGGCAAAATATTTGGGGGCCAGGCAAGAAGATTTAATAGGTATCGGCATTTTTGGCGATCCCGCACTGGCAGAAGTCGTTGCAAAAGATCCTTTTAGCCTCGGTTTTAACAATACTATTTTTATTTATAATCTGGAAACGGGTAAGAAACATCCCGGAATTGAGGTAATTCCTATCGATATAAATAATAACGGAAAAATTGATGCTGAAGAGAATTTTTACGATTCTTTCGAACAGGTGCTTGAGGCCATTGCTATGGGAAATTATCCTTCACCTCCAGCCAGGGAATTATATTTTGTTACCAGGGGTAAACCAAATAAACAGGCAGTTGTCGATTTCATGAACTGGACACTTACCGAAGGTCAGAAAATGGTCAAAGAAGTCGGTTATGTACCATTACAGCAGGAAAAAATAGACTGTTATCTTGAAAAACTAAAGTAAATGAATTTTAGTCGGGTCATCTACAATAAGTTCTTATCCTCGTGGATGAGAATTTCCATCACAGTTATAATACTTATTCCCTTTGCAATAGGAATTGCATTATTGCTCAAATCATTGCCAATTATTCGTTCAGATTCAATTTTTAATCTTGTGGGCTCAGGTAAGTGGGCTCCTTCTGAGGGTAAATTTGGTTTCCGACCCTATATATTAAGCTCTGTATATGTTACACTATTCTCATTTTTATTTGCAGCTCCTGTAAGTTTTCTTTCTGCAATTTACCTCACCCAATTTGCTAGAGGCAGGCTAATTAAGCTTGTTTATCCTGTAATTGATATTCTGGCAGGCATACCATCTGTTATTTATGGAGTTTGGGGAGTTCTGGTTATTGTGCCGTTTATATCGGGTTTTGTTGCCCCTGTTTTCAACACAAGTTCATCAGGATTTACAATTTTAGCCGGAGGAATAGTCTTGGCGGTTATGTGTATACCATATATGCTGAACATGTTGCTGGAGGTGCTAAAAACTGTGCCCACAGGATTGAAAGAAGCAACGCTTTCTTTAGGTGCAACTAACTGGGAAACAACAAAACATGTGGTTTTGAGAAATTGCTTCAGCGGAGTTGTTTCTTCATTTGGCCTGGGAATAACAAAGGCCTTTGGTGAAACCCTGGCTGTGATGATGGTAGTCGGAAACACAGTTCATATTTCATTTAATCCTTTGCAATCGGGTTACCCTTTGCCTGCACTAATAGCGAACAATTATGGCGAAATGCTTTCAATTCCTTTATACGACTCGGCCTTGATGTTTGCTGCTCTTCTTTTGATGACAATTATTTTAGTTATAAATCTGTTTTTCAGGTTTTTAATGTATCGAGCTGTTAACCAATGAGAAAACGAAAAAACATAGAAGAAAAATTCTTTAAGTCTTTATCAGGATTAACAACATATTCGCTGATTGGCATACTTCTTTTTATTATTGCGGTTGTCTTTTATAAAGGATTCAATGCCCTGTCATTTGAGATGATATTCAAACCACCTGAAGGAGGTTATTATTATGGGGGAGAAGGAGGAGTTTTAAATGCTATAGCCGGTTCGGTATATATTGCTTTCGGTGCTACCCTAATTGCAGTTTTTATAGGTATTCCTGCTGCTTTATTTATAAATATTTACCTCAACAGGATGAAGAAAGTTCAAAACCTGTTCAGGTATCTGCTTGATGCGCTTTGGGGTATACCTTCGATAGTTTATGGAGCCTTTGGTTTCACATTGATGCTTTTCATGGGGTTAAACGCTTCACTTCTGGCCGGAATAATTACCGTGTCGATTCTAATAACTCCAATCGTTGTCAGAACTTTCGACGATGTATTATGTAACATTCCTAAAGGCTTGATTGAGGCTTCCTTTGCTCTGGGCTCCACCAAAACAGAAACTGCTTTTAAAATACTTATCAAACAGGGTTTTTCAGGATTTATTACTGCTTTGCTCTTATCTTTTGGCAGGGGAATTGGCGATGCAGCCTCCGTTTTGTTTACTGCGGGTTATACCGATCTGATTCCAAGAAACCTTGATGAGCCTGCGGCAACCCTGCCCCTGGCAATATTTTTTCAGTTAAGTTCTCCAATACCTGTAGTCAGGGAAAGAGCATATGCAGCAGCAACAGTACTTACAATAATAATTCTTTCGATAAGCCTGGTTGCCAGGTACATATCAGGAAGAAATACATTTTCAAATATTAAATAAATTGCTATGTATCAAGAGGTGTGTGACAATATAGAAAACCTGGTTGTTGAACCAAAGGTAAAAAGAGAAGAACCAACTACAGTGCTCAAAATAAGTAATTTAAATGTTAACTTACCAAACCATCCTATTCTTAAGAATATTAATCTTGAGGTTCAGGAAAACAAAATAACTGTTCTGCTTGGGCCTTCAGGTTGTGGAAAAACAACACTTTTAAAATCAATTAACAGGTTGACCAGTTTAACTCCCGAACTTAAGGTTACAGGTAAAATACTAATTGAAGGAGAAGATGTTTTGAATGGGAGAACTAACATACCCGAGTTAAGACAAAAAATGGGTTTGCTTTCTCAACGGCCATTTCCGTTGCCTTTTTCAATTTATAAGAATATAGCTTATGGATTAAAGCTAAAAGGCGTACGCGATAAAAACCTTATTGAATACAATGTTGAAAAACGCTTACGAGAGGTTGGTTTGTGGAATGAAGTAAAAGACAGATTAAATACTCCGGCAAGCAGTCTTTCTATAGGGCAGCAACAGCGTTTATGCCTGGCAAGGGGTCTTGCAGTAAAGCCGAAAATCATTCTTGCAGATGAACCAACTTCTGCCCTTGATCCGACATCCAGCAAGACAATTGAATGCTTGTTAAAAGAACTAAAGAAACACTATACTATTATACTTGTAACACATGTTTTGCGACAGGCCGTAAGATTAGCAGATCATGTAGTTTTTATGTATTATGGAGAAATAATAGAACAGGGAGAACCACAGGAGTTGTTTAAACACCCTAAAACAGAAAAACTCAGAAATTATCTGATTGATGGAAATTAATTTTTCTATAAACCATATTCTGATTAAACTTATTTAAGAAGCAGGAATGTGCCTTTCTTCTCCAATTCAAAGCCATGAATGGTTTTGGCTCTTACATAATAGGTATACGTATCAATATTCTGAACAACTCCGTTTACTTTTCCGTCCCATCCTTCATCCAGGTTTGTTGTAGAGAATACCAGGTTGCCCCATCTGTTAAAGATGCGAAAATCGGCTTCGTAAATATTTTTGTAATCACATCTGAAAACATCATTTTCTTCATCGCCATTCGGACTGAAAGCATTGGGCAGCTCAAGGTAATAATCAGCGTTTACTTCAATTACAAACGCTTCAGTTTGATCTCCACAATTATCAGTGGCTGTAAGAATATAGGTAATGTTTTTTGTTGGACTAACTATTGGATTAGGACAATCTGTACAACTAATATTATCATCAGGTTCCCACAAAAAGACTACGTTTTCTTTATCTGCTTCAATTAGTATTTGCAGATTTTCTCCCAGGTAAATACTGGTGTCTCCTAAAGGTATTCTTGTAATTTGAATTAATTTTTCTACCTGAATAGTAAGTTGTTCGAGTTTTGTGCAGCCGTATTGATTAGTAATAGAGGCACTTATAGTTGTAGTCGAGTCGGGGCTTACAATGGTGTTTGGCGATGTTGGATTACTAATAATCTGGTTTGGATGCCAGGTTATTGACCAACCTTCCTGAAATTCCGGGATGCTTAAAGAAATGTCCTGATTGCTGCACACAAGGGTGTCGCCCTCAATCGAATATTCCGGGAAAGGATGAACATTTACAATTTTCAATGCAGTATCTGAGCAGCCATAATTATCAGAAACAATAAGAGTCAGGGGATGTTCTCCCATTGTCAGCAATGGATAATTTGATATTTCATTATCGTTTGATATGAGACTGGTATTTAAAACCCATTGCTGCGAAGTATAATAACTTGAAAGATTGGTTGTATTAAGCCTTGCGTCAAGGCAGTATTGTTGATCATCATTGTTTAAAGCAAAATCAGCATTAACAAGCGATACAAACAAATTTTCATCGGACTGGGTTACTTCGCAATTGCCTTGCTTCATCCAAACTGAGGGAGTAATTATTCCTTTGGCAGTATAAATATGACTTGGATTTTCTTCTGTAGAAGTTTGTCCGTCACCAAAGTACCATTCATATTCATCAGCATTTTTAATGCTGTCAAGTTGAAAATAAACTGTATCGCCACTGCAAATTAATTGTGGGCTAAAAGTGAAGAATGCTTCTGGTCCACCAACTTCAATTTCTTTTTCAACTTTAACTTCGCAGCCATAAATCGATTTTAACCACAACGAACTGGTATAAGTTCCGGGTTCTGAATAGGTAAATTGTACTGTTGGATTGTAATTAGCTTTTACTATGTTTTCTCCAAATGTCCATAAACCCTGCGAAACAGAGCTAGAGTTTCCGGTATGCGTGAATTCAATTGTTACCGGGTAGCAGCTGCTGGTTGATGATGAAATGGTATAATCGGCACTCAGGTCGTCAACAATTATAAAATCATCTCTTGAAGTAGTGGTGCTGCAACTGTCTGTCCATACAGTAAGGCTTACATCATAATTTCCCGGATTGAGGTAGGTGTGTGTTTTTTGATTTTTCGAGGAATAACCATCGCCAAAATCAATAAGGAACGAATCGATTTCCGTTTCATAAAAGCTGAATAAAACAGATTCTCCGGCACAAATACCACGTTGATTAGCCTGAAACTGTGAGCTTGGTACAGTAATGTTTACTGTTGTAATACCATAATTTCTACAGCCGTATATGTCTTCAACCAATAAAACCGGGGTAAAAGTATTGTCAATAACGCTATTATAATTATGAGTTACAAGCAAATTTGTCGACGACATTTCCGTATAGTTATCTCCAAAAATCCAGCTCCAGTTGATAATATCTGAAGTGTAATTTGCGAATTCAAGATCTACGCTAAGCGTTGGCCCACAACCTGCACCTGGATTTGCAGTTATCACAGGAACCGGCTGAACTACTTCAACAGTTGCTGTGTCGCTGGCCATACAACCGTTAATTCCGGTAACAAGCAAAACTGGTTGGTATATTCCGGTATCAATATAAGTATGCTTATAGCTTGTTAAATAAGTTCTTCTGTCTGGTGTTATGGTGTCGTCCCATTTCCAAAGAAATCCTTCATACTGACAGGTATCGATATAATCAACAGATTTTGCACTACTAAAAATAAGTTCTTCGTTTAAACAGGCTGTCGCTTTTACCTCCATGAGGGCTTCAACCTGTCTTGCCTGTATGATTTTGTTTTTTGTAATTGAACAGCCCGAAGTGCTGTTTGTTGCTGTCAGACTCACAGTATAATCGCCCGACGAGGGGAATTTATAATCGACAGTATCAACATCAATAAATGCATCCCCGTTAACACTCCAGGTCAGGTTTTCGGCTCCTTCAATTCCTGAAATTAATTTATATACAAGGGAGCTGTCACAATCAAATTCTTCATAAAACGAACCTCCTACAGGTCTATTGATTTGAATTGCATCGAACACCGTTTTATTGCTTATACAGCCGTTATAATCAATAGTCATATCCACAGGAAAAACTCCAGCTGTATCTGGTTTCAGTTCAATTTCGGTTGATGAATTCGGACTTCCTGCTGTATTAAATATACCGGCCGAATTGTACGAAATGGAAATACCAGTCTGGGTTACATTGTTTGATAGTTCCAGTTTGTCTCCATAACATAGGGTTGCCGGAGATACAGAAAAATCAGGCTCAATTTTTTCACCAACTTTAATGCTTACATTGTATGAGGTATCAACACACCCCGAATCGTTGGTTATTATTGAGAAAACATTATAAATTCCGGCATCGGAGAAGGTATGTGTAACAGGTGATTCATCATCCATTACTATTTCATCCGATTCAATATAATATTTCCATTCCGAAATCGGTTCTTTCGATTTACTGCTATCCGAGAAAATAACCGTTAGTGGTGCGCAACCTTGAGCTGTATCGGGCATTAGCCTGGCAATTGGTAAAACTGCAATAAAACTTTTCACCATTGTGTCAGCACAATTGCGATCATTTCTTGCAATTAACCTGAAATGATAAGAATACTCATTAAGTTCGTGAATATACTCTTTTTCGTAGCTGTCAAGAAATTTAATCTCATAGCTGGGGTTTTCATCAGTTACAACTGATCCATCAGGCATTTCCCAGGTATAATTTGTTGCGCTATTCGAAAGGTTCTCTATATCAAGTGTTACTGGAAGCTCGCACGTATAATAATCGTTTAGTTCAAAATCAGCATCGATATCATCAATAAGAAATGTTTTTAATATACTGTCGGGGCAAAAACCTCTTAAACCGTACAATAGCTTAACATCAATCGTTCCCGGCTCCAATAAATCAATTGAAAATATTGAACTGGTGGATATTTCCTGCTTTACTCCGTTGTAAATAACTGTCCAGCTATAATCGGTTTGTTGAGGGAGGGTAGATGTAACCAGATAATTTCCGGCACATAATATTGAATCTGACAAGGGGAGTGTATCAATACCTTGAATTAAAATAATATCTCCTTCAGGTCTTCCAATAAAAATGTAGTCTTCTTTATAAATAGAATCAATACAGCCATTATCATCTGTTACCTTTAAAGAAACACTGTATGAACCGTTTTCATCATAAGTTGTCGAACCATCAATATTCAAACTCGAATTGCCGTTTCCAAATGTCCAGGCTGAGGTGATGTTATTATCGCTTTCTGTTAGATTGGTAAAATCGACATACAAGGGTGGAAAACAGCTAAACCTGCTGGAGGCGCTAAATTCTGCATCGGGATTATCATATACTTTTACCAGGTTCTTCGATTCAAAATAACTGGTGCAGCCGTTTTCATCTTTTATACTTAGGAAAACATCATATTCACCGGCAGTTTCATAGGTGTAATTACCCGAGCTGCTTGTTCGGATTTCTCCTGTTCTGAAATCCCATAAATAATCTGTTATAGCCCCGTCACCGGCAGTTGAGGCATCAGAATAGTTTATAGTAAATGGAACACATCCTTCATTTTCATCAATATCAATCAATGCGGTTGGTCCGGCTGCCAGACTAAACGATTTTGATGTGGAATTGGTATCTGTACCGTTTATTATGCTAAGTGTAACAGTATAAATCCCCGGATCGGTGTAAACTTCTTCCAGGCTAATGTTTGTGGAAAAAACAAGACCACCCTTTCCAAAGTCCCACATATAGGTGTATGCCGGGTTAATTACCGAAGTATTAGTGAAGGTTACAACCGAAGGAGTACATTTATTACTTAAAGAATAGTTAAAGCCCGGAGTCTGCGAATAAAGTCTGCCGAAAAGAAATATAAAAAGGATCAGACTGGTAGTAAGAAACTTTTTAGTATATTTTTTATAATATTGTACAAAAGTCATTTTGGCTGGAACCTTTATCAAATTGTTTATGATTTCAGACTGTAAAAAATTACTGTCTTTAAAAATAGTAAATCTCTTATTAATTTTACTATTCTGCAAGTGTGCTGTAATTTTTGCACAAGATATTCATTTTTCTCAAATTCAGTCCACTCCACTGGTATTAAATCCGGCAAATACGGGTTCATCCTTGTCTAATGTCAGGTTTACAAATGATTATCGTAGTCAATGGCAAAGAATTGATTATCCGTACAATACACTAATGTTGGCTATTGACGGCAGCTTTACACTGTTAAACAGGCAGTCCGGAATAGGTGCAATGATGGTTCACGACCAATCTTCGGGAAATTATCTTAACGTAGATAAATTCTTCGTCTCATTAAGTCATTCGGTCTATTACAGAAATCACAGGTTAATTTTGGGTGTTCAGCCTGGTTTTGTTGCAAAAAAATATTCCAATGAAAACCTCGTGTTTGGCAATCAGTTTGATCCGACAAGCGAAGATTATAGTCTGCCATTTAGCGAAACAGGATTAAACGAGGATTTCAGATACATTGATTTAAATGCGGGTGTGTTATGGCAGTCAAGAATAAAAAACCTGAAGACCTCGGCCGGGTTTAGTATTAATCATCTGACTCGACCGGTTGAGTCGTTTTATAATGAAAATGACGCAGACCCTTTGCCCTTAAAATACACTTTGCATGGAGGTGTATTTATTCCCTTAAACAGTCGGTTTGCATTAAATCCTCAGGGTTTAATTAGTTATACCGGAGGTGGAAGAGAATTTAATGCCGGAACTTTGCTGGACTATTATCCACAAACTGATGTCAGTCCAATTCAGAAGGTGTTTGCACTTTCCGCATTCAGAATAAATCCGGTAAAAAATTTTGATGCTTTTATTGTTGGCGCAGGTGCCTCTGTAGCAGGTTTTGATGTATGTGTTTCATACGATCTAAATATTTCGAGTTTAAGAAAAGTTTCAAATTTCCAGGGAGGGTATGAAATATCTGTTGTTTATAAAGCCGGAAACAGTAAAACCAAAAGCACGGATGAGCCTTGTTTTATGTTATAACTACTACGAGTGAAAGGGATAAAAAATATATATAAAACATTACTGACAGCAATCATTTGTTTGCTTTTAAACATGTCTTTTGTTTATGCTTATATCGATACTGATAGTGATACTTTAAAATCATTTCAGAGCGAGATGAAGAAAAAGGCCGATAAAAGCTACCGAATCGGATTGTATTACGATGCAATAAGCTATTATCAGCAATATTTCGAAGCTGGAGGCGATGACGTTAAATTAATGTACAGGTTGGCCAATCTTTATTACGATATGCGCGATTATTCAATGGCTAATAACTACTACGATTCTGTGCTGAATACAAAACCTTCAAAATTTCCGCTTAGTGCCTATTATAAAGCCGATGTTTTGATGAACCTCGAAAAGTACGATGAAGCAATAAACTATTTTAATGAATTCAGAAGAATATACCGGGGGAAGAAAGACAAAGATAATTACCGCCGAAGAGCCCAGGTAAAGATTAAAAACGCTGAATGGGCCAGCATACAATCCGATTCATTAGCCGATGTGAATATTATTCACCTAAGTTCATCTATAAATCAGCCTCATATTGAGTTTAGTCCTTTCCTTCTTGATGAAAATACCATGGTTTATGGTTCTTTAAAGGAAGATAATGCATCTGTTACTGGTGATAACTTCAGAAAATTATACCTTGCCAAAGGTCAGGGAAATGAATGGGCCTTTCAAAAGCCTTTCGATGAAACAATAAACAAGGGTGAGTTTCATGTTGGGAACGCAGTTTTTTCGCCAGATGGTATGCAAATGTATTTTACCCGCTGTGAAAAGAACTGGCAAAATAAAATTATTTGTTCAATCTACAAAAGTGAAAAACTTGATGGCGAATGGCAGGAGCCTGAAAAACTGCCTTACCCGGTGAACAGCGAAAGCTATACTACAACTCAACCTGCTCTGGGTAATAATCTCAGAAAAAATTCAGAAATACTTTATTTTGTGTCGGATCGTCCGGGTGGAAAAGGTGGATGGGATATCTGGTACACCGAACCCAACAAAAGAACAGGTGAATATCGCGAACCCAGAAACCTTGGAAGAACCATTAATAGCTACGAAGATGAGGCTACTCCGTTTTACGATCAGGCTACACGCACATTGTATTTTAGCTCAAAAGGTCACCACGGATTCGGTGGTTTTGATATTTATAAATCAAATGGTTCGGGAAACCGGTGGACGGATCCTACAGCTTTCCCAAAACCTATAAATTCGCCTTTCGACGATAATTATTTAATTACAGAAAATGGTACTGACGGCTATTTTACTTCGAATCGTGCAGAAGCGCTGGATATGGACAACGGAAGTTGTTGCGACGATATTTTTTACTTCAGTTATAACGAATGTATAAAAGCTAATATAACCGGTAAAGTAATAAACAGCACAAATTACGATTTTTATGACGAGTTAAACGAACGATATAACCTGGGATTGGAATATCCCGAGGACAATCAACCTGTTGGGGGTGTTTCGGTGTTTGTGTATGATGTTGACAGTACTAATAATGAAGTTCTTGTTGCCCAGACAAAAACAAAAGATGATGGCAGCTATAAGTTAATGCTTGATATGCATAAGAACTATTCGGTTATTGTTAAGAATTTTGGTTTTTTCGACAGAAGGCTTAGGCTAAGTACAAAAAATATTAAATGTGCAGATACTATTAATCTGGGAATTACAGCGGTAAATAAGCTTCCCGAAATTACTGTTCGGGTAAATGTTTATTACGAACATGATAAATCACGGCTGACAAAAGAAGCCCGATTAACTATAGATACTGTATTTATGCCTCTTTTCGATTTGTTCCCCAATGCAATTATCGAGATAGGTTCGCATACCGATAGTACCGGTACAGACGAATACAATATCAGGCTTTCACAAAGACGATCGGAGAGTGTGGTTAATTACCTTGCCGGAAAGGGTGTATCTGTTGACCGACTTGTAGCAAAAGGCTATGGCGAATCCAGGCCAATTGCACCTAATACAAATCCCGATGGCTCTGACAATCCTGTAAACAGACAATTAAACCGAAGAACGGAGCTTAAAGTGGTGGGTGAGGTTAGTTCATTCTACATAGACGAATAGAAAATGAATAAAATGATTGTAAATTTTAAAAACAGTATTATTGCTGTTATGCTTTGTAGCATAGCATGTTTATGCAATTCTGTGAATGCACAACTTCCAGATGGTTCTATCGGCAATACGCAATATATACAACTACTTAATGATAATCTTGCCGAAGAAACTGCAAAACCTTTTGACCCCTCAATGGCAGGCTTGTCTGTTACCATCCCGATATATGTTTTTGTAACCAATAATGCCCGGGGAGAAGCCGCAATTGAAGAATCTGTAATCACTTCGGCAATTGTAGATGTAAATCCGTACTTTGAACCGATAGGCATAAATTTTGAATTAAAAGAGATTAAATATATTCCTGAATATCCTTATGGGGTACAGCCTGATTTTGATGGTGATATTGAAGTAAAAGTAAAATACGAGATTGAAAGTGTGCTAAATCTCTTTCTTGTTGACACTATTTTAGTTGATGGTGCTACTGCTTATTACGGATTCACTTTTTTTCCTGTTGACACTACTAACAACAGTATTTTTCTTGACAAGGACTTTGTAACATCAAAAAACCTGGCAACTCAGATAGGTCATTTTCTTGGTTTACTTTCGACATATGACATAGTGGCCGGGATAGAACTGGTTGACAGTAGTAATTGTTCCGGAGCAGGCGATATGATTTGTGACACCTGGGCCGATCCCGGAATATTAGGTATGGTTAATGGTGATTGTGAATATACGGGCTGGACAAAAGATCCGAACGCAGACTGGTATGTTCCTTCTGTAGCAAACTTCATGACTGACGGACCGGATTATTGCAAATGTATTTTTACAAACGAGCAATACCGAAGAATGCATTATTACTATAGAAATTACAGAAGTTACTTGAGATAGATGAAACGCTTTGTTATACCACCAGTTTTTGTAGTAATTACTTTTTGTTTAATAGTTCTTTTCCACTTTGCATATAAAGAATTTAATTTAATCAGTTTTCCATACAATTTATCTGGTTTGGCAATAACGTTCACCGGTTTTACAATAATGGGAAAATCTCGTGATCTGTTTAAAAAGCAACAAACTACCCTCGATATAAAAGAATCGACTGCTTTAATTACCGAAGGAGTCTTTTCAAGAACCCGTAATCCAATGTATATTGGTATGTTTTTACTTTTGCTGGGTATTGCAGTTTGCTTTATGAACCTTTTTTCTATTCTGGCAGCTTTTTGTTTTCTGGGGATAATCAGGATTGTATTTATACCTAAAGAAGAAAGACTGCTGACAAGTGTTTTCAAACAAGACTATCTTGATTACAAAAATAAGGTGCGAAGATGGATTTGATTATCGTTTTATAAAAACATACCCTGTTTTTAATGTCCCGTATTCCTCATGTCCAATAACATACCAGTATGTTCCTGTTTCGAGCGGATAGCCATTTTTATCTTCACCACGCCAACATTGTTCACCGGTATACGAATTAAATGACTTAACAAGCTGACCTGTTTTTGTATAGATATATAAAAATGAATATGAAGGCAAACCAAAAACCCGAAAGCAATCATTAAAACCATCCATGTTGGGGGTAATTACATCAGGTACCTCAAGTAAAATTTCCAAGCGAAATAATTCTTCATGGATGCACCCAAAATTGTCTTCCAGCTCAACCGAGTAGGTCGTTGTAACTTCAGGAGTAGCTACTGGCTCATCGCAATCATTGCAGCTTAAAAATTTATTTGGCGACCATGATGCAACCGGCCATCCATATTTTGCTGAGAGTTTAAACTCTGAATCGCCCGGGATAATTGAGTCCAGAACCATAATCGTTTTCTCCGGAAACAAAGTATCGCAAACCAGTCGTATAAAGTACCTTTCCTGAAAAGTACAGCCATATTTGTCGAAAACAGTAACAACATAACTTTCGTTATAGGCTGTCATATAAGGCGATTGAACATCGTATGCCGATAAATTGATTTGCGGCTCCCAGCTATATGTATTGCCGGGCGATGCTTCAAGATGAATGTTTTTTTCGTACTTGTAATACACATCACGCTGATGAAAATAAGCACCGGGATACATCGTGTCACAATTAAGTATAATAATGAACTTCTCGGTAACCGGACAGGCATCTGTTTCTTCAATAACCACTTTAAAGCTGTCCTGAAAACCCGTAATAACCGGATTTTGAATATTTGGGTCTGTCAGCCATTCCGAAGGGAACCATTTATACGATAATCCTTCTGTTGCAATTAAACTTGTTAGTCCGTCACCCTTGTAATAAATTGTATCTATATCCACTTCCAGGTCACTCATATCTCCGACTCGCTCCAGAGCCAGGTTATCGATAAGCATCATTCCATTATAAGGTTCTGGCCGTATATTAATAGTGTCCCATTGTACTTCAAACAGAATCCATTCAAATTGCTCATCGGCGGTGGAAAAATAAAATGTGTACTCTTCCCAGTCTTCATTATCAACAGGGTCACTTTCAAAAAGTAATTTTTGACGGTCATAAGGTCCATGACCACCCCAAAGTTGAAGGGTGAGCGGGAATGCTTTGTCTACAAGTTCAGGGTCAGAATCCTGAACTTCATGAAAGGAATTAAAAGCCAATGATGCTTTAAATTTAAAACAAGACCAGGCTTCCAATGGTTTTATTAGTTCCTGGTATGAATATTCTCTTTGTCTGGGAGCGTGCCACGATTCTGCATAGGTTGTTCCCCGACTTCTATAGAGTGTGAAAATTTCTCCGTCGACCGGAGAATATACTTTTGCTAATCCCATTGGACTGTATATTGTAAACAAATCAGGATCGCTCCAGTCATGATCTGCCTCTCTTTGCCAATCAACAGGCTGTCCGCTACCCCCAATCGAACCTTCTAAGGATGGATTTTTCAGGTATTGTGCATGGGAATAGCTTGAAAACCTTATAATAAAGATTAATAGGAGTATGGGTATTTTAATTTGATTTGTCATCTTACTTTTACAGTTTTCTTAATTCCTTCCGGCTCAAACAAACCTACATTTAATCCCAGAGATATTTCGTGAGAGCCACCAAAATACTTCTGAAGTTTCGAGACATTAATTTCATAGGCATAAGCAAAAGTCATTTTGTGTGCTCTTATTCCGGCAGAAACTGTAATACTATTCGTTGATTTATAAGCCAGTGCAATCCAGTTGTAATTTTGGTAGTACAATTTAAGTTGGTTATAATAGTAGATAGGCTTATTGTTAATCCTGCCAGCAAACAGCATGGGTTCAAGGTCAAAATGGTTCAGGAAAAATTTATAGCCCGTTTGAATGAAAATATCTCTGGCTGAATTTGAATAATTAATTTCATCATAGGGTAACCGATACTGTAAAAGTTCATTTACGCTCATTCCAATCTGAAATTGCCGGTTGTGGTAATATATACCAAATCCTGCTTCGGGTATCGGTCTGCTGGAGTTAAGATCATTGAGTTCGGGATCTCCGGGGTCATAAGGATGAATCATGCTCTCATTTATTCCATATTGCGATAGTTGCAGAGATAAACCAAAAGATAGTTCTGATATTGAATACCTGCTGAACGGGACAAAATAAGAATAGCTGAAAACGGAGGTGTAGTAAGACAGGGGTCCGTCATTTTCAAACATCATGAATGCTCCTAATCCCATACGACTTTTTGATAAAATCTGTGTTTTATTCAGCATCATTGTCGGGGTATAAAAGTCAAACTTTCCCATGCGCATAGAAGCACCAATGCATGTAGAGTTTGGTGAATCGGATGTGCCAAGCCAGTAGTTTTTATGCGACAGATTTATCGTGGGATAGTGGTCACGGCCAGTTATTGCCGGATTAATAAATTGCTCATAATTTACATGCCGGTAATACAAGGGAGTTTCCTGCGAATAACTATTTCTGCTTGCTACTTGCAAATACAACAAGCTAATAAACAATATAGCAACCTGCTTTTGCTTCACTTTATATCTCCGGGTGTTAATGAGATGGCAATTTAATTCAAAATCAATGAAAATCAAAAAATGAATTTCTGAAGATAAAAATGTAAATTGATACACTGATTTCCTGTAAGTGCTTTATTAATAAATTATCAGCTTAGTTAAGCTTATGGAGTGTATATCGAAGAACGAAGAATAAGCAACATAACTATTCATCAAAGATACCCGAATCTAATAATTGTCTCAGGAATTCCTTGGTTTCGTCTGATGCCCTTGTAGGAATATCTTGTTTAAGTTCGGGCCCGTCGATTGTGCCACTCTGAGTGCCGACAGTATAAAGCAATCTGGGTTTTGTGGTTGTTGCTAAATCGTTTCCGTCAACAGTTTGTCGAAAAATATAAAGTCCGGCTTTGCGATGCGTTTTAAGGTTTATCGTGGTTTCCAAATCAAACGGGTGAGTTGTACCTTTTTTTACTTCGAACCCATCGGTCTCCATTTTTATGGGATTCGATGTTAAGGTATCCATGATAACATCAGCTTCGGCACCATCGAATTTGGCATCTTCAGCATCTGGTTTTGTGTTATCTGCAATTAATTCAGCTATAATGCTTATAGAATAATTCTCCGGATTTTTAAAGCTTGCTGAGTCTTCCAAAAGCAATTCTGCTAAAGATTTTCCAGAGGTAGCACCAGCAGGCAATCCAATTTCGTAAGTTAAATTGTTATACTCGATAGTTACATTTCTCAATGCGGCAATTTTCTGTACATCTGTTAATATACCTGTTTCATCGCAGCTGTTTATAATAAAAGCAGCAAAAAATAAAACGAATACCGTACCTCTTGTTTTCATATTTGTGGTTTTTATGGGTTTTAATAAAGTTATGAAAAAAGAATTATATGTGAAATATGAAGAGTGAAGAGTGATTTGTGATTTGTGATTTGTGATCGGTGATTTGTGATCGGTGATCTGTGATCTGTGATTTGTGATCGGTGATTTGTGATCGGTGATCGGTGATCGGTGATCGGTAACTATGAACCAGAAACTATGAACTTAGCGGGCTTCTAATAAATTCTGATTTTCTTTCAGATACTCAATAGTCATTTTAATGGTTTCCTCAACCGAATATTTCGGTTTCCAGCCCAGAGAGCTGATTTTCTGTATATCAAGATGTACAAAAGGAGTGTCGCCTTTCCAGCCTCTTACTCCACCTGCAAATGTGTATTTTACGTCTTTTAGGCTAAGAGTCTCGCATAGAATGTCGGCCAGATCGGTAACATTTATCCATTCGCGGTTACCCAGGTTAAAAATGTTGGTCTTTTCTTTAGCTTTTTCCATTGCCATAAGAATGGCATTTATGCCGTCTTCGACATGCAGGTATGATTTACGCTGACTGCCATCTCCCAGAATATGAAGTGTTGATGGGTTCTGGTTAAGTTTCTTCATAAAATCGAAGATAACACCGTGGGAATATCTTGGTCCCATGAACGAAACAAATCGGAAAATCCAGCTTTTTATGTCGAAATACTCGCAATAAGCCTGTATAATAGCTTCGGCAGAATACTTTGATGCACCATAAATGGAAGTTTGTACCGGCGAAATATTTTCGGGAGTGGGTATTTCTTCCGGTTCGCCATAAACTGTTGCTGAGCTGGCGAAGGCTATTCTTTTAATACCGTGAATACGCATACCTTCCAGAACATTGTGCGTGCCAATAATATTCTGGTTCAAATCGATTTGTGTGTTTTCCATACCACCTCTTACATCGGCATTGGCCTGAAAATGGAAAACAGTATCGCAGCCCTGCATCTTTTTATGGAGTAACTCTTTATCAAGAACGTCTCCTTTTATAAATGTATATTTTGAATTCGCCAGGTTATGCTCGATAAACATTTCCTGACCTGTAGATAAATTATCGTAAACAATAACCTCATTTCCCTGCTTAAGTAATGCATCAGCAAGGTTCGAAGCAATAAATCCCGCGCCTCCGGTAACAAATGTTTTCATCTTTTTATTTTTTTACTTTCTTTTGTTTGAACTCAACCAATTTCCAGATGAAACAGATTATACTCCAGATTTATTAATAATTAAACTAACCAAAAGCATTAGATTCCCGCCTTTGCGGGAATGATGTTTAATAGTTGGGTTCAAAGAATTATTGTTTTACTCTCTGCTCGTAAGCCTCTCCCATAACAATTTTGTCGCCCTTAATTTTCTTCAGAATATATTGCTTAATGGCATGAAAAACGATAATGTGGAGGTCTTCTGTAATTTCCATATCATCAACCGGGATATGAATAGCGGTATCAACCATATTAATGAGTTTTCCGCCTTTGTACCCGATAACTCCAATGGTATGTGCTCCATTTTTTCCGGCCCATTCAACGGCTTTCAGAACATTATCAGAATTGCCACTTCCCGAAATTCCAATTACTACATCTCCGGGCTTTAAAAAAGTCATGAGTTGTTCTACAAAAACATCGCTATAGGTTAAATCGTTAGTAATGGCTGTGGTGGCAGCCATGTTGTCGTTCAGACAATGCACGCGGAATCTTTTATCCAGTCCGTAGGAAATACCTTTCAGAAAGTCGCCGGCAATGTGCGAGGCGTTGGCAGCACTGCCGCCATTACCAAATATATAGGTGGTTTTTTCTTCTTCGCGCACTTTAAGCAGGATTTCAACAGCTTCTTCAAGCTGACCAATATTTACCTTGTCAATAGTATTTTTTAATCTTGAAAAATAGTCGCTAAAATGATCTTGTATATTCATCTTCGGGTTGTTCTGTTTTTTTTTGAAATGGAAGATATGAAATCTAAATGAAAAAAGGACTGTTTAGTTTAATACTACTCATCAGCAAAGTAGATAATTTTTGAGCCGTCACGCTCAAAGCCGAAGTCCATATTTTCATAACGCGATAAAGTTTCTTTTAGTTTATTTTGTTTCGACTTTTCGCAATAAAAAAGCATAAAACCACCACCACCGGCTCCAAGTAGTTTCCCCCCCGTAGCGCCACTTTTCAGCCCGGCATCGTAAATTTCATTTATTTCAGCGTTACTTATTTTTGAAGCCAGTTTTTGTTTTAAAATCCAGTTTTCGTGAAGCAGCTTGCCAAATTCATTCAGATGGCCTTTGTAAAGTATGTCTCTCATGTCGTAAACATAGCCAACCATCTGTTTTAATGCTGTGAATTTTTCATCCTGCGATGCATTTTTCTTTTGCTCCGATAAAATATCGGAAGCTTTACGCTGGTTGCCAACATAAAACATTACAAGATTATTCTGAAGTTGCTTATAAACCTCGTTTTCGATGTATAGAGGTTCAACCTTTACCGAGCCGTTTTGCTTAAAAACAATAATATTTAATCCGCCGAATGCCGCTGCATATTGGTCCTGCTTGCCAATAGGTTCTTTCAGAATGTCAATTTCAATTTCACATGCTTCATTGGCCAGTTCTTCGTGCGAAACATATTTTCGGTTAATTGCATATAAATTATGAAGTAAACCAACCGTGAACGATGATGATGAGCCCATTCCTGTACCTGAAGGAATATCAGCAATGGAGCTTATTTCAATTCCACCGTTAATTCCGGTCTTTTTTAGTGTTTCGCGCAACAGGGGATGTTGCAGGTCGTCCAGATTCTTAACTGTTTCTGTTCGTGAATATTTTACCTGAATCTGGTCTTTATAAAAATATTTATGCGACGAAATATACATGTATTTGTTAATAGAAGTGCTTAAAACAGCTCCTTCGTGTTTTGAATAAAAGGTCTCCATATCGGAACCTCCACCAACAAAACTAATTCGAAATGGTGTGCGGGAAATAATCATTTGAAATTCAAATTAAAGTTAAATCTCTGCAAAATCTGGCAGATACTTTAGTCTTGCAGTTTTATAAATATAGTGGTTTAATTTTTTATTACCAGGTCAGCAAATTTACGGTCTTTTTCTATAAGTTTATATTCATCCTCAATACGCGATTGGTAAATGGCATCAATTTCTGTTTTACTTTTTCCCCTCCAGGTATAATAATTATCAAACCGCTTTCTTCGGGTATCATCATTAGTTGTCACAAATATTCTTTTTTGGTAAACGGACCGGATTGTTTCTGAAGAAAGAGCCACAACACCTTCAATAATAATAATATTCTTTCCTTCGGGCTTATAGTGAATAATATCCGATTTTCTTTCGGTATGGTTAGGATAGTAGTTTACCGATACTTCACAGCCCTCTGTAAGTCTTTTAATGTCCTCGGTAATACGAAGGAGTTGAAACCTGTCGAACACATTCATTTCTTCCTTACGTTCCGACTCATTTAACAACCAGTTATCCAGTTCAACGTGCATTACGCGCACATTGCTTTGCTCGAACCTCATTTTAAGAAAAGCTGCAAGGTTGCTTTTTCCTGAACGCGCATTCCCTCCAATACCAATTATATAGGGTTTTTGAGTATCAGGTTTTATTTCATCTAATAGAGTCTGGAAATACTTTTCGTATGGAGCATCTACAATAAAATCAACCGCCTCCGATAAATTCTGAAAGAAGAAATCGGGAAGAACCGAAGCCTTCTTTACACCAAAACCGGTCATCACTCCAACAGTATAACAACCGGCGTTTTTGCCTGCAAGAACATCTCTTTCGGTATCGCCGATTATGTATGATTGGTTCAAATCAATATTGAATTTTTTCGCAGCATTTAATAGCATGCCGGGCTTTGGTTTACGACATTCGCAGTCGATCTTGTATTCAGGTCGTTCTCCTTCAAAACCTTTCTCGGGGTGGTGAGGGCAGTAAAATATTTCATCGAATTTGGCCCCATTATCACCAAAAGCAGTTTCCATTTTCTTTAGAATTGTTTCTGCTTCTTCAACTGTAGCCATTCCCTTTGCAATTGAGGGTTGGTTGGTAACAACAATAGCCTTGTATTCACTCTGATTTATTTTCTTTACTGCCTCTGGTGCAAATTCAAATATTTTCAGTTTTTGGGGGTTGTTAAATAGGCCGGCTTCTTCGTTAATAACTCCATCGCGATCAAGAAAAATTGCTTTTTGTTTGAATTCGTAATTTGATCTTCTGATTTTTCCGGTTTGAAAAGCTTTTTCCACTTCCTGTAAGCGTTCAGGAGTACCCATATCCTTCAGGTATTCGGTAGTGTTATAGCCAAACATTTTTAACTTGTTGTAAATAGCCGGGAAAATATGTCTGCCGAAATCAGCCTTTTTCCCCTTTTCAAGGAAACTCAGAACCCTGGGTGAAAGAATATAGGTGCCGGCATTAACCAGGTTTTTGTAAAATAATCCTTCGGCATGTGGTTTTGAATGAAAGGCTACAACTTTATCATTCTTGTCGGTTTCAACCAGGTCACTGTCGAAAGGATGATCGTTTGGGTGCAAAACCAGGGTACAATCGCTCTGTTTTAAAGTGTGAAAATCAATTAATTTTCCGATGTGCATATCAATCATTACATCCCCGTAAAAGACCAGAAAATCTTCGGTTAACTGATCCTCAATTTCTTTAATTCCTCCAACAGTGCCCAAAGGTTCTTCTTCTTCAAAATAGCTCAGTTTAACGTGCCATTTCGAGCCGTCTCCAAAATAATCAATTAGGGGTTCTTTCAGGTAGTTTACCAGAATTATAATATCAGTGACTTTATACCGGGAAAGTAGTTCGATTTGGTGCTCTAAAATGGGTTTATTGCCCACTTTTATCATGGGTTTAGGGATTTCTTTTGTTAAATCACCCATTCTCGTTCCTTTTCCTCCTGCCAGAATAACTGCTTTCATCAAAACGTCAATATCTTTTGTGCTAGCAAAGAAAAGGATTTTTGTTTATCAGAAAAGTATAAAAGCCAGATATTAATTAACGATTTAGCTTTGGAAAGCAGAAGTGTTAGCTGGTATATTTTTCTTTCAGTAGTTTAACAACATGCTTATCAATCGGGAAAGTCAGTTCTTCGGGTTTAAGAGAGCCAACATCTGCCCATCTGAAAGAAATACTTCCGTTTTTAGCCTGCGGGAAATCAAATTTTTCGGTTGAAATTTTAAATTGAATGGAGCCGGTAAACTTAATTATGTAATAGATACAGATAAGTTGCATGTCTTTATAGAACAGAGTAGGCTGAAAAAAGTCTGTGGTGTAGAAATGTTCAGAAATTTCAATTTCCTGGCCAAATTCTTCAATAGCTTCTCTTTTAATGCAATCGGCAGGTCCTTCGCCAAACTTAAGTCC
>JAFGVA010000148.1 GCA_016938235.1 Bacteroidales bacterium | reverse complement strand
GGCATGAGAGCGTTCATTTCCGGATTCCCTTGCAGAAATTACCGAACCATTTTCAGAAATACAAACTGAACAAACATCAGTTGCTGTTTCGAGGCAAAGTATTTTACTCATAGTGCTTACAAAATTAGTTCTCCTGACAAATTCTACAAACAATCACCCACATAAAACAGTTTATTTCTTGTTGAAATTCAGTGGAAAAACAATCTGCATTTTGATAAGATTTTATTCTGAAATTATGGAGATTTGCAGCATATTTATTTGCATGTTAAAAGAACACAAAGTTGATCTTGATTTTGGACAGGTTTCTTTACAAAGGAACTCACGTTCAAGAAATTTGAGGATAAAAATCCATCCCGAGAAAGGTGTTGTTGTTTCTATGCCTTTAGGATGTTCCGAATCAAGAGCACTTGACTTTGTTCATCGTAAGCAGGATTGGATAATTAAGACGCTTAATAAAGCAAATACCATAAAAGGTAAATTTTCGCAGTTCAGTCACGAATCCAATTTCTCAACCCGCTATCATCAGCTTGCCATTAATCAGCATAGCCGGAGCGTTTTGCGCTTTGAGGTGAAAGCAGATAAATTAAACGTGTTTTACCCCGAGGGAGTAGATGTGCATAATGAAAAGGTACAAGCCTTCATCAGGCATGCTATTACTGAAACTTTGCGTTTTGAAGCTAAGAAATACCTTCCGAAACGAACAGAACAGCTGGCCTCGAAGAATGGGTTATCAATCGGGCGGGTTACTGTAAGAGATAATAAAACACGGTGGGGTAGTTGTTCCGGCAAAAATAACATCAGCCTTAATATTCATCTTATGCGGTTGCCTGACGAAATGATAGATTATGTTATACTACACGAGCTTGCGCATATTAAAGTGAAAAACCATAGCAAAGGCTACTGGCTCTATCTGGAATCCCTGTTACATGGAGCTAAAAGACTTGACAAAGAATTGAACAAGTATCATTTGGTTTATTGGTAGAGAGGTTTTATATTCAACAATAACATTTATAAACTACTCATTATACTCAAATCAGAAAATGAAATTAATGTTAATTATTACTACAATCACTCGAATTCGTCATTCCCGCGAAGGCGGGAATCTCCTGCATTTGCAACAAAATGACAATTCGCTATTATTAGATCTATAACTTTTGAAAAAGCACTCATAAAAAAAAGAAAGTATTTTAGAAAAGGTTGGAGATTCCCGGTCAGGCCGGGAATGACGGTGAAAGAATTTTGGGGGGGGGATTTATTTTTTCTAAGTTTTTATTTGTGAATAAATCATAGCTTAAAAAGTGGGTAGGAGCGAGTTCTAAGATAAACCCACAAAATCCCTAACCAACCTCCAGCTTATACCCTCATGCACCAGGCAGGTATTTACCCCGAGTCTTCCTACTTCATCCACATTACGCATTTCATCGTCGAAGAAAATCATTTTTTCAAAGTTGCTTTTTGTTAAGTGTTGTAACTGTTGAAAGTGCTCTGTTTTTGAGCCCGGATATATTTCTTTGTACTTGAAGTAATGTTCAATTTCAAATAATTTCAAAAGATTTATTGCCCACAAAGGTTCATGGGTTCTTGATGCAATAGCAAGTGTGTAGTTTTCTTGGTGAAGTTGCTGAACAATCTCTTTAGCATCAGGATACAGAAAGATAATACTTCCGTTTGAGTCAATCACATGATTATTTACTCTTCTGTATGGCGGATAGGTATGATCGCACCAGGTTCCCCCGGCATTCCAGAGTGTAAAGTCTAAATCAAAAACGATGAGTTCCATTAAAAATTATCAGATTACTTTTGAAAGAATTTTTGTATTGAGCAATTGTTTGGTGGCATTCAAAATTCCATCGGTATCAATTTTACAATCGTGCCAGAGTTCTTTTTGAGTTCCATGTTCAATAAATTTATCTGGTATTCCAAGTATTTTTACATGCGAGAGGTAATCATTTTCTGCCATGAATTCAAGAACAGCACTGCCAAAGCCACCTTTTACTGTTCCGTCTTCAATGGTCAGAATGTACTGATGTTTTTTGAATATGGCATGCAGCTGTTGTTCATCCAGCGGTTTTACAAATCGCATATCGTAATGAGCTGCATCAATTTGTTGCTTTTTGAGTTCTTTAACAGCTTCAGATGCAAATTGTCCGATATGCCCAATGCTAAGAATAGCAAAATCGTCACCTTTGGAAAGCTGGCGGGAAGTTCCGGGAATAATTTCTTCCATTTCGTTTTTCCAGTCGATTAGATCTCCTCGTCCTCTGGGGTACCTGATTGAAAAGGGGCCATATTTGCCCAATTGAGCAGTAAACATCATATTGCGCAATTCTTTCTCATCCATTGGAGCACTCACAACAAGATTCGGCACTGAACGCATAAACGCTAAGTCGAAAACTCCGTGGTGTGTTGGTCCGTCAGCGCCTACTAATCCAGCCCGGTCGAAACAAAACACTACGGGTAATTTCTGTAGTGCAACATCATGAATTATCTGGTCGTAAGCCCTTTGCGCAAAAGATGAATATATATTACAAAACGGAATCAATCCTTGTGTAGCCATACCGGCAGCAAAAGTTACCGCATGTTGCTCTGCAATACCAACGTCGAAAGTTCTGTCGGGCAGCTCATCCATCATTATCTTAAGAGAGCAGCCTGTGGGCATGGCAGGTGTTATTCCGATAATTTTTTCATTCTTCCTGGCAAGTTCCAAAATAGTGTGTCCGAAAACTTCCTGGAAAAGTGGGGTTTTGGGCTTTTCAGAATCAACAATTATGAGTTCACCGGTTTCTTTATCAAATTTTCCCGGAGCATGAAATATCGTTTGGTTTTCTTCTGCCTGTTTGAAACCTTTACCTTTCTTTGTAAGAATATGAAGCAGTTTTGGGCCGGGTATGGTCTGAAAGTCTTCAAGCAAACGGGCAATATGAACCACATCGTGACCATCAATGGGGCCAAAATACCTGAAGTTCAAAGATTCGAACAGATTACTTTGTTTTAACAACAACGATTTTAGTCCGTTTTCTAATTTTTGCGCATAATCCCTGGTATGTGGAGCAATCTTGTTTATTTTCCCAAGAATTTTCCACATATCATTTTTAACCTTATTGTAGGTTTTCGAGGTTGTAATATCTACAAGGTATTCCTTCATGGCTCCAACGTTGGGGTCGATTGCCATATTATTGTCGTTCAGAATAACAACCAGGTTGGTATTCGACCATCCGGCATTGTTTAATCCTTCAAAAGCCATTCCTCCTGTTAGGGAACCATCACCGATAACGGCAGCAACATTTCGTTTTATGCCAGAATGTTTATCAGCAGTGGCAATACCCAGGGCTGCAGAAATTGAGGTTGAAGAGTGGCCAACACCAAAAGCATCATACTCGCTTTCAGACATATTGGGGAAACCACTTATTCCTTTGTATTTCCTGTTTGTATGAAAATTATCGCGTCTGCCGGTAAGAATCTTGTGTCCGTATGCCTGGTGACCAACGTCCCAGATTATTTTATCGAAAGGAGTATTGTATACATAATGAAGGGCAACTGTGAGTTCAACAACTCCTAGGCTTGCACCAAAATGGCCGGGATTACAAGAAACCACATCAATTATAAACTGACGCAGTTCTTTGCTTACCTGCACAAGCTCCTCGATTTTAAGTTTTTTTAAATCGTTGGGCGAATTAATACCGTTCAATAAATTTTTTTCAATCGCCATTCAATAAGATCCTTCAGCTCAAATTTCTGCAAAGTTAATAATTTATC
>JAFGVA010000147.1 GCA_016938235.1 Bacteroidales bacterium | reverse complement strand
AGATAAATGTTATGTGCTGTTATTTCAAACAGCTTTTTCTCCTTCCATAATCGAGGCCGCCCAAATTCGAGCCGCGAAAAGCAGAAAAGTTTGTACAATTTCGTTTCCCCCTGACCATATCCTTTTTCATGCAGGAAGTTTGCAAAATCGCGGTCAGCCTGTTTCAGCACCTTGTAAACCCAGGCGCTGATGTAATACTGGTAGTCCATAGGCAACATGCGTTGCTTTGTGGTGCGGTTAAGTGTTAATTCAAATCTCATTGAAGTACGATTAAGTTAATTTGAGTGAAGTTATTTTAAGTTCATGTCAACTTCTGTCAGTTAAAATATTTTTTGCTTTGTTTTGGATAAATTCCTTTAGGCTTTCGGGGAATTCGATAGCAACTTCATCGCAGAGTCCCATCACAAAACGCCCGACTCCCTCCAGACCGGCTACTTTTGCTTCAAACACAAATTTCTCGTTCGCCACCGGTTGTATAAATTCCTCCGATAAAGGGTACTCTTCTTTTAAAAGCTCGGCAGCCCTCATACTAAGCGTTAGCCTGACCGGGATCTCCTTATCCGAGCTGATTCTAAAAACATCGATGGGAAGTGCTTTGTGTTCTTTTTCATGCTCCCACGGTTCGGGTAACCACTGTACCGATGTGATACGGGTGTTTTTAAAGGTTTTACAGCAACGGTCGTCCTCATCGTATGCCCAGGTGGCCACATAATTGGTAGTAAGGTCGAAGGGTTCAACAATCCTGTCTTTCAATTCTCCGCTGTTTGCCGAAGAATAGCCACGCAGAACTACTTTGTTTCTGTATTTTATCGCCTTTATTAATTCGTGAATATTGGCCGAATGCTGAGGTTTTACAATGGTATCAACCACCCTGTCGAAATCGTAAAGTGCATAAAGTTTTCGTGCCAGGTTACGTTTTAAAAGATTCTCATCGCTAACGGCATGAATCGCATTTCGCAGCAGCACCGCTTCTTCTTTTGAGAAGTGCAGCAATTCACTTATCTCCCGAAAATAAGGCGTGTTCTTATCCACATAATAGCGGCCATCAGTGGGTTCGGGAATGATAAAACCGACTTCGCGAAGGTCTTTAATATCCCGAAACACCGTTCGTTCGGAGACTTGAAAACGATCGGCAATTTCTGACAGGCTGTACCGAAGTCCGCTGGAAAGATAAATGAGCAGCTCCAGCAGGCGTTTTACTTTATTTTGTTCTCTCATGAGCCATGGTGGATTGGGTAGATTATGTTTGTCTTTAAAACTATTCAATTTAGCTTTAAAAAAATGCTGCTAACAGTAAAAGATTTTATGTTGTTTAGCAATGTTTCTTCACTGCCGGCTACAAACCTTTCTTTTTTCTCCTTGATCGCAATTTAACAGTAAATCTTGTTTTATTATGCGTACAGTAGTTTCTCGCTACCAACCTGTTGACATTCTTAGCCCACTGTGCCAACTGAAATTTATCAATCACTGGCTTTTGAATTTGTAATTCCTTTTCAGCCTTAGCAGAAACATAAGATTTCGGCCGTTTCTCAAACTCCGAAAGCCGGATGGGATAACAAACCGGGTTTCCATTTCCGTCAGTAATAGAAACCACATATCCTCTTCCCTGTCTCGGGAACTCTACATTAAAAATTCTGACGATTTTTCGTTAAGCAATTACAGCCCTACTGGGCTTTCCTTGCAGCAAAATATCTTTGACAGAATTTATAGCATCAATCTAAATATTATTACTAACCACAGTTATTTAGAAATTGAAAAATTAGTTTTCTTTGATCCCAGTATTGCCAATTAAAATATGATGCTGTCTTCAAATGAGAATCTTCATATCGTTGAAAGTTTAGGATTAATAATTGTTTCCCATAATAATTTACTCAATCAGCAAAGTGTTGAGCGAGTAATTACTGATTTAAAAAACAATCCGTTTTTTCGAACGGCATATTCCATCTTAATTGATATACGGAACGCAAATACTGAATTGAATTTTGAAGAGATTGAGGATCTAAGCAACTTTGTTTTTGATAATATTTATGAAATGGGATTGAATAAATTTGCCATTCTGGCATCCGAATCACAACTCAATAAAGCGGTTCAGTATGTTAGGAGCTATAAACATTCTTCAAAATACCAGGTTTTTTCTGCACTAGAACCAGCACTGAATTGGTTGAAAGTCCCTCAAAACAGAAAATCTCACATAGAATTTAAACTAAGTTATCTAAGTCGGGGAGAACGGAAGTCTTCAATGCTTCTGGCTACATCATGTATGGTACTGGCTTTCGTATTAAATAGTATGCAGGTTCATTCTGACATTTTTGTGTAAATCAGGATGCACTTTTGCCTGGGCGGCAAAGTCGTCCCATTGTTTTACTTCCTGGTTTATTTCGTCAATTATCTTTTCTCCTTTTTTAATGTTGTTGGCTTTGGCAATCGTCATCAGATCTGCCTTTTCAATATCGCGGTTTTTACCGTTTATACTCAATGTTTGCTGATTAACCCAAACGTTTGCAGGATCGTACGAATAACAAACATCGTAAGCAGGTGCCAGCTCCCAAACCCCATCCTTCTTCAGCCTGAATGAAAAGTTTTTAGTATGATCGTCGCAGTTGGTGGCCAACACATTAAATACCATCCGTCGAAACATTTGTTCGGCCTGCGGGTACGGCAAACGCAACAAACGCATGGTTTGAAAAACCTGCTCGTAACTGTAGGCAAACAGGCTGTTGTAATCGAAATGCTGAATACCGCACAAGGTTTGTATATGATGCCTGGTATCGTGGCCTTCGCGGTCAAAACGTTTGGTCATAAAATGTGCCCTTCCGTTTTCTTCCAGCAACTCGCTTGGCATCATCTCTATACCACAGTTTTGTGCCATTAAATAATAGGCATATTCCACACGTCCCCAACCGTGGCTGTCGCCAAACTGAATACCGCTAACACCATCGAGTTTTAGCAACCAATGCGAAAAACCTTTGGGCGCACGTGTCTGCCCCGAGCGTACTTCTTTTGTTTTTTCGTTGTATGCAATAACAGCTTTCGGACGCGCACCACCTGCCGAGGTTCCAACCTTCAGAATCTCTTCCATAGCATGCTTCTCTTCCTGATCGAGTTGGGTTTCGAATTGTTCGCGCTTCGACAGCATTTTCTGCGCAATTTCAACCAGGCTTTTTACTTCGATTGAAAAAGTATTTTTCGCGGCTTTTATTTGAGCCGGTTCAAACTCCAGTGCACCCATTCCCCGGGAGCCGATAAAACACAGTTTCTCCACCGGATTCATACTATTGGGCGGACGGCCGTTTTGCGCCAGCCATTGCTCAATTAATTGATTTCCGTATTTGTCGGGGAGCGAATCGGCCAACAAGCCCGGCAAGCCGTTAAAAGTATTTTCAGGACTATCTTTTGCCGGAAGTAACTCAGGGAAATTATACACCCTGTCGCCGTTGTTAATGGGCATTTTTAGTGGCGACAAATCCCAGTTCTTTTCCAGAAAACGTTTGTCGTATTGAAAATCGGCCAGCTGGCGTTGGCTGTTCCAGGTTACAACGCCAACCGTAGTGTCCCATATTTTTACCCAGGCATAATCTACCATCCTAAATCTTCGTTATTGTCGGTTTTCGTATTTTTCTTTTTAGCGGCGCGTTTTCGCTTTTTCTCCTGCAGTCGTGCATATTCTATGGGGCTAATGGTTTCGTCGATGGTAAAACCATCTAACAAATGTAATAGGTTTAAAGCCCGTAACACCTGTATTAAGGAGCTCAGAGTAACCGACTCCCCTTTTTCAATCTGCCCCAAAGTCCAACGGTTTAATCCGGCTTCCACAGCCAGCTGGGCTTGTGTTTTATTTTGCTGAAGCCGTTTATGTTTTACAAACTCACCAATAGCTGCTATAATAGTACTATCGCTCATTGCAATCCAGTTATTGTTGGTATTTCCCATAATTAACCTCCATTTTTGTGCTTATTGTGAGCGTTTCCCAACAAATATAGAAATAAAACTTATTACTTCACTACATATTTAGCAATACATGATGGGATTTGCTAACATTAACAATTGTTTTACCCCACAATGTTTGCATATCCCAACATATAATATTTGACCATTATTTTTTGAAGACTTATTCCGACTAGAAGGATGACACTGTGAATAAATATAGAGAAAGCAGAAATTCAAATTTAAAATACCATTCAATAGATTTTTTAGATCGGCTTAAATCATGATAACTTCTAAAAAACATTACTGTTAAAGTGGATAATCGCTCTAATTATCTGTGTGTTTGGTGGTTAACATTAGTAAAAGAGCTGCTGTTTAGTAGCTCTTTTTTTTACAAACATATCATGTAGTGCGTTTAGTATCGTTTGCCCTGTTTCCTTCGTCTTATTTTCGGCTTAACTGCCTTACCCGGGCCTTTGTTCCGCTCCACCAACCGATTCAAATCCCTAGCCCATTGCGCCAACTGAAATTTATCTATAACCGGTTTTTGGATTTGTAGCTCCTTTTCAGCCCTCGCAGAAACATAAAACCTTGGCCGCTCTTCAAACTCAGATAAGCATATTGGATAACGAACCGGATTTCCATTCCCGTCAGTGATAAATACAACATGCCCCCTTCCCGATCTCCGGATCTCCACATTAAACCTGCCCAGTGACCGATCATACAATTTCCGGTTAATTATTGATTCCATCCGGTTCAACTCGATGAATAATTCCTGTAAATTTTGTTTTAAGTTGTTGCTACCGGCTGTAAATTTCAGGTTAGGAATTTCATTCTGAAGATTTTGGGTCAGGTTGTATTTCTGTTCCAGCGTTTTTATAAACTGCTGTACCTTTTTTCGCTCGTTACTGTCGCTGATCTTTTTGCCGGTCTCCTTGTCAACCCGCGTAGAAACTGCATGAAAATGTACCCTGTCCAGATCTTCGTGCTTATAGACAAAGTAGGGTTGCTTGCCGTAGCCCAAATCTTTCAGCAGATTATTGATCTCCGCTTTAATGTAAATATCTCCCATTTTCAGGTAATCATCTGCTGTGGGATTAATACTGATGTGCAGGCATTTGTTTTTAACCCGTGGATTTTGCTGCTCGATATCAGAAAAGATCTTCAGCCGGTGTTTCTCGTTATAAGAAAAAGGATTCTGAGATAAAGTATTCCTACTGTCAAAAAATTCAGCGACGCCTTTTTGTACTTTCCTCTCATTGTAAAGCAAAGCATTCTCAGTATTGGCAGTCTGATGGATTTTGATCACCATTTTATTAAGATTCTAACTTATCCATATACCGCTGCAGAACCGTAAAACATCTGTCCAGCTCAGCAAGAATCCTTTGCAGTAAAACCTGATCAGCATCTGAAAAGCGGTAGTCATGGAAAGAATTCACCTTTTTGGCCAGTTGGTTCAGGTTCACCCCGATTTTGTTCAGATCATAGTCCAGCTTCAGCGTAAGCTCCTTAAATTCTTTACTGACCTCAATTCTACGCGTCTCCCGTTTTCGGACCAGCTTTGCCCGGCAAAAATCACTGACCGTCCGGTAGCCTTCCTGTTTGCTACGTTGAACAATCAGCTTCTTTTCCAGGGTTGTCAGCCGAACCCGGATGCCCTCATTTAGTTTATCAATATCGCTGGTTCTGGGTCGCATTTTTCATTTAAGGGGGATGGGGTATGCAATCCTTCTTTCCTTCGAGCCGTCGGCAGACACAGGAGTTTATGTTCCACATAAACACATCTTGCATTCCCCTCCCCCGCAGTTACTTTGTTAAGTATAAAGCTATGCCATGAGAATGAAATAACAAACACCAAACACACTCAATATCAACCAATTGACACTAACCCAGGTCTAATCTTTTTCATGTAAAACAATTGGGAATAGTTTGAACTGTATTATTAAATAGGGTTGTAATGTATGTTTAGAGTAAAACTGCATCATATCCGCCTAAATTCTATTAATAAAGCTTCTTACAATTCTTGACTAGAAAACTGGACTTTATAAAATTTGCAACACAGATTGAACCAAAAAGAGTATTAACTGGCAAAAATTTTCTAACTTTCAAATAGCTTTTGAATCAGTTAAAGAAACTTGAAGAACAGTCGGAAGTGGATAATAATTTGTTCAAGGTTTTCCAAGATGCATTTACAACCAAATAAAAATGAAAAACAGGCCCCAAAAAGTATTTGAGCGTATTTATATCCATGCGGCAAAAATTCAAACAACCGAAGAGTGGATTTTGGTTCTCCATTCAATAGATGCTTTAGCGAGTTTGCTTTTCAGCCGGTTTTTAATAAAAAGCCGGAAGTTACCGTTGAACTCCTGAACCAGTTTTTTGACAATACCTTAAAAGATTACAATGCAGTTTTCCATCCCAAACAAATTGTTTTTGTGACCAACCTACCTGAAGAATACGCAGAACGTATAAAGCAAACTAAAGCCGCACGGCACCGGTTTATTTACAACAAAGAAGCCACGGCAAAAGCAATGTCCGGTTTGTTAAGTAAAATGACTCATGAATTGGTGGAGCTTTAAAATAAGAAAAGCCCCACCTAGGTGAGGCTTTTTCAGTTCATTATTGTAATTGAAAAGCTTCTCGTTTACCTTTTAAATAAATATTTCCCTTTAAAACTCCATAATTTAGTGCTTCGGGATATAATACATTTCCACAACCTTCTGGCAGATATTCAAATACTTCTTCGTAATATTTATTTAATCTGCTCGGGTCATACAAACCATGACCATTACTCGAAACATAATCATAAAATACCACCAATCGCTTGTTTACAGTGGTGTATCCTTTTATTTCAATTGGATTCGGTGCCGGTTCAGTTCCTGGTTCATTCGGCAAAACCGGACTTGGCACACCAAGATGTGCACCTACCCAGAAACTTAATGAATCATTCGAACTTTTGAAGTATATTTTATAGAACGGTGTCGCATTACAACTATTGGGTATTTCATCATTTTTCTTAATATAGTTCTCCAAAATAGCAGTAAAACTTGAATCGTTTAGTACTGTATTTCTTTTTTGAACAACACAGCCAACAAGAGTTAATAATAAAAAGAGATATGAAAAATAATATCTCATGATATTTATTTTAAAATTATTTTGGACTGTTACCTTTTAATGTTAATCCTCACGCGCTATATGATAATAATTACCTGACTTAGGAGATATATATTCTTATTTGTAATATAATAAGATGTTTACACAATATCGAAAATCCGATACAAAATTGGGGTAAAGTGCCTCGATAAAACTTTAGTTTATATATCTGCAATGTTTAAAAAATTGAACATGAATTCCGTGCGAATGCTAATGTTTGCGTTTATGTTTGGGCGTATCTAATTAACTCCTTTTATTTATATGGGGAGATCGCGGGGAGGTAAAAAATGGTTTTATAAAACAAGAAAGTCCGGACTTCCCGGACCTTCTGTAGTACCATTATTATCTTGTTGTTTTGTTTAAGCAAAATCAAAGTACGGATGACAAATAAATAGCATTTTCTACTAATCCTCAATAGCAGGGTAACTATACTCACTTAGCTCAACAAGTTGATTTTTTATCCGCATGTACCATTCTTTTTGTTTGGTTTCTTTATTCCCATAAAATGTTTCTGAATCAAATAGATTATTAATTGAATCTAATTCAATGTTCAAATCCTTGTAAATTTCTATGTATTTAGCAATCTTAATTACTCCATCATTTTTTAATATTTTTACTTGTCTTCTTATCTTTCGCGCGTATACCTCATGCAAATCAAAATGACACTGTTCATGTTCAAGAAGTTGTTGTGAAAGAGTATCACAAGTGAATGATTTCTGTCTGTTAAAATAATTATTAATAACAAAATCAACTTCATTATTACTAATTGAATATCTGTATTTAAGTTCAATACAGCTTACAGCACAAGCTACAAAATGGCTGTTTGTTACATAGATCGTATCACTTGGGACTCCCATAAAATCATTCCATTCTAATTTCTCATTTTGATCCCATTTCATCAAGATGTTTTTTCCAGGATCATTGTTGACAGACTGTATTAAAAGCAGAAATGGAATAATCAATATTAGAAACTTCATTTTTTCTATTTTATGGTAATGGAAATACTCATCTTTTTTGTCCAGTTAAATTGTATTCTGGATTAATAATGATGAATACCGTAGTTATTCATTAAATAATTTTGCGATTCCATGACCTTCTATCAACACTTCCTTCACTGGTAAAGATAGCTTTTAATTCCCCAATGATGTAATCTAAATATATTGCAATAATTGTTCTAATTCCCTTATAACGGCTAACAGCTTCTACTGAAAATCAGAAGAATAATCTATACAACCAATATTATTGAAAACTTGAACGGGAAGATTCGCTAGTACACCAAGAACAAACCTTCATTTCTTTCTGATCGGCTGTATTGAAATCCGTATATCTGGCTTTGTGACAAGCATCTAAAAATGGTCAATGTCAATCCCCAATGGGGTATTGTCCTGAACTAGTTTCTTGTCATATTTGAAAAAAGGGTTCAGCTATAAATAGCTAAACCCTCGGTATCTTAACTTACACACTTTGTGAAACAATGTCTTATTATAAATGTATATTAGCGTATAAATACAGGGTCAACACATCGATAAAGACATCGGTACTTTTTCCAATTACGACTATTAGCTTTTAATGCTTGATATAGACATTTAAAATCTATTGTCTCGACATGAAAATTCTTAACAAATGAGCTTTTGGATATCCTCTTTTTATTGCTTTTAAAATATACTTCATCCAAGTCAATTAACAGATTCTTAAAATCATTACCATTAAAGCCTGATAAACGATAAACCGAACCTGTAGCATGATTAACACATATAATGTAAATTGTATTCATTCCAGCTACAGGACCTCCAATTTTTGCATAATCCTTTTCATTAACGATATCATCCATAATATCAACTTTGTAAAACTTAAAAGGCTTATATTTATAATTAGGATAAAAATCTCCCGTAAGAGATACTTCTAAGGTATCTAATACAAGGGTATGAGATTTATTGTATGCTTCAAACAAACGATTATCTTTAATAGGAAAATCATCTTTCTCGCTAGTAGAACAGTTATCAAGTAAAATAGAAATTTTGAATAAATACTCTACATCGACACCAACAACATTATTTGCATTTTGACCATTCAATAAATTGGAAGTTATCAAGAATAGAAACACTATTGTCATTCTTAAGTTATATATAATGCTTCGCATAATACTATTTTCCTCTTTTCTTTTGATTAAATCTATCTTGGAAACCTAATGAATGTATCGAAATAGGATTTCCTCTATTAGTTTGACAATCATAACCGGAACCTGCCGCCCTCACTAATTTAGTATAACCTACAGGGTCTAAAGATAATGAATACATATGTCCAAATTCATGTGCTAAATGAACTCCAGAAGCACTATTTGAAAGAGTGACATTACCTCTATGCCCACTAATATCTGTTCCTATAAGTCCCCAACCAGTAGTGCCGCCTTGAGATCCTTCCGACAAACTTCCTGTCGTTACATATATGTCAATCTCTGTTTTTGAACCATTTGAAGCAGTATAAGTGAGATTGTCCATTTGTTCAAACATCTCACTGTCAATACTTTTCACTTCTGCAATTACACTTTCTACTTTTTGATAATCTGCATCAATCCTTTTAAACTCTTTATCAGCCTTTTGGGCAGCTTTGTAAGTATCCTGAACACCTGCTTCCTTTCTTTCTTTACGACTCATGCCATCAGTACTCTTGATTCCCTTGTCCGCCATATTCTCTTCATGAGCCTTATTTGCTTTTTCACTAGCAGCCTTGGCTTCTTCTCGTTCTTCTTTATGTCCATTTTTAACTTCCATCCCATCAGGGTCTATAAATAAAATAGGATTGTTAAGGCAATAATTGTATGGACTGTAATCATAGTACTTTTCAGTTAAAGGATCTTGCACGTGCCAACGTGCAAGGGCTGGATCGTAAAATCGAGCCCCGTAATCGTACCAATCCAGTTTTACCCCGGCAATATCATCGTCCTGCAGTTCTTTGCCGTTATACAGAAATTTGTTGCCCAGTATACCGCTGGAGTAACTGTTGGTTTGCTCGGCCACCATACCAAAGGGGAAATACGAACTGCGCTGGGTAACCAGTGGCGTGCCGCTGCTTTGCCCAATAAAAGCTACCCGTACATTGCCCAAGTGGTCTTTCATGTTGTACTCAAATTTGTAAGTGGAGCCGTCTTTTACAATTCGGCCTTCACTGGTAAAGATAGCTTTTAACTGGTTATCTTCATAAATAATATTTCCGCTGTAATCAATGCGGGTATTGTTGGCTGCGTTGGTTCCGTCCACCACTTTGGCACATTTACGTCCCGAGGAATCGTAAATGTAGCGGGCTTCGGCACCCAGTCTCCGATACTGCCGCACGGATTTTAGGTGAAATCGTGCGGTAGCGGGGTACTAGTGCTCTCATAAACAGCACCTAATCAAGCCTCTGCAATACAAGAGGGAGCTGGCTCTATGAGGTCATAGTTTTACATAAAAGTTATTATCTTTCTATAAAACATTCATTTTTATTATTCATTATTTCGGATTCAATCTCATTAAGAGAACTATAACGAGAATCGTTCAACTTTAACGATAAAGTAGGATTTCCTTCATGGTTTCCAAATCCTGTGTAATCCATTTTGATTCTTTGTTCTCTATAGCATAAGTAAACAATACCATAGTTTTTATAATCCCAATCAAATCCTTTCATATGGACTATAATTAGTTTTTTATCTTTCATAAAAAATATATTCTTAATCTCCTGCTTTTTCATGATTATGGTTCTATTCTTAAATAATTTTGGTGCTTATATAAAAAACTCTCAATAAACGCATCTTCACCAGGTGTCATTCTTCCATTGGTCATTTGAAGAGATCTATGTAACCACTCATGCATGACATCCCACCTAGTAGCATCAGGCCGAAGTAAAATGGAAGAAGTACCGTCTTCCATTAACATATGAGACGCTCGGGCATCAACTGCATACAAATATTCTAAAGCGTCTCCAGTTGCATATTCAGCCGTTACTCCAGCACGTTTATTCATCATTAGAACTAAGTCATCGACTGATGAAACACTAGACTTAGCTGCTCTAGTTATGACCTTAGAGCCCAGATTTATCTCTGAGGTAAGTCCAAGAGTAAAGACTTCCGCAGCGCAAGTTGCAAATTGTATTCCGGCTTCAAGATATTTTCCAGAATATAAAGCATCCATTGTTCGAGCACTTGAGCCTAAGGCTGGCCAATTGTATTTGCTATACCATGGTCTACCCCGTCCCGAAGAGGCAACTTGTGAACTTTCGCTATTTTGATTTTTGTTATTTGGCTTATCCTCTTTTTTTACCTGCTCATCATCGTTTTGTTTATTTTTTTCATATTTCTCCCAAAAAAACTCATCATCATCCCCAAATTGCTTTGCCAGCCATAGCTGTCCCCATTCCAGCGAAGACCTCCCATCAGGGTCGATAAACCTTAATGGGTTACTAAAAGCATAAACATACGGACTAAATCTTCTCATTTGGTCGGCTAAAGGATCAACTCCGTGCCACATCCCCAAAGCGGCGTCATACATTCGTGCCCCGTAATCGTACCAATCGAGTTTTACCCCGGCAATATCGTCGTCCTGCAGTTCTTTGCCGTTATACAGAAATTTGTTGCCCAGTATGCCGCTTGAGTAACTGTTGGTTTGCTCAGCCACCATGCCAAAGGGGAAATACGAACTGCGCTGGGTAACCAGCGGCGTGCCGCTGCTTTGCCCAATAAATGCTACCCGTACATTACCCAAATGGTCTTTCATATTGTACTCAAATTTATAAGTGGCGCCGTCT
>JAFGVA010000146.1 GCA_016938235.1 Bacteroidales bacterium | reverse complement strand
ATCTTCCAAAATACAGCTTGTCAAAGAACTTGTTTATTGATAGTTATTAACTATTTTTCACTAACTAAACGACATTGAATTGAGAATTGAGAATTGAGAATTGAGAATTGAGAATTGAGATTTCAGAATTTAGATTTCAGAATTTAGATTTCAGAATTTAGAATTGAGAATTGAGAATTGAGAATTGAGAATTATTGTTGTTTAGGCATCATTATAGAGCAGTCATTGCCTTAGCGGAGAGGCAATCTCAATTTTAAATGCAGATAGTTCTTGTTTACTTTTATTTATGATTTAAGTTTTAATTATTTATGATTCAAGTTTTAAACTTGAATCAGTTGACTCTTTATTATTCGCAGCATACAGTTTTTAAATTTCCAAAAGAAAACTCGGCTGGCGCGCGTTTATAACGCGTGACTTCATTTATAATACAGTTGGTTGGTTAAGTGAGTACATTTTGTACTGCATAAAAAAACCCTGTAAAAGCAATGCTTAAACAGGGTTTGTATAGAATATTGTATTTACTAAAGCAAGAAACTCAGCAAGATACCTGCAGCAACTGCAGAGCCAATAACACCGGCAACATTCGGTGCCATAGCGTGCATCAGCAAATAGTTTGTTGGATCTTCCTTTAATCCCATGGTATGCACCACCCGGGCACTGTCAGGAACAGCAGAAACTCCTGCTGCACCTATTAAAGGATTTATTTTGTTATTGCCTTTCAGGAACAGGTTCATTAATTGGGCAAATCCTAATCCTCCGGCAGTGGCAATCATGAATGACACAGCTCCCAGGATAAATATTTTCAGTGACTGGGGTGTAAGAAATACATCGGCCTGGGTTGATGCCCCAACCGTAATTCCTAGCAAAATAGTCACGATGTCAATTAAACTGTTTCTGGCTGTTTCTGCCAACCTGTTTGTAACAGTCGATTCTTTTAACAGGTTACCGAAAAACAGCATACCTAATAAAGGCAGTGCACTGGGCGAAATAAAGGTGGTAACAATTAAACCTGCAATAGGGAAAATAATTTTCTCTTGTTTTGATACAGCTCTGGGCGGTTTCATTCTGATTTTCCGCTGTTTTTTTGTTGTTAACAGCTTCATTATTGGAGGTTGAATAACCGGAACCAGTGCCATATAAGAATAGGCAGCAATTGCGATTGGTCCGATAAGGTTTTTTGTTTCGTCATAGGTCATATTTCCATTAATCATCGACCATCCATTTGCCAGTTTCGATGATATAAAAATGGCTGTTGGACCATCGGCACCGCCAATAATTCCTATAGCGCCGGCCTGATCAGGGTCAAAGCCTAAGACCAAAGCACCTAAAAAGGTCAGAAAAATTCCAATTTGTGCGGCAGCGCCCAATAATACTAACCTTGGATTTGAAATAAGAGCCGAAAAGTCTGTCATGGCTCCGATTCCTAAAAAGATAAGCGGCGGGTAAATACCCTGTTCTACGCCATAGTAAAGATAACGCAGCACGCTCCCTTCTTCATATATTCCTAACTTCAGACCCTGCGTAGCATCGTGGGGGAACAAACCTAAGCTTTTTCCCATTTCGAGGCCCACAAAAGGAATATTACCGATAATAATTCCGGTACCAATGGGTATAAGCAGTAAGGGTTCGTAGTCGTATTTAATTGCCAGGAAGATGAATAATAATCCAACGAGAATCATAATAATGTTGCCGGAGGTAGCATTTCTGAACCCAGAGTACAGCCAGAATTTTGTTATACCGCCAAATATTTTAGCAAATGCACCGTCATTTCCAGTTCCATTATCCTGAACCTGTTCGGTTTGTTGTGTTACCTGCGAATTGTTGAAGGCTCCTGCTTTTTGAAGCGCAGCATGCAATACCGACAGGATAGCTATTATAGCAAAAATTGTGATAAATTTCTTCATAATACTAAACTGTTTCCATTAATACATCGCCTTCGAGAACACTGTCGCCAACATTAACTTTAATGGTTTCAATAACACCGTCTTTTGATGCCATTACTTCATTTTCCATTTTCATGGCTTCCATAATAAGAAGAACATCACCTTTTTTCACCTGGTCTCCAATTTTAGCCTTTACCAGGATAATTTTTCCAGGTAAGGGAGCTTTTACAGGGGTAGAGGAACCACCTTCTTTCTTCTCAATTTTCTGAGCACCTGTTTGAACAACTTTACGGATAAGAGTTGGGGTTTTTGTTTGTTTAGCTTCATTTTCAAGCTCAACCTCGTAAGATGTTCCATTAACTTCTATTTTGGCAATGTTGTCATCAATTGATTGAATATGAACCCCGTATTCATTGCCACGTATTTTAAATTTGAATTTCTTCATTGGTATATTTCTGAATAGTTATAACCTGTTAAACTGATTGCGAACCTGGTAAATTTTTGAACTCCAGGGCGAATATATTCTTGATTCCCTTTTAATAGTCATTGATGTGTTTTCTTCATCGTGATATTGGTTAAAATGGAGATACAAAGCCATGCTGATGGCAGCGTTTACTTCTCCTGTCAACTCAATTTCAGGTACTTGCGTTGTTGTGTCAGCTTCTTTCGCTTTTCTTTTAAAACTTATTTTAATTTTTAAAAATTTCGGCAAATAATAAAACACAAGATAAAGTATAACTAATGCAGCAAAAACTATAAGATATCCAACAATGGTAAGGATAATTGCATCAGAGTCAATCGCGTCCATACTTATTTTACTTAAAACCATAGCTTCTGATTTATAATGGAATATTAGAGTGTTTTTTTGGTGGTAAAAGCTCTTTTTTAGTAGCAAGAGTTTTCAGTGCACGTATAATTCTGAACCTAGTGTTTCTTGGCTCAATAACATCGTCAATATATCCGTATTTTGCAGCCTCGTATGGGTTAGCAAATTTATTTTTGTACTCTTTTTCTTTTTCAGCAATGTATTTTGCTTTTTCTTCAGGATCTTCTATTTGGCTGATTTTACGTCCTTCAAGAACTTCAACTGCACCGGTAGCACCCATTACTGCAATTTCAGCAGATGGCCAGGCGTAGTTGATATCGCCTCTTAATTGTTTAGAGCTCATTACATCGTGTGCCCCACCATAGGATTTACGCAGTGTAACTGTAACTTTAGGTACAGTAGCCTCACCATAGGCAAATAAAAGTTTGGCTCCGTGGATAATAATTCCACCGTATTCTTGCGCCGAACCTGGAAGGAATCCGGGAACATCGACAAGAGTGACTAAAGGAATATTAAAAGCATCGCAAAAACGAACAAACCGGGCAGCTTTTCTCGAAGAATTAATATCCAGAACACCGGCAAGAAATTTAGGCTGGTTTGCAACTATACCAACAGGCATGCCACCCATTTTAGCAAAAGCTGTTACAATATTTTTAGCGTATTTCGACTGAACTTCAAGAAATTCATGATCGTCAACAATAAGCTGAATAACATCAGTTACGTCGTAAGGTTTATTAGGATCAACAGGCACTAAATCGTTAAGCGCATCTTCAATTCTTTCAATTGGATCATCTGTTGGCCCTAATGGTGGTTCTTCAAGATTGTTTTGAGGGAGGTAGGAAAGAAGTTTGCGAATCATTAAAAGTCCTTCTTCTTCATCTTCTGCTACAAAATGTGAAACACCTGACTTAGTAGCATGAACCTCTGCACCTCCTAAATCTTCGGTACTTATATTTTCGCCGGTTACTGTTTTTGCTACTTTTGGACCTGTAACAAACATGTAGCTGGTACTTTCTGTCATTAAAATAAAATCGGTAAGTGCCGGACTGTAAACAGCACCACCGGCGCAAGGTCCGAAAATTGCTGAAATTTGAGGAATAACACCAGATGCCATTATATTTCTTTCAAAAATTTCGGCATAACCAGCCAAACTTTTTACGCCTTCCTGAATACGTGCACCTCCACTGTCATTAATTCCGATTAACGGAGCACCAACCTTCATGGCCTGGTCCATTATTTTACAGATTTTTTGTGCAAATGTTTCAGAAAGAGAACCTCCAAAAACTGTGAAGTCCTGCGAGAAAACATAAACAACTCGGCCATCAATAGTACCATGACCTGTAACAACACCGTCTGACAGGTATGATTCTTTTTCTAATCCGAAATCGGTGCAACGATGCGTTACAAACATATCATACTCCTCGAAGCTTCCTTCATCAAGCAGTATTTCAATACGCTCGCGCGCTGTAAGCTTACCCTTTTGGTGTTGAGATTCAATACGTTTTAAACCGCCGCCTTGTTTAGCTAATTCACGCTTTTCGATCAACTCTTTGATCTTTTCTTGGCTATTCATATAGTAATTATGTTATAATAATATTTATAATAGTACAGTATGATAAATGTATCTTACTGAAAATCATTTCGTTATATTGAAAAAGAATCCCCTGGAAAGTAGCTTACTAAATCATCAATCGGCTAACGCACTTCAAAGTAACATCATTTATTTGAAACTTGAAACTATTCAGATTCCTTTTTTTTGTTATATTAATCACAATCTCATCAAAATCAGATTAATTAGACTGATTTTAAATAATATTGAAATGAAATTTTGTATAAATTGAAAATGTTGAAATAAAAAATGCCGATTTTATGAAAAAATGAAATTAAAATGAGATGAACAGGGAGCGAGGAGAAAAATCTAATCTTAAAGCTTATTAACCAGCAGTTTAAACTCTTCGTTTGGTATTAACCCAAGCTTATCCTCGGTAAATTCGGGTTTAAGTCTGTTTACGAAATACATGTCGATTTTCCCCACATTTTTAGCTTCAATTTTACCCCTGTATTCACAAAAGAAGTAATCTTTTATATGTTCATAGGTTTCGCCTGAAACATTTACCTTGCCAACTTCGCCGCGTTCCTGCATGCGCGCAGCAACATTAACTGTATCGCCCCAGATATCGTATGCAAATTTTTTATTTCCCACAACACCGGCAACAACCGGACCTGTATGCACCCCAATTCGAAGTTCCCATAAAGGCACGTTATTTTTTGCGTTTTCGTTGTTAATTACATGCATGGTATGTTGAATTTCGAGGCCTGCAAGTACGGCATCAACAGGGTGAGAATTATTACGGAGGGGCAGTCCACCGGCACACATATAGGCATCGCCTATGGTTTTTATTTTCTCCAGATAATGTGCGCCAATTATTTCGTCATACCGAATAAAGTAATCGTCAAGATAACTTACCAGTGTTTTTGGTTCAAGCTCTTTGCTTAGCTTTGAAAACCCTTTAAAATCGCCAAACATTACCGAAACATGCTTATAAAATCTTGTACCTGCTTTCCCCTTTGACTTAAGCTGTCTGGCAACTTCAAACGGAAGTATATTTAACAGCAGGCGCTCTGATTTTTCCTGCTCCTCTTCAATTTTTATTTTCTGAAGGTTGATTTCGTCTCTTTGATTTTCGAGCTGCGAGTTTGCGTTTTCCAGGTTTTCGGTTATATGGAGCATTTTAATATTCTGCTCATTAAGTTCTTTTTCCTTTACTTTTAGCTCGGTAATATCTGATTCAACAATAATAAGTTTTTCTATATTATTACCTTTTGTGAGTTGTGGAGAAATAAAAACCTGAAGCCATTTCTCTGTTTTATCGGGGTGAGTTAAGCCAATTGTAAAGCTAATGGGGATTTGCTCATTGAAACACCTGTCGATATTCTGGCTTATATCATCATCGTTGTATACTTTTTTAATATCTCGCCCAAATTTGTTGATGTGGTTTTCAATGGAAAGACCGTGCATATTCTGAAACCCATCGTTTGCCCAGTCTATTTCGCCATTATAATTGGTAACAATAAATGAGTTTTGAACATTTTGGGCAAGAACAGCCTTTTTTTCAAGTTCTTTTCTTTGCTGTTTGTACTTACCTATTTTAATTTTGATTCGGCGAAGGGTTTCTCCAACACCCAGTGCTTTATTAATTCTTGAACGTAATTCGTTAATATCAATTGGCTTGGTAATAAAATCGAAAGCACCTTCGTCGAATGCCAGCTTGAAGTTTTCGTTGGTTTTATAGGCTGTAATCAGAATTACAGGAATCTCCCGCAGTTCGTTATGTTTTTGAAGTAATTTCAGGGCTTCAATACCATCAACCTCAGGCATCAGAAGATCCATCAGTATCAGGTCGGGAATGATCTCTTTAGCCTTCTCATAAGCTATGGCACCGTTTTCTGCAAAATGACAATCAAAATCGCGCTCGTCAACACTCAGGATACCTTCTATTAACCTGCTGTTATTAATATTGTCATCAACTATTAAAACTTTGTAGCTCATAATCAGTGTTGGTGCTTACTAATAAAAGTAATAAAAAAATGCTTGTTTGTTTTTTTTGCTTACGTTTTTTTAACGCAAAATGTAACAACAAGTTGGTAAGTAACGCAAAAATAGTGATAATTGATTCGTTTTAAAGCTAAAAAAAGCCGGAAAGAATCCGGCTTGTGAGTTAAGTTATGAACATTTAGTTTAGTTCTTCAATAGTCTTTTTAATAATTCCAACAGCTTCCATCAGCTGTTTTTCATTAATTACCAGGGGTGGTGCAAAACGAATTATATGCTCATGAGTTGGCTTTGCTATGAGTCCGTTTTCTTTCATTTTCAGACAAACATCCCAGGCTTTAATGCCCTTTGTAGGCTTGATAACTATAGCATTAAGCAAACCTTTTCCGCGAACTTTTTCGACCATTTCGTATTTGTCAGCCAGTTTTTGCATTTCGGCGCGGAATAGCTCACCCAGTTTTTCTGAATTTTCGGCAAGCTTTTCTTCTTTAAGAACTTCTAAGGCTGCTATAGCAACTTTTGCAGCCACCGGGTTTCCCCCATAGGTTGAGCCATGTTCACCCGGTTTAATACAAAGCATGATTTCATCGTCAGCCAAAACTGCGGAAACGGGATAGGTACCTCCGGAAAGTGCTTTTCCGAGGATAAGAATATCAGGACGAACACCCTCATGGTCGCATGCCAGCATTTTACCTGTTCTTGCTAAACCGGTTTGTACTTCGTCGGCAATGAAAAGAACGTTCTTAGCTTTACACAAATCATAGGCCTTCTTCAGGTAACCATCGTCAGGAACGTAAACTCCTGCTTCACCCTGGATAGGTTCTACAAGGAATCCGGCAACATTTGGATCTTCCAATGCTTTTTTCAGAGCAGGAATATCGTTGTATGGTACCACCTCAAATCCAGGAGTGTAAGGTCCGAATCCTTTGTATGAATCAGGGTCGGTTGACATGGAAATAATGGTAATGGTTCTTCCGTGGAAATTACCCTCGCAAACTATTATTTTTGCTTTGTTTTCTTCAATACCTTTCTTTTCGTAGGCCCATTTGCGACAAAGTTTAAGCGCTGTCTCGTCACCCTCGGCACCGGTGTTCATTGGTAAAACCTTGTCGTAGCCGAAATATTTGGTAATATACTCTTCGTACAAACCAAGACTGCTGTTGTAAAATGCCCTTGATGTAAGAGCCAGTGTTTTTGCCTGTTCGGCCATTGCATTAACAATCTTTGGGTGACAATGACCCTGGTTAACTGCTGAATAGGCTGAAAGGAAATCGAAATACTTTTTTCCTTCAACGTCCCAGACAAAAATTCCTTCACCTTTGTCCAGCACTACCGGGAGCGGATGGTAGTTATGTGCTCCGTACTGGTCTTCTTTCTTAATATAATCCTGACTTGTCATAGATAAAGAGTTAATTTGTTTTTTTGTATTTTAATGCAAATTTAATGTATTTATATACATAGATTACATGACAATTCGCAGTTTTCTGCAAAATTTTTCGAATGTAAGGAATAATAATCTTGGAAAAAACAGGATTTATCAGGTTTTAATTCGGCAATTATTGAGCATTAAATTCCTGAAGCTATTTTGTTAGCTCGTTAGCCAACCATAAAGATATCTTATCGGCTCCGGCAAAATTCAAATGTCCATGATCCCACCAGTTATCCATATCATCATAAATAGAATCGGGAGGTATAATTAGTTTCCCAAACTTTTGGTAAATTTTAAATTCTTTAGGTATTCCGCAGGCAGAAGCAAAAGAGGGGAGAAATAAATAGTAGATCTCTATGTTATTATCCTGGCATAAAGCAGCTATCTTTTTTTGATAATCACGACCAAATTTATATTCTATATTTCTTTGAATATCAGACATGATTGTATCAGTATTGCTATTTTTAAGTTTTCTTTTATTAAGGTAACTGGCTGATGCCGTATCTGGATGAGAAGCAAATCCATAATTATCTTTTCGAATTGACACTTTTGTTGCCTGGTCATAGATTTTATCCTGAAACAACTCAAGTTTATAGGCATGATGAGTCCATATTTCATAAAAAAACTCTCTGTTGGCAATAGAATTATTCAGGAAAATATCTTTTGTGTCAGCAATGAACGGATAAATAGGGTGGCTCGATCGGTTTTCTCCTTCTCGAACTTCAACAACCAATTTCTTAATCTTATATTCCGAGAGTATTTCTTGTAACAAATCATAATGAAAATTTCGTCCATAACGACAATAGCCAAAATTCACAGCAGTGAGCGAGTCAAGTTTTTCACTGATAAGTTTGTCATTAATTCCATTTAGCGTATGAGAAGATCCTAAAAAGGCTATATCTATGTTTTCGGAATTATTGTGAATTCGATCGTAAACCCAGATTCCATGATTAAAGCAGTCATCTTTTAACTCAACAAACCGAGCCCTCTTATTAACCGGTAACAAAATTAGTCCAATAAACACCGGAATAAAGAAAATTAATATTTGTCTTATAAGTTTTTTCATTAAAACTGAAAATATATAAAACTGGGTTTCACATTAAAGTTTCCTAACAGGATGATTGTAACTATTATAAGATAATAAATTAAATACCTGAACCAAGTTTTTTTGCCAATAAGGAATTCATCAAAACCTTTATTTCTGGTAAAATATTCAAGGCTAAGGAAAGCAGTTAAAACACTTATTAAGGCAATAAACCTTCTGATTGAGAAGTCGCTTAATATCTGCATGATCTCATTTGTGGAATAGTTACTAAAACTGAACAATGCTTTTATATAACTATTCAGAAGTTCCACATTTTCTGCCCTGAATGGAATCCAGAATAGTATTACAAGCAATAACACAAAAGGAAAGTAAACCGATTTTAATTTTATCAGTCTGAACTTTTTCTCAATAATTAAAAGCAGGCCATGCAAACCTCCCCATATTAAAAAGGTCACGTTAGCTCCATGCCATAGTCCCGATAATAAAAAAGTAATTATCAGGTTTAAATAGGTTCTTGAAATAGGATTTCTGCTGCCACCCAGTGGAATGTATACATAATCACGGAACCAGATTGAAAGTGAAATATGCCATCGCTTCCAGAAATCTCCAAACGATTTGGCAAAATAGGGTGTTTTAAAATTTATCATCAGGTCAAACCCGAGTAATCTTGAAATACCTATAGCTATATCTGAATAACCTGAAAAATCGGCATAAATCTGCAAGGCAAAAAAACAAGCTCCCAGAAATACAGTTAACCCGGAGGGTGAATTTTCTGGGTTGAAAATGCTGTTTGCCAAAAGTCCAAAGTTATCAGCTATTACAACTTTCTTAAAAAATCCAAGAAGTAACAACCTTAAGCCTTTTACACTTGTAAAATGGTTGAAAGTTTTCCGGTCCTTAAATTGGGGCAGAAGATGAGCAGCCCGCTCAATAGGTCCGGCAACTAATTGAGGAAAGAAGGAAACAAAAGCAAAAAAAGACAGAATGTTTTCTGTTGGTTTTATTTTCCCCCTATAAATATCTATGGTGTAACTTAAAGTCTGAAAAGTATAAAAGGATATTCCAACCGGAAGAATAATTTCTAGACTTTGAGAAACAGGATGAATATTAAACTGCGATAATAAGCTATTCAGACCGTCTATAAAGAAATTGAAATATTTAAAAAAGCCCAGAACTCCCAGGTTAACAACCAGACTTATCAATAAAAGGGTTTTTTGTCTCAGCTTATTATCTGTTTTGGTTAATTGTAGTCCGATAAAATAGTCAACAGCCGAACTTAGCACTATTAAACCAAGAAAACGCCAATCCCACCATCCATAAAAAACATAACTGGCAATTAATATGAAGAGGTTTCTTGCATTTAGGGAATACTTGTTGTTAATCCTCCAATACAGAAAATAAAAAAAGATGAAAAAGACAAGGAATACAGTGGAATTGAAAACCATTCTTTAACAAATGCAATTAATTGTGGTGTTAGATATAATAAATTGGATTTATAAAAAATGTGTTTCGTTATACAAGAAAACCGCCCCGGTTTCCCGAAGCGGCAAAAGACTACAATTAGCTTCCTAATTATAGAGAGAGTATTATTGAATAATTTTCACACCATTAACTGTATTCAATGCATCGGACAACCACGATGGTTTGTTTAGACCATTACCTGCACCGGTTGCACTTTCGTTTTCAGAAACTGTAAGTCCGTCAACTGCTTTTGACTGACCAGTTATCAAACGAAAGTGTGAGGAAGCTGTTTAAACTTGAATTATTTTTTAAATTTATTGATTTTCCTGCTGACAGTGATATATTGGTGTTGGGCTTTGTACTTGTAGATATAGGATTCCACGAGTTTGAGAAATCATATTTAATTTTATCGTTTAATAAGTCAATATTTGGAAACTCTAAATTTTGAAATCCAATCTTTGATGGCCCGTCAATTGTATAAAAGTTTTCATTGTTAAGCAGGGTACTGTTGAATCCCTGGCCTAATTGCACCGAGAAAAACTCCTTACCAACATATTTTTTTGTGTTAATATCAATGTTGGCACCGCCAAAATCGCCATATAACCAGGGTGAATAGGATTTTTCGATGGAAATATGAGAAATGATATCGGAATTAAATAATCCGAGGTTGATGTTTTTCAATTTTGAATTATTGGATGGAAGGGGCAAGCTGTTGAGTGTAGTGGTATTATACCTGTCGCCTAAACCCCGAACGTTAAGGCTGGAGCTTCCTTCCTGCTTGGTGATACCGGTAACTTTAGTTGCGGCATCTGCGGCATTTGACACACCTTTCTTTGCCAGTTCCTGTGCCCCGATATTTTCTATACCTACGCTGGCAGTTTTCCTGTCGATAAGTAACATGGTTTCGGCTTCGCGATTGGCTTTAGTTACAACCTGAACTTCTTCAAGAGCTGTAGTGGCCGGTTCCATTTTTATATTTAAATTAGTTGCCTGACCAGAAGTAACAGCAATGGATTTTACCTCAAGAGTTTTATACGATACATATGAAATCAAAAGATTATATGTACCCGGATTCACGTTTTCAAGGCTGAAATTCCCATCAAAATCTGTAATGGTTCCTTTTGTGGTTTCATTAATAACTACTGTTGCGCCAATAAGGGTTTCATTGGTTTTTGCATCGTAAATTTTACCTGCTATGGAGCCTGTCTGACTCCATACAATTCCAGGCAAAAACCCAAATAAATACATAAATAACTTTACTCTCTCTATCATTGAAATATTATTGAAAAAAAACTAGTACAAAGAAATAGAGAGTATAACAGGCGGGTCTTATATCTGAATTATCCTTCTATTAAGTTTACTTTATGTATTACTAAAAACTAAGGTTAATTTAAGATTGAATTATTAAAGCCATGCTGTGTGAAATCATATTAAACCGCTGTATGCAAACTTTATCAGAAGAAATAGTATATTCGTAATTCAATTAACATTAATTAAACATTGCCTTATGGAGAACCAGGACTACAAAATTCTTGTTGTAGATGATGAACCTGATATTCTTGAATTTTTAAGCTATAATCTAAAAAAGGAAGGGTATACTATTTTTACTGCATCTAATGGTAATAAAGCCATTGAACTGGCAAATAAAATTCATCCTCATTTGGTTCTCCTTGATGTTATGATGCCTGAAATTGATGGCATTGAAACCTGCGAAAAACTGAGAGAAAACCCTGCATTGGAAAAAACTGTAATAGCTTTTTTAACAGCTCGTGGTGAGGATTACAGTCAGGTTGCAGGTTTTGAAGCCGGAGGCGACGATTACATTACAAAACCAATAAAGCCCAGGGTGTTAATAAGCAGGCTGAAGGCTCTTTTTAAACGCGTGAACTGGGATAATGACATTCCGGAAGCTAGTCCAAAGCTGATTGAAAAGGGTGATATTACAATCGATCGTGAGAAGTATATAATTTATAAAAAGAAAAAAGAGCTTGTTTTACCAAAGAAAGAATTTGAATTATTGTTACTTCTTTCTTCGAAGCCGGGCAAAGTTTATACTCGCGAAGAAATATTTGATCAGGTATGGGGCGAAAACATTATTGTGGGAGACCGTACCATTGATGTTCATATCAGGAAACTCAGGGAAAAGATAGGAGAGAAGTATATCAAAACTGTTAAAGGGGTTGGTTATAAGTTTTCGGAATAACTCATTAACTATTCACCACTTAAACTTCATTTAATACTATTTTTGTTTGCAAAACTGGTATTTGTTCATCATGAACTATTAGTGCTTTTTGAACAAATAAAAATTCCCGATTCAGAATTGAACCGGGAAAAATGAAAAAAAGCCGGGAACAGAAGGAATGAACTTTTATAGTTTGGCAAATCTTTGCATTAAAGAATTATTGCCTTTCGAATTATATTTTATAAGATAAAATCCTTTGTTTAGCGTTGATAAATCGAAACTAAGTGTTTTTGTATCAGAATCTGTGCTATTAATATTTTTCTTTAACACAATAACACCAAAAGAATTAATAATAACCAGTTCCTCATTTGATGCATTGTATGAATTATAAATTTCTACATTGAGTTCATTGGTAACAATACTGGGAAAAATATTTAATGTTGATCCGGTATTCATATTATAGCCGGGGCATACTTTATTAATATCCCTGTTTCCACAATTATCAGGGCCATAACAACATAATTCAGGAAATGAATAATTTACACCCCTGGATATTTCGGATAAATAATTACAAGCATTTGGATCTAAACAACCCAGAATTATTGAATCGCAACTGGTACAAGAGCCATCGTCTACTATGGCCTCCGAGTCAAAGCAGGTAAAATAAGGGTTTGTGCATCCTGTTTTTTTTGGGAATTTTAATTTATTACTATATACAACATTAATAGCATTGTCGGCAGAACCCTGAGTTCCGGTTAAGGTGTCTTTTGATACATACCTGTATCTGGTTCCAATAGGGCCATTGTTCGGATCAAAAAGGTCGAGGTTTAACTGAAAACTTAGTTCTCCATTTGTGGTTATTTGCCCGAGCAAAACAATATTTGATGCATGGGGTGCAATAAATCCGACTTTTTTACCTGATTCGTTTTCTTTAAAGGCATATACAACAGGTTCAGTAGTAATAAAATTTTTGCCAACACTGTCAAATAAAAACGGAGTTAAAATGGCGTTTGTATTTTCAATAGTGTAAGCAAGCATACTTGAATCTGCCAATGCAAGACCATCATTTTCACTAATGGGGATTCCTGCATCTTCATGTTTAACTTGCACTAATGATTCTGGAATTATTGAACCATCGGTATCAAAGGTCTTTGGTATTCCAATATGTTTGTCGGTTGCAAACCCAATTGTTAACCAGCTATCAAGATGATAGTAACTATTAGTAGTAAAAGCTTGAAGAAAATCGGAATTGAAGTTTTTACCAAGGCTTTTTTTTGCAAATCTGTGATTAAAAAAAATCTCTGTGCTTTCTATTGACAGCGGATGGTCTGCATCGGCAAAAAGCGAATTTAATTCCACCTCTGGTTCAAGTTCAGCAAATATTCTGTAGGTTACTGAATTTGAAGGAAGAATCATTCCGGCAAAGTCTGTATCATGTTCTGCTGATATATAGTATTTCTCAACCAGAATATCTTTTAGCTGGGCGCTGGCGATAATATGGGAAAAGATTAGAATAACAGTTATAAAAATATATTCCTTTTTCATAGGTTGGTAATTTATTTTATTTATCAGAGCCTGCCTGCTGGCTGACAGGGAACTCAAAGATTAATTTTATCAGTTTCTTGTGTGGTTTATGAGTTAAATAATCAAGGTTGTTATCCATATAAAATCTACTGATTTACTATTAAAAATTATAGGCTATACTTAAAACATAGGATATACCTGTTTTATAGTTTCGATAAATTGTTCCCCAGTTAAATGGATAGTCAGAAGTAGTAATTCCAAAAGCATCTTTCCATATTGTTTTAAACTTTTGATTCTCGTCTGACTTTGTCCATTTTGGATCATATTCATCATACCTCCAAACAACGGGAGCATTAAGTATATTTCGAACTTTTATATCGCAGGTAAAATGTTCACCAAAAGTTTTTGCAAGCTTAAAGTCGAGCGATTTTCTGGGCATTTCATACACATTTGGTAGCTGATTTAATAAAACAACTACAAGCTTGGGCCCCTGAACATTATAAGAAAATGTAGCACTGGTTTTAAATTTTTTATTGGTATAATCGAGCATGGCATTAACTATATATGGTGCCTGGCCATACATCGGATCCTCTCGTTTGACATATATACCCAAAATCTCTTCTGTGAAAGAGGAGCGGGCATATACATAGGTTAAATTAGAGCTGAAAAATAAATCTTTCATTATAAGTTTTTTTCCTTCTAATTCCAGTCCGTATAACTCTGAATTATCAGCATTTATCCACGAAAAACCTGCAGCACGAATTAACTGTATAGGCGCAGCGAATTCTTTATAAAAACCACTAAGCGATAAATATTCGCCGCTAGAAAAGTAAGATTCAAAACGGATGTCATAATTGTCAATTTCTGTGATTTTTAGTCCCGGATTACCGATTACATAGGTTTCCAGTTCAATATCCCATCTCCAAATATTTAAAACTTCTTTATTGCTGGGGCGAACAAGTGACTTTCCATAATTGAGTCGACCATTTAGAGAAAAATTTTCTTTTTCAAGGATTTTATACAAAAGATTTACACTTGGCAGGTTATTAATTGCTTCAATTCTCGAAGGATTTAAAATTTGCAAACTATTATCAATTGGGCCTGTTCCACCCGGAAATTCTCTTCTTGGATCATTTTCCGGAAAGTCTTTGTACGCTTCCACATCTGATAGTAAATCAGAAATCTCAATTCTTAACCCGCCAGAAATAATTAATTGTTTTATTACTGAAAAATCGAGCATTGCATAATAACTTGTAATAGAGCGCTCTCCAAATGTGGCGTCATCAACTGAAGATTGAAGCTCATAGAATAGCGGGAGAGTTTTTTCTCGGATTTTAAAGTTTTCCTGTGACAGGAATTCTTTATAATCATGAAATTCAGCAAAGTCGTCTCCTAATTCTGCACGGTATATAAACTGGTTACTGTTTGCCCTGTTAACCATATATGACGCACCGACCTTTATATTTCGAGGGAGATTACCCTTTTTGTTAACAGGAATCTCGGCTTTTAGTCTCGCATCCAGGATATTATCGTTGTAATAGCGGTAAATTCTGTCATTTGTACTTTGCGCCCCAAAAGTCCAGTTTTGACTATCATCAATTTGTTTTATTTCAATATTTCTATAGTCGGGAATACTGCTTTTGCCATCTGTAAATGATACATCAGACTGAACCTTCAATCTGTATTCGGGAAAGAAATGTGATGTGCCAATTTGATATATCATTTGGCTGCGCTCTTCATATCTTTGTATGTATTTATGACTGTAGGTTGAGTTTATTTCTGAATCGCTACCATATATTTCCTCAAATCTGGCACGGTTTTGCCCCCAAAGATTAGGCATAATCAGAATTCTGATATTGTGAAACGGATTGGGTTTATAGGATAGGTTTATCAGGGCACTCCAGTTATTGGTTTCTATTGTTTCATTGCGGTCGATATCATTTATAACTTCCTGTAGAAATGGATTATATATTATCGCATCATTCCATACAGAACTAATAACATTACTTGAATATTTGAGGCCAAACATATAACCTAATGGCTTATTAAAAAGTGTTAATTGATTACCTATGGCAAGCTCCTGGCTAAATTGAATCGGAGCTGTCTTTTCAGTTGTAAAGTATCCCGGAAGAGAAGATCCAAAATCTGCCAAATCGGAATTTATTATATTATAAGCTTCGATTTTCGAATCACTTAGAGTATAATCAATTGAAGCATTAAAAACAGCTTCATCATTGTTAATCATACCAGGTGCAAGATAACCCAATTCAACCAAGCTCAAGCGATAATAAGCATTGTTATCTAAATCGTGAAGGAAATGGTATGCACCTAACTGGTCATGGTCTATCCCGATTAAATTGTAGTATTCCGACAAACCTAATGCGCTGAACTCATCATAGGCACGCATGCCATTTTCTTTACCAAGAGGGTAGCCATTATAAAACGGAAATGTTTCTTGGGTATAATGATTACCAATGTCTCTAAATCCATTGTCGTAACCCAGCCAATCTGTCGGTCCTTTTTTTGACGAAACAACCTTTCTAAAGGTCGACTGGTTGTTGAATCCAAAAGATGATTTTGCCGAAATTAATAATTTAACAGGAAAATCTCTTGTTTGAATATCAAGATAGGCACCGGCCCAGTCGGCAGGAATATCAGGACTTTGGGTTTTTCGTACTATAACATTATCTATTAAACTTGTTGGAAAAATATCCAGTTTTAAATTGTTTGTAAATGGATCAAGAGTTGGAATTCTGGCCGAATTCATTGTTGTTTTAACAAATCGGTCATTCAGCCCTCTTACAGTTACAAAATCGTTTACTGTTGAAACACCAGTAACTCTTTTAATTGCATCTTTGATATCGGAGTCTCCGGTTTTTGAAATCGTTTCTTTTGATATATAATCGATAGTTTCAATCGATTTCATCTGGAGAGTTTTCATGACTGATTCTGCTGATCGATCGAGTTTGCCGTGAACAACCACCTCCTCAATTTCTTCCGACGCAGGGGCTAAAACTATATTTAGCTGGATAATTTTCTCATTTGTAAAACTAATGCTGCGTTCCTGAGTCTGGTATCCAATATATTTTATAACAATTACCTGAGGTGATGAATCGCTTAACTTTAGGCTGTAATTTCCATCAAAATCGGTTATTGTGCCTTGCGATGGATTATTCTTGGCATAAATGGTTGCCCCGATAAGTGTTTCACCTTTATTGTCAGAAATTGTGCCTCTTAAAAAAGTTTGGGCATCTGAAAACTGAACTGTGATAATAAACAGTATTAAGAATAATAAATGCTTCATGGGGTTTAGTTCATAAGAATTAAAAAAGCTGAAGGCAGGCTTTTATACCCGCCTTCAGTATATTTTAATACTTAATTATTGATATATTTTGTAATGAATTATTTAATTGTATTTGTACAATATAAATTCCTGGTTCAAAATCAGTTATATCCAATTGGATAGTATGTTGCTTCTGTCCTGACTGAATTTTCTGACTGATTAATATTTTGCTTAATTGATCAATAATTTGAACTGTGCCTGATTCAAGTGCTTGTTCAGAGTTTATTGAAAGATTTAAAATGTTATCAACCGGATTTGGATAAACCTTCACCTCAGAACCATTTTCAGTGCGATTCACTAAATTAGATTGAAGACCGATATTAACAGTAATGGGAGAGGAAATACCCAATAATCCATCATTGTCAGCAGCAACGGCTTTAATAACATATGTACCCTGAACTGAAGGAAGCCAGGATATCTCATATGGCTCTGATTTAATGGTATCTAATAGCTGGTTATTTACATAAAAAACCACATAATCAATGGTTCCATCGCTATCACTTGTGCTGGCAACAAGATTTGTTGAACTGTTTATCAGAATATTGCTGTTATTTAAGGGTTCGGTAAGTTCGATCTGGGGTGAAATTCCGACTCTGTAACCGATCGATTTCTCACTAAATCCACCCTCATTATCTATAGCATAAGCTTTAAGGGTAAAATTCCCTTTTTTGCTAACAGTCCATTTGTATTCAACCTGCTTGTTTATAACTGTATCAAAGGTAGCATAAACAGAATCGTTAATAATTAAGTAAAGAGTATCGATATACCCATCGTAATCGGCAACATTTATAATAGCTGTAATGGTTGAATCTTTTGCTACAAGATAATTATCGGTTGGTTTAGTAAATTTAATTTCGGGAAGAAGGTTATTGTCGCTGGTAATTACATTCACAGGATCCGATAAGGTAACAGCACCATCATTATCTATTGCAACTGTCGTAAAAATAAAAGGATTTGAAGCAGTGTATTCTATTTCGTAAGGTTCGGTATAATCAATACCAACAACAACATCATTTACCCTGAATTCAACCGAATCTATATTTCCATCATTGTCACTGGCATTTGCTTTTAACAAAAAGGGAACATTTTTACGAACAACAGTATCACCATCTGCTCCAAAGGGAATACTTACAACCGGATGTTCTATTGCCGGGCCATAAACGTTAGCTAGTGGGGTAAATTGAATAACAGTGTTTCCAACATCATCAAGCGTATTCCATTTATTATTCCATTTACCTGTTGCAAAGCTATAAGTCAGATTATAATTTGCGCCACTAGGTATAATTAATCCGGTATTAATACTAAAACTAAAAATACCGTTTGTTGTAAACTGGCCTATGAATACAATCGTTGAGTCTGTTTCAACAGGGCCTTTAACCTTATCTTTGGTTGGAAGAACCGCAGCCCATACGCCATCACTGGTATATAAACTTTCCGACGAGTTTACATTACCAAGCATAGTAAGATCAAATCCGGGGGTTGTAGTGGTTTCTATGGCTTCTCCTTCAACGTAGCCATTTGAATTTAAGTAGGTAGGAACACCTATCCATTCATTAGTAACACTTCCAACACTAATAAAAGAATCATACATTAATGATGAGTCGAAAGCCAGAAAATCAACTTGAATATCTTCGCCTAATGCAGAGCCGAAAACTGCAGTATTAAAAAATTCTGTAGTAGTACTAATATCAATTGGATAGGGAGATGCACCTTCATAATCAATCTGATCTTTTATATGACCATGACTGAAACCAACAATTGATGAAAACGAGGCTTGCGGAGCCATATCGATAAATATTCTGTAGCAAACAGCATCCGACGGTAAATTATTTGTTACTGTTGCAATGGAGGATTTTACCGGTATAGCATCAACATATATTTTTTCTATTCCTGTTCGGTGTGTTCCCTGTGCCATTATGATAACATTAAGCATTAAGCATAAGAGCAGGATTAATGTATTTTTCATGAGTCTTAATTGTTTTATTGTTTATAATAAGTTTTAGGGTGTTATTATTCTTTGATTAGCCGAATTACCAGGTTCGAATAATTATTTGATTGTATAACAAGCAAATACATTCCGGGTAGCAAGCTGCTAAGATTGACTTCAACTGAGTTTTTTTCGTTTGAAGAGGTTATTTCACCTTTTTTAATCAGATTACCCGGAAGATCGTAAATTATATACTGTACTTGTTCAAATTCATTTGCATTTTCAGGGTTAATTTGAATGGTGATTATATTATTAAAAGGATTAGGAAAAACCTTTACTGCCTTTTCCAAATCAATAAAATCAGAATTACTGAAATTAGTGCCGACTATAACCCGGGCAGTTGTTGTTGTTGAGGCTCCATCATTATCAGATGCTATTGCAGAGATTGTATAACCGCCCTCAACAGAAACCCAATCGAAAATATAGGGCGAAGTGTTCAATTTCGTTAAGCTGGTACTGTTTAACAGAAATTCAACCGAAACAATTGAACCATCGAGGTCAGTTGCATTTGCTTCAATGCGCAATATTGTGCCAGGTGTAATTGTATCGTTGTTAAGAGGATTTATAATTTGAACAATAGGTTCCTGGTTAGGGCTTTGAAAAAGCTTAATAGTATCTGAGGTTTTATATTTGCCCCTATTGTCATATGCAATACCATAAACCGAAATTGAATCCTTATTGGTGATATACGATATTGTATAGGGAGATGAATAAACAACATCTTCAAGAAGTTGATCTACATAAAATTCAACTGAATCGATTGTTCCATCAATGTCTGAGGCGGTAAATGAAATATTAAAAGACTGATTACCAATATACTCATCGCCACTTGCAGGAGAACTGATTACAACAGAAGGAGGAGTGTTTGGTATAACAACTATAGGAATGGTTTGAGAAAAGGATAAACCATCATTATCTGTAGCTGTTGCTTTAATGTTTTTATTACCTGTTTGGGCTTTCCAGTATGTTTCAAAAGGTTCAGTTTCAACAGTTGCTACATTCATTTTATTTATGTAAAACTCAACTTTGGTGATTTCACCATCCGGATCGGTGGGATTTGTAAGAATTCTCACCAGTTCGCCTTCAACAACTGTATCATGTGCTACAGGCATTATTAAGCTTATTGATGGTGCCTGATCAATAACAATATTCACTTTTATTGTATCAGATAAACCATATGCCAACTCATTGTCGAAAGCTTTTACAAACAACTCATTGGATCCAACTTTCAATGGTGTCCAGTTTATTTCAAATGGTGTGGAAGTTGCTGTTGAAATTAAAATACCATTAACATAAAGTTGAACCGAATCTATATCGCCATCGCTATCAACAGGATTTGTAATCACAGTAAGGGGAACAAAAAAGTTATAGGTATCCCCTTCGGTTGGTTGAGTAATACTTACAGCTGGCGGCAGATTATCTGTAACAGTAACCTGTATGGTGTCATAACCAGCTTTCTGTTCATTATCGAAACCTTTTGCCACCAAGGTATATGCTCCGGGAACCGGAGTTGACCAGGAATATTCAAAAGGACCGGTTTTTAATGTGGATAGTTTTGTTCCATCAAGATAAATTTCAACAGAATCTACCTGGATATCATCTTTGGCGTCTATTAAAACAGAATAATCAATACCGGTACCAATAACTTCATTTTGTGCAGGGTTTATAAATGTAACGACAGGTGCAGCATTGGCTCCGAATACCCTGATAAATGAAGAATCAGCATTGGATGCACCATAATTATCAGTTACTACCGCTTTTATTCTTACAGAATCGCCTCTTTCAGCTTCCCAATTAAATGAGAAAGGATAGAAGTCATTTGAGCCAATAAGCTTATTGTTTGCATAAAAATCGACTTTTGAAATACTATCGATGGTGTCATTCACAGTTACAGTAAAGCTTATAATATCTCCAACATTAAATTCCTGTGCCGAATCAGGAGAATTAATGTTAATAGTTGGAATATCATTGGGGGCACCAACATATAAAGGAATAATTTCCGACATGGTTACAGCGCCATCATTATCAATTGCGACAGCCGATATTTTATGGTTCCCGGGTTGGGTTGTATATATGTACTCAAAGGGAGCAGAAGTATCAACTCCAACTTTTTTGGTATTAATGCGAAATTCAACGGAGTCAATTTTACCATCAGGATCTGACGCTGTTGCAGATAATTTTAAATTTATTTCACTGGGAACTGAATCAAATGGCACAAGTATTTTTATTTCAGGTTGCTCTATTCCGGGACCGAATACACCCATAAGTGGAGTAAACTGGTATCTTGGATTTAATGTTCCAACTCCGGCAGTTGGACCAGTAAATGAGTATCTTGAAACTTCAGATGAACCATAAAAAAATTTGGTTAGTTCAATGTTCAGGTAGAAACTGAAAATTCCATCTGTTGTAAATTGTCCAATCATTACTATGGTAGAATCAGCCGATGAGGGACCTCTTACTCCTCCTTTAGTAACACCGGACCAGGCACCATCTGTAATTTCAAAGTTTGCTGTACTCATTGTATTGTGGAACATAGAAAGATCAAGTCCCGGTGTTGTAGTAGTGGTTAAAGGCAATCCGCCTACATTTCCGGTTGGTGCATATTTACGTGGAACGCCAATACTGTCGCTCATTGTACCACCTACACATATATAGGAATCGTATATTAATTGTGGAGCAAAGTTGAAATAACCTGCCTGTGTCGATTCGCCAAGAGATTGTCCAAAAGGTGCAGATGTATTATAGAACTGAGTTGTTGTTTTAATTCCCATAGGGCCTAAGATTCCATCACCTATAACGACAGACAAGCCATTTACCGGATTCATATCAATAAAAATCCTGTAAGTAACAGCATTTGCAGATAAATTGGCATCTAAAGCTGCAATTTCCGGATTAACTGGAATTTGTTCAACTATTACTCTTTCCAATCCGGAAGTAAAATAATCACTAATATTTGATTGTGAGTATATTTTAAAACTTCCAATTAGCAGAATAAGGGCTATTATTGTTTTTTTCATAGCATTAATACTAGTTCATTTTTAAAACGTTCAGTAATTCAGTGATTTACATTTTGTTTCTTGTTAAAAAAACATTGTTCAAGTAAGTGTAAAAAATGAGTTTGAATGATTAAGAAATAGTTATTCCTATCTTTATTATTTGTGAAAGGGGAGATTGAGCAAATATTCGTTTATAAAAGGCAGTATTACTGAAATCTGATTCATCTTCATTGAATAAAATAAAAATTCAAGCTGGTTTTAGTGCTTAAAAATTAATTATAATTTAAGTTTAAATTATTTATTAGTTTGTATTGGATGAATACAAAATTCCCGAGGTGACTTTTGCTTTATTTGTCTTAAAATCAAAAGTTTGAATATTAAGTTTCAGCATTAAGTTACCATCGGTCGTGAATTGGCCAATAAAAACAATGTTTGATGAAGAGGGGCCTTTTACTCCTCTTTTCTCAGATGGATTATATGAAATGCATCCATCATTTGTTAAAAAAGGGTCAGAACTGTTTTTATTTTTAAACATATCAAGGTTTAGTGCAGAAGGAAAAACAATAGTTTGCGCAGGTTTTTCATGAATAAAACCTTTATCATTTTCGCTGTATGGAACCGCAATTAAATTATCGGCACACCCTCCCGACGAAAAGTAACTATCGTGTTTTAGGGCCGGAAAATGATTTTCACTAATTAATACATACAGTATATCATGGCCTAAGGTTTTCCCAACATCACTGGTATTATACCATGTTCCTGAAGTTTTAATAAAGAGTTCACCTGTTTCTTCAGTACCTAACAATAATTGATAGGCTGTATAATTATCCATATCAATAAATAAACGATAAGTAACCATGTTTTCTCCTGTAATTGCTGCAGGAATATGCTCAACAATTAACTTTTCGATACCATTTTTATTTATAAAAACCTCATCTGTTTTAAGAGGTTGTGCAGGTGCATTTATATAAATTGTAACTAATAGCGAGATTAGAAATATGTTTTTCATATATTGTTTTTGAGTGTTATTAAAGACTTAATAAATGATAATGTGTTTAGACTAGTCGTTATTATATGTCTCAATATCTTCAGTTTTCTTCCCAAAATAGCCAACCACTATTCTAAAATCAGTGCTGTTTATAAGGCTATCATTATTTACATCTTCAGGGCATCCGATACAGGTATCTCCAAAACTTTCAGTTATTAGTTTAAGGTCAGATTCACCAATGTATCCATCATTATCAATATCATAGGGAGGTCTTGTTTTATTGCAACTTATTAATATTAACAGAACACCTATAATGCATAGTTTAACTGCTAAATTCTTTCTCATTTGTTTTAAATTAAATTTTATTAATACTAAGGTTCGTTTAAATGGTTTATTATTATTTTTTGTGAAAATGATACCTTCTTATTCAAAAAATTCGCAATATATATCCCTGAAGGAATATTGCTAATATCTATCTCTGAGTAATTGCTTTCGTTTCCGATTTCGACACTTCGAATTATTTTGCCTGTAATATCTGAGAGTTTAAAAAAGTACCTGCCATCCGTTTCAATCGAAAGTTTGTTGCTGGCAGGATTTGGATAAATTTTAATATTTGAGGTATTGTAAAAATCAGATTCTGAATGAATAATATTGCTAACTATTGACTCAACCTGTATCCCATTTATAAATGCACTTTTAACTTGCACCGTATTATTAAAAAAATCATTGTTTAAAATATTGAAAACCATTGAAAGTAAGGTTTTTGTATTGTTAAATCCATCCAGTTTTCCCATTGTAAGGCCAAATTGTTCTGAGTTAAGATTCCAGTTAATAAAATCCAAATCATAATTATTATAGAAAACTGTATCGAGTTGTATTTTTGGTGAGCCAAAATCTATAATTATATCTACAGACTGGGCTAATTCTTCAGCTTCAATTATCAAATCAATTCTTATTTGGCTGTTAAGTTTTGAATTATCTTCAAGGTTAATTATTAATCGATTCTTAGCTGAGGTATTTTTAAAACTTCCATTCGGACTATAATTAATATAGTTTCCATCAATATCGCCTAGCATAATTCCTGTGTAAGTTTGAAAGGGAAATGAGCAATCGCCTGGCTCAGGAACCTCAAGACATCTTTTTACCTCAGGTAGTCTGAATCTTGAGAATCCGGTACCATCATCAGATGGGAATGTTTTGGATATTAAATACGCCGGTTCATTTGTTAATTCTGTATTTGAAAGGAATAGCCAGTCTTTCGATAATTCACCCGTATTATTTCCGTTTTGATAATTCCAACTTTGCATAAATTCTGATATAGAACCTACGGCCCGCATGTTCATTTGAGATAAATCACCCGCTGAAACTACACCGTCGGTATTAACATCCATTGCTAGAAGCTGGAAAATGTTTGGTTTGAAAGATGTATCATGTAACAGGGTTTTTAGAGTTAAAATTGCATCGTAGCCATTTATTACAGGCATTACATCGGTGTAGCTTGCTATGTTTCTATTAATATCAAAATAATTATTGTTTTGAACAGACAGTTCAAAATAGCCATATAGATTGGGATTAACCACATTTGACGGGAATTGATTACAATATTCATTGCTTGAATAAATATTGGTTATAAGGTATTCACCGGGTCTGGAAGAATCGTAAGTGATTGGTATATTGTTTTTCCAGTATACGATTTCACCATAAAGTGTGTAATCTTTTGTTGTAAGATAAACACCTGGTTTTATGGGCATATTAAAAGTGTCATTTTTGTAAATAACATTAAAATATGTCATTTCGAATAACAGAGTATCGCTGGTATTTAGTTCAGGAGTTTGGCTAAAACCAATACAAAAAAGTTCGCCAATTCCATTTATTGAATAATCCGATGGGGTGTCATCTCTCAGATTAACAGACCCTTCAAAGCTTCCGTCCTGGATATTCATGAGATAATCGTATTCGATGTATTCAGATGCTTCAATTGAACTGTTAATTAATATACTGCCGGTAGGGGTTACTTTTAAGGGATCAAAATTTAATTCGAATTGAAAACCAAGTATATTTTTCATTGTATCAACAGCAACAATTGGCAGGCAAATGTCCTGGTACAAACAAGTATTAATTATTGTATCTATTCGAAAAGGCAGTTCAAGTGGATTCGGATCTAAAGCATCACAGGTGCCATCCCGATCCACATCAATAATTTGTAGTGAATCTCCTTCGCAATAACTGCAATTTTCAACCGGAATAATGCATGAGCTATCATCATCGGTTGCCCGTGGGTCGTAGTTACAGGCAATGCTACTTGTACAACCAGGTATTTCATCGGCGTTACAAATTCCATCACCATCATCATCGATAATTTGAAGAGTATCTCCCAGGCATTCTGTGCAATTCTCAGTCGGATAAACACATGATCCATCATACTCTGTTGCCAATGAATCATAATTACAGGCTAAGGGATCGTTACAACCCGGAATCTCGCTTGCATTGCAAACTCCATCGCCATCATCATCAATTAACTCAAGCGTATCACCAACACATTGGGTGCAATTATCTATTGGTTCGAGGCAAGAACCATCATCGTCGGTGGCCAAAGAATCATAATTACAGGCTGTTATGCTGGTGCATCCCGATATTTCTTCTGCATTGCATATTCCATCGCCATCAGAATCAATTATTCTTAAAGTATCATTGAAACATTCAGAACAATTTAGCACGGGGAAAATGCAGGTTCCATTTTCAATGGTAGCTTCCGTATTGTAATTACAGGCAGTTGGGTCTGTACATCCGTATACAGGTCTTGGAAATACGAGGGCATCGGATTGAATGGCATTGTTTTGCGGGTTTGAAGCAACATACTGAAAGATTGAATTTTGTGGTCCTCTTACCTGTAAATTCAGATTAAAAGTTAATGCTCCATCGGTTGTTAATTGTAAAAGCAGTATTTTATTTGACAGAGTAGGGCCGGTTGCAGAATCGAGTTCTAACCAACCTCCCGAGGTTGAAAAAAATTCAGATCCCAGGGTATCAAAGACAGATAAATTAAGACCTGTTTCGGTAACTGATTTTTCATACCCTTCAATATAGCCATCCTTCTCATAAACCGGAATTCCCAAAATATCGGAATTATTGTTCAGACCTTTGATAAAAGAACCATCATAGTCTTCCGTTTTTAATATACCATCAAGAGCAGAACCAGCAGCATTGCCCATTGATATCCATGAATCTAATGTAAGTTCAGGAGCCTCTGAGAAAAGTGCAGTATCAATATTGTTTGCAATAGTGCTTCCCAATTCATGATTGTAGAAATAAGATGTTGTATTAATGAACACCGGATTTATTGAACTGGCAAAAACACCTCCCAGTCTATATCCCGGTGCCAGATCAGAATAAATCCTGTAGGTTATTGAACCAGGCTTTAAATTAGTGTCAGAAAAGTTTTCGGTGCTGTCAACAATGTAGTAGGTTTCAACAATTACATCTTCCAAAGGTTCCTGAAGAGCATCACAAACACTGTTATTATCTAAGTCAAGCAATCCAAGAGTATCATTTATACAAATATAACAGGGGAGAATTGGCTCAATGCATGAACCGTCATCGTATGTAGCATGGGGGTTATAATTACAGGCAGTCGGACTTATGCAGCCAGGTACCGGAGGGTAATTTAAATTCAGACTTAATTTTTCATTTCCTGTGGGGTTTGCAGCAACATAATACTCTTCTTCAGAAGTTATTGTATTTATTATTCTGAGGTTTATTTCGAAAGAAAAGAAACCATCAGTAGTAAATTGTCCGATGAGTATCCTGTTTGAAGAGGTTGGCCCGGATACTTCTGGTGAAACAAAGTAATAGCCATTATTTATGACATAACTGCCTGAATAATTAATTTGTCCGAATACTGTGGACAAGTTGATATTTACTTGTTGAGTCAGGGGGCATGAGCCTAAAACCATTCCAGAACTATCAGAATCTTCTTCATATAGAATACCCAGATGATCTTTGCTGGCAGAATTTATTGAAATGTATGAATCATATTTCAATGCAGGTGCAGCCGTGTTAATTAGAGCTGTGTCAATATTATGGCCAAAAGTTTCGCCATATATTAAAGTATTATAAAATTCAGTATTGGTTTCAAAGTGTAAGGGATGCGCCGAAGTTCCATATACAGAGAAGAGTTTGTAATTTTCTGCTAAGTCTGCAAAAACCCGGTATGTCACTGCATCTGACGAAAGATTTGTGTCGATATTTGCAATAGTTGTATCAACCCGAATAATTTCAACAATTATTTCTTCTATACCCTGGGTAAAAACCTTTGTTGAAAACATGAAGAATAACAGGAAAATAATATTTCTGATCCTGAATATTAAATGGTTTGGTTTTTCTTTTTTATATGAATTGGTAAACATTTTAAGCTTGGGTAAACAATATACAAATTAACAGAATTAAGCACTGAAAGAGGGTTAGGAAATAGTTAAACTATTATATATTAAGCCTTAAGTTCAAGCTATTATTTACGATCTCAAAGCAATATTTCAGGTTTAAATTATCTTGTTTCGTTAAATTGTGTTTTGAGTTAAGAAGCAAAAAAAAGTCCCGGAAATCTCCGGGACCATTTTTTAAATAAGTATATACTTCGGGCAATCCGAACTACTCAACTACAACAACTTTGTAAGATTGTGTACCTACAATAACAGTATAGTTGCCTGCAGGTAATTCGCTTACATCAAATGATGTATGACCATTTACATCTCTTTCGATGCTAACAACCTGACCGGTTATGCTTACAAGAGCAACATCGGCAACACCTTCGAATTCAACTTTTATCTCATTTTTTGCCGGATTTGGATAAATCAATGCCGCATTTGTAGTTATTGAATTAACTGCACTTGAAGCCTCAGCGGTAATTTCTACTTCTGATTCAACTTCATTAAGACTAGCAGAAATAATTTCAATATCGGCTGGATTAATACCTTCAGACAATAAAATGTTTGCAACTTTTGTGTCATTAAACTCACTGTTTCCAAACAAAGCTAATTTTACAACATCGCCGGCTATATTAGCAGCACCTTGAAGCGAAGTTGAAACTTCTGTAGCATTTTTAACGCCTAACTGAAGGTCAATAGCATTTCCGCTGTTAGCTTTTACTATGATGCTGGTTTCATTTACATACAGTGTAATATCAGCAGTAGCAGCAGATTTAAATGCAGGTGAAGCAGGAGCATCAGCATAGTTACCAGTTACATCACCCAGCAAGATACCTTTGTACTCTTCGGTTTGAATTGCCGGACATCCATCAGGATCTTCAATAGGAAGAGCCATTACGTCGGCAGGAACAGGAACATTAAGTCTTGAGTAACCAATGCCATCTGCCACCGGATAAGCAGCAGAAATTCTGTACTGCAAATCTGATAACCTTGTGCGGTTTGGAACCCATACCCAGTCAGCAGCAAATTGATCAAGCTGGCCAACTGCTCTTTGACTAATCTGTGTGATATCTCCGGCAGCTATTCTACCATCGCGGTTAACATCCATTGCAATTATCTGGAATACATTCGGACTGAAGCTTACATCTTCAACAGCTACTCTTGAAGCAAGGTAGGCATCGTATGCACCAATGGTTGACTGAACATCAACTGAGGCATCAACATCCCTGTCAATAGAAATACTGGTTCCATTTGCAGTATTATAGGTGAAGTTTCCTGCTGCATCTGGTTGTACGCTAATTGCATCGCCAGAAACATTTCCATAAATATTTGTAATCAGGTTTACACCATTTTCGTATGCAATCGCGCTATTGTCTGACCAAAATGATAGTTTACCATTAAATTCAGTTTCAGTAATAGTCTGGTAAGTACTTGTGGCAGTGCTTGGGATATCAGTAATACCTGCAGCTCTTGATTCTGTTACAAGTCTTAGATTAAATTCAGCCTGGTCAACATTACCAAAATCAAAGTTACGCGAGAATTCAACACAGAAAACCTGGCCTTCGCCATTCCAACTTGTTCCTTGTGGAGCTGAACCGTTAAAATATATCGAAGCTCTTACGAGGCTATCAACAACATTATAATTATAAGAGGTCCAGTCGCGGTCAGCGATTAATTCCTCAGATACAATTATTGCACCTGTTGGGGTAACTTTAGATGGATCAAATACTAATTCGATGTCATAACCTATTATACCGGAAACACCACCTGCAGGAGTAATAACAGGCATACAGAATACGTCAGATGAAGAGCAATATTCAGTTACACTTTCTAACAAGTATTCAGCACCAGCATAAAGATTATTTATTGTGCCTCCGGCAACTGTTACCTGAGCACCTGAATTGTCAGTTGCACGAACAGAAACACTAACAGAACCTGTTGAACCAGCAGAATAATTGTAAGAGAAACCATCAGTTCCATCATTGTCGGTTGAAACAACAGTTCCATTGATTAGGAAATCAACAGAAGTTATTGAACCATCAACGTCTGAAGCATCAGCAGTTATTGTTAGTACATCGCCTAAGCTTAAATCGAATGGGAATGAAGCAGGATTAGAAATAGCAAGGCTTGGAGAAGCATTTTCCCATGTTGCAGAAACTGCTGCAGAAGCTACCATCTCACTATCACTATTAGTTGCCCTGGCAACAACATTCACAGGAGATCCTAAAGTTATTCCTGATGCAGCTATATTCTGAAGAAGGAATGACCATCCATCAGTTCCATCAGTATCAGTGCCAATAACAATACCGTCAATAATGAAGTCGACAGATTGAACAGGCTGATCTGCGTCAGAAGCATTTGCTGTTAGTAAGAAGTCATTTAAGTCTAACAGTTCACTTGCCGTTGGAGCAGTAACAGAAACAAGAGTTGGGTTTGGATCATTTACATTGATAGTAACACTTGCAGACTGAGAAGTAGCACCTTGATTATCAGTAGCGATAGCATAAATTTCAGCTGAAGTTCCAAGAGCTTCCCAACTAGCTGTAAATGGGGCAGCATTATCGGATCCTACACTAAGACCATTTACAAAGAATTCGACCTGATTTACTGAACCATCGGTATCAGAAGCAGTAGCAGCTATACCAACGATTTCATTTTTATTAACTGTTGTAGCATTTGCAGGTGCAGAAATTGAAACAGTTGGTGGAGTATTTGGTATTGAAGAATAAGTAATACCACTGGTTTGAGCTACAGCATAAGCTGAAGTTATTGTTTGGAGGTTAATTGAGAAAGAGAAATCTCCATTGGTTGTAAACTGACCGATTAATACTTCATTCGCTGCAGTTGCTCCAATAACACCACGACGACCACCTGTTGCACTTACATTAGTAGCTGTTTCATCAGCCGGGTCAAAGGTAAAAGCTCCATCAACGATATCAAAATTTACAGTACTGGAGGCAGTACCAAACATTGACAGTACAAGACCGGGAGTAGTAACACTATTTGCAGGTGTTCCGGCAACCCAGCCATCGCCAGGGTTAGAACCACCTGTTACACCAATACGGCCAACACCAGCACCACCTGAAGTAACATAAGAGTCGTAAATAATTAAATCTGTAAATCCTAAAGATCCCGCAATATCGATATCTTCACCTATAGTACCACCAAACAAGGTGGTATTATACCATGAGCCGGTAGTGGAGAAGTTCATAGGGCCATTAGGTTCATCAGCAATGAACAATTGGTATTTTGCGGCTGTTTCAAGATCAACATACACTTTGTATGTTACATAGTCAGTTCCAACAGCAGAAGCATCGAATTTTTCAACGATAATCTGCTCAATTCCGTTTGTATTTACAGGAACATAATCAGTTTCCTGTGCCGATAGTACTATACCAACAAACAGAAATAATAATATGAGTATATTGTTTTTCATTTTAATGGACATGTTTAATGTTTTTGTTTTTTTTAGGTTGATTATTCATTGCAATCATCGCCATATGCACCAACTATTGCTGCAAAATCTGATGCGTTTACTTTGAAGTCGCCGGTTACATCGTAAGGACATGAAACGTTACCTGTACCTTTTAATTCATGAACGGTCCAGTTAACTAACCAAGATTCTTTTCCAGGTTCGAAAGCTCCACGATAAGGTGCATACTCAAAGAAACCGTCAGAGAAATCAGGTAGTAAATCAGTATTGAATTCGGTTGCACCTGCGTTAGGAACAGCATTAAACTTATTGGTAAAAGCATCAAGACCATCATTTATAACGGCCTCAACATCGTCGTCGATTAAGGTAGAAGTTGCCAGGAAAACATTACCGTCAGCTACTAGATCAGCTTCTAAAGATGCAGGAGTATTTGTACCATCAAGATCAGTACCATCAACTCTTACTGCTGTTCCGTAATTCAGGAAAAGGTTATTAGCAACTCTTAATCTGCCTGCTGCAAATTCTTCAGATGTTCTGTGACCTATATCGGAACTTCCATCCTCACCATCGTTGAATTGAACAGCACTGCTGAAATTCGACAGCACACTGTTTCCAATAAGGCCATTTGTTCTTTCTTTTAGCTCTAGTCCTTCATCTGCACCATTACCAATAATAGTTGCATTAAATATCTGTGGTGAAGATAATCCGGCTGGGCGTCCTGATTTATAACCATCGTCACCATCGCACTCCATACCGTTATCGCCATACTGAATTGTTACATCGTCCTGACCGGTAGTTGTTGAAACAGTTGCAGGAAGCTGCAATCCCATCATAAACTGAATTCTTCCAGTCCAACCCTGATCATAATCAATATAATCATCTTCGCAGAACATGATATTTACATACTTCATATCAACTGTACCACCGAAGAATTCGATTCCGTCATCGCCATTTGATACTACCTCGATGTGCTCAATAGTTGTTCCGGAACCAACAGAACCCATTGTAAGTCCGTTAATTTCGTTGTTAGTTGCAATTTCGGTTCCACCGTGACGAATAGATACATAACGTAAAACACCAGAGTTGTCATCATTAACAAAAATAGGAGTACCATCAGCCAAAGTATCAGCTGCTCCGTAGTGGTGTCTTTCATCAGGATAAGGAAGTCCTTCTACAAAGGCAACACCATCGGTAATACCTGTTAAGTTAAATGGGTCTTCAGGGTTGGTTTCAGAAGCTAATACACTGTTTTGTGCATATCCTAAAACAACAACACCACCCCATTTTTCTTTGTTCTGAACAGAGTAAGTACCATCAAGAGGATCTTCTACTGTTGTGAAAACAATAGGCTGTTCTTCTGTACCCATGGCATAAACTTTACCTCCACGGGAAACAACAAAAGTTACAGCATCTTCAGGATTGGCTTTCGACTCTGCTTTGAAAACAGTTCCTGGCTCAATAAACACAGTTCTGCCTCCAATTACATAAGTTCTGGTATCAAGAATATATTCACCAGATAACACAGTGCCATCAGGTAAATTTACCGAACCATCAGCTTCAGTGCCGAAGCTTGAAATCAAAGTTTGCGAAAAGCCTGCAGCAGATAGTAAACCAAGTACTACTGCGGTTAGGATTTTACTAATTTTTTTCATTACTAAAAGTTTTTTAAGGTTAAATTGATTTTTTTAAACATGACAAAATTCCACATTCTGGCTCTACTACTTAGTAAAGAGAATCTGAACAAATGCTTAAATATTACTTTGTCGTGATAAAAACTGATAGCAATGTTAGATGGAAATATACCCTGTCTGATTTGCAGCTGATTTGACGAGAAATATAGTGTTATACTGTTTCTTGGCGTTAACTACCATATAATCAGAAGAATAATATATGTTTCGTGGTTGTCTTTTAAGTGTTTTATTGATATTTATTATAGATTAAATGAATCTTAAAAATCGGATTATTTATATTTAATAACTCTTTATTCCTAGAAAAACATATAAAATTTCAAATTAAGATATAAGTAAGGTTCAACAATAAATGAGAAATACATTCTGTTGCTTTAAAATAGCTTTAGATATGAGGGTTCAGATTTTGTTAGACCTCACAGAAAACACTGATTGACATTGCATTATAAAACAAAGCTATTGTCTGCAATAATTATAAGGGAGAATTTTATAAGGCTTATTAAAGACACATCTGCCAAGTTTTTGTACAGATTTAAAAAAACTGGCAGAATAAGATGTATGCAGTTAGTCTAATGGCTTTAATATTAATGAATTAGATGTTGTATTCCTGTTAGCTAATTATCATTTCTAAGACTCAACTCCTGGTTGTTTTTACTTAAGCCTGCAATTATATTATTAGGCACCTCATACAAATCAAGTAACAACAATCCATCTAAAGCATTATTGAATTTTGGGTCGAGGTTGAATTCCAGAATTTTGCCGTTCAGTTGTAAATATTTCTTGAGCAGAATTGGTAATTGGGCTTTTGTTGGTTCAATGTCATTTATGAGTTTCTCAATTTTTTTTATATCTCCATCCATCATTTTTACCAGAAATCCAAAATCGTTACCATGCATTTTAATCTTGTATTTATTTCTTGGTTTTATGTAATCCATATGAGATTTATCGGTATAAAAATTGTATATAAAGTCCATAATCAGGCCCCTTGATAAGCTTGAATATTTGTTGCTTATACTTACCGGGCCGATTAAATACCTGTAATCAGGATTATTTACCAGGAAGTAAAGAATGCCCTTCCACAATAAAAACAACGACAAAGGTTTTCTTTGGTAATCACTTACAATAAACGATCTTCCTAATTCTAAAGACTGGTTTAAAACCTTAAAGAAAGGTTCTTTAATTTTAAAAAGACTGTTTATATAAAATCCCTTATGACCATATAAATTCAGAATGTCACTTCCTTTACCTATCCTGTATGCACCCACAATTCTGTCTGCTTCCATATCCCAGATAAATAATTGCCAATAGTAGATATCATACTCATCTATGTCAACACTTTTATTGGTTCCCTCCTGAACTTCTCTAAAGGTAATTTCTCTTAACCTTCCTATTTCTTTCATCAGATTTGGAATTTCAGTGGAAGGTGAGCAAAATACGGAGAAAGAGTTTTGATCAAACAAATGATACCTGTCGCGAATATTCTGTATTTCATCTTTTATAAGAGATGGATTTATGGGTTGAATGATGTCTTCGACAGATTTCTTTTTTGATAAAAAGCTACTGAAATGAAGTTTTACCTGTGAGGGTCTGTCAGGCAAATAAGTTAATGCCCTTAAATATCTTCCGTATTGTTCAATATCCGAAAACTTGTTTTGTTCTTTCGGCGAAATTGAGCTACCGATAGTGATGTTTATTAATTTATCTTTCTTGTTGAATAACTCCGAAGGAAGTTTTGCTGTTCTTAATTCAGGATGAATTATTCCTAACAGATGGAAAAGTCGGCTGTTATAACCACTGAAATACATGGGTACTACCGGTACATGTGCCTTTTTTATAAACTTAAGAATTGATTTTTGCCATTTTTTATCTGTTATGCGCTTGTTTCCGGAATAAATGGTAGAAACCTCACCTGCAGGGAAAATTCCAATGCAACCTCCATCCTCAAGGTGTTTTAAAGCCTGCCTGATTCCATGAAGACTATTTGACCATTCGGGGTTTGCTTCAAAAGGATTTACCGGTAAAATATATTGTTTTATAGGTTCTATTTTTCTCAGCAGGAAATTGCCCATTAATCTGAAATCAGGTCTGTTTTTTAACAGAATATGCATCATCAACAAGCCATCAATGCCTCCATAAGGATGATTAGCAATCAGAATAAAGGGTCCCTCTTTGGGTATATTCTGAATGGATTTTAAATTACAATCGAATAGTATCCCCAGATTCTTAATTGCTTCATTCAGGAACTCATTTGGATCCTTTTTTTCAAAAAGTATGGAATAAGTTTCATTAAGCTTATCAATTTTCAAAAAATTCATCAGAAACTTTTTTGAGGCTTCATTAGAGTTAATTCTTCCTTTAAGAATATGCTCGAGATCATGTTCTGCAATAAGTGTCATTATAAATAGGATATATTAAGTAAGGATAAAAAGATTGAAGCAGAGGCGATAATTATAATTACACCGCCAAATACCTTTCTTGAATACAAAAGAAACTTTTGATTAATAAAACTACCCAGGTAATTTGATATGAATACAATAAGAGTCCACCATAAAAGCATCCCAAATAGTATGCTTCCTACAAGCAGAATCAGATCGGCATTTGTATGCAAAATGGTTTTTGGGTAAAGAATTGGCCAGGCGTTAATGAAAACTATTAATGCCACCGGGTTTGATAGTCCCAAAAGAAAAGTTGATAAAAAGTAGTTTGAGTTTTTAAACAGACCGGATTTCGGGCTATTTGTTTTCTCCGGAAAATCAAATACAATAATGCTAATGCCCAACAGAAGCAAAACCAGAAAACTTATATACTTAAGAAACCAGAAATTCTCTTCGATATATGAATGAACCATAGAGAAGGAGAATGCCGCAAGAAAAATATAAACTAAATCTGCAGCAGCCATACCGAGGAAACTTATCATACCTGCCCGTCTGCCAGATTCAACAACTCGCTGTATCGACAGAATAGCCAGCGGACCAACTGGTAAGGCGTAAATCAGACCGGCAATCAGACCCCGAAATAGAAGCTGAATAAGGATATCGTAAATCAAATTTTTACTTGTTAAGAAATAAAAAATATTTGTCGGATGAAAAATAAACAACCAGTATTAGAACTGGCTGAAATAAAAATTAATTTCATATTAATATTTTAGCCTCAATATTTCATTTACTTACTTTAATCAACGCCTACGCGGGAAGGACGAAAGATTATGTGTGGGCGGGTTGTAATTGCTGGAGATTACCTCCGGTGGGAGGGGTCGTTCCTGGTCGTTGTCGGCAATGATAGTTGCGTATATGTCGGTGGGTTGCAAATGCAGGAGATCTCAGATATTTTCTCCGCTTGCTCCGAAAATTCTGAGATTACCTAGTAGTGAGTTCATGAATTAACATATTAATTTACTAAATCGTTTAGTTTGTATTTCCATTTAAATATCACAGGTTCCTGATTGAT
>JAFGVA010000022.1 GCA_016938235.1 Bacteroidales bacterium | reverse complement strand
TAAACGATTATTTAAGCTAAAAATCTTATTTTAAAAACTTTATAAAAATTAATTACTTAAAAAATTTGGATTACAACATAGAAGTTAGAGGTTAAAACCCTGCAATTTACCTTCGGTGAGCTCGTAAACTCGGTTTATTGCAGCTACTTTAGTTTCTATAAACTTTTATGAAGTCATGTACATGAGATATTAGATATTAGTATTGAGAACGAATCTGTTTTTTCTCACTATCTAAAATCTCATAACTCATATCTCAATACTTCTATGTTGTAAGCCTATGAATTTCATTCATTCTTCAAACCTATGGTTTTTCAATCCATAGTGGTTTAGTTTCAAGATTTTGAGAAACCAACAGGAATAAATTGTTTTTTCTTGATATTATTTGCTTTTACCTTAACTTTGCCTAACACTTTCCGTCGGGGGTGCCTAAAAATTACAGGCTGAGATTATACCCCTTGAACCTGCACCGGGTAATGCCGACGAAGGGAGAAAGTGACAATTTTTCATAATTTGTTTAACTTAAAATTTAACATGTCATGTTACGGAATGTAATTTTATTTGCTTTTCTATTTGTTTGTCTTTCAGTCTTTTCTCAATTCTCAGTTTCAGGTATTGTTACCGATGAGAATAACATTGCTTTAATTGGCGCAACAGTATCAATTTCGGAAAGCACAATTGGAGTAATAACCGATAAAAACGGCCACTATGAGATTACTAACCTGAAACCGGGTGAAAAAACCATAGTAGTTTCGTTCCTTGGCTATAAAACAACTAAGAAAGAGATTGATTTAGTACAGAATATAAAACTGAATTTTGAACTAGAGCCTTCAAGTATATTGGCCGATGAGGTTATTGTAGTATCAACCCGTGCTTCTGCTGATGCTCCTGTTACATATACAAATGTTGGTCATGAAGAAATTACAAAGCGTAATCTCGGCCAGGATATACCTGTTTTGTTAAGTACAACACCTTCCATGGTTGTATCGACCGATGCCGGGAATGGTATAGGGTATACCTCTTTCAGAATAAGGGGTACCGATGCTAACAGAACGAATATCACTGTAAATGGCATACCCATGAACGATGCCGAATCACATGGAGTCTGGTGGGTGAATATGCCCGATTTCAGTTCTTCAACAGAAAATGTTCAGGTTCAGCGCGGCGTTGGCACATCTACCAATGGGGCAGGAGCTTTTGGCGCAAGTATAAATTTGCAAACCAACACACTGGAAGAGAATCCATATGCTGTAATAGCATCGTCAGCAGGTTCTTTTAACACTTTTAAAAACACCATAAAAGTGGGAACCGGCCTCATTAAAGATCACTTTGCGTTTGATGCACGTTTGTCAAAAATCAGTTCCGATGGATATGTTGACAGGGCATCAAGTGATTTAAAATCATTCTTCTTTTCTGGTAGTTATTATTCAAAAAGCACTATTGTAAAAGCAAATATTTTTTCCGGAAAAGAAAAAACCTACCAGGCTTGGTGGGGTGTTCCAAAAGTTAGACTTGAGAATGATATGGAAGGTATGGAACGTTACGAAGAGCATGGACTTTATACACCTGAACAAACCCTGCATATGCTGAACTCAGATTCAAGAACCTATAATTATTATACATACAACAACGAAACCGATAATTACCAGCAGGATCATGCTCAGTTATTCTTTTCGCAAAGAATTTCGAGCCAGATGCATTTTAACGCAGCTCTGCATTATACTTATGGAAGGGGATATTACGAGCAATACCGGACAAATGATGATCTGGCAGATTATAATCTTCCGAATATTATACTAAGCTCCGATACCATAACTTCAACAGATCTGGTAAGGCAGAAATGGCTGGATAATGATTTTTATGGCACTGTTTTTTCATTGAGTTATAATTCGGGCATTGTAAATGCGGTTATTGGTGGCTCATGGAATAAATACGACGGGCGACATTTTGGTAATATAATCTGGGGTCAGTATTTAGGCGAAACTGCAAAAGATTATGAATGGTACAGCAGTACTGGCACAAAAACCGATTTAACAAGCTATGCGCGGGCAAGCATAAATATCGAATCGTGGATAAGCTTATTTGCCGATATACAGGCACGAACCATAGATTATAATATCGACGGAATTGATGATGATTACCGCGATATCACACAAAATCATCATTATACTTTCTTAAATCCAAAGTTAGGAATTCATTTAATTCCCGGTTATAACCAAAAGGCCTATGTTCTTTTTGCAATGGCACACCGGGAGCCGAACAGAGCGAACTATACCGATGCCATTAATACTGAGAATGAACCAATACCTGAAAAATTACGCGATATAGAAGCCGGCTACTCCTACAACGCCAGTTTATATACTGTTGGCATAAACCTCTATTATATGAACTACAAAGATCAGCTGATACTAACAGGACAAATAAATGATGTTGGCTCTGCTATAATGACTAATGTTGAAAAAAGTTTTCGAAGAGGAATTGAAATTATGGGTACCGCATACATTACTCAGTCAATTAAATGGGATGCGAATGCAACTTTTAGTCAGAATAAAATTATTGATTTTACCGAATACGTTGATAACTGGGTTACATGGGGTCAGGAACAGTTTTATTTCGATAAAACAAATATTGCGTTCTCTCCGGCTCTGATTGCCAACAGCATACTATCCTATTCGCCGGTTCAGAATTTAGAGATATCTCTTACTTCGCAGTATGTATCGAAGCAATACATCGATAACAGCTCAAGCGAAGACAGAATGCTCGATGCCTATTTTATAAATAATTTTGGTATAGCTTATTCGGTTTACCCTAAATGGGCAAGAGAACTAAAAATGAATTTGCTCATAAATAATTTTTTAAACGAAGAATATGAGTCCAACGCCTGGGTTTATTCCTATATTTTAGGAGATGAACGCTATGAAATGGATGGATACTTTACCCAGGCCGGAATTAATTTTCTTGGCGGTGTAACTGTCATATTTTAATTTCAAATACCGTCTTTGCGAGGCCGAAGGACGAAGCAACCGGAACGAAGTGAAGCTCACCGAAGGTAATCTGCATCTTAATAAGGGATTGCTTCTTCCGATATTCATCGGAATCGCAATGACGTTAGAAAAGTAACAGTCACAAGCGCCTGGGACGAATTTGCAATAAAATTGTAAAATTGTTTAATGTGTTGAATTTTACATTTATTTTTTTAGTAATATCGCAGGCTATTTTAAAAAAAGCATGCGATTTAAGATATTCTTATTTATCTTTATTTAAATATGCCTTATAGCAGAGTATTAATGAACATATCTTTTATGACTTAAAATGAAAAATACCTACTTTGACCTCATTGAGCAAACCTACTATTTCCCACAGGAAGGTTTCGATTTAAGAGACGGATATCTGACTTTTCATGGTATATCTCTTAAGTATTTAATTGAGAAGTATGGTACTCCATTTAAGCTCACCTATTTACCCCGTATTAATGATCAGATTCGCAAAGCAAGAAACTTATTTAACCGTGAAATAAGGGCCAACAACTACAATGGCCGCTATTATTTCTGTTATTGCACAAAATGCTGTCACTTTCACCATGTAATCAGTACGGCACTCAAAGAAAAAGTTCAGCTTGAAACATCTTCGGCCTTTGATATCGATTTAATTCAGCAATTATACCACAAGGGCGAACTGGACAAAAGCACAATTATTATTCATAATGGCTACAAAACCGATGAATACATTACAAAAATTGTAAAATCGATTAATGATGGTTTCGAAAATTCGATAGTTGTGCTTGATAGTAAAACAGAACTGTGGCGTTTAACCGAGGAGGTTAAAAACGGTCCTGTTAATGTTGGTATCCGCATGGCAATTGACGAGGAGTCGCAATCGGCTTATTACACATCGAGGCTGGGAATTCGTTCGAATGAAATAATGAATTTCTACAAGTCTGAAATTGAAGGAAATGAAAAGGTACAGCTTAAAATGCTTCATTTCTTTATTGACTCCGGAATACAGGATAGCCTGTATTATTGGGGCGAATTTCAGAAAGCACTTAAAATATATATCGAGCTTAAAAAGATTTGCCCCACACTCAACTCCCTTAACCTGGGTGGTGGATTTCCTTTCCGTAGTCACTTAGGATTTGAATACGACTACGAGTACATGATTAAGGAAATTGTAAAAAATATCAAGGATGCCTGTGCTAAGGAAAAAGTAGACGATCCCGATATTTTTACTGAATTTGGTAAATACACAGTAGGAGAGAGCGGAGCAATAATTTTCAGTGTTTTAGAGAAAAAGCAGCAAAACGATGCAGAGCTTTGGTATATTATCGACAACAGCCTGATGAATACCATTCCTGATGCATGGTCAATTCACGAGAAATTTATTCTTCTGCCAATTAATAAGTGGGACAACGAATATACCCGTGTAAATATCGGGGGAATTAGCTGCGATCACAGCGATTATTATAATTCTGAGGATTTTAATCAGCAAATTCTGTTACCTAAGTTTTCGCTAAATGAAAAAGAACCTTTGTATCTCGGATTTTTTCATACAGGAGCTTACCAGGATTCAATAAGCGGTTACGGAGGTATCAAACACTGCCTGATTCCATCGCCTAAGCATGTTGTTGTTGACAGGGATGAGAAAGGAAACTATGTTGATTATGTATTCCGAAGTGAACAAACGGTTCACGAAATGCTTAATATTTTGGGGTATATTCCGCCGCCAACTCCAACACCAATGCCTAAATCTGCTTCAACAAAAAAGCTTAAATAGATTCATTATTCAAACCTATAACTGAATTGAATAAGACCTTAGGTTTTTTTTGTATTTTCGCACAGAAATCTTGCGACTTATTATACTATGGTACTTAAAAACAGGAATATTAATATTAAAACAACATGGAGGTTTGTAGTCTTGCTTTTCCTGTTTTTTTCGTGCAAAACACTCGATGATGTTTATCTAACACCAGATTGGGTTAATGAGAAGATAGACCTTATTGAGAATGAATGCTATTATGACGGGTCAAGTGTTACTTTGTACGAATACGACAGTGTAAAATACTACGATTTCAATTTCCCCAGGTATTTATGGCCCCAGGAAAATGTTTTCTTTGAAGATGGAACCCAGGTAGAATGGCAGGATTCCATTTTCACCTATTTGATATACAAAAAAAACAGGCAGAAGGTAAAAACTATCTGGACTTTCTCAGATGATGTTTACTGCCCTGAATACAAGGATTAAGAAGCGATTAAGTGATTGAGTTTTCACATCGCTTCACTTTATACTTTTCACTCTTCACTCATCACTTTTCACTCTTCACGCATTATAAGAAAGTAATGTGTAATAGTAAAAACAAAAGTTTACTGACTAAAAGATATTGTTAAGCAATATTGGTAAATACAGCCTGAACATCTTCATCATCCTCAATTTTATCGAGCATTTTTTCAATGTCAACCAATTGATCTTCTGTGAATTCTACAGGCGAAGTAGGTATTCGTTGAAGGTTCGCCTTTAAAACCTCAATGCCAGCTCCTTCAAGTGCAGTCTGTAGACTCCCAAAGTTGGTATAATCACCATAAACATAGATTGTGCTTTCATCTGTTTCAATATTTTCCAATCCGGCATCAATGAGTTGAAATTCCAAATCCTCCAGGTCAATTGATTCTGGTTTGTCAAATTCGAAAACAGATTTACGCGAAAACATAAATTCCAGGGAACCATTAGGAACTATACCTCCGCCGGCTTTATTAAAATATGATTTAACGTTGGCAACTGTACGGGTAGTATTATCGGTAGCACATTCAACAAAAACCAATACACCATGAGGGCCTTTACCTTCGTAAATAACTTCAACAATTGTTTCAGCATCTTTGCCCGCTGCCCGTTTAATTGCAGCATCAATATTGTCTTTGGGCATATTCTGTGCTTTGGCATTCTGTATAGCAGTGCGCAGTTTTGAATTCACGTCAGGTTCAGAACCACCCTCTTTTGCTGCAATAGTTATTGCTTTCGCTAACTTTGGAAATATTTTGGACATCTTGTCCCAGCGTTTCTCTTTTGCTGCTCTGCGGTATTCAAATGCTCTTCCCATTTTTATGACTTAAATGTTATATATGAACCTAATACGTTGTGTTAATGATTAAAGATTTCTTACTCAGAAATTCCTGTATCAGTCAGGTTTTTTCCGGCGACAAAAATACAAATCCTCTTAAAAGTCGGAAACGATTTTTTTCATTTTCTTGACAAGTTTTTAATTATTTCCCCAATTTTCCTGAATTTCGTTAAATGTTTGCATCAACCAACGTGTTACAGGGCCAATTTCTTTGTTGTTTATTACAGAATTGTCCAGCTGAACAACAGGCATAATTTTCTTTGTGGTACTACTCAGGAAAATCTCATCAGCCTCTTTAAGCTCGTTTATTAAAATATCGCTTTCGGATAATTTGTAATTATTCTGATTTAAAATATCAATGACAACTGAACGGGTAATTCCCTTGAGAATATTCTTGTCAGGGGTAAAAACAATATCGTCTTTTACGCAAAAGATATTGCCCCGGGAGGTCTCGCAGACTACATTATGAGTATGATACAGCACGTCTATTGCTCCACTTTGAGTGATCTCTTCGTACCAGAAAATTAGCGGCAGGTAGTTGGTTGATTTAGCTTCAGGAAGAAAACGGGTGTAAGCCTTACTTATTATTTTTACTCCCGATTCAAAATTATCCTTCTCATATTGTGGAGCGTCTACAGGAAGGATAATCAGACTGCTTTTTGAACCAATGGTATGGTCTGGTTCAGTAGGCAATGCAAACAGTTTGAAGTAGAAATCCTTTTTTTCATTCAGATCGATGAGTTTCTGAATTATGCCTTCAATATCGCTTTCAGAAAAGTTTATTGATATTTTCAGCAACTGCATTGTATTTTGAAATCGCTTCAGATGCCTGTCGCCATAAAATGGTTTATTGTTTATTACTCCAAAGAAATCAAAAGCTCCATAACCGCGATTAACTGCAAGGTTATCAACCGGAATTTTTATTTGTTCTATGGGTAAGAAATCTCCATTAAAAAATCCTGTTTTTTCCATTATTCTTCAGTCTCCAGATCTTCAAGTATTTTTTCAATTTCACTTTCGGTTTCAAACAATTTTGATTTGCAGAATTTTATTAATTCCGATGCTTTTTTTACCTGCGAGGCCAGTTCATCAACATTAAGATCTCCATCTTCGATCTTTTCCAATATTTCCTGAAGCTGGCTGTATGCTTCTTCGTAGCTTTGTTTCTTAGTGGGCATATTATTACTTTTTTGATTTGATCGTTTTATTAATCCGTCATTCCTGCGAAGGCAGGAACCCGTTCAAATTATCCAAGAACCGATCCCTTCCTTCGAAGGGATGAAGTAAAAGAGTTCACTTTACGATACTCTTCTTCTTACCTTTATAAAACCGGGTTTCTATTTCTTCTCCCGAAGATAGCTTCGAAGCATCTTTTATTACTTCCTTATTAAACATAGTAATGCTATATCCTTTTTTTAATATGTTATCTGGATTATTTAACCTGATACTTTGCTCATACATTTCAATAGTATGTTTTTGAAGAGAGATATCAATCTTTATTCCGGTTTTAATATCTTTTTTAAGATTTTCTACCCTGTTTTTATGCTTTAAAAGAAAGGTGTTTGTATCAGCTTGTAATTTATCGTTTAACCTTAGAATTTTTCGCCGATTCTGAAATAAGCCTTTTTTGGTAGTGGAAACATAAGTCGATTGCATTCTTGTCAGAAGTTTGTTTTCCTTGTTTATTCGCTGTTTTGTCTTTGTTTGCAATGAAAATCCGCTTCTCAATAAATTATTCTTTGACTCGGATAATATCAGTCTGCTCGAATCAACAATCTGGTTTTGAATAGTAATCAGGTCTTCTTCGATCCACGACATTCTGTCTATCAGAAATTCGGCAACAGCTGTTGGTGTTTTTAGCCTGGTATTGGCAACCATATCGGCAACCGATTCATCCTGTTCATGACCGATACCGGTTAATACTGGCAGCGGGTATTGAGCAATGTGATAAGCCAGCCAATAATTATTAAAACAATCGAGATCTGCCTGGGCACCGCCACCTCGTATAATACAAACAGCATCGAAATGTCGGGCATATGTAAATATTCTTTCAAGCTGATTAATAATAGAATTTTCAGCATCGTTGCCCTGCATAGCAGCCGGGAAGAGTTTTATATAATATTTATAACCATGCGGGTTGTCGCTCAGCTGGTTGACAAAATCTTCGTATCCGGCGGCTGTTTTTGATGAAATCACAGCAATTTTCCTGGTCAGGTATGGCAGGTCAATTTCTTTGTTCATCTCAAAAACGCCTTCCTTTTTCAGTTTTTCAATTACTTTTTGTTTTCTTACGGCAATTTCTCCTACCGTATAGGTAGGTTCAATATCCAGAATATTAAGGCTTAATCCGTATACTTCGTGAAATTCAGCAACTACCCGAACCATTACCGTAATTCCTTCTGTTAGTTCGGTTCCTGTAGTTGTTTCGAAATAAGGCTTTATCATTCTGAAAACATTAGACCAGATAGTGGCGCGTGAACGTGCTATTACACGGTCTGTTTTATCGTCTTTTTGAATGAATTCAAGATAGCAATGGCCACTGTAATTTACTTTTAACTCACTTATTTCAGCGGTAACCCAATAGGAAGCAAGGCTATCTTTAATAACCGTTTTAATTTTCTTGTTTAAATCAAGAAGATTTAGCGGGGCAGTTTCCATCTTTTATTGTTTTAGAAACGAAACGTGATAGACTCTTCCATCTATTAGTATTCGGGAAAAGTAAAATCCTTTTTCAAGTTGGGAAATATATTGAACAGCAAAGATGTTTTTTCCCAAATTGAATTCTTTTGTGAGATAATACACAAGGTTACCACTTAAATTATATATTTCGACATATCCTGTTTTGGTGGTGGATAACCAAGGTAAGTTTAGCTCAAAATAGGGAATATCTATAACAGGGTTTGGCGAAATCTTAATTTCAGTTAGTTTCGGATTTTTTTCAGCCTTTGTTTTAAGTGTTTTATCTGCAAGCAGATAGTCTGGTATGCCATAACCGTAAATAGTATCAGGTTCGTTGTACCTGTCGGTCGACTCAATAATAGCCAGGCGAATATCCTGTGCCGAAAAGTCCCTGTTAGCCTGCCATAAACATGCCGAAAGACCGGTTACTACAGGTGAAGAGCAGGATGTGCCGTTGCAGGTACGAAAATAACCGGGTATTATCTGGGCACTTGTTCCTGAACCCATAGCTGTTATATCTGGTTTAACGCGATTGTCAGAAGAATTTCCTCTGGAGCTGAAATTCGCAATAATTTTCAGTGAATCACAAGCTCCAACAGCTATAATACTGTCGGCATCGGCTGGTGCAATAATATAACCCCAGGGGTCGTCGCCTGAATTTCCTGCACTGCAATGCACAAGCATACCTTTACGAGCAGCCATTAATGCACCATAACTAACTACAGTGGTTCTGCCATTCATGTCGGCATAGGTATGGTTCTGACTGTCATCCTGAAATTCGGAATAACCAAGTGAAGAATTAATAACATCAACACCCATACTGTCGGCATATTCGGCACCGCAAACCCAGTTGTACTCTTCATCGATATATTCCCTGTTTCCATTTTCGGTTCGAACAAGAACATAGTTAGCTTTAGGTGCCGAGCCCTCGAAATTACCGGGTACTATCCCGGCAAGTATTGAAAGCACCAGAGTTCCGTGACTGTGGGCTAGAAACATATCAATGGAGTCTTTTACAAAATCTTTTATACCAATAATTCGGTTTTCTTCCCAAAGACTATCAAGAGATTCAATGGATTGTGCATTAATAAAACCTGCATCCAGAACCGCAATGGTAATACCTTCGCCCCGGTATCCTGATGTGTGCAGGTAATCACCATTCAGCATGCCTATTTGTGTGGAGGTAAAATAGTAATCGTTGGCATCCTTAAAAGCAGGAGCAAATTTTTCTTTCGGCGGGGCAATTGTTTTGCTTTCCTTCGCAGGGGTATAAACCGGATCTGCAATAAATGAAATACGATGAAGCGTATCTAACAAATTAGTATCGGTGGTTATTATAACAACACCGTTTAGCCATTTTGAGACATTTTGAATATGCAAGCCAAGTTTTTTGAGACTATCAATATAAAATCTGTTAACCGGAATATCGGTAAAATCAAAGGAGATCCCTTGTTTTAGTCTTCTTTCAATGGCTTTGTCTGACAAAAAATCTTCTGGCGATGATAAAGAATATTCAGAGTTATTTTTATCAGTAAATTGAACCCAATACGTGTCAGGAGCTATTTGTGTGAAAGCAATAACGCCGTAAAAAAGAACAAAAAATATTGCAAGCGATTTAAGCATTTTAAAAAGGTGTGCGATAAAAGTCTTCAATAGATGGATCTTCAAATTTGCCAATATTTTCATCTACCATTTTAAAGAACTCCTGGTCTTGCTTTATCAGCATTTTTTCATCTTCGGAATCAAGTATTCCATAATCGTAATGCAAACGGTATTTTTCCTTTCCGTCTGTGTCGTAAAATATCCAGGAGCCGTGTTTTTTATTATCGGCAAAATTTCCGAGCATGTAAATTACGCCGTTCGGATGATAGAAAGTGTATCTTCCGTTAGCCATATTCCAACGGTTATGTGCTTCAAGTTTTTTAGTGCCGTCCTCGAAGAACTGGTTCCAAATCCCATCTTTTATATCGTTTTTGTATTCAATCTCTTCCGATAGTTTGCCAGTCTGATAATAAGTTTTTTGGATACCGTTTTTTGTGCCGTTATGGTAATTTTCTTCACTTATTATGGTTCCTGAATAGAAACTGTAATATTTCCAGGTACTGTCTTTCAGGGTTCCATTGAAAAAACCTTCTGCCGAAATTTCCCCATCTTCATAAAAGAGTTTGGTAAAAACGTAATCAGGATATTTAAGCACTGTTATTACTGCCTGCAGGGTGCCATTTTCGTAATATCTTCGCATTTCGCCATCGGGCTTATTATCTTTGAAAAACCCTTTATACATAAGCTTTCCGTTCGGATAATACTTTTTCCAGTAGCCCTGTTTCATACCCATCTCATCCAACTGGTTAAAAACGGTATCGGTTTGGCCGAGCAAACCTGTAACAGACTGGAAGATGATTATTAATGTTAAAATTAAGCGCATTGTTAGTAAACTATAATTCTTATAAACTTAAACAGAAGTATAAAAGTATTCAGAACTAAGCAAAAACAAAAGTTAAAACAGTTTTTGATTAGAAAAATCTTTTTATACATGTTGGACTTTAAAACCATGCAAACTAAAAAAGCACACCGAAGAAATCCTCCGAATGTGCTTTTAATGTAAAATGCCCAAGTTGATCGATACCAAAAGTAATAAGAAAAAGTTAAATTTTCTACGAAAGTTATTAAGAACTTAATGGAAGCAACTATGGTTTCGAGAAAAGGATTAGAAAAAGCAAACTATCG
>JAFGVA010000145.1 GCA_016938235.1 Bacteroidales bacterium | reverse complement strand
CCTTCCGGGCGCAATGTATAATAGTAAGTATTACCAAACTGGTACAAGGCAGTTTCGGTACTTTCAAGGTATGTTCCAAAATAGGGGTAATCATTATTATCAACATATTGTTGGCCGGTTACTCCATATCCTGCCCTCAGTTTTAGTTCAGAAATGTTGTTTAAACTGGTAATAAAATCTTCTTTGTGTATGTTCCACGCAAAAGCAAAGGACGGAAAAACACCTTTTCTGTTTTGCTCCGAAAAACGGGAGGTCATATCCTGGCGTATGGTTGCAGTCAATAAATATTTCCCGGATAGCACATAATTTAATCTGCCAAAATACGATAAGATAACATAATCGGTAGGTCTGTCAATTCCTCTTGTTAAAGTATCTCCATTTCCCTTTAAGGTTTCACTAAAAGATGTTCTGTAAAAATACTGATAGGAATATCCCGCAGTAGCATTTACCTTACTATCTATGGCATCTATTTTCTTCTCATAGTTCACATAGAAATCAAGCAAATCATTTTTCTTAGACTGTGTATAATCCGTAAATCTACCTTGCTGGTTGTCCCAGGGCGCAATCACCGGAACATCAGTTTTTCCTTCACTAGCCGAACGATCGGTACCGATATTTAGAGTTGCAGTTAAATCGGGTAAAAAATGCATTTTGTAGTCAAGCTTGGCGTTGGCAATAACACGATTAACGGTTGCTAAATCTTCTCTTAGTTCGAGTTGAGCTACCGGATTTCTTGGAGCAAGGGCAAGAGGGGCTCCCGCACTGTTTACCCAGGTGAAGTACCCGCCAAATGCAGTATCTCCACTCATTACAGGCGAGGTGGGTGCAAAAGTGACGGCATTATTTACAGCTCCGCGATCTGCAAAACGGTTTTTATTCTGGTTTGCTTTAACACTGAGTGCAACAGTTAAATGATCATCAAGGAAACTCGGATTAAGGTTTAATGAAGCTGTATACCTGTCAAGATAACTTGTTCTTAATATTCCATTATCTTTAGTATAACCAACAGATGCACGATAAGGCATAAATTCCTTAACTGTTCCATTAACACTCAGGTTGTGGTCGGTACCGAACGCATTCTGAAAAATTTCTTCCTGCCAGTCGGTATCAGCGTCACCCACCAAAGCCATAGCACCTGCATTATCTCCGTATCTTTCAGTCATTAAATCCCTGTATTCATCAGCCGAAAGCACATCAATTTTGCCCGAAGGGGTTGAAAGAGAAACTTTACCACTGTAGTTCACCTGCATTTTACCCTTTGCCCCTTGTTTGGTAGTAATAATAATAACACCGTTTGAAGCTCTTGACCCATAAATTGCAGTTGCCGAAGCATCTTTCAGAACAGTAAATGACTCTATGTCGTCGGGATTAAGCGAACTCAATGGATTTGACATGCCGTCGATACCTTCGGTAGCAACAGGAACGTTGTCAATTACTATAAGCGGATCGTTTGTTGATGATAAAGATGAACCTCCACGGATGCGGATAGTTGTTTCTCCGCCAGGAGCTCCACCACCATTTGTAATCTGAACGCCGGCAGTTTTACCCATTAAAAGCTGATCAGCCGAGGTAATAGCGCCTTTGTTAAAATCATCAGCACCTACTACGGCAACGGAGCCTGTAAGGTCGTCTTTGGTTGCTTTACCATAACCAATAACAACGACTTCGTCCATGCCTATGGTTTCCATTTCCAAATTCATATCAATAACACGATTACCCTGCACAAGTGCTTCCTGTGCATTGTAACCTACAAAAGAAAATACCAGGACATCGCCATCTTTGGCGTTTATGCTGTAATCGCCATTAATGCTGGTAGTTGTTCCGGTGGTAGTTCCTTTAATTACCACACTTGCTCCAGGTAAAACCTCCCCGGTTGATACATCATATACCTTACCGGTAATTGGTCCATCCTGAGCATGAAGCTGAAAGGCAAGTAAAATCCCCATCAGGAGGAAACTTAGTTGCCTGGTAATGCTAGTTCTTTTCATAGAAAGGTTTCATTTATTAGGATAAGTTGTCTAAAATTTTTGTTAGTTGGTTTATATACTCTATAAGTTAGTTAATTTTTATTGTTCTTCAAACACAAACCGTTAATATTTAAAGTATGAAGACTGCCGAAAGCTTTCGGCAGTCCTAAATGTAACCTTTTCTACGCTGAGAAGAATCGGTTTCGTTTGTAGTACTTTTTTGTACCACACATACCACTTGTAGTTTTCTCGAACGATGTTTGATACTCTATCTAAATCGTATAGCCAATCTACTGATAGTGTGTACTTAAACAAAATCAATGGTGCAAAATCGTATGGAAAAAAACAACAATCGTTACCGCAAACGATTGCAGAAATTTCTGCATATCGTTTTATGAGATTAACATTTTTAAAAACAAAAAAATCCGGCAATAAAATCACCGGATTTTTTAATATATAAATTGCAAAAAGGGATTACTTATTCAATTATTATAACTCCTTGTTTATTATAATCTTCACTTATAATTTTATAAAAAAGAAGGGAGGAATTCAACCCACTAACATCAATAGTAATTACACCGGTATTAATATTTATTTCCTGCGAAAACACCAGTTGTCCGGATGTATTCAAGAGCTGCAACAATTGATTGCCTGCAACAGCTTCTGAACAATGAATGTTCAACTGACCGCCAGTGACCGGATTTGGGTAAACAGAGATCGATTCTGAAAGCTCCGTTTCTGAGATGCCGGATACGCTTGGAATTTCAGGAGCTGCCGGTAAATCAATCACCTCAAATTTAACATCGGAATAAATATAATATTCGCCCGGTTTTAGTTTGATTGTTGTTTCTGCATTTGTTACATCAATCTCCTCTCCGGTTAAATAATCGTACCAGGTTCCGGTGTGCTGAAATACCACATCCAGGTCTTGATTAATAATATCGAAATTCCCGATAATTGCCAGGTTGGTATCATTTTTTGAAAGATAAATGGCTTTAGCAGCTCCGGTAACATTCATTGTAATGTTTTTAGTGTTGGTAACACCATAAGCTTTCAGATCAAATAATGCCTCAAACACTTTGAATAAACGATATCTTGCAGCAATTTCGTAATAATCCCACTTTATTGGTTTAAGAGAAAGACGACAGCCTTCATTGATTGTAACACCATCGTCGCAGGTATTTATACTATAATCGTAACCCAACTCACCCCATTCCCATAACATTTTTGGGCCCGGTATAGTATAAAAAAATGCTGCGGCAGCTTCTGTACGCTGTAGCCCGGTTTCCAGCTCTTTTACATCATACTGGTCGTTTGCATTTCCGTAAGCTTTATTCTTAAACATGAGTCTTTCTTCATCATGACTTTCCATATAGGCAACCAAATTTGGATTATCCCAGTCGCGGTTTAAATAATTAGCCCAGCTGAAATCTGTTTTGCCCGATTCGTTATAGCCCATTGTAGCTTCATTGTAACTATAATTCATATTGCCCCAAAGCATAAATCCATTGTTCGCCAGGTAAGTTTCTTCAGAATTGTCTGCCAGGTGTTCAAGAATAATGTATGCATTATCTTTTACGCTCCTGATGGTATCGGCATATTGCTCCCATATAGCAACACGACTGGCATCGTAATGCCCCCATGCGGTAACATCTCCAAGAGTATAATTCTGTGTAAAACCTTTAGCCAGGTCAAACCGGTAACCGTCAATGTTAAATTCTTTGAGCCAAAATTTCATGACCCTGCTGCAAAATGCCTTGGTTGCATCATTCTCATGATTCATATCGTAGCCCACATTGTAATCGTGTGTAGGCTGTTGGTTAAACCAGGGATTATCCGCTGAAGGTTCATTTGCTTCGGAATTCCAGTATAACTGCACCATTGGTGATTGTCCGAAGGAATGGTTAAGTACCATATCAATAATAACGGCAATGCCCTTTTCGTGACAGGCGTCTATAAATTCTTTAAAATCGGTTTTTGTACCATATGTTTTATCAAAAGCAAAATAAAACGAAGGATTATATCCCCAGCTGATATTGCCTTCAAATTCGTTTACCGGCATTAATTCAATGGCATTAATTCCTAATTGTGCCAGGTAGTTTAATGAATCCTTCAACATGTTAATTGTTCCGGCATGGGTAAAATTCTGAATGTGAGTCTCGTAAATTATCAGGTCTTCGTTTGCAGGGGCAACAAAATCTGTTACCTGCCATTCATAGTCAGGCTGATTAGTCTGAAGAATACTAACAATACCGGTGGTTTTTCCTGTTGGATAATCTTTCAGGTTAGGATAAGTTGATTCAGGAATGTAGCTGTCATTCCACGGATCCAGAATTTTTTCTGAATAGGGTTCAGCAATTTTCAGATTCCCGTCAATATAATACTGGAAAGCGTATTCCTGTCCTGAAGTAAGTCCTGTTATTGTTACCCACCAGCGGTTTCCATCGGGTGTTTGCTTTAACTGGTAGTTGTTATTTAGTTCCCAGTTATTAAAATCTCCTATTACAAATACATTTTCCTTGTCGGGAGCGTACAGCACGAGAGTTACTGTGTTTTCACCGATATAGTTAATGCCATCTTGCATACCTGCTGGAATATCTGCGGGAGTAAGTTCTTCCTGTACAAAGTAAAATATAGAATCCTTCGAATAATATTCGCCGCTTTCAGCACTTACTTTTATCCAGTGTTTACCGGTTCCGGCGACTGATAGAGTATGCTGAAGTGTGTCTGAAGCTGATGTATATGTAAGCACATCATCGATGTAAAGAGAGAGGCTTGCAGGAGCAGCGGTACCCAGGTAAATACTTTTAGCACTTACCTGAAAATTGTCTCCCTCTTTTACAATAAGGTTGCCCGATGGCTCTGTAATTTCTATAGTTAGTCCGGGTTCATAAACGGTAAGAAAAAGATCTTCGGTTTGTTTGCTTTGGTCAGCACTACGAAGAACAAAGTTCATCGAAAT
>JAFGVA010000021.1 GCA_016938235.1 Bacteroidales bacterium | reverse complement strand
TCAAGAGGTGTTAGGTTAAAGGCATTAAATATTTGGCTTCCTGGAGGATAAACTCTGAATTTTTCCTTTTCCTCAACCAGAAACTCTCTTAATTGCAGAAAATAATCAGACTCAAACTCTTTACTCAAAAGTTCTTTCCACGATTCTTCTATCTGAACATTTACCTGGCACATAAACTAATTTGGATTTTTCCCGGTTTTCAGAATAATAATACGTGCTGTATTTGTAGCATGGCTGCTAATTACCCGAAAAAGAGTTATTATTTCTAAATGTGTTTTACTACTTGATATTGTTTGGTGAATGTTTTCTTTAAGCCTGTCATAGTGTTGACGTTCCAGATCAAAATACTCCTGACGATATTCGTAATATTTTTCTTTTAACTTTTGCGCTTTAGAAAGGTCAAGAGTTTTATAAACCTTTATCGACTTTTTAATTATCCCAATTGTAAGCTGATGGTAATGCTGCAGCTCAGCAAGACCAGCCTCAGAAAATTCATATTTATGAGTACTCCAGCTTTCTGCCTTTTGAAGAAGTGGCGTGGAAATTATATCGGCTATTTGTTCAAATTCGCGTACTGCATTCAATAAAATAAATGTTTCTTCAACTTCTTTCCCACCAACATTTCTTCTAGAAATCTGAACAAGGAAATCAGAGATCTGGTCACGAAGAAAGTTCACGGTTTGCTCTCTTCTTTTAATTTCATTTATACACTTTAAATCTTTTGTTTTGAAAGGAATAATTATCTGCTCAGCCATCAATTCAACCTCCTGCATAAGTCTTAATAATTCTTCGCGTGCTGCCCGCAGAGCAATAGAGGGTGCAGTAAGCAGGTTATTGTCGATAAATTTAGTTTTAAGCGCTTCCGGAACTTCCTCTTTCGAGGGATATATTCTTTCTACCAGCTTTGACAACAGGTTAGTAAAGGGCAAAAACGCTGCACATAATACTATATTGTATATGGTATGTGCATTTGCAATAAATCTGGGACTGGCAATTTGAATTTCTTCAGTACTGGTATTTAATATAAAACTATCGATTAAAGGTAAAACTGAAATAAATACCACAGCACCGAAGAGTTTGATGAATGTGTGTGCAAATGCCACTTGTCTGGCTTCTCTTGTTGTGTTTATAGATGCTAAGATTGCGGTAATGGCTGTACCGATGTTTGCTCCTATAGTTAACGACATGGCTGCATCGACACTAAGCAAACCTTGCATTGCCAAAATTATTAAAATACCTATAAAAGCACTGCTGCTTTGGATAAGCGCTGTAAAAATCGCGCCTACTATAATACCCAATAAAGGATATTCAAGTTTTAAAATCAGCGATATTAATGGTTCGTATGAGCGCAAGGGATACATTGATTCTGACATTATGTGCAGCCCAAAAAATAATATGCCAAAACCTAAAACAGCCCTGCCTATCTCACTAATTTTCTGACGTTTCGAGGTATAATGAATTGCCAGCCCAAAGATTACAAAAACCAATGCATAATCGGTAAGCTTGAAAGCAATTATCTGTGCTGTAATTGTAGTGCCTATAGCTGCTCCAAGTATTATCCCTATTGTTTGTCGGAACCGCATTAACCTTGAATTCACAAAGCTCACCAACATTACATTAGTTGCACTGCTGCTTTGGATAACGCTTGTAATTAAAGCGCCTACTCCAACAGCAACAAACCGGTTATTTGAGAGCCGGTTTAATATGTTTCGCATTTGATCACCCGCAGAGCTTTGCATACCACTGCTCATCATCGACATACCAAACAGGAAAAGACTCAAGCCTCCAAGCAGCCCTACAATTAGTGCGAAGAGCCAATTCGAGGACCAAATATTTAAACTTACAATCAAGGGAGAGGCTTCAAAATTATCGTTGCTTACATAACATATTAGCTCTTGAAGCCCTTCTTTAAAATTGCCTGATACCTTTAATTGAATTTTACCCGAAGAATCCGTTTCTGCAATATGCCTGCTAAGCTGAAACTCTTTTTCATTCGACAGTTCGAACCTAACAGGAATGCCAGATACAGGCTTACCAAAAGGATTGTTAACTTCTATTTGAAGATCAATTTCACTTATCCCTTCAATGTAATAAGAGTGTTCGTTGGCAGATAGTATTACCTCTCTTGGTAAAGGCTGTAAACTATCATTGACAAAGGTTAAAACCGAATCACTCTGTCCGTTTGAATTTAAGACACAGAAAAAGATAAAAGCTATATGGAATACTACTTTGTTCAAATTTAAAAATTGCTTTGCATAAAAGTAAATATTTTTTCTTCTGTTTATAATTAAAACTGCATCGCTTTTTAAAACCAATTCAAAAACCTTTAATCCGGCAGTTTGTTAGTAAATCAGCTTTACCGAAGGACACATATTTACTAAATTTGATCTTATAAAATGTGATAGGCTGGTATGGAAAGACGAATATTAGTAACAGGAATAATCTTAGCGCTTAGTATAATAGCTATTATTGTGATATTTTTTCTTCGCGCAAGTTCTGCGGATAGTTCAAACCCCATTAAAGCAATTCCACAGGATGCTGCTCTGATAATTAAACTAAACAACTTTAATCTTCTTACCGACCTAAGCCAGAATAAATATAAAATATGGGAAGAAGCTATAAAGCTTGAATTTATTGGTAAACTGAACAATGAAATCAAGGTTATGGACTCACTTATTCAAACCATGCCTGAGCTTTCCGAAATAAAACAAACAGAGAAACTTTTTATCTCCGGGCATTTGTCAGGAGCAAAAAACCTTTATTTTCTCACCATTCTATCCCTTCCTGATAACCTAAAAGAAAAAGGTTTGTTAAAGATACTTTCGGAATTGGAAAGCGAAAATAAATGCAGTTATACCAGTCGAAAATACGAAGGAAATACCATCTTTTCAGTAAATTTTAGCGGCAATGAAAAGATAAACTTTTCTCTCATTACAAATAATCAGTTGGTTTTAAGCAGTTCTCCTGTGCTCATTGAAGATGCTATCAGGCAATCAACTTTATCGAAATCGTTACTTGACAATGCCGAGTTTGCAGAAATATTAAAAACCACTGGAAAGAATAAGGAAGCAAATATTTTCGTAAATCTTTCCAAAGCCGAAAAGTTTTATTCGATGTACTCTGGTTTAAAAACGAGCAGTATAGCAAAAAGCAAAAGTGCTTTTGGAAGCTGGACCGAACTTGACATCAATTTAAAAGATAATTTAATCCTGCTAAACGGATTTACCTTACATTCGGATTCTACCGTAAATTTTATTAATACAATATCAAAATTTGAACCTTCAAAAATAGAAGCGGAGATGGTACTTCCTTCTTCGGTTACAGGGTATCTTGCTTTTGGTATTACAAATGCAAAAGAATATTATAAAGAATACTTAAACTATCTTGACCAACTTGGTAAGCTAAATACCTATAAAGCTAATCTTGCAAATCTGTATGAAAAATATGGAGTAGATTTTATTAAACTCTTTTTAAATCAGTTAGATAATGAAATTACCCTGGCATGTAAAAGCTCAACTGCTACAAATTCAGAATCTTATCATCTACTACTAAAAACTAAAAGTGGCACCGAAGCAGAAAAGGCAATAAAACAAACCATTACAAAGCTTGAAGCTAAATTCAACGATAAACTCACCTATACCTATAAGCCCGACAATGAATTTTCTTATGAAGTATACAGAATTCCTATATATCCGTTATTCGAAAGGCTTATTGGTGAACTGTTTAATGTTTTTGATGACAATTACCTCACCATCATTGACAATTATATTGTAGTTTCCGGGACTTATAAAGAGACATGTGAGTTTATTAATGAATATTCCGTAAAGAAAACACTTGCCAACGATGAATTCTACCAGAATTTTGCCTCCAGTTTATCTTCAAAATCACATCTGATTTTTTATAACAACATATCAAATCCGAATGGTTTTTTTACAAAATATTTAAATAAGCAGATTATTGATGGTATTGAAAAAAACAAAAATACCTTTCAGAAGCTTTCAACAATAGGTGTTCAACTAAGTGATGTAAGCGGCAACCCCTATTTTAATACTTTTATCAATTACCAGGAAGACTTTAAAGGCAAGCCCAGGACTGTCTGGGAGAGCTTATTGGACAGCACAATCAGCAATAAACCAAAATTTGTCACCAATCACTACACACAACAAAACGAAATTTTTTTACAAGATGATGGCAATACCATATATCTCTTAAATCAATCCGGAAGAATTTTGTGGAAACTTCCGTTAAACGAAAAAATCAATTCAGATGTGTATCAAATTGATTTTTACAAAAACGGTAAATTTCAGTATTTATTCAGCACAAGTTCTCAAATTCATTTAATCGACAGAAACGGGAACTATGTAGAACGATATCCAATAAATTTAAAAGCTAAGTCTACAGCCGGACTGGCTCTGTTTGACTATGAAGGCAATAAAAACTACCGAATACTTATTCCTTGTTCAGACAAACAAGTTTATGCCTATACAAAGGAGGGTATAAATATAAATGGATTCGGTTTTAAGGGCTCAGACCATGAAGTAACACAAATCATCAATCATTTCAGGGTAGAAAACAAAGATTTTATTGTTTTTGGCGATAAGAGCTATACCTACGTTTTAGATAGAAAAGGTGATGAGCGTGTTAAACTAAATGAACCTGTGGAAAAGTCGAAAAACAACAATTATTATTTGTTTGACTCGGGTGCACTAAGCAGTTCTTATATAACAACAACACTCAAAAACGGAAATATTGTTACTATTGATTTTGAGGGCAAGGTCGGCAGGAAAGATCTCGGAGAATTCTCGGAGAATCATTTCTTTGATTTTAAGGATGTTGATGCCGACGGATCTCCTGATTACATAATTACAGATAAAAATACTTTGTATGTTTTTAAGACTAATGGAGATCGAATATTCAAAAAAGAATTTAATGAAGAAATAGATCTTCCACCGGTATATTATCATTTCTCCTATTCAGATCGAAAAATTGGTTTGGTTTCAACAAGAGCGCAAAAAATTTACCTCGTGAATAATAACGGTGAAATATATAATAATTTCCCTTTAACCGGAACAACCCAATTTTCTATCGGATATTTTGATTTAACAACAAGCAGATTTAACTTAATAGTTGGGGGTAGGAATAACTTTTTATACAATTATACCGTAGAATAAGAACATTAATAAAAAATTTAGAATTTTTAATTCTTCTTTTTTGTAATTTAATTATTAAAAGCATAAAACCTTTAAACCTAATTAGTGGCAATAAAACTATGAAAATGTATAAAATATCAAAGTTTGTAGTCCTGGCAATATTGACAACTACCGTCTTTATTGGTTGCAGCAGGAATGAACTGAATATAGACAATCTTTCAAAAGAAGTAAAAATTTCGAGAGAAATTGCTGCACCACTTGCTTATGGTGATGTTTATTTACTCGATCTTTTAAATTCTGATGTGATAATAACCATCGAAGGAGACACTACACTCACGGATACCTTTGAATTTAGTATATCTGATGATCAGACTGAAGGGTTTGAACTTGAGTATTTTACACTTTACCACGAAACAAGTAATTATTTGCCTGTGGGTATAGATATCTCAATCATTACCTATGATTCAATTTCAGGAACCACATTGGATAAAATCAGGTTTGTTGATGAAGGACAGGTATTTCTACCGGCAGCATCTCTTGATGCTGACACAAATATAATTGAAGACTTGGTTGTTCCGACAATTGACAGTCTTGAAATTACTAGTTCTGTTGCAGAGAATCTTTTAAATGTTGCCACACATGTTATACTGGAAATAAACTTTTTATCTGAATCAACTAATGTTATTGAAATAAAGGAAAGCCACAGAATAAGTTTTGATTTTGGCTTCAAAGCTAAAGGTTCACTTACAAAGGATTTAGCCGACAAGAAAGACGAAGACCAACAAACCGACGAAGAATAAGAAAGCTGACTAAACATGAAAACAAAAAAATTAAATAAACGAATCGGAATAGCAATTTTATTATTCACTGCTTTTACATATAGCTTTGGTCAGACATATACGACCTATTATATGCAGGCTGTTCCGCAGGCTTACCATTACAACCCGGCATCACAACCAGCATGTGGATTTCATTTTGGACTACCTGCATATAATAACATTACAATATCGAATACCTTAATCAGTCCTTCCGATTTATTATTAGTCGACCCAGAGAGTGGCCAGACTATAACACTTTTGCACCCAAATGCAGATGCAGGTGCAGGTCTGGAAAACTATGTCGAAGGATTACGCGATATTGAGGAGTTATCGGTTGAATCAACAAATAACATTCTTTCATTTGGATTCAGGGTAAAAAGTATGTATTTCAGTTTTGATGCTACTTTACAGGCAAAAGAAAGCCTAAGCCTTCCAAAAGACTTTTTGGAATTTATGCTTGTTGGGTGGGGAAATAACGAAACTCATGATTTCACTGACCTGAACATTAATATGTCAAATTACATTGAACTGGGCGTTACAGTTTCAAAAGAATTTTTTAATACACTCTCTATAGGTGTAAGACCTAAAATGCTGTTAGGTCTTGCATCAATTTCAACCAATCATTCTGTTGCCGAAGTATATACATCAAATGAGATTATGTCGTTTGATATTAATTCTGATCTCAGAATGGGCGCATCAGGCTTAACAATACCACTTGATTCATTGGGCATGATCGATTTTGGTGGTTTGGAGCTTGATCCAAATCTGCCAGACTCCCCATTAGACTTATTCAATAAAGGGCTTGGAATTGATTTAGGTGCCCATTTAAACATATACGATAAGATTCAATTATCGTTTAGTGCCCTTGATTTGGGCTATATTAAATGGGATAAAAATGCCCGTGTAACCAATATTAATGGCTCTTTTAGTTTTGAAGGTGTTGAGCTTAAAACAAACAATGATGATGACACAGTTGGGTTTGCTGACAGAATGGTTGATTCATTAAAAGAAAACCTGAAATTTAGTAGTACTTCCAGTCCGTTTACAACAAGGCTTGACCCAAAAATAATTGCTGGTGGCCGTATTTTTCTCACTCCGGGCTTAAGCGTTGGCTTACTTTCTGTCACTGAAATTGAGCAAACCAGAACTACCCAGGATTTTATACTGCTTGGAAATCTTCACCCCAGGAAAGGTTTTTCTTTATCAGCCAGTTACTCACTCTTTGGCAAATCGCATAAAAGTTTTGGACTGGGAATGGGAACCCGTGTTGGTCCATTCAATACCTTTTGGGCTTTTGATTATATTCCAATGCAAGTAGATAAGTTGACCAGTGAATCTTTAGATAAAATACCCCTTATCCATGGTATACCAATACCAGTAGATATGTACAAAATAAATTTTAGGTTTGGTGGTAATTTTGTTTTTGGATGCAGAAAACAGAAAAAACTTTCCCGCGACTTACCATTATACCAATCAACAGACTGGCAGTACTGAGAACGACTTTTAAAATTTTAATAAACCTTCAGTAATATTTATTAATATTGCTCACTTAAACTATTTGTAAAATTTAGTGTTCAAATGTTTTTTAGATTAATTCTTATATTTTTTCTGGTTTATTTCTTTTTGAGATTCATTCAATCTTTTTTCCGTCCTAAAAGACCAACAGAGCAGAGTAAACAAGGCAGTTACTACAAGCCAAACAGAAAAGAAGGAGACACTGTTGTAGACCCCGGCAATGCTAATAAAAATAAAAAGATAGCAAAAAACGAAGGCGAATATGTCGATTATGAGGATGTCTGATCTATATTCTGTTTTGCCCGTTTAGCAAAATCGGAGGCAAAAATAAAATCATTCAGGGCTTCATCTTTTGAATTCAAAATCTGCAGATTGTTCCCTTCCCAGCATTTTCTGCCCTCATGTATAAAAACAACCTTTTCTCCAATTTCCATAACAGAATTCATATCATGTGTATTTACAATGGTTGTTATATTGTATTCGTGCGTTATATCACTAATAAGTTTATCAATAACCAGCGCTGTTTTAGGATCAAGGCCCGAATTTGGTTCATCGCAAAATAAATACCTGGGATTTAACACAATAGCCCTGGCAATAGCAACACGCTTCTGCATACCCCCACTTAATTCACCCGGAAATAACTTATTGGCTTTCTCGAGGTTTACCCTTTTCAAACAAAAGTTAACTCTTTCTCTTTTCTCTCTGTCCGACATGTTTGAGAACATATCCAAAGGAAATTGAATATTCTCTTCAACCGTAAGCGAGTCAAATAAAGCACTCCCCTGAAACAACATGCCCATTTCTTTACGCAGCTCCCTTTGCTCTTTTGGCGACATTAATAAAAAATTCCTGTCATTATAAAGTATTTTCCCATTGTCAACAATATGCAATCCAATTATCGATTTCATGAGTACAGTCTTACCAGAACCACTTTTACCAATAATCAGGTTAGTTTTCCCGGGCTCAAAAGAAACAGAAATATCATGAAGAACTCTTTCACCGTTAAAGTATTTACTAATTTTCTCTGCAACAATCATTTGGCAAGTAATAATTGAGTTAAGATCACATTAAATAATAAAATCAGAATTGAACTTGTTACTACGCCTCTTGTACTTGAGTGACCAACTTCTAAAGCTCCACCCTTTACATTGTAACCAAAATAAGCCGGCACGGTAGTAATAATAATTGCAAATACGATGGTCTTAATTACCGAGTAGGTAATATAGAAAGGTACAAACCAATATTGTATTCCGTAAATATAATCAGTAGATGTTAATGCTCCGGTTGAAATACAAGCCAACCAGCCACCAAAAACGCCCACAAACATGCTTAAAATGGTTAGCAGGGGATTAAACAAAACAGCAGCTGTAACTTTAGGTAAGATTAAATAACCGGCCGAATTCACCCCCATTACTTCAAGCGCATCAATTTGTTCCGTAATACGCATATGACCAATTTCTGAAGCAATGTTTGAACCAACTTTTCCGGCAAGTATCAATCCAACAATAGTTGAAGAGAACTCCAATAACATGGTATCTCTTGCTGTTAAACCTATGAGATACAACGGAATTAAGGGATTTTCGAGATTATACCTTGTTTGTAAGGTAATAACTGCTCCCATAAAAATTGAAATAATTATTACAATTCCTATAGAATTCAACCCTAGACTTTCAATTTCCCTGAAAGTCTGCCTATAGTACATTTTCCAACGGTCTGGTTTTATAAAAACCTTCCCCATTAATAAAAAGTACTTACCTATTTCTTCTAAAAACTTCATCCGTTCAGTTCTGTATCAATACACGATTACAAAGTTAGCAACTTAAACTAACTTTTTACATTTACCAGGAACTTACAGTTTTTATAAAGGGTTTTTATTAATACAACTAAAAATCATGGGTCGTTAAGCGGTGTTTTTATATATTAGAGCAAAATTATTAGAATAATGAGTAAAAACTACTGTGTTATTATGGCAGGTGGTATAGGTAGCCGCTTTTGGCCATATAGTCGGTCTAAAAAACCAAAACAATTCTTAGATATTCTTGGTACTGGCAGTACTTTGCTACAATCAACATTCGAAAGGTTTAATAATGTAATACCAAAAGAAAACATTCTGATTGTTTCAAATAAGGAATATGCCTCCACTATTATGGAGCAATTGCCGGGTATAAAACCTGAGCAAATACTTCTTGAACCCATGCGAAGAAACACTGCTCCGTGTATAGCCTATGCAAATTATAGGATAAATTCAATTTGCCCCGATGCAAATATTGTTGTTGCGCCTTCTGATCATATTATTTTAAAAGAAAAACAGTTTATCGAAGTTGTTGAAAGTGGATTAGAGTTTATTGATAAGAATGATGTGCTTCTGACACTTGGTATAAAACCCAGCCGCCCGGAGACGGGATATGGCTATATTCAGGTTAATGGAAATGACAAAGAGATTATACTAAATGAAAGTTTTCGCAAGGTTAAAACCTTTACAGAAAAACCAAACCATGAATTAGCTAAAAAATTCCTTGAAAGTGGCGACTTCTTTTGGAATTCAGGTATGTTCTTCTGGTCGTTAAAAAGTATAAATAAAGCTTTTAAAACTTATCTCCCGGATGTTGATACTTTATTTAGCGAAGGTGCATTAAAATTTAACACTCCGGAAGAAAATTCGTTTATTGAAGAAACTTTTCCTAAATGTTCGAATATCTCGATTGACTATGGTGTAATGGAAAAGGCTGATAATGTGCATGTTCTTTGTGCCGATATCGGATGGTCTGATTTAGGAACCTGGGGTTCACTCTATGACATTTCGGATAAAGACGAAAACAAAAATGTTACCAAGGGCGGGAAAAGTTATTTATACGAAACAAAAAACTGCCTGATAAATCTTCCTGAAAAAAAGCTGGCTGTTATTCAGGGATTAGATGATATGATAATTGTTGAAACTGATGATGTTCTTTTAATCTGTAAAAAACCTGAGGAACAAAGAATAAAACAATTTGTAAACGATGTAAAGTTAAATTCGGGAGAAAATTACATTTAGAAAAAATATATTTCAGAATACAAAAAAGGCTTGAATTTATCAAGCCTTTTTCTGTATATAAAATCTTTAAAATATCTCTTCAAATACTAGTATTCCCAAAGATCATGCTCAATGTTGAATAACCATTCTTTTAATTTTTCAGATTCAAGTAAGGCATCAACACCCAAGCTATAAGAATTTATCCGCCGATTATCATAAACATTGGATACAGCAAAGATATTGCTGGTAAAGCGCCTCTGCATAAAAAAATCATCGAATGAAATCCGTTGTGAGTCATTAAACTCATTATATATCTCATGGTTTGCCAATAAAGGTCGTATTTCGGGAAAATAAACCCACATAGTTTGCTTCATTTGGAAGTCTTCTGTAGGCATACCCTGATCGTCTGTTCTGAAAAATGTGCGAATTGGGCAAATTCCAATAATGCGAACTTTCATAACAGAGTGATTCTTATCAAAAAACCATTTTTCTTTTACTAAGATTTTCTGAACCTCATCTGTTTTTCTATCTCTATCAATTATCTGAGGAATTAATTCTCCAGATAATGGGTCTGTTGTAATAATTGTATCAACACCAGCATCAAAAGCACTGTTTATCTCATCCAGAGTCATTTGAGCTGTAAACTCATTTAATTGATCTGTTGATGAAAATGCCCTTACACCTTCATTATCAATTCCGTATAATATCAGCGAAACAAAACTCATTCTTCCACCAATAGGTTTTGTTGGATAATACAAAGGAAGATTTTGTTTCTGACGCAAATCTATCATTCTGTAAACTACCTTCGACCACATGACATCAGCCTCTCTCATGTATTCATATGGTACGGGAGTTTTGTTTGGGATATGTTCTCTTGCATAAACTTCAAGAAGATTATCCTGGGCAAATAAGCCAAGAGAAATTGCGATTAAACCTATGACAGCACCAATTCTTTTCATAATATGGTATTTTAAAGATTACTTTTAATTTAACAACAATGAAATAGCAGGCAAAGGACGTGGAGTCCCATCGGGACCAACTGCTTCTATATCCTGAATATATAGTCGCTGTCCTTTATTAAGATTCTGAATCAGATTCTTTTGAGCCTGTGAAAATTTATATGAATTTGTAGATTCTTCTTTTAAAAATCCACCAATGGTAGTCGAAACAGTAAACTTTGTAACTGTAAACGTTAAGTCGAAGTCGAAGTTTTCTAAATCTGCTGCAACACCCACCTGTGCTAATAATACATTTTTATTAATACCTCCACTGGGCAAACCATTAACTTTTGCAATCGGATCAGGTACTTTCTTAACTCTGAAATCACTCTGGCCCACCTGCTTTTTCTTACCATCAACGGTAGCAGAAACACTTATTATGCTATTACCAGGTCTACGAGGTCGCATAATATAGGAGTTTCCTCTTTTCACAATTGTACCATTCGATGCAGTAACAGAAAGATCTGAAGGACTAACTCCAGCGACAGACACATCAACAGGGTTATCGACTCCTAAATAAAAAACATTCATCTTGGTAGGAGAAACAACTACTGAACCTTCCTCAATCCGATAATGTCTTTTAAACGGCTTTGTAATGATGTCGCCCGATGGTCCTACAACTTCGATAATTCCACCCCAATAGCGATCTCCTAAAGAACTGGCTTTAGCTGTGTATATAGCTTTTCCGGTTAATGGATTAGCCGGTACTTCGGTATAGGTTAAATTGGGGTTCTTCTTATAAATTATAACCTCATTTTCAATAACCGAATCGTAGGGATTTCGGCTCTCAGTAACATAAATTGTTGGTTTTGTTGAAGTATCGTATGCTGCAAGAAATACATCGGCCTTATATTCGTTGCCCTTAATTATATAACTTGAATTTGGAACAACCGTAGCATCAAGATTTGTAAATTTAAAAGTTCCTTCATCAATTTTTGCATAAAGGTATTTAAGGGCTTCGGCTTCAGCATTTCTAACATTGATTTGCAAGCCTGTCATGATTGATAAAACCCCCGCTAAAGGCAGATGTGCAAAATGTGCAACTTCCCAGGAAACTTCTTCACCGCTCTTATGATCTACCCCATTTTTAGTTTCAAGACTTTTTTCGATAGATTCGACTGTTTCAGCATTGGTTCTTTCATTGAGTACCTGAGAAAGAATCATCTCCCTGTACTTTTCCATGGCATTTTTAATATCCTTGCCAAGCCTGTCATTCAAATCTCCAACCATTACATTTACCGGAGCATCTAAATTATCTTTAGCATTAATTTCTTGAATGTTAATATGGCCATGAGCAGTAATAGCTTCAATATCTTCTTTGGCAAATTTTAAAATCTCTTTTTTACTTTCCTCTATCAGTTCTACAATTTTATCAGCATCATCTTTTACCATTTTAGCAAGATCAAACCAGGGTTTTGTTTTTTCCGGCTTGTTAACCATCTCGCTTTCGAAGTTAGTCATTACAATCTTGTTAGTCTGTTCCAGTGTATTTTTTGTGCTGATCAACCCCTCATCAAGTACACTGAATGCATTCAAAACCTCGTTTGACACATTCAATGCCAACATGGCCATGAGTACCAGGTACATCATGCCAATCATTTTTTGTCTGGGAGTTTCTTTTCCGTGGCCCATCTTCTAAAAGAAGTTTACTTAATATTGATTTACTTTTACTTTTTCTTATTAATATTCATGGTATTAAGCATATTACCATAGAAACTATTTAAAGAAGAAATGTTTTCTTTAAGTTTTGAAACCTCTTCTTTATACTTATTAGTTTCATCAACAGAGGCTTTAAGATTAGAAATCATGTCATGCAGACCACTATAAACCTCTTTTGAACCTTTCATCTGATCATTTGTCTCTTTAATCTGAGCACTATATACAGAATTCAAATCAGAAAGATTTTTACTTAAAAGTGTAAGCTGTTCCTCGTATTGTTTATTGCCCTGAGAAATATTCTGATGTCCGGACTGAATTGCAGAGGCTATATCTTTATAAGTCGTAGCTACTTCCATTCCTGATTTTCGAATATGGTCAGCAGTTTCGAAATAGGCACCGGAAAGCTGGGTTGCTGACTGTTTGATAGAATCAACAGATGAACTATAGGTTTCATGCAAAGATCCAACCGAAGTTGCAGCCGTTTGTAAATTGGTTACAAATTCCTGTGTAGCAGCTGTAGCTCCTGAAATATCTGCAAGAGCAAGAGCACTTTCACCAATCTGACTGATTCCTGTTCCTAATTTCTTTAAAGCTTCACTATCAACACCTGCTGCCTGAAGAATATCTTCAATTTTTTCAATAGGTCTGTCGCTTGGAGCATATATGTTTTCCTTGAAATTTTCAATTTCATCCGGATCACTCATTCCGGCCAATTCAGGATAAACTAAGGTCCAATCTAATTCTTCATGAAGTGGTTCAAACGATGAGAAGAAGAATATCAACGCCTCAACAACCAAACCCAATGTGATAACAGGGGTACCGCCAGGCCAGTGGTTAATTTTAAACAGAGCCCCGACAATAACAACTGTTGCTCCCATACCATAAAGCTTGGCCATAAAATTCTTCCACCCGGATGACTGGACAAGATCTGATATACTCATAGCTTTTAAGTTTTATAGTTTTTTAATTATTACCCAAATAAGATCTGACCGATCTAAAACCTACATATGATTTGGCGGTATCCTGATATTCATAAGAACGAACACCGCATTGCAGATAGTATCCGATATCTTTCCAGGATCCTCCGCGAATTACTTTTCTTTTTAGTACGGCTAAATCACCAGGACGGGCATTGTATTTGTAATCAGGATTTAAATCGTGACTAAATACGTAGGCCGACTCGTCATATGCGTTAGAAGTCCATTCAGCAACATTTCCTGCCATATCGTATAATCCAAATTCATTTGGCTGATATGTACCTACAGGTAAAGTTACAGAACCACCATCATCAATATAGTTTCCTCTTAATGGTTTAAAGTTAGCAAGGAAACAACCTTCTTTATTTCTGGTATAATAACCACCCCATGGATACATTGAATGATCCAGGCCTCCACGTGCGGCAAATTCCCATTCCGATTCTATTGGCAATCTGTAATCATGCACACCGGGTTGGCCTGAGGCACGAAGAGATGCATTAAGATACCTGGTTCTCCAGATATTAAATGCAGTAGCTTGTTTCCAGTTTACACCAACTACAGGGTAATTGTCGTATGCCGGATGCCAAAAATACATTGTTGTCATGGGTTCATTATAAGAAAAAGTGAAATCTGCTATCCAGCAAAGTGTGTCAGGATATACATTCACCATATCTCTAATAATAAAGCTTGATCTGTCTTCTACCTCTATTCTTTCACCATCATTATTAATAACAGTTCCTTCATACTCCCTGGTTTCGTAGTTATATCTGTTTTGACGGCTTGCAGCCTGTTTTAGGTCAATCCAGAAATATTCGTAAATAAGTTTTCGGCTATCAATTTCTTTCATTCCAAAGAAACGTTCTTCGGTAGGGTAATAAATTTCAGATAAGATCTCGTTAATCTCTTCATCTCTGAAATCAATTCTAATTTCCCAGTTAATAGCAGGAGGATCTATCGGATTTCCATATGCATCTTCAGAAAACACAAAATCATCTAACTGCTCTCCAAGCATACTACGCATAATTGAATCTCTCACCCAAAAAACAAACTGGCGGTATTCATTATTTGTAATTTCTGTTTCATCCATCCAGAATGGATCAACAGTAACCGTTCTTGTGAAATCGTTTTGTGCCCATGGAACACTTTGGTCGTTAATACCCATGGTAAAACTACCCTGAGGCACAAACACCATTCCAAATGGGTCGGGCTCAAAGTATCTTGCACGGCCTGGAACTCCTGTAAGTTCGCCCCCTTTATAGTTACTACAACTGCTAGTAATCAAGACAGCTACAATGAAACCAATAGTAATCAGCTTTTTCATAATCAAAGGAATTTATCTGAAAAAAATGTAATCTCTAAAGTTTATATAAATTTATTAAAAAAATTATAAATACCTAATACTCTTATATCGTTGTGGTGATTTTTCTACACCTAATTTAAAACTGTAGTTTAACATTATTTCGTGCGACCCAGTCGAATACGTGTTTAATGCCGTTAACTGAAAATCGTACGCATATCCTACTTTTAATCCATCCATTATCATAAGACCCGCCATTGCTACTGCAGATGAGGATGCTCTATAAGAAACGCCCCCCCATAATCTTTTATTGTATGTCAGCATTCCATTTACATCAAATGTTACTGATGAGAGGTCTGAGTAAAAGTTTACGGAAGGTTGCAATTCAAATGCCGGGTTATTCAACTGTAGTGTATAGCCTGCAGTTGCATAATAATGAGGTTCAAGTGTTTCAATAGCACTGGTTGTTGTGGTTGCAACATCGCTGTAATCTAAATCCTGAGCGTAAACATTTAATACTGAAGCTCCAAAATAAATATCTTCTGTACGATAGAACACTCCGACTCCGAGGCTAAGAGCATTTAAGTTGTTGGAGCCGAGATCCGGAATCCTGGGATCATTTGCAGGATCAATGGGTCCGGCAGACACCCATTCTGCTCCATCTTTAAATGCATGTTGTTTAATGCCCCCATTTATTCCAATACCAAATGTTCCGTCGCCAGCACTAAAACGAAAAGCATATCCAAGTTTCAAATCTATATCGTTATTGAACCCTATAATATCATTATAAAATGAAATACCTACTCCGTGCTTACCTCCTAAGAAGTTAAAAGGCATTTCAGCCTCAAAATAACTTACGGTTGGTTGTCCCGGAATGTTCATTAACGAATTTTTAAATATGCCTGTTACATTTACCATATCTGAACTTCCAATACTACCCGGATTAGTTCTTGTATAATCATACATGTAATAACTAACTTCCGGCAATTGCTGTGAAAAAACAGCTATTGTCTGTATGATGACAGCTATTAATATGGTAAGCTTTTTCATTTTCCTTGTTTTACTGTAAGGCCTTTTATTACACGGCTCTTATATAAAAAGTAAAATAAGTAAAAATATTGTATCCATACAACCTAAGAAATCAACATACAAAACAATCAATCATTTTATACTGTAAAATCTGGTAAGAAGTTTCTTTTTAAGGGAAAAAAATGATGAGATCAAAGAATTTTGTGTTCTATTCAAGTTTTTGAAAGGTTTTCCACCAGATTTCCGGAACCTCATGATTGCAGGCTGTAACATAATCATCATGCGAACAGGCAATGACCACCGATAAATTATTCTTTATATTCGGAACCTCAAGCCACCACCTATCCGATAACATACTTCTGAAGAAAGTCATGTCGTAATCTAAATCGTCGTGACTAACAATAAATGTCTTAAAGTTATTATTCTCAGAATCTGGTGTTTCAGTGAACCTGTTTTCCATACCGTCGATGTAGTACCAAAGCATTTGAGCAACAAGTGCTGCAGTATGGTTATTGCTATCCAGTCTTGCATTCGCTTCAAATACTCCAAAAACCCTGGCCAAATCGCTCATGCCTGAATACCTGGCTATCTGGCAGGCTTCTTCGGCATTAAAACCGTTTGGTGAGGCTCTGTAATAACCCGGTGAATCGGAATGCCTGACGGCCGACATATCAAAACTAACAATATCGGCATCTCTAAGCACAGGTTCAATTTTTTTTATATCAGTTCTTATCTCACCTAAGCGAACTGCCTCATGAAATAGCTTGTTTAGTAATTCAAGGTCACGTTTCTCAGTAAAATGAGCCTGATGCCCCACGTTAACATACTTAAAAAGTTTCTTTTTCTTTAAAAGTATTTCCAACAGGTACGAATCGGAGTTTAACTCAAGGGCATCCTTGTTTGAGTCGATCCTGGAGTCAATTGTTACCAGATTAATTTTTTGCTGATAATTTTCAAAAGCCAGGAATATGGGGAGTGTTAACTCCTGTGTACCGCCAATTACCAAAATATTCAGATTGTTTCCAAGAAGGATTAATATTACTTCTTTCAGAGCAATGTACGTATCTGTGTAGGTATTGCCGGCTTTGATATTTCCGATATCAATAATTTTTTGCCTGCCTTCTGTTGACATCAGCTTATAAAGCTCAGACCTGATTGCTGTTGGGCTCAAAGCTGCTCCCTTGTTAAATGAATTTCTGTCTTCAGGAACACCCAGAATAGCAATATTGAAACTACTTAGATTATTAAGATTTGTATTCTCTGTATTTATTGTGATGTTTTTACTAAAAAGATCCTGGCTTTTTAAATAATACTCATCGGGTTTTTCAAGTTCAACGGGATCAAGAAAATCTATCAGCTCCATGCTAAGTGTCTGTTAGTTATTTTTTCTTTTTATCAGAATCAGTTATAATCTTCATACAATCCTCTTTCGAAAGTGAAGCAGGTTCAACACCTTTAGGTATTTTAAAATTCTTCTTCTTATATACCAGATAAGGTCCCCATCGGCCATTAAGTATTTGCAATTCAGGCTCGTCATCAAAGGTTTTTATGTATTTGTTTTTGTCTTTTTCCCTTTTCTCTTCGATTAATTCAATTGCTCTTTCTGCCGTTATTGCATAGGGATCATCCACATCTTTTTTCAGTGAAACAAATGCATTGTTATGCCTGATATAGGGTCCAAAGCGGCCAATAGCCACAGTCATGGTTTTGCCTTCATATTCGCCAACTTCGCGGGGCAGCTGAAACAGTGACAATGCTTCTTCAAGCGTGATAGTTTCGATGTGCTGCCCTTTTAAGATACTGGCAAACTTTGGTTTTTCATCATTTCCTTCACTCTTCTCACCAATCTGAACAATGGGACCGTAGCGACCCATTCTGGCTACAACAGTCTTCCCGGATGAGGGATCTTCACCTAAAACCCGCTCTCCTTTTGTATAGTCCGAAACTTCTAAAGTTGTTTCTACCTGCTTATGAAAGGGCTTGTAGAAATCATCAATCATTTTTTGCCAATCGGTTTTACCGGCAGCAATCTCATCAAAATCTTTTTCTACTGAAGCAGTAAAATTAAAATCCAGAATTTCTTTAAAATATTCAAGTAAAAAGTCATTTACAATCATTCCAATATTATCAGGAAAAAGTTTTGCTTTTTCATTTCCGGTAATTTCAGTTTTTGTAAAATTTTTAATGTCAGTTCCTTTCAAGGTCAGCATTTGATATTTTCTCTCAAGCCCTGGCCGGTCTTCCTTTAAAACATATCCCCTGTTTTGAATGGTTGTAATTGTAGGTGCATAAGTAGATGGTCTGCCAATACCAAGTTCTTCAAGTTTTCGAACAAGACTTGCCTCGGTATACCGTGGTGGATGTAATGTAAACCTTTCTGTAGCATTAATTTCATCTCTCTTGAGTTGCTCATTAACCAGTAAAGGGGGCAATAAGCCAGAATCTTCTTCCTCAACCTCATCATCGGTTGATTCAATATATACTTTCAGGAAACCTTCAAATATTAATACTTCACCCTGAGCAACAAATTTTTCCTGTGCAGTTGAGACATTTATCTGAATAGTTGTTTTTTCAAGCTTTGCATCACTCATCTGTGAAGCAACAGTTCTTTTCCAGATTAGCTCATAGAGCCTCTTCTCATTATTATTGCCCGAAATGGTTTTCTTCTCGAGGTAGGTTGGGCGGATTGCTTCGTGTGCTTCCTGGGCTCCTTTTGATTTTGTTTTATAATTACGGACTTCAGAAAACTCCGAACCATACTCCGATTCGATAATCTTCTTAGCTGCATTAATGGCAAAATCCGATAAATTAACCGAGTCGGTACGCATGTAAGTAATATGTCCGGCCTCATATAAACGCTGAGCCAAAGCCATTGTCTGCGATACAGAGTATCCTAATTTCCGGCTGGCTTCCTGCTGAAGGGTAGATGTTGTGAAAGGTGCTGCTGGACTTTTCTTTGAAGGCTTTTTGCTGACATCAGCAACTTGAAATTGGGCATCTATGCACTTTTCGAGGAATTTTTTTGCTTCCGCTTCAGTATTGAATCTTTTATTTAATTCGGCAGTCAGATTTTTTTTTGCCCCTTCAGGAACAAAAACGCCTCTTACTCTAAATGCAGAAACTGACTCAAAATTTATGATCTCCCGTTCTCTTTCAACAATTAAACGAACAGCAACACTTTGAACCCTGCCGGCCGATAAAGAGGGTTTAACTTTCTTCCATAAAACCGGTGACAGTTCAAACCCAACCAGACGATCTAAAACTCTTCTGGCCTGTTGTGCATTCACCAGGTTTTGATCGATGGTTCTGTAATTTTCAAGCGATTGTTTGATTGCCTTCTCGGTAATCTCATGAAAAACAATCCGGCGGGTTTTTTTTACATCGAGATTTAATTCCTCGGCAAGGTGCCATGCAATCGCTTCTCCCTCGCGGTCTTCATCGGATGCTAACCAAACAACCTTTGCCTCTTTCACCTGTTTCTTTAGTTCGGTAACTATTTTCTTTTTATCGGCAGGAACAATATATTTTGGTTTGTAATTGTTTTCCAGATCAATTCCGAAATCCTTTTTAGCCAGGTCACGAATGTGTCCCATACTCGAAACAACCTGATAACCTTTACCTAAAAACTTTTCTATTGTTTTTGCCTTTGCCGGAGACTCTACTATAACGAGGTTCTCAATCATCCTAATAAATTTTTTTCAATTAAATTATGCGATGCACTAAATAACTAAATAAAGTTAATTATAACTTTAAAGCAATATAAACCGTGTTACTATGTTTAATGTTTTAATAAATTATAAAAATAAAAGCACAAATCAAATTATTAATACTTTTACGCTGAAAAGTCAAATTATTGTTTGCTGAAATTATTTTCAGATGACAAATATGAATAAAAAATTTTAGCAGACCTTGACTGTATCGTGAAATATGATAAATGACAATGAAACAAACCAGAAGTAAGTTTTTTAAATTCATTTTATTTTTTTGGGGAATAATCTGTGTTCCAATACTGTTTTTCCTAATCATGTTTATTTTGGCAGGTTCGGGCAAATTAGGATATATGCCACGAATTGAGGATCTTGAAAACCCCAAAATTAATCTAGCTACATTAATCTTATCTGAAGATGAGGAAGTACTCGGTTCGCTGTACACCCGAAATCAAAACAGAACTCATGTTGAATTTGAGCGATTACCAAAAAACCTTGTTAATGCAATTATTGCATCAGAAGATATTCGGTTTTACAGACATTCAGGAATTGATTTTAAGGGAACATTAAGAGCATTCACTTATCTTGGAAAACGTGGAGGCGGAAGTACAATAACCCAGCAGCTCGCAAAACTATTATTTCACGATCCGAGCAGTACATTCTGGGGTCGGTTTAAGCAAAAAGTAAAAGAATACATTATTGCTGTCAATCTCGAAAAGTCTTATACAAAAGAAGAAATTATAGCCCTGTATTTTAATCAGTACGATTTTCTTTATAATGCTGTAGGAATAAATTCAGCAGCCCAGATTTACTTCAATGCCTTACCCGATTCTTTGAAAATTGAAGAATCTGCTGTACTTGTTGGAATGGCGCAAAATCCATCGCTGTTTAACCCAAAAACAAGACCGGAGAATGCTCTAAATAAAAGAAACCGGGTTTTAAAACAAATGGAAAAATATGGATATATTACCGAAGAGATCCGTGATTCTTTGATTAAGCTTCCCATAAAACTTGACTTTCAGCCGGTAAGCCATAATGTAGGCCCCGCAACCTATTTCAGAGAATATATTAAGCGATACATGACCTATAATAAACCAAAAAGAAAAAATTATAGCAATTATAGTAGTTTTAAAGAAGACTCCACAGCATGGGCAGATGATCCTCTTTTTGGATGGTGTAATAAAAACAAGAAACCAGACGGTAATTCATACGATATTTATACAGATGGCCTAAGAATATATACAACCATTAATTATAAGATGCAGCTGTATGCTGAAGAAGCAGTCAGAGTGCACCTTGGTGGTACTTTGCAAGAGGAGTTTTTTGCTGAGAAGAAAGGCAAGAAAAGAGCGCCTTTCTCAAAAGATCTTACAAATGAACAGGTAGATAACATTATTAAACATTCTATTCGCTGGTCAGATCGGGGAAGAAGTTTATATAATAATGGTGTTTCCTGGGATTCGATATATAAAGTATTCAAGACCCCGGTACCCATGTCTATTTTTAGCTGGAAAGGAAATATTGATACTGTTATGACACGCCTGGATTCCATTTTGTACTACAAACATTTTTTACATACCGGCTTTATGTCGATGGATCCCAAAACAGGTGCGGTGAAAGCCTATGTCGGAGGATTGAACTTCAGACACTTCAAATACGACCACGTAACACAAGGTAAAAGACAGGCCGGCTCAACATTTAAGCCATTCCTTTATATTTTGGCCATGCAGGAGGGGTATACACCTTGCTATATGGCGCCTGTAAACCCTGTACGATTTAAAGATAATGATACCATTTGGGAACCACGTTCAACATGCCGGGCTGAAGACCGTGGAACGATTAAACCATTAAAATGGGGCTTAGCAACATCAGAAAATTACATTTCGGCATTTCTTGTTGACAGGTTTAAACCTCAACCCATTGCAGATATTGCCTATAAAATGGGGATTGAAAGTTATATTGATCCGGTTCCTTCGATGATATATGGAACATCGGATATGTCGGTTAAAGAAATGGTGGGTGCATTTGCAACATTCGCCAATAAAGGTGTTCACACAAACCCAATATTTGTAACCCGAATAGAAGATAAATATGGCAATATATTGGCTACGTTTCAGCCTGAATCTAAAGAAGCTATTAGTGAGCAAACGGCATTTTTAATGTTAAACCTGATGAGAGGTGTTGTGGATTACAACAGAGGAACAGCACACCGGTTGCGATGGAAATATGAATTCACAGCAGAAATGGCCGGTAAAACAGGCACAACAAATAACCACAGCGACGGTTGGTTTATTGGAATTACCCCGAACCTGGTTTCTGGCTGTTGGGTAGGTGCTGAAGATCGCTCTGTACATTTTGACAACATCAGGCAAGGTTCGGGAACAAATATGGCACTGCCAATTTTTGCTGAGTATATGGAAAGAGTGTATGCCGATTCGACATTGGGAATTACCCAGGATCTGAAGTTTGAAGCTCCCCCGGGATTTATAATTGACCTGGACTGCTCAGACCCGGATCAGGCAACAACCAGTCCGAATGAAGACAATATTGATGGTGGATACGGTTATATAGGTATTTACTAATTCGCCTTTTGAAAAATATTCTTCAGAGCATCGTTTATCGATGATGCTTTTTTAATCTCAATACCTTTAATCTTATCAATATTTTTCTGGTAGCTTGATAGAACAAAATGTTTAAAACCAAGTTTCTTAGCTTCCAAAATTCTTTGTTCAATTCTGTGTACGGGTCGCAATTCACCAGTAAGGCTAATCTCTGCACAACAACATGTTCCAGCGCTAAGAGGTTGATCTATACGAGATGATACTATGGCAGAAACAATGGCTAAATCAGCAGCAGTATCCTGTATTTTCATTCCTCCCGCAATATTTAAAAAAACATCTTTATTTGAGACATTAAAACCTCCTTTTTTTTCGAGAACAGCCAATAGCATGTTTAAACGCCGCAAGTCAAAACCAGTTGAAGAACGCTGAGGTGTACCATAAACTGCTGTTCCGACTAAAGCTTGTGTTTCTATCAATAAGGGTTTGATGCCATCCATAGTACAAGCCACTGCTACGCCTGATAAAAGGTTTTCTGACTCATGAAGAAACAATTCTGAAGGATTTAGTATCTGTTTCAATCCGGCTTGTCCCATTTCAAAAATGGCTAATTCGGGCACTGCTCCAAACCTATTCTTGAGACTACGGATAATTCTGTAGTTTAAATTTTGTTCACCTTCAAACTGAATAACAGCATCGACAATATGCTCAAGAACTTTAGGCCCTGCAAGAGAACCATCTTTTGTTATATGTCCGATAAGAATAACAGGCACTACTTTTTCCTTGGCAACTCTTAACAAACGGGTTGCACACTCCCGTACCTGTGACACACTCCCCGGAGCAGATTCTATTAACTGAGAATATATTGTTTGAATTGAATCAATAACAAGAAGTTCGGGCGATTCATGTTCAAATTGAATAAGAATATCCTCCAGGTTTGTTTCGGAATATATCAGGCAATTATCATTGGTTTTACCAATACGATCGGCACGCATTTTTATTTGACCTGCACTTTCTTCACCGGAAACATACAACACTTTCCCTTTAAAATCAAGGGTCAACTGAAGAGCCAGAGTAGATTTACCAATTCCGGGTTCGCCACCCAGCAAAATAAAAGAACCCGGGACTATACCGCCCCCTAAAATTCTGTCAAACTCTGAAAATGAAGAGTTTATTCTTTGATAATTCTCGGCAATAACTTTGTTAAAGGGTAAAGGTTTTTCTTTTGATTTAGAGTAAGATATTGTTTCTCTACCCGAACCCTTCCCTGTAATTTTCACCTCTTCGACATAGGTATTCCATTGCCCGCATGCCGGGCAGCGACCAATCCATTTCGAAGATTCTGTACCGCATTCCTGGCAAACAAAAATATTTTTTGATTTAGCCATTACATTAAATGTGAGTGAGTAAAAGTTATAGTATTACCGTACCGGATAAAACTCCGGTAAAAGATATGAATTTAAAATTTTCTCAGGTATTAACTTAACGAATTTGTCTCAGTGTTGGGAAAAATGATTGTTGGTTTAAATCCTTTTGCTTCATTAAAGTCTATCATAGCATAAGAAATAATAATTACTATGTCACCCACAGCAACCTTTCGTGCTGCCGGCCCGTTCAAGCAAATTTCTCCTGAACCTCTCTCACCTTTAATGACATAAGTCTCTAAACGCTCACCATTATTAATATTGACAATCTGCACCTTTTCGTTTTCAATGATATTTGATGCATCCATTAAATCTTCATCAATAGTGATGCTCCCAACATAGTGTAAATTAGCTTCAGTAACTTTAACCTGATGGATTTTCGATTTAATTACGTGTACCAGCATAATGCAGCAAAGTTACGAATTTAATTGAACATTATCTATTAATCTGATTTTTCCGGCAAAGACAGCAATGCATGCCGAATAAGTCCTGTTTTTTTCTATAAAATCCACTGGCTGAAGGTTTTCATCATCAACAATTTCAAAATATTCTAAATCAAGAAATTTATTTTCAGCAAACTGTTTCCGGATAAATTCTTTCGCTGCCGTTGTTGAATTTATCGTTAACTCTTGCAACTTATTCAGAGTATGGTATATAAAAGGGGCGGCATTTCGATGTTCCTCAGTTAAAAGCATATTTCTTGAACTCATGGCCAGGCCATCTGATTCACGAACAATTGCACAGGGTACAATTTCGACAGGATAATGATAGTCTTTAACCAGCTTACGAATTATTGCCAACTGTTGAAAATCCTTTAAACCGAAGTATGCTCTGTTTGGCTGAACAATATCAAATAACTTTGATACGATTTGCCCCACTCCGTTAAAATGTCCGGGTCGATGAGCTCCCTCCATAACTGTTTCAAGTTCACCAAAGTCGAACCTGCGGGTATCCGGTTCGGGATACATTTCATCAACCGATGGAGCAAAAACAAGATTACAGCCAACCGGTTTAAGGAGTTTGCAATCTTTTTCCAGGTCTCTGGGATATCGTTCCAGATCTTTTTTATCATTAAACTGAGTTGGGTTTACAAAAACACTCACAACAGTCACAAAATTCTCAGATACACTTTGTTTAACCAGCGAAAGATGACCTTCGTGCAGTGCTCCCATTGTAGGAACAAACCCAATACGCAGGTTCTTTTGGTTATACCTGTTAAGCTCTGACCGAAGCTCAGAAATTGTTTTTAAAATTTTCATAGCAAAAAAATCGGGCTCAAAGATAAATATTTTTCAAAGCAACATTTACGAAATATACTCTGCTTAATTCAACAAGTTATATATACCAACAAAAACTGGGAAATAGATAGATTTTCACGGCAAGATAATTTTTAGTAATTTTGCATGATATTTCTGAACAACTTAAAATAATATGACCAAAAGAATATTATTCGTTTCCCAAGAAATAACTCCTTATCTCCCCGAAACAGAAATGTCAGTGATAGCGAGGAATCTTCCGCAAGGTATACAGGAAAGGGGAAAAGAAATTAGAACGTTTATGCCAAGGTTTGGCTGTATTAACGAAAGGCGAAATCAGTTACATGAAGTGATACGCTTATCTGGTATGAATCTGATAATAGATGACAATGACCATCCTTTAATAATTAAGGTTGCATCTATACAGGCTGCCAGAATGCAGGTATATTTCATCGATAACGAAGATTTTTTTCAACGGAAGTATACTTTGCAGGATAAAACAGGCAACTTTTTTGAGGACAATGATGAGCGTGCCATATTTTTTACACGTGGTGTTGTAGAAACTGTTAAGAAGTTACAATGGGCCCCTGACTTAATTCATTGTCATGGTTGGTTTACAAGCCTGCTGCCTATATATATCAAGCAATATTATCACGATGATCCCCTGTTTCAGAATACAAAGATGGTAAGCTCAATTTACGATACCGAGTTTACATCAGCTTTAAATTCCAGATTAAAGGAGAAATTGAGCTGGGATGGTATTAATAAAAAGGATTTGGATGTTATAACAAACCCAACATACACAAATTTTGTTAAATTGGGTGTAAATTTCTCCGACGGAGTTATCTTTGGCAGCGAAAAAGTTAACCCAGAGATTGCTGACTATGTCAAAAAATTACCCGTTCCACAACTCGATTACAAGTCGGAAGAAGAATATCTTGATGCCTATTCGGCTTTTTATGACGAATTATTGGGTTAAAAACAGATTCTCTCATATGAACAAATTCTTTTATGCCGGAGTTTTGATAACTCTTGGTTGTGTGGTTTTCTTAAATTCCTGTGAAGACGAACCTATAAATCTGGGTGCAAATATTTTACCTGAGGCTGACATTAAACCTGCCGGTGCAGATACATTCACAGTTGAATGTTATACTTTACAAGGTTTTCCGGGCACAGCAATTTATCCCTCATCAACCACGACAACTTCGGAAACCTCGACAGATAATTGTCCGATAGGTTATGTAATAGACCCCATTTTCGGTGAAACTTCGGTTAACCTGACTATGGAGCTTGGTTTTAACTCCGATAATTATTACAGCCATGTTGATACTTGTTCTGATACTTATAAAAACTGTAAATTTTATTTCAAAATTGACGATGATAAAATTTTCGGTGGAGAAAATGGTTTTGATGTTGAATTATACCCTTTAACAAAAACTATTTCCTATTCAAGCACATACAATACCGAATATGCCCTGGAATCTGACAAATTCAATTTTAACCTTAATGTTGCCAACAGCACAACTCATAAAGTTTTTATTGACCATTACGATATAGAGGGAATTGACAGCGGCTATTATTACCTGATTGTTGAATTAGATGATGATTATGCTGAATCGCTAATGGATACAACTTTTATATACGCAAATGACCTATATAGCTCAGCCTACGATTTTCACCAAAAATTTCCGGGATTTTATATAAAATCTCAACCAAAAAATGAAACCGGAGGAATTGAGAATTTCTTTTACAACGATTCAAAAATGGTAGTTGAATATGAGCGAATCTATCATTTCCCTAAGTCAGAGAAGAATGATTCAATAACAACCCAGTATTCTACATTTGCAATTAATAAATACCAGTGTTTTTATAAAAACGAAAGTAACAATGTACCTTATGGTCCATTTGGAACAATATTAAACGATACCGTAAATCAGGGACAAAACTTCTATGTTCAATCGCTTGGTGGTGCCAGGGGTTATCTTAAAATACCTGAACTGGAAACTTTTAAAACCATCCGATCAGATAGTCTGGGAATTAATTTAGCAGAACTTGTTTTACCAGTCAACAGAGAACTGCTCGATACAACTAATTTCTTTGTTCCGGGACGATTAACCATAAAGGGCGCTGCCCCTGGTTACCCTGATGGATACTCTATTGAAGATGATAATATAAGTTGGGGATATTTTAAAGGATATTTTAATGATAGTACACTGGAATACAGAATAAACCTGACAGAATATGTACATCAATACTTGCAGGATGATGATAATCAATATCGTGCAAGATTTTATTTAATGGCTGCTGTAAATAATATCACAAGTAGTTCCTTCAGGGAATATAAGGTACCGGGCAGAGTAGTTCTTAACTCCGGCATTTCTGATATAAAACCCGCTTACTTAAGAGTTATTTACACAAATACAACTTACTAATTATGTGTGGAATTGTTGCATATATTGGTGAAAGACAGGCCCTCCCAATATTAATAAACGGACTAAAAAGGCTTGAGTATCGAGGATATGATTCAGCAGGAGTATCTATTTGGAACAAAAAAACCAAAGTCTACAAAAGAAAAGGGAAAGTAGCTGATTTAGAAGCCTTTATTGGGAATGATGATCTCACAGGAAATATTGGTATCGGCCATACAAGATGGGCAACACATGGTGAACCAAATGATGTAAATGCCCACCCTCACATGTCGATGAATGGGAAATTCACCATAATTCATAACGGAATTATTGAAAATTATTCCCGATTAAGAGATAAGCTGACTTCGTTTGGTGTTACTTTCAAAAGTGAAACCGATACCGAAGTACTGGCAAACCTGATTGAATACATTTATGAAAAAGGTGCAGTTGATGCCGAATTAGCTGTGCGTCTGGCATTATCGAAAGTAATTGGAGCCTATGGTTTGGTTATAATATGCTCTGATGAGCCGGACAAGTTAATTGCTGCAAGAAAAGGCAGCCCCTTAGTGATTGGAGTAGGAAACGAAGAGTACTTTTTAGCATCCGATGCTACTCCAATTGTTGAATACACTAAAAGTGTTATTTATCTGAACGATGGGGATGTTGCTGTTATTACAAAAGATCAGCTCACTTTAAAAACAGACCACAATAAATCGCAAACCCCCATTATTCAGGAGCTTAATATTGATATTGGTGAAATAGATAAAGGTGGCTATGAGCACTTTATGCTTAAAGAAATTTTTGAACAGCCCCGATCTATTAATGATACCTTTAGAGGCAGAGTAAAAACCGAAAACGACAAGATACATTTAGGGGGCCTTTACGAGGTAATGCCTAAATTAATAGAGGCAAAAAGAATATTAATAATAGCCTGTGGAACTTCATGGCATGCTGGTTTAGTAGGCGAATATTTATTTGAAGATTTGGCCAGAATACCTGTTGAGGTAGAATATGCTTCGGAATTCAGATACAGAAACCCCATAATAAACAAAGACGATGTTGTTATTGCAATAAGTCAGAGTGGTGAAACTGCCGACACATTGGCAGCAATACAGTTGGCGAAAGAAAAAGGCGCTCTTGTTCTTGGAATTTGCAATGTTGTAGGTTCTTCTATACCGAGGGAAACCCATGCCGGGGTTTATACCCATGCTGGTCCTGAAATTGGTGTAGCCTCAACCAAAGCATTTACCTGCCAGGTTACTGTTTTAGCCATGATGGCTATTACCATAGGGAGAAGTAAAGAGTTAATCTCTGATTCAAGCTATCAGAATCTTATTAAAGAATTCAACCTGATACCTGAAAAAATTGAAGAAATTTTACAAAATAGTTTAATCATAAAAGAAGCCGCGGAACTTTATAAAGATTCCACAAATTCGTTATACCTGGGAAGAGGTTATTTATTTCCTGTAGCATTAGAAGGAGCTTTAAAACTCAAAGAAATATCATATATTCATGCCGAGGGATACCCTGCTGCAGAGATGAAACACGGGCCAATTGCTCTTATCGATGAGAAAATGCCTGTGGTGGTGGTTGCCACTAAAGACTCTTCGTATGAGAAGATTGTAAGTAATGTGCAGGAGGTAAAAGCCAGAAATGGTAAAATAATAGCTGTAGTTACAAAAGGAGATACTGTTATCAGAAAAATGGCTGATCATGTATTTGAGATTCCGGAAACAAATCCGGTATTTTCGGCCCTTTTAAGTGTCATTCCTCTTCAATTGTTTTCATATTATATTGCGGTAATGAGGGGTTGCAATGTTGACCAGCCAAGAAATTTAGCAAAATCGGTAACTGTTGAATAAATTACCTGCGCCTTTGGCATAGTTTGGAGTTAGATAATAAAGTTTGGACACAAATAATAAAGTTTGGACAACAATATTAAAGTTTGGACATCCCGATAAACTTTGCATACTAAGTTAGAGGAGTTTGAAAATGAAGGTTGCGATTATTAAATATGCCTAAATAATCGAGGTACTAAGCTTAAACAGGGGTAAATACATCGCAATTAATATAACCATTACCATTAAACCTACCCCCAATATTAACAAAGGTTCCAAAAGACTACCTAGTTGTTTTGTTCTATGTTCTATTTCTTCTGAATATTGCTCGTGTAACTGCTTCAATATATATTCGAGCTTGCCGGTTTCTTCGCCTACTTTTATTAAGGAAATAATTTGAGCATCAAATATTTTGTACTTCTTCATACTTTCATGCATACTCCCACCGACTGATATCTTCTCAGAAGTACCTTCTATCGCCTTGTTGAGAGGATAAAAACGAATCATCTTATTTGCGAGATCGAGTGCGTCAATCAGAGGTGCCCCGGAGGATTCTAACAAATAGAGTGAGCTGCAAAAACGTGAAAGGTTTATTTTTAGGAATAAATTTCCAAATATTGGGGTTTTTAACAATATATCAGTCGCAAATTTTCTATACCATTCAAAACGCTTGGCATATTTGGATAATAAAAATACTCCTATTAGAATCAGTAAAATTAGAATTACATTGTTTTTTAAAAAATCTGATATTTTCAATATTGTTGTAGTAATGCCAGGGAGCTCTCCCCCAAATCTTTGGAAAACGCCTGCAAACATAGGTACAACTACATTTAACATAAAAACAACTGCTGCTACAGCAACAATAATTACCAAAATAGGATATGAAAGAGCACTTATAAGTTGTCTCCTTTGTTTCATTTTAGTTTTGTAATGCTTTGCAAGCTCATCAAGGGCTACAGCAATAGTCCCACTTTCCTCACCTATACGGATATTGTAGAATTCATATTCTGAGAACACTCTATTACTTCTCATCGCATTTGAAAAGCTTGAGCCTCTGATAAGCTCATTCAGTAAATTCTCATAAATCTTTAATGTTGTCGAATTTTTCTCCTGGTCTATTATTATCTGTAAGGATGACGCCAGATCTATTCCTGAATTTACTAGGATCGATAATTCACCATAAAAACGTTCTTTCTTCTTATCAGATAGCCCACTCCTTTTTAAAGAAATATCTTTATTCAAGAAGTCCAAGAGATTCCTATTCTTGGTTGTTTTAGAAACATCATGAGATTTTTTCTGTATGTCTTTAATTTTTATCGCCATAATATTTGGTGGTCGTTTTATCTTCTCATATAATCCATAAATATATCTTTCTCGGAGTACTTTTTTATTGAATAATAGAGACGTTTGGTATTGTTAATGTCATCAAACTCGATTTTAATTCCTGTTATCAAATCGGTATTTGGATAATAATTCACTGACAAATTACCTGAATTTATATTTAAGGTGTCGAAAGATTTATTTCCCTTCCTGACGAAGTATCTATCTGTTAAACTATAAATAATTTCTTCGTTTTCTATTGTTAAGGCTATTTCTTTATCTGCATCAAGTAAAACATAAACACATCTGTCTAAATCGTAATTGAGTAAACTCTCAAATCGAAGAATTGAAGTTTCATATTCTAAGTTTTTGCTATTAAGGTGTAAATATTTTTGAAAGGAATTGAAATACAAAAAGCTCAATGAAAGTATTATGCTTGTTAATAATACAGTTAATAAAGTCTCCAATATGGTAAAACCAGGTAATTTTTTCATAGTCTCCTTATAAGCTTTACAATTATATATAATTAGAAAGTAATATAACCCATTGGTAAAATTATTTGACGCTTTGATATAATCTTATTTTCTCTATCATTAACTACAAAATTTATAAATAAAATATTTTCCATTTTATTCACCTCTATATTTTTCTTCAAAACCAAAGCTCCATTAACTACATCATCAGTATTTAAATCCAACAAAACAACTACATTATATAACTCTTGATCGATCATTTCATTCGCAACATTTATTGCTTTAAGATCATATATTGTACTGTACTTCGAAAGGAAAACCATTGCAAATCCAAAAACCATAACCATTATTACAATCGCAACAACTGGTTCAATAATTGATCCTTTGACAAATATTTTTAAATTTAATCTAACCATTCAAGTACTCCCCATTCAGTTTTTGATTCTAATATTTTTGGAACTAGAAATGTAGGTGTAAGCTTTAAAGGATTTATTTCTGCATCGTTTAAAACATTCTCGTAATATCCCTTTCTTGTTTTTAGATGAAATTGATTCGTATAGACAGATCCTAAAACATTACCATTCATACTTATGCTGCCCTGGCAATAGACAATTCCACAAACTGTCGAATTTTCGGCTAAAAACAATTCTGCAGATTTACTTCCTGATTCAACATCAGCAGCACAGAGTACCCCTCCTTCCACCCGACTATTCTCATCAATATAGCAAAAACCCTTTTTTGATTTTTCACTATGTACCGACACAAAACTTGGATAGTTTAATTTTACATCTGATTCAATTAGAATCGAATCGGATGCAAATAGCTGAAGATTACCTTCAAATCCTTTCTCAACAATAATTTTTGGGGAAACAACTATAATTCCCTCCAAAACAGAACTTTTCCGAATGATAATCAATGAGTCTGACTGAACAATAATCTTCCCTTTCAAATAAACATCCCTTAATACTAGTTTATCTTTATCAAAAATAACCAAAGCCTTATCCCGGTATGATCGAATTATATTATCCTTAAATAGATGGTTCTTATTAATTATTGAATCATTAATCCCAAAATCACCACCATACGATTTATTAATCCAATTCAACAAGTCTGAACTTAATTCTGGTAAGTTTTTCTTACTTGTACGTTTTTCACCGTATAACAGCCTATCATTTCTATATGGGCTGCCATCAACATATATGCTTTTAATTCCCATGGAGGGTATAAAGCATGTCCCATATATTTTAGTTTGACCTGATACAGATATAGCTTTTTCTTTATCAGCAAGAAATAAACCAACAGTGTCATCCTGAAATATATAATTACCCGCTAGTGCTGTTTTAGTATAGGATATCGACTTCCAGTCTGATTTGATGTTAACAACCTTAAATGCCCCCCAGTCTTCAATAACTTTTTGAGTTTTAATTAAATCATCAATTGAATCAGTTTGATTTTCAGAGCCATTTAAAAGCTTATATATTAAATTGTTATTACGATCTACAATATGCTTAAGCTGAACATATTGCTGTGCTTCTACCCTGGCATACATACTCTGTGTGAGAAACATCCATAACAATACCAAAATAATAAAACTCAAGAATACAACTAAATAAAGCGATTTCCCATTAATAGTTTTGTTTAATTTGAAAGCCATTTAACACCTATTGTAGATACATTTATCTTGTTATTCTTTCTCGGCTAGTATTTTCCTCCTCCATTTTCTCTATTACTATTTCCTCTTTTTCTGTCTCTATTTCTGTATTGGTAGAATCATTTTGCAGAAAATTGGGAACTATATAGATTTTAAAAAAACTTTCATTTTCACCTTTTAATTCTCCATGCCAATATCTATTTTGCATCACAACATCACCTGATTCTCCATAAACAATTCTCTTTCCATGTAATTTTCCTCTATGGAATTTTTCAGAATATAATAATAAGCCATTACTATTCCATCTCATCCATACTCCTGTTTTCAAGCCATTCTTAAATACCCCTTTTGTAATTAAATAGTCTTGGTTGTCGAAAACCTGGTATTCACCATGCAATAATGACCCTGAAAAATTTCCCCGGTTATTATTTATCTGATTCCTATAATACCAGTAATAATTGTAATCTTTTTTTGCCTTGACATCTTCCTGACTAATAAGGATCCTAAATCTTAAAGAGGAATCTTGTTTTTCAAGAACAATTTCCCGGGTTTTTGGTTGCCAGTCAAGACTTTGAGAAAATAAATTTAAACATAAAAAACCGAACAATAATGTAACCAAAATTCTCATTTACTTTGATTTAAATATAGTTTTACTTTTCTTTTTTTTATACTCTACTATTATACTATCGGCATAGGCTTTAACAAGTTCAACTTCATCCTGAATTTCACCTTCGCGCATAAGAAAGGTTTTATCACTAATTTCAACTATTGTAAGCTCTTCATGGGTTTTATCATTAAGTATAATCCCTGAATATGATATTCCTGGCCAGATAATCTCTTCTTTAGGTGTTAGTGAGTTATTTGTTTTAATTCGTCCAGAAATATTACCCGAAGATACATCATATACTACCCGATTAGTTGTTTTAGTGTTTGATTGGTATACATTTTCTTTTAGGAAAGGATCGTCATAATTCAACAAAAGTTTAGGCTTTTCATTGAACTGAAGTTTTATTTGAGAATTACCACTGCCTGGAATAAATTCTTCATCAACAATTGTGGCCTGGTGAATATGATTAAAAATTTTAAAAGCAACAACACCCCATATTATCGCAACAAGACACACTAATATATATGTTGTTGTTTTATTCTTCATCTATATAAAATTTCCTTACAAGGCTTGGTTCTCCAAGATTTCCGGCTTTATCATACGAACGAACTTTAGCAAAATATTTACCTGATTCAATTCCTTCCAGACTTAGTTCAGTTTCTTTTGTAATAAAGTATAGGTAATTACCATTTGTGAATAATGAATCATGAGAGACAATAACACTATCAATAATTTCTGAAACTGAAATTTTAGGCCTACTCCATTTAAGTCTTAATTCATCACTTGCCAAAGTATCTCCGTTTTGAGCAGGATAATTAATTGAAGGTCTTCCCGGTGGTTCAGTATCAACTATTAAACTTCTGGTTGTGAATATTGTGCTTGAAAAATCGTTTCGTCCTTGAACACCCCAATAATAAACACCATCTTTAAGCATCAACGACAACGTATCATATTCGGTTAAATAAGTAGGTATTACATTATCTCCCTGCCAACTATCGCGTCGTATATCAAACAGGTATGAGTTTGCTGCTGAAACCGGGTACCAGCTAAATAAAATTTCCAGCTCATTTGTGTTATAATTATCTTCCGGAGATTGTAAAACAACAAGCTGACTGCTTAAGTTTGTAGATGTGTCAATACTAACATGACTAATTGTATATACTGTTGAACTGGAATTATTAAATGCACTAATTCCCCAATCATATTCGCCAGGAGGTAAAGTAACCAAAAATTTATTACCCGCAATATTAGTATCAGCAACCAAAGTAACAACTGAATCCCATTCGGGACTAACAATTAATATGTTGTATTTTTCAGCGTCAAGAACATGCTCCCACCAAAAAGTAAGTGTCGAAGCCGTAGTAACCAGACCATCAGGTGGAGCTATCACAATCACCTCAGAATCTGAAATATCTGGCTCTGTAATAATATCACAAGAGAATAATACTAAGATTAAAAAAAGAAATTCTATATATTTTCTCATAATACGTGTATTCATAAAGATTATTTAAATATAATAGCTAATAATTCCTATTATTATCAATATACTCATCGTTATTTATGTTCTGAAATATTAATTCTAAAAACAATTCTTCTGTTTTCAATTTACGGTTCGTAGTAGTATAAAAATTCACCGATGAGATTTTACTATAAGTAACAGAACTCTCAATATAGTTTATCAGTTTTAACAGCCCTTTGAAATTACCTTTTATAATTATTGTGTTTGTCTCAACCGCGATCAACTTTGACTGATATATATGTTGTTCGGGAAATGTGTGAACTTGCAATGAATTTTTGCTGCAATAACTACTGATGTCTGACAATATTTGTTTTCGTACTTCCAGAGTTATACCTGCTGTTTTATTATACATGCTATCAAACACTGAACGTCTCTTTTTAATCAATAAAATATCGCCAGATGCTGATGAAATAAGTTCATACTTTTCAGTATTGTATTTATAAGTTTTAATTGTTTGAATTGTTGGGGCAACAGCTATTTTAATAATAAAAAAAACAGATAACAATATGGCTACGGAGTATCCAATAAAAATTTGCTTATATGTAAGATTTCTAATCATTTAAAATATTAACCTCCATTAAAAAGAAACCTCTGTCTGTATTATCTTCCTGAGTAAAACTGACTAGCTTTGTGTTTTTTATCCATTTCAACTCACCTAATTTACTCTCCCAGGTATTCAATAAGAAAGAACTCGATGCAAATCCTTCAATTATTATAATTTCATCAAAAAACAGTTGTTCGCGTCTTTGAATTTTACTCATTAAAGGATTAATCTTTAACACATTCAACTTAATATTCTTTGGAACAGTGGCAGCAATCTCATCTAACATCTGACTATAATAGGTCATGTTTTTAGTCTGAGATTTATAAAACTTATCTTGTGCTTTCAGAATACCTAAAAGTGAATCCTTCTTAACCAGTAGAGGCTTGCTTAAAGATATCTGATCAGATATTTTTCTGTCTTTATTTCTATAAGTCTCAAAAAAAACAAAATTTATTCCCAAGATTAAAAATACTGCTACCAATACATAGTATTTTGTTCTATCCACTATTTGTTTATAGATAATATCTGTATTAATAATTGAGGGAATATTACCTACAAAATTACAAGCATTGCTTCTATCAATCAAAAAACTGATAGCAACATTAAACGCCGGAATAAATTCAATACCAACCTCCTGTCCAATCAGATTTAAACTTGAAGTTTTAAAATCATTCCCCTGCGAAAAAATAAAAGAATTTTCTGTTTCATTGTATCCTAAAATATTATCATGAACAGGTATAGATTTTTCTTTAATCAAATTATATCTCCATAGATTTGATAGTCCATACGGCCCAATATCAATTCCGACCACAGGTAGTTTCAATTCATTAAGCTTTTCAACAACTGAATTAATTGTAGATACTCTGCAAATGCTAAATCCAAAATGTTCATTATAATCAGAAATGGAACAACAAAAATCGTCTCTTTTTGTAGCTGGGAAATACTTCTGAAGCAAGAAATCCTTTTCAGTTATTTTGCCATCTTTGCTTAAAATTCCATTACCTGTAAAAGTTAAAATTAGAGGTATGTCTTTCTCAATTACTTCAAACAGTTTCTCAATAGAATCATCCAGTATTTGTGTATTATCCATAATAATTTCCCTCTTTTCCTTTCTAAGTGTACAAAGGAAAAGTTTGTATTTATCACCAGCTAGCATATGAATATTAAGGCCGGTAATTTTTTTATAAGAAATAATATTTTGGAAAAAATCTTTCAATTTATTATAGTTGGTCTGATTAATAAACTCAGTTTAGAATCTGAAGTTTCATTTTTTCTGGATGAAAAAAACCATTTAATAATTGGTATTCTTGATAATATTGGTGTTCCTGAACTTGAATCGCTATCGCGCTTCTCCATTAAACCGCCAAGCAATATCATTTCCTGATTTTTAACACGTATTAATGATGTGAATTTTCTATTAACCGAACCAGGAGGAGCTGTTTTTGCAATTCTCTCGGTAAAATCTGATTGAGACACTTCTATTTCCAGTGTAATTTGCTCATCGCCCGACATAACTGGCCTGATTTTAAGAGTCAACTCAGCATTTACCGATTTATAAACCTGTGATGTCGTTTGGGTTGGATTTTGTGTTCCCATGATATCGGTCCTTTCTTCAAGATAATATTCGGTATTTCCAATAGACATAGAGGCTTCATGTCCATTTAAAGTTGATAATTTAGGAGTTGATTCAATATCGAGATAACCCTCCGATTCCATTGCCTGCAAAGTGACATAAAAGTTAGGAGCAACATTTCCCAGGTTTATCCAACCCATATCGTTTAATATCCTGTTAATTTTATCTGCACCAATAGTCATATCCACTTCCGGGAATACAGTTCCTCCTGTTGAAACCGGAGCATCGCCCAAACCGGCTTTTATACCTGTAGATACTGCAACAGTTTTGTTAACATACATAATTATTACCTCTATAAGAACCACGGGAACAACCTTATCAATTGAATGAACAAAACCCTCAAATTCATTGATCTGATACTGAGGTCCGCTTACAAACAGACTATTCAATTCAGGAAATTCAATTACCTCCAGATTTTCTATAAGATCAGTTGGAAAAAATTCAACCAATTTGTCAATACTCCTGTTTTGAAGCTGTATAACTGCATGTTCGTTGTAATCCATTGCTTTCTTTTCTCCGATAACATACACATTATTAATTAAGCGATGTGTTATTTCTGTTCCGCTAAACAAATAGGAGAAAACCTCATTTAAATCAGAACCGGAAATTCTTCCTGAGATTGTTTCTTCAACATCGGGAGAAATGAAATAATTTATACTTATTTTATCTGCAATCTCTTTTAACAGCTCTATAACCGGTGCATCTACAGCTTCAATTATTATGCTATCGTTTTCTACCACAAATACATCTAATAAATAATTGCCACTATTCCTGCTTGAGTTGCTTCTTGATGAATTATCTCTTACATTTGTCCTACTGGTGCGATTTCGGGAATTATCTGTATTTACTGTTGCTACTGTTTCTACTTCAACATTCTTATCTAATATATAAAAACCATCATCAGACTTTTCTAACTGAAGGCTATTTGCCAGAGCCAGTTTTTCAATTGCATCATCAAAAGGCATCTCCCTTATAAAACAGCTTATTATTTCATCTTTCGCAGGAATTTTTGTGATGATATTTTTGCCTGTTTCCCTGGTAATTGTTTTTGATACTGTACTTACATTTTCATTGTTTACCTCAAGACTAATACGATTTGTTTCGTCATTAAATGCAATAAATATTCGGGGTAATTCTGGCTTTTCGATTTGTGAAATTGTAATGATATTGCCTATAACATTAACGTCCAGATTATATTCATCTGCCAGAAATACAATCATATCCAGGACTCTGACATTGTTGAAATTATTGACAATTCTGACATCAATATCAGGACTTACATCAATATTTAGCCCCGAACTGTTTGCTACCCCTCTGATAAACTCAAGAAAAGAAGTATTGCTTACAGAAATACTTACTTTCTCATTTAATGCAGGTATATTTTCCACATGGCTTTCAAGCAATGAATCGACTCTATTGTGCTGACTATATATATCAAGAGAGAGATATACAAGGAGAAGAGCGGCTAAAATGTATTTAATTGGAAAATTCATCAGTGTATATTTGAAATTAGAATTGGTAATACTTCCAATAAGCTTGTCTGACCGGAATTCAATAAGGAAACTGCAGAATCTGCAAGACTAACTATTTTTTTTGTCGATGTAAGGTATTTTAAATCCAAGGTATTCTGCCTTATTCTTTCTGAAATATCATCATCAATACTGATAATTTCGTAGATAGCTTTTCTACCTTTAAATCCAGTATTATTACAGTAGTCGCAGCCGACTTCTTTATTGACATTTTCAGCAATTTTTAAATCTGAGTTAATATTACTTATTTCAGAGCGATCAACTTTTTCTTCGACCTTACAGTGGGGACATAACAAACGCACCAGTCTTTGGGCAACCGCCAGAGTTAAAGTGCTGGCTATTAGATAGGAAGGAACTCCCATATCTGACAATCTGTTTATAATTCCCAAAGCAGAATTGGTATGTATTGTTGAAAATACCAGATGCCCGGTTAATGCGGCCCTGGATGCCATCTGAGCTGTTTCAGGATCCCTTATTTCCCCTAACATGATAATATCGGGATCCTGCCGAAGGAAAGTTCGTAAAGCACTTGAAAAAGTTAATCCGATGCTTTCTTTTAGTTGAACCTGGTTAATACCCTCAAGTGTATATTCAATTGGATCTTCTATGGTTAAGATATTTCGATCCATTGTGTTAATTTCTTTCAGGGTACCATATAAAGTAGTGGTTTTACCCGAACCAGTAGGCCCACTAATAAGAACAATTCCATGGGCTTTTAGAATCCCGTGCCTGTATTTTGTTACTTGTTCATTGCTCATACCTAATGAATCGAGCGATAAATGCTTGGCTTCTTTCTGCAACAGCCTCAAAACAACCTTCTCACCATTAAGTGTAGGCAAAATTGAAACCCTAATATCAAAATCAAAATTGTTTTTATTGTAAAGTATGCGCCCGTCCTGTGGTAATCTTTTTTCAGCGATATTTAAGTTCGCTTTAATTTTAATCTTGTTTACCAAAGCTTTATATTCCTTAACAGGTATTATGTATTTCTCAACCAGCTTACCGTCAATCCTGATTCTAACCCTACATCCTTGTTCGTAGGTTTCAAAATGAATATCTGAACTATCATTAATACGGGCATCCTGAATTATTGTATCCAAAAAATCCTGATTAGCTGTTATATTGGTATCCAGGTTTCTTTCCGGATAATGTTTTTTTAGGGCATTAACAATTTTAGCTCTTTCAATTGGCACTAATTCAATCTTTTTTCCCAACAAAAACTCCAATTCACTCTCTGTTTCTGCAAAAGGTTTTTCATCAGAAATAGAAAACACAAAACGATCGTCATATTCCAGGTTTGGTAAAACCTCATACTCCCATGCCTGAATAGGAGTGATAATATTAACAAGTTCTGTATTTACTTCTATTTGTGAAACTTTGCTCATCCGGCAATGAAATTGAAAAATAAATTATCGTTATAACATGAAAACTCAGTTGTTAAGTCTACCAGCATAAAACCTATTAAAACTAGTGACATTAACCCAGCAAAAGGTATTTTATTATTCTTTCCTGTCTGCCTGGTATTTATTAAATACAATAATAAGCCTAACAGAGCTGCAATAGTTAAGTATAAGTTAAATACAAGCGGTGCAAAGCTTAAAGCGGCTATGAAAAAGAACAATACATCGCCACTACCCATTAGCTCAAAGAACTTCTTCTTTTTTATGAGAGAAGCCATAAAAACTGCCGCAAAAATTATAGAAAGCAACAACAGGTTTAATCCTAAATTACTAATAAGCGATATGATATTATACTCATTGAATAGCCTGATAGAACTAATTAAAATAGCACAACAAATTACCAGTAAGTTAACCTTATACCAACGAAAATCGGTATACAATATGTGTATAAGTAAAAGAATTAATATGACGGATAAAATATTCATTAATCCCTGGTGATTTCTTTCAGTTTTTTATCCTGATCTATTTCCCAAACATTGAATTGTCCATCGCCATCGAAATCAACAACCGAAGTCGCTCTGATAATAAACTCCGTTGCTGAGGATTCTACAATCTCAATTTTATAGTTAGCAGTACCATCGTCGGTAACAAGGGTTTCCTGCTCAAAACCAATTTCTTCCAAATCGTCGGAATAACGGGAATACATATAAAAATACCCCTTCTGGAGCGCATGAGCGTGCCCTAATTGTAATTGTGCTTCTGTACTTTTAGCCTTAGCAATTAAGGGCATTAATCTTGGCATAGCTAGAAGTACCAGTATACCAATAATTACTAGAACAATTAACAGTTCAGTAAGGGTAAATCCATCTATCTTACGTTTTAACATAGGATCGTTTTTAATTGGGAAATTTAAAATCTGAAAAATATATTTTGTTTTCGATTTTTACAAAAAAAACAAGACTTAACTCATTCTAAATTAGCAATTTTAACAAACTACCAGTAACGCTTAGAAACCTTCGGTATGTTCAACGATATAGGTTTCCATTTCCTGCCTGATATTTTTTACAATATCTGACTCTACTTTAACCTTCATATCGGCTATTTCATGAGCATAGCTCAAGGCCATTTCTATATCTCCGAGCTTATCGAACAATAACGCAATCCTGTATTTTGGATAAAACTTAATCGGCATTATATACGATGCTTGCTCATAACATTCAACAGCTTTTGCAAAATCTCCCAAAGCTTCAAGACTGTTTCCACGGTATATCCAGTAATCAGAATCGTTTAATTTTGAGCGGGTTTCGTCTAACACATCTATACTTTCACGGTATTTGCCCATTACAGACAACTCAGCCCCATAATTAAATAAAAAGAACTGACTGTACTTCATCACAGGATACAATTTAGCATATTTTACTTGTGCTTCATCGTATTTTCTTTCCCTAACCAATTGAAATGCCTTAACCCATTCTTTTTCTGCGTAGTATCTTTTAAACGAAAGAATAACAAAGCCTATAAACAAAGAAATAAAAACGAAAGCCAAACCTTTATATAATTTCTTGTTCACCTTAAAACTAAAATTTTTCAAACTTTTACCGGTAGATACCTGAACCGCAACTGCAAATAAACATATCGCATAAATTACAGGATTTTGCAAAGGATATGAGAAAAATGAATCAATAAGTAAAGCTATTAAAAGCCCTTCAGAAGCAATATGTACAAAAGAATGCTCTTCGCTTTTACGATGGATTTTATTAAGTATAATTAAGATAAAAACCGACAAGAATAAGGCAAGACCTATCAAACCCGTTTCGGAGGCTATCTGCAGATATTCATTAAAAGCGTAATTTATTCCGTCTGCAAGAAAAGCATTTTCAGTATCGTCAGGATTTGCTCTAAAATAATCTGCTTGATAATCGTTATGCACAGCCGTATATGAATTAAATCCATGTCCCAAGATTGGTTTATCAAGAATCATCTGAACAGTTACTTTCCAGATGAAAAGTCTACCGCTAGCAGAATCTTCTTTAAAGCTTGTAAGAAAAACGATTGCCGAAACACTAATAATAACCAGAAGTACAAAGGCAATTATTCTTTTATAGAGTGTATTAAATAAATTACTAATACGCGTATAAATAGTTTTCTGATGTAAAACCACATAAACAACACTAACAAGTGATGCTATCCAAGCTGTTCGTGCCATTGTTAATGGCAAAACAATAAGGCTTAGAACCAGTCCGGCCCATGCAAAATATTTTAGATTTTTCTTCTCGCCAAACAATATATAGCTTAGATAAATTGGAACGAATAAAGACAAGAAGTTTGCATATGGCCCCGGATTACCGAAAGCGCCCCCAATCCGAAACTCTAGTTGAAGGTTTTTAATTACACCTGTATATTGAAGTATTCCATAGATTTGTTGAATAACACCCAGTATTATTAAAACGCCAAAAACAGTTTGAATAAAATTTCTTTGGTAATCCGGAACACTTGATAAAAATCTTATTAGAAAATAAAGAAAGTAAAGCAGCAAAACATTTATATAACGAATATTAAACAAGGGATTGCCTAAAGTGATAAAGCTGTTTGTTGTGATATATAAAAAGTAAATAAGTAGGATAATATCAATTGATTTTAAGTTAAATCCTATTGAATATTTACGGGCTATTTCTTTAAAGAAAATTAAAACCACTATAGGTATTAATGAAAAAACAAAAAAGAAATGCTTCGCCGTAATAAAAATATCGGTAAAATCCTTTGATGTTGCAAAGGATGCCAGGAATACGACAGATAACACCAATGCCCAAACTGACAATTTCATACTATCTTCCTTTTTTTTGCTTTTTACCACCATACCTGCTTGTTGTTTTCATATGTAAAAAGGCGTTCCTCAGTTCCTTGTGTTAAATCCCTTAGCCAATATACTGTTCCTTTCGGGGCAGCATCGAAGTATACCAAAGTATCTACAGCCTGTTTCTGACCTGCTGAATAAAAATTACCATTATCCCAATATAAAAGTTCATAGGTATCTCCCGGTTGAACATTATTTTGGTCGTTTCTTGTTGAATACCTAATTTTTGACAAAGCTTTCGGACTATCCAACTCCAGTCCTACCCACTTACCGGTTTCATGTTCACGTGCATCTTCAAAAAAAGTGAGTACATTCCCATCGAATGCAAGTTCCGGTAAATAGGTATTGTATTTTCTTCCAAGTGTTCCTATCGGTTTACCTTGCAATACATTGCCTCTTGAATCGACAAATTCGATTTCTGCAATGCTTGCGCCATCACCATCGTAAACTATTTCAAGCTCTTTATCGCTAAAAAGGAACCTGTAATATTTGAATGCTCTTCCAGAATTAACACTTACATTTACAAAATGCTGAGAAGGTACTTTGCTAATTGTTGCAAGAGTAACAGCATCTGAAAAATCAGAATGGTTTGCCCCTTGAAATTTACCCCCAACAAGACAATTTAGCCAATTTTCCTTCCTGTAATGCATATTGTATTTTCGGGTAAGAATCATTTGCTGTTTTTCCGCTTGAGGTTCTATATAACGAATAAAACCCTTTTTAGTAAGATTAAATGGTTTATAGGCCGGAATGAATTTTCCACGTGTAAAATACATGGGAAAATAAAGCAAATCCCTTCCAACATTTTTAAAAGTTGCAAATGAAGTCTCTTTATCTATAAAGGCAAAATCAACTGCCGTAAATCCATGATTGTTAAATACACATAGATATAATACTTCGTATTGTTTTGGCACATCAGATAGTTTAAGTTGCACATCACTTACTGCAACGTATTGCCTTGTAACATCAATATTTCTTGGGTTTTTAAAAAACGGAGGAATATCGCCACCAGTATCTTCAATAAGTTTTGCCCACTTTTCGTTTTTCGATATGGTTTTACGGTAAACTTTGGACAATTTATGTTTATAGGCAACAAAGGTGTTTGTATCTTTTGCTGCCTCCTCAAAATTAACCCAGTTGCCGTTCTTGTCCATTATGCTGTTCCAATAATGCAATTTATGATCATCGCCCCAAATGGGTATATAATCAATTGCCATTGGAATTCCGAAGGAACGCATAACCATAGCCTTGTGATTTGAAATATCGGAACAATTTCCAAAACCTGCTTTTAACTGGTTGCTGGGAGAAATAGGTATTGCATAACGATCGAATCCTTTTGAATAGGTTAACTCTGTATCTCGGTTTAAAAGTTTTGCCACATCAATTCTGTCGAACCCGGGTTTTACGGAATCGTAAATCCAACTGTATTTTTTCAAAAACATGGGGCGCCATACCTCAAGCTCTTCGTTATAACTTCTGTAGGGTAACACATAATTACAGAAATCCTCGAAAGACACATCTTGTGCCCAGGGGTTTTGCCATGCTTCAAATGCCTGATTAATGTAGGTTATCAGATAATGCGTTGTCATAGCATCGGCATCGCTTACAAAAGAAATATTACGTGTATCAAAAGGTCCGATAACTTTCTCCAGTGAATCGAACAATTCGTTTGTTTCGGTTGAATACCAGGGAAGTATGTACCTGTAATCGCTTGGTTTCTGGGCAAGGATATCAAATACAACATCGTACCTGTCAATAACATCGCCTTTATAAAATCCGAAATCGTTTATGTTTGCCACTATTAAATAGGCAGCCTGAAGTTTTTGTTTATCTGATTTAAATTCATCGAAAACTTTCTCGAATTTTTGCTTGTTCGAACGGCTCATTTTATCAAGTGCTTCCTGAACTTCTTTTGGATATTTACCTGAACAAGCAGTAAATAATAAAACTAAACCTAAAACTTTGATAATATGCTGCATAATTTCTTTTTTGAGATCCTGGCGTAAAAATAAGTGTTTGTTTGTTTTTTGCTAATCTGTTTTGTATCAAATCTTGTCTATAAGGTATGATTTGGTTATCTGGCTTTCTTAAACAGTTACTTATAAACACTTTTAATACACACCTATATTTAAACCAGCTTTAAGCATATACCTAAAAACTTTATAATTATTCCTTCACTATTGTTTCCAGGTTTCGACTTCTCCCGTAAAGCTGTCGGAACAACCTGACAGTCACTTTGAGCGTAGTCGAAAGGTGCCGGTTTATAAGTACTAAAGTATAGAAATGAATCAAGTTTAAGTCCTGAAACAGTTCGATATACTGATTCTTTACCCCTACCCTAGTACCTTCGCAGAGCAGCTTCTGCGCTCATGGAAAGGGAAATCCCTGTTTATTAGCCCCTGCAAGGTATCGATTGCGATCGGGAAAAGGGTGTACCTTAGGAAAAAAAGAACCTTTTGGCGGAGTCATATATTTAACCATTAGAAATATAAGTTCTCGACTACGCTCGAACTGACCTTCACACCGAGTCCCGAAGCACATCGGGAAGATGATAATCAATTAATTGCGAAATATCTCCCAGCAACACTTTAAAGAAACGATTTTATCTACTGATAAACATCTATTCCTCCAAAGCACAATTTCCCAGCAAAGCTTTAATAAGTTCGCAATCGGGGTAACCAGTTTGAAAATTGAATATGGCAAAACCGCCTTTAAAGTCCCAGTTTGCCCAGGCAATGTTGTGCTTATCAAAAATTGAAACCACATCGGTATACCATTGCAGGCGTTGCTCCCGGTCTACTGTTGGAAGTGCTCCAAACTCGCCGCAATATAAAGGCAGATTATGTTCTTTGGCAACCTTAACCGCTTTTAGTACTTCGTATTCAAGGGTGTCTGCATTATAGTTGCCCATATGTTCTTCAAGTACTTTTTTAAGTTCTTCGGGTTGGGCATTAAAATCTGCCTTACTCACAACCTCGCCCGGGTATTTTACAGGGCCAGAATAATTAGCCAACTTGTCCCAATGAGCCCTGTAGTGAGTAAATGGGTGGGGCTTGTAAAAGTGAAAGCTCAGAATAAGGTTTGCGTCATCGGGTATAGCCAGGTCATTGAAAGTATTTACAGACTGCCATTGGTTTGAACCAATAATGAGTTTTCGTTCAGGTTCAAGCTTTCTTATTTCCTTTACAGCATAGGCTATTACATTGTTCCAATCAGCAGGGTCTTCAGCAACAGCCTCGTTTAGGAGTTCGTAAGCAACTAAATCTTTGGGGTATCTCGAAAACTCTTCGGATATTTTTCTCCAGATATTTACAAAGTCTTCTAAGGCTTCTTTGCTGGTAAAGAGCGGATTATTCTCCTTTAAAAAATCGTGCGACCTTATAATATGCAAATCAAGAATAATACGTAGGTTGTATTTCTTGCACCAGTTAATGGCATTATGCACCAATATCCAGGCTTCGGGATCTTTCTCGCCGTTCTCGAAGAAAAGTTGCTCCTCGTCTATGGGTAACCTTATGTGGTCGTATCCCAGGAAAGCAAGAAAACCAAAATCGTTCTCGATCATTACCTGTTTTCTTTCCTCGCCTCGGGCAGTAGTTTGTGAGAGCCAGTGACTCATATTAATGCCCTTCTTAAACGGAAACTCCGAAAACTCTGAAGCTTTACTTTCGGGTATTGTCTGCTTCTTTTCAGCATTCCTGCACGAAAACAAACAGTTAATGAGTAAAACACATATTAAAAAGTTTTTAAGCACAACTAAATTGTTCTATTCATTATCAATTATTTTGAAGATTCCGCTTTCGCCATAAACTGCTGGGTCGCTTACATCAGAAATTCTGATTTTGTAATACCTATTACGCCAGCCCGCTGGCAAACAATCATTAATCGGATCATTATACATACAACCAATAGTATAAAGCATTGATAGTTGACCTGAACTATTTGAATAGGTTGCCGGAACCAGAACTTGTTCAAGTGCTCCTAAGTCCTCTTTACTTGTCATAGTGAATAATTCAATTTTAACATCTTGAGCGCCACAGCTATACCATATAATATTAAATGCCTCATCAATTTTTATTTTCATATTCTCTGACGGGTATTTAACCATAATTGAATTTTCAGACCTTGGTTCCTGTTTAATAATTACATTTGCCTTTTCATTGACAACAGAGTTGAAAATAAGCTGATAACTCCTGTCTGAACCACAATTAGCCATATCAACGCTAAATAAATACCTTGTTGAGTTTCTGCCTATTTCGTGAATCCAGTTTGGCAATGAGTTATTATACAGATCCCAACCGGGGTTTTCTGTTGTAAGGAAAATTGTTGCATGGCTTAATCCCTCAACAGGTACCTCTATGTAATTCGGATCAACACTAAACTGCTCAGCAAAGTTATACTTGTAATTTGAAACCCTTACAAAACCTTCCGGTTTCTCTACCATGGTATTAATAAGCCTTCCAGCTGCATCGTATTCGTATTTAGTAGCAAAATTATCGTTGTTTAGAATTGCGGTAACATTACCTGCGTTATCATAGGTATACGCAGTAACTGCAGCATTGTAAGGGCTTACCCTGAAATCGTCGATATAGCAGGTTTCATTTACTCCTTTAACTACAACATCAAAGGACGATTTGTTTACGGGAAAATCAAAATCCAGAATAAGCTGTGTCCAAAGTCCAAAGGTTCCTACAACCTCTTTCTCAAATGCCTGATCAACATTATCGAACTTGATGTTTATGTCCACATTATCTTCGTTTCCTTTATCGACCCAAAGTGACACCCTATATTTTTGTCCCTTCAGTACATTAGTGGCTTTTGCCAGGTAGTTACACGCATCTATGCCAGGTATTAATTCAAGGCACCCCCCCCCCGTATGTGCCTTACTGTCGGAAATACGACTACCGTAGCTATTTCTTATAATATTACTACCTACATGATAGTAATTGCCAGAAAGTAGTTTATTATCCTCAAAACTTGTTGCTGCAAAACTTGTAAGGCTCGAATTCGCTGCTGAGGCTATGGTATATACATTATTTGCATCTTTTTTTGTTGCTGCAAAATCGCCATTAATATCGGTTACCTCTACCGGGGTAGAAAAATGATCGTAACGAACCACTTCGCTTGATTTTATCCAATTGCCATATTCGCTACCACTAAACAGCGTATTCCAATTCTGCTTTAAGTAGTCTATATTGTCAAAGTTGCCATCATAAAAATCCTGGCCGTAAGTTCCATCATTCGCTGGTTTACCACTCCAAACAAAGGTTTTGTGTTTACGCCAGATCTGTTTATCACCATCGTTGCCGTTATATTCAAACTCATTCGAAGTACCTGAAGTATTAAATTCTATGTAGTTATTCCAGTCTCCTTTCCAGGTAATAATTGAAGTATTAATTACTTTTTCATTTTTAGTTGTTATTGTTGCTGCGTTCTGAGAAAGCATATTAACATTTGTTGAAGCTATAGCTTTTGAAGACATATTTGAGTAAGCATCAATTTCATAAGCTGGCAAACTATATGTTTCTATAACATTACTACCGTTAACAGTCCTAACCATACGGGCATTACCATTAAAGGCATCAAAATCTTCATAGTAAGTATAAATAATGTTATCATTTGACTTATCAATTTGATTCACCATATTTATTGGATAGTTAATTTTAGAGAATGAAGTAATATAAAAAGTATCTATAGCGGTTTCACATACATCATCACATTCTTCCAAGAAAAAAAATAAGCCGCAGCGATGTGTTGGACAATTTGACCATTTTCTAAAAACTTTACCTTCTACAAAAGTTTGATTCTTATAGCCATGCGATATCTGGTTTGAATAGGTATATTCCGAAGAACTCATCAAATCGTTGTATGTATTAAATAATTCAGTCTTTTTTACAGCGCCAATAATATTTGAATTGTTATGCTCTATGGAACTTCTTCCATACATGATATAATCTGAAGTTTGTAAATCATTTAACGAATAAGAACCCTCCCCCAAATAATCTTTAATTGGTTGCTTATTTTCTATTTTAAGAATTTCTGATACTTCTGGGTCATTAGACTGAAGAGAAAATTCGAAGTTTGCACTATAATCAGATTTTTTAGGCACTATAAACTCATATACCGTTTTAGTTTGTGCATCTGGTTTATGGCTATTCTTTATCACAGAAACATATTGATAATTAACTTTAGGGCCAGGTAATTCCCTGACATAAGGTATAAATTGTTCATATCCCATTGTTGATGGGGCATAAGTAGTGACACCAGATGAAACTGAGCTATTGTTTGGTTGAGTATATTGATAACTCACGGAATTTGTAACTTTCACACCATCTGAGATAGAGATTTTTTGAGCTCGTATTCCACCTCCTAATTTTCTGCTTTTCTGAATTATGCCATATACAAAGAACTCAATTACTGAAGGATTAGCTTCATTACAAGTTGCTTGATACAAATTATAATCAAATGTCACTTTTGCTTTATAAGAATTACTTCCTTCTTCTATTTGATAATATTTATCATAGGCGAATTTCTTAGTATGGTATATTGAACAGGTATCTAACCTTTCATCATAAGTTGTATAGTTAAATTCTATTTCAGCTTTTACTAAATATTTCTTATTAGTTTCAAAATAATCACTATACTGTGAGCCATCCGGCAAATCAAATTCGACAACAATAATATCATTACTTAAATGTGTAGAGAAATTATCAGGATTTAATTCTTCAACAATACCATTAAAAACAGCTTCTGTTGCATAATCATCAGATTCATAATCTATTAAAATTTCTGAGCCTAATTCATTTGTAATTGATTTTAAACTCCATTGCCAAGGAAGGTCTTTATGAAAACCCCAATCATCAGCTAATTCAGAGCTGTAATTATTGTTTCCATCAATGTAATATTCAAAAGAGGTAGGAGGAACTAAGTCCATACCTCCTTTACTAAGATTATTGACTGCTGTTAATGTAAGCTTACCTTTATTAGAAGAACCAGAGCTTTGGCTTGATTCACAAAGGGAATAATTATAACTAAATTCTTTAGTATTCAAAGACTTACTACGTATAACAGATTCACCATAAGTCTCAATATCATTTATATCAATTACATTATCTGAATAGTATTGAACAAAATCTCTTGTTTCTGAATGACCAAATTTGTCTTTTATTCTATTTGCAATACATGGATCTAAATTATCCAAACCTCCATTAATACCTACAAAATTTGAACTTAAATTATCTAAATCGCTGTAATAAAGGTCGCCACCTTCTGACGATACTAATTCTTCCCCAAGAGAAGGACTAATATTAAGACCATCAGCTTTAGAAAGTAAAACAATTTTATCGAGTTTAAGCTTTTTAGTCTTCTCTGGAATTGTGTAAGTTAATACCGCTTCCCCTTCGAACCAAATGTAATTTGTAATACCACAGGGAATCAGATCTACATGGTAAGGTGAAAAGACATATTCTTTATCCCTTTTTACCGTTTTAGTAAAATCTGACGTACCTAATGCGTCGTCTCGTAAACTTTTAATAAAATATGCAATATGGGTATTTGATTCTATTGAATTTAAATAATACAGCTGTTTCCTACCTATTGAATAGCTGCCATGAATCCCATCTTTATTCATATTATATCCGGAATATGGATTCCGCCATATATAACCGTCGCTCCATTTCCCATGATTAAATTTTATCCAGAAACCATAATCGTCATCATCTAAACCATTATTATTAATATCAATGTAATCGGGACCAGTAATTGCTGTAAGTAACCATGTATAAGCATATTTTGAAGGCTGTCTGTCCATAAAAACCTCCATCTTATCTGTTCTTTCAGTAATATTAAAGGTTTCAAAATTATAAACTGGTATAGAATAATAATATGTTTTCCCATCAATGGCTGTAATCATAAAGCCACCAATACCATCTGGATCAAAAAACTTTTTATATTCCTCGTCTGCTGAGTTTGTTCTGGCCAAGATCATGCTTTCATCGTCAATAAAACCATATGAATTAGCTGCACCAGATCTAATTTGATCATTAGTAAACCATTTAACAAAATTATCAGATGCATGCCTATTATTTAATGTATTAAAATAACTACCGTCCTTTGCATGAATATTACTGTAATCTTCAAAACTCACACCATCCATCAGAAGATTTGTAACTGATCCTAATACTATTTCTGGGCTACCAGAGTTCCTATAGCCAGTTCTTTCGCCATTAAAATAAAAATGCATACTGCTAGTTCCATAATTATTGGTGTTGGGGAAATTACAGTAATACAGTCCCTCATCTTCATCGAAGGGCCTTTCATCAGAATCACGATATTTCAGAATTACTCCTTCTTTATTCAAATTATTTATGCCTGAAATAAAAGGTGATATACTTCCATTAATTCCTTGTGACGAAACAACATATGCATCGTATGCAGCATGAGTTAGACAATTAGAATTTTCATTTATCTTTGAATCTCTGTATTTCTCAACATTAAAAGGATTGGCATATGCATCCATTGCCCTATCCCGCTTTTGCAAACCCACTTGGTCTCTATTACTAAAATTTAAAATGGCATTACCACTGTATAGAATGCCAAAAGCATTGGTTGTCGATGTTTTATAGATATACGACTCATAGCGCATATGACTATATGTAATTAAAGAACGAGCCCATGGAATAGGTATTGGTATGGTAAATCCGCTACCTCTAGTTCGCATATTACTACTATGCAATGAATTTGATAGTAAATTGAACCCACCAATAGGTGTTCCAAAACCAACACCACTCTTGGTATTACTTAAGCTAACACCCATACAACTTACTGAAGTACCTTCATTGCTGAGACCAATGCCAAGACCACTTTCATCTATTGTTGATGAAACACCATAGGAGAATTTATTGTTTTTAGTATCATAACCAATATCTGCTGAAAAAGACACTCCATTTATTTCATAAAAATCAAATCCTATTCCAAATCCATTGGTGCCTGCTGAAAAGCTGGCACCATCATATCCAACACTATAATTTACAAAAGATTCGTAATTATATAACGACTTACTATATCCCCAAGATACACCAACGCTGGCTCCTCCAGTCGCAAAAGATTTGAAGTTAAAGGAATTGGATTCCTGCACAAAACCATCGATATAGGAAACACGATTGATATACTTTTCGTTCCAATCATCAGGAAAAGCATTTACAAAGCGGTTTATAGCTCCAGAATTAATATTCCAGCCCAATCCAACCCAAGAGGCTTCTTGTTCTACTTGGATTCCTGCTTGGTAAAACAAACTTATTGGAAAACCATTGCTTTTTGATGGTACATACATAATGGGAATGTTATAGGTTACATCCCCATCGATTAAATTTACCATGTTAGCAGCATCAACCGGCTCAAATGAGGTATATTCAGGTGCTTGAATTGTGCTCTGCCCACTTAGGTTAATAAATATAAATTGTGAAACAAATATAAAAACGATGGTTGAAAATGATTTGTTCATGTCAATAACTTTTAATAATGGCTACTGATATAATAATATTTTGATTATAATAATCATAAGTTGATTTCACTTCATTAATTGGTGATACCCCTTGTGAAAAGTGAAGACCTGGATTTATAAATAAATTATCAGATACTTCAATATGATATCCAATCCTTGTATTAAGACTTAATCCTAATCGTTTATAATAATCTATATCTCCTTTGCGTGAACCTTGTCCACCGTCATATGTATATTGCTCATTATAATTCCCATTTAAATAAATGTCGCAGCTAAAACCAACATTTAACTCCAATCTATTGAGAAAATATATTGTATAGTTTGGTGCAAACTGTAAATAGTTAAGTTTCATTTCGGTCTCGCTAAAAAGAAATTGATTTTCTTGAATAAGTATAGTGCCTCGTCGTATATAACTTAAATTAGCTCCTAACCAGTGTTTTCCAACAATATTATGCTTATAACCAAATCCCAATTTTGGGGATGCAATATATTGGGTTTCAACACTCGAATTGGTTAAATAATTTGCGATACCATAGCCTATATTAAAACATACATCCTGCGCATTTGCAAACATGCCAAAAGCAATTGTTATAATTAGGAGTTTAATTTTATTTATATTCATTTTCTTTTATTACTGCATTAACTATAGTTGATAATTTAAACTTTATGTCACCCGTTCTAAGCCCAAATTCCCTAATTAATAAATTAAGGTGCTCTATCTCTGATTTTTTGCGCTCAAAAATCAATAATAAATCGCTTTGATCTTTAACACCAAAATACCTTGGAAATCTAGAATCTATGAAAACTAAAGTGTCATTCTCGGAATTTGTAAGAAGCACATTTTGTTCCATTTTAAAAGATAATTGCTGAATTAATAATTCAAACTGCTGTTTATCTGTTGCTGTACTCAAAATATCTCTACCTTCATTTGAAAATGACAGAATTATGTAGTGCTGTTTATTATATCTTTCTCGAAGCGAAAATACATCCTCTGTAGTTACGCTATCTTTGCCTCTAACCTCATGGTAAACCATTATTTCTGAAGGATAATATACTGCCTTAAATTTAATTCCATTTACTATTTTTTCTTGTATACAACCATATTTAGGGTTGTTAATGTATTCCACCATTTCTTCATAAGTCATTTTACGAGAACAGGCAACGAGAAGCATAATTATACTTAACAAGCTTATATATTTATATATATTTAGCATTCTTTTTTTTAGGGTTTTTCATCATGGCGTACTTTTTGAATACATTTTAGGACTTCAATACTATGAATGAAGACTAACATTATAGAAAATTCAAGGGATTGCTGCACAACACTCTGTAAAATTTTTTCATTCTTTTCCTTATCAAATACTGCTATGTTTAACTTTCTACATATCAATTGTTATCTAATTCATAATCCATATTAAGTCCCGCAAGGATTTCTTGAGTAATGTTATATCTATCAAGTGCATAGAGAAGGTTGCCTTGGCCAGTAGCACCAATTATGAATTTATAACTATGTTCTTTACCGAATTCTTCAATATAATCGTTTATAGAGTTAATGGCAGTTTGGGTTAATATCTGTTCTTCATCGACAGATTTTTGTTTTATTGCTTCCTGATATTGTCCTATCTGCATTTGCTTGTTTCTTAAAAGTTCTTCTTTAAGTTCTTTTTCTTTAGAACTCATTCTGCTTCTTTCTTTTTCGTATGCTTTAAGCTCATCCTGAAATTCTGCAATTAAGGTATCTACATTTGCCTGCCATTGTGCTGTTTTTTTCTCGAACTCTGCCCTGGCAGCTTTCATGCCCTTGTATTCCTGCATTAGTTTTCCTACCTCAACGTATGCTATCTTGTCTTTCTTTAAAAACTGAAAAGCAACTACTGCCACCAAGCCTGCAATAAGTATTGCATTAATCACCAACTGAGTCTTTTTCATAATTACCGCCTCATTCTTAATTAGTTCTTCTATAATACATTTTTGTTAAAGTACATTTTTATTCAATTTCAAATAAATACAGTTTTACTGAAATATTATTGCAGTAGAGTTATTTAGAAAGAGTCTTGGGAAGGAGGTTGGAAGTTGGAAGTCGGAAGTTGGAAGTTGGATGTTTGGGGTGGGGAGTTGAGTGAATGTATAATGTAGAATGTAGAATTTAAAATGTAAAATATGGAATGAAAAATTTAGAATATAGATTTTACGATGTATTTGGATTAGCTAAACTATCAAATTGTATTTTGTAAACACTGAGGTTCGTTTTATTCAAAGATTATATATGGGTAAGTACGGGTGTGTTAGTTGGGTTGGGCGATGGAAGTTGGAAGTCGGAAGTTGGAAGTCCGATGTTGGATGTTTGGGGTTAGAAGTTGAGTGAATGTATAATGAAGAATGTAGAATTTGTAATGAAGATTGTAGTCTGTAGATTTTGGGATGTATTTGGATTAGCTAAACTATCAATTTGTAATTAGTAAACGCTGAGGTTCGTTTTATTCAAAGATTATATATGGGTAAGTATGGGGGTGTTAGTTGGGTTGGGTGATGGGAGTTGGAGGTTGGAGGTTGGAGGTTGGGGTTGGTCACGCGCAACATGCGCGCGCCAGTGGAAAAGAGAGGGCTGGGGTGAGTTGGACAAGCGAAAACATTTTTATTCCAAAAAGCCTTCGCTCACCCTTGGCCCCTGAAGGGGTTCCCCAGGCTCATGTAAATGTATGTTAAATTATGGCAGCAATTTGTTATTTCGTGTGAAGGATGAGGGTGTCTAAAAAGCCCCAAACAACGTCATTCCCATGAAAATGGGAATCTCCTAATTAACAGTAGTACACCTAAGTAGGAGATCCCCAATCAAGTTGAGGATGACGAAAAAAGGACTTTTTAGACACCCTCTGTGCGGAGGAATAAAAAATTTGTCACGCGTAATATCCTAAAATCCGTAAGTCTTTCCCCAAACTCCCATCCAATGCGTCATTGCGAGTAAAACGAAGCAACCGGAACAAAGTGGAGCTCACTTAAAGTAATCTTTTTGATTCAGCAGATTGCCGCGCTGCGCTCGCAATGACGGTTAACATGCGGATTTTAGGTACATGCGCGCGCCAGTTTAGAAAGAGTCTTTTGTAGGAAGTTGGGGGTTAGATGTTAGGTGCTGGGTGCTGGGTGCTTGATGCTTGGTGTCGAAGGTTGGATAGGTGATGTGTAATATAGGTGGGGTAGTAAAGTTAGGGGCTGTGTTCATTTCTTTGCCATTCGATGCAAAGAAACGAAGCAAAGAATAATCTCGCCCGAATTATCGTCGGCCTTTGCACACATGCCATCAACGCCCGCAGCGATTTGGGCCAGCCTACACGCTTGTTGTCTGTTGACAACTTTTGGCTATCGCTAATAAACATTCTGGATGTGATATAATGCTGTTATTTATTGTTACTGTTGGTTTACAGGATTCTTCGGTACAAACTACACCCTTTCTTTTTTTATCTTTTGTTCCTCCTCACAAAATCTGGCATTGCAAATGCCTAAATTAAAGCTTTATAGTAAAAAAAAGCACGCCTTACGCTTTGCAAAATACGCACTAGTGGTAAAGCCAATCTATAACTTAAGTTTTTTATCATCCTGATAGTTATTCCAAAACCTGAGTAATTCAATTTTATCTTTATTGATGTGTCTGTAATAAAGTGTAATTTGCTTGCAAACAACACATTCTCTAATATTCTTGTAGTTGCTTTCTTTAAACTCAACTTTTCCTCTCTTTAATTCAACTAAAACCGCATCAACATCATCAATAAAAGTTAATGCCACTTTTTCTGACCATTCTTTCAAAAGATAATCGATATTTTTATGATAGTCTGCTAAAGCTAAATCAGTCCAGCTAATTGTTTTCATTTAAAAAGATTAGGGAATTTTTCTTTAGACTTCTTCATAACTTCTTCATGTGTAAATACCCTGCCTTTTTTACTGGATTCTAATGCTTCATCTAATGCTGCTTTTATCTCTGGCGATAAAGTTTCCGTTTGAGGTGTGTCTGCATTTATCAAGTTGATAATTTTATTATACACCTTTTCCAGTTTACTGCTGTCAAGTTTGTCTAACCTACGAAACAAGTCCAGTTTTATTTCTGCTGCATTCATAACAGTATAACTTTTGTTCTTTACAAAGTTAACGATAAAATCATTCTTTTTGTTCTGTATAAATGATACTTTGGTATATGATATAATTAGTTTTTCTTCTACCCTGCATCGAAACATTACAAATTCAAGCGTAGAAGATGGTTTGGGGACGGAAGTTGGATAGGTTATATGTATTATACATGGAGTACATAAATAGGGGCTGTGTTCATTTCTTTGCCATTCGATGCAAAGAAACGAACCAAAGAAAAATCTCGCCCAAATTATCGTCGGCCTTTGCACACATGCCATCAACGCCCGCAGGGATTTGGGCCGGCCTACAGGCTTGTTGTCTGAAGTCAACTTTTGGCCATCGCTAATAAGACATTTAGGATGTGATACAATGCCGTTATTTATTGTTACTGTTGGTTGGTAGGAAACTTCGGTACAAACCATGTCTGGTGTGGGTTTTTATTTGTGCTTGTAGTTTCTTTTCAAAAATGGCACGAATTTGCTCCTAAATTCCGTATGTCTTCCGTCATTGCGAGCTTAGCGTGGCAATCTCGTGTATCAAAAAGATTGCTTCATTGCACACGCAATGACGCATTATGGTTGAGTCAGTTGTTATAACATGCGGATTTTAGGTTGCTATTCGCCTCACTTTTCTTGTTTTCAATTCATAATCAATAATCAATCTACATTGCAAATAACTGCCTTATAGCTTTGCAGTTTCCAATAAGCACGCATTACGCTTTGCTAAATGCGCGCTAATGGGATTGGGTCACGGGCAATATGCGCGCGCCATTATTTAGGGCTGCGATTTTATGTTCGCAGGGAATAATAAAAGAAGCTGTAGGGTAATATAGATAGGTCACGCGCAACATGCGCGCGTCAGTGGAAAAGAGAGGGCTGGGGTGAGATTCTTATCCAGGATTATAGGTTTATTATGTTGCTGCCAAAACTGGAATTTTGAATTATTACCATTCTTTGAACCAGCTCTTTCAAACATCCATAACAACCACTCTCTTCTGCTTTCCTGAATATTTTCATTTATAGCCGTAATAATTGCTTTAGATGTAAAC
>JAFGVA010000020.1 GCA_016938235.1 Bacteroidales bacterium | reverse complement strand
TTTTTTCATACGTTTGTAACGTTTTGTGGAAAGGGGAGTGGCTGCTCCCCATTCCGATTAATAAAACATCAGTTGCAACCCGGTTCTCCCGATAGCTATCGGGGTTAAAGGGCTGGGTTGCTTTTTGCCCTTGAGATTATCATAGTTTCATTCGTATTGTTATCGCTATATGTATAAAAAGTCTGTTTTTATTTTCAGAACTTAAGATTCTATATCAACTAATACGCGTTTAAAAACACCTCTGTGTTTTTTGTAATTCCACTATTTTACAGTCCTTATTAAATGTATGCGCCAATGAACAGGGGTTCATCTAATAGCATGTCGTCAAAAATAGAAAAAATTCATTATCCGAAAGAAAGGAATATGTTAAATCTATGGGGGGGGGTAATTTTGATATGTTCTAAATAATCGAAATCATTAGTGCCTGGTCAAAATTTAGAATGGTGGGCTAAAGCCCCCATTAAGTCGGAAGTTCAATAAGCCCGGCATTAATGCCGGGGTAAGTTTAAACAGCTTTTCGTAGATATGCGCTAAGCGGTTTTAATCCGCTAACTACTGACTACTCATGACTCACTACTCATAACTAATTATTCTGCACCAAATCATCCAGCATAAATAGTTGTTTTTGATAACCGGCAAAAATTCCTGTTGCATTTTCAATGTTGCTGTAAACGATAACAGGCGGGTTGCTTATGTCTCCCCGAATTGAAATTTGTAATGAATAATCTTTCTGAAATTGATAGTATTCGGGGCTTAAATCCATAAATTCGAGCCAATGCTCCGATCTTTCACTATAATAGAATGGGTTGATAAAAACATCAACAGGCGTTTTTTCTGAGAAATTACCAAAAAGCGTATAAGTTTCATAAGGTGCCTGGTAAAATACTCCGGCCTGAGAAGCACATTTCCTGAATAGAAATGCTGCCGGGTCGCGGTAATCAACGCGGTCTAAAAAAGTTGATTCTTCTATTTTTGCCGTGTATCCAAATACTGGCATTTCTCCCAATGTTACGGTTAAAACATTCCACAACGGACCGAAGATAATTTGTCCGTTAAATATTCCAAGGCTGTTTACAACTTTTGGGTCAACTCCTTTTTCGAGCATTCTTTCGTAACAGTCTTCATCGAAATAATAGCGGTTATAACCTGTAATGGTATCAAACTCCAATAGTCTTACGCTGCAAAGTGTACTTACATTCTTGGCTGGTGTAATTGTAAAGTCGGTGCATATCAGCTCAGAATAAGGACCATAGGCCGTAATAATTGTCCGTTCTGTCGGGTCAACACTAATTCCTGATATTTCGCTTTTAAAAGGAACTGAGCTTTGGGCACGAATCTCTTCCCTGCCTTCAATCTGAACCAACAAATTGTATGTAACACCTGTTTCCGGATATTCACCGGCTGTGTAAAGCCCGTTTCCACTATGTTGCAAAGTTATAGTTTTGTCGTTTTCTGTTATGGTTACCTGTGCATTGGTTACCGGTTCAGAAGGTGCATATTCATTCAGGCTAAATGTATTGTAAATCTGTACATTCCAGGGCAGGCTATCGGTGAAATAACAGCTCACTACTATTTCATCCGAAGTTCCCGATGTATCAATATCAATTTCGGTAATACACGCTGAAAGCAATAAAACTATTCCGGGAATAAATATGAATTTCGAAAAGCTGGATATTGTTCTGTTCATAATCAGTAAATTTAAAAAGCATTAAAATTGAAGCGGTAACTAATTGAAGGGACAAAAACAAAAGCAGAAAAGCTTTTAAAAACAACTTTCCCGTTTTCGCCCGTTTCGGCAAAAACCATCATTGGATTATTGCGTGCATAAACATTGTAAACCGAAATATTCCATGTTCGAACGCCTTTTGGTTTTTGTTTATTGAAATTAATTCCGAAATCAAGCCGATGGTAGGCTGGCAGGCGCTGTTCGTTTATCCCACTGTAATAAGTAACGTTTTCAGGCTTATAAATTTTCTGGTCGAGGCTGGCAGTAAAACCTTCCAAGACCCCAGATAAACGGGTGCGGCTATAGGTAGTGTTACCGCTAAAGCCTGTTAACGATAAAGTAACGGGCATTCCGCTGGCATACACCCACGAAGCTGTTAAATCAATCTTTTTGCTAGGGTTGTACATGCCCACCAGCTTAAATTGGTGTCGGCTGTCGTATTTAAATGCAAAGGGCTGTCCATTGTTCAGGTCATCGAACTGGCGCTTTGTTTCCGAAAGCGAATAAGCAACCCAGCCGGTAAGTTTCCCGGAAGCTTTTGAGAATAGAAGTTCGACTCCTTTTGAATTTCCCTTCCCCTGTGTGATTTTTTCGTACCAGGTTTCATCCAGCGAAATGAATGATTCACCGTTTTTATAGTTTACAACATTAGTCATTTCCTTGTGGTATACTTCTGCCCTGAACTCAAACCCATTGTCAAAACTATATTTTATTCCAACATCAACCTGATGTGAATGCCCAGGCTTTAAACTTTCAACCGATGGCACCCACATATCCACCGGGAATATACTTCCGTTGTCAACCAAAAGATGTATGGGTTGTGCCATTTTTGTATAGCCCCCCGATAACGAAATGCGGTCGTTTATTTTGTAATTGGCCATAATCCGGGGTTGTAGCGAAACGAAACTGCCATTCTCAATACCTGTCATTAACACAGCAAGGCCGGCATTAACAAACAACTTTTCAGATAAACTCAGGTGATTTTCAATGTAAGCGTTGCCTTCAAATAAATTTCCGGTAGAATTATGCATGTTTTGCGAAAAGTTTTCAGATGGATCTGACTCTGATTCAAAACTTAAATCGAGCTTGCCGGGAACAAAATAACGCCAGTTTGCGCGTGTTCCTGCCAATACTTTTAACCAGGTTAATGCGTAATAATCAAAATCGCAGGCAATGCCCACATCTTTTATCGAAGACAAATTCAGAAAGGATGTATTTTCGATAATGGTATCGCCTGATTGCTCAAAATGATCGTCGGAAATTACAGTTTTGTATTTGTAAGTAGAGTACGAAAGGGTGGTATTTGAAAAAAGCTTTTCGTTATACAAATGGTTCCAGCGCGAAGACAGGGTAAGGTTGCCCCACCGATTGACATAATTAAATTGGTCTTCAAGTTTCCCGGATTCATCTACTCCATGAATAATAAGCCCTGCTTGGTTGTATTTTTCTTTTTCGGAAATAAAAAATTTGTCCCTTCCTGTGTAAATACTAAAATAGATCCTGTCTTTTTTCGAGAGGGTGAAGTTGGTCTTTAAGTTAATATCGTAAAAATTATAACCCGACCACGTTTTGGTTGTAACCCACGAATCTTTTCTTTTTACAGAGTTTAAAGGCGTATAAAGCAAATCGGCATAAGTTCTTCTGATAGCCAGTACAAACGATGATTTTCCCTTTTGTATGGGGCTTTCGTAAATCAGTTTTGAAGAAATGGTTCCAATCGTAAAATCCAGTTTTCGTTTATAGAGGTTGCCTTCTTTTAACCGGATATCGATAACCGAAGATAAGCGGCCCGAATACCTGGCGGGGAAACCTCCCTTGTAAACATCAATACTTTTAATAATTTCGGGCGTAAAAACCGAGAAAAAACCAAAGAGGTGGTTTACATTATAAACGGGCATCCCATCGAGTAACAGCAGGTTTTGCCCGCGGTCTCCACCTCTTACCAAAAGTCCCGAGCTACCTTCCTTTCCCATGTTTATTCCGGGCATCAGCTGCAGCGTTTTTAAAACATCCTTCTCGCTCAGCAATCCCGGTAATTTTTCCAGCATTTTACCGGTAAACGAAATTCTGCCAACGGGAGTAAACTCTTCGTCAATTGTTTTTGATGCCCTTACTACAACATCGTCCAGGTTTTGTCCGGGATCGAGTGTTATTACAAGCGAGGTGTCGTTATTGCAAAACAGGGGTACGGTTCTTTTTTTATAACCCACGTACGACACAATAAGTTGAATGGTATCTTCTCTGTTTTCTTTAAAACTAAAAAAACCGTACGGATTAGTTAATGTTCCTTTCCCCGTAACCCGGTTATAGATATGTGCGTTAATCAATGCTTCACCAGTTTGGCTGTCATATACAAAACCGCTGATAGTGTGTTGCGCAAGTAAACGTTGGTTTACTGCGAGTAAAAGGAATAATATTGAACAGAAAAGTATGTTTTTTTTCATAATATAGCATTGGATTGCATAGATTTCAGGCAGGATTTTCCTGCCTGAAATATTGAACTAATATGGTCATTACCTAGTAACAACAGTATTAAGGCTAAAAATAAGTTAGGTTAAGTGTAACTGCATTCTCCTCACCTATACCACTCGACCAGAATCTTACATTAAATTCATAGACATAAAAATAAGGATTATAAGTAACGCCATAAGAAGTAGTTTCATAGTCAACATAGTACCTTTTTACCTGTTGACTTGTGGAGTACTCAAAATAAGGATATGTATTTGTAATTCCTGTCAAACTGGTATGTGGTCTCCAGTACAAATATCCATCATCAAAGGCATAATTCGCGCTCATTGTTTTCCAATTACCCAGCCAGTTCTTTTTGTTCTGCCTTAAAACCAAAATTAACTCATATCCTTCCTTAAAATAATAGGTGCCGCTAGAAGTCATTCCTGCAAAACTGGAGTATACGATTTTTTCAACATGATATGAGAGCCTCCTGTCTTGGGCGTCATTATATGCAAATCCGCTACCTAAAATTGTCTGATCATATGATTTAAGTTGGTTGTGTTGATATGGATCAAAAACAATAGTAGAGCTATCCGAAATATTTCCTGATTTTAAGCTCGTTCCAATATTTTCAAGCTTCTTGTAATCACCATCCAGGATGATATATTCCTTATCTGTGAATTGGTATAAAGAATTATCAATTTTTACCTGTCCTTTTATATTCAAAACGTCCTCTAATGAGCTGGTGTAGAATTTATAGTTTATATCCAATTCATCGCTAATATCAAATAATTCACTGTATTTCTTTTTGAAGTTCTGATCATACTCATTGTTTATTAGTTCATCTAATTCTTTTTCTGCATATATCTTTCTGTTTTGGCAGAAGTAAAACCCAGTGACTTTTCCCATACGAGACGTTCTTCAATGCTATAATTTTCAACTTCAGAACGAATACTGTCATATATCGCTTTTGTTTTAAACGCCAAATACCCATTCTCCACATACACATCGGGTTTAACAGCATCCAGCTGTTGTTCATCCGCCGGCTGGCGGATCAGTTCATCACTTTTCTGGCAAGCATTAAAAATGCTTAATCCCATTGCTATCATAGCAACATAAATTAATTTTTTCATACGTTT
>JAFGVA010000144.1 GCA_016938235.1 Bacteroidales bacterium | reverse complement strand
ATCAAGATCTCCATATGCCGGACCAGTTATAAATTCTGATTTATTAGCAGGAAAATATACGCTGAAATTAGAATAATCGTTATTATCACTATGATTAACAACTGCTTGGGTAACATCCCAAACACTCCAGTTTTGTGCCGATGAATTATTGTTAATTATAGTTTGTTCTATTGTTACTTTTGTACTTCCTTTATATGCCTTAAACCTTCTGGTAAATACCAGTCCCGGAGCTCTTAAATTTTCCTCTTCACTTTCAAGAAAGATAATTACAGAATCCGGAGATTCATGCTCAACTGTAAAGTTGTAATTACCCCAGTCTAAATGTGGAGGAGGAGGCCAGTTCCATACCGATTGAGGAGCGGGCCATACCTTGTATCCGCCATAGCCCCAGCTTTTCCATGGTCCTGTGCCATCTGTATCGGCATCGTATGTTTTATCCATCTCACTTTCATTAACAGCCAGGTATTCGTCATCAGGAAAGCCATAATAGAGCACTCTGCCACCTATTTCCGGAAAAATTACCAATTCAATTATGCTGTTGTTGACCACTAATGCTTTCTTTCCCCAGTCATTGTAGTTGTCGATCTCACTTAAAGTGATGTCTTGTGAAAATCCATTTAGAGCGAAAGCAAAAAGTATTATCAGATAAAAAAAAGAAATTTTTTTCATGGGTTTTAGTTTTACAGGATTATATATGTAAAGATTGGCATTTAAACATAATTATAATAATTACAGCTTAAAGAAAGTGTTTTTTTTATTGGGTCTACTGTAGAAATCTAACATTCAACAAATTTGTAATTAGTAAAATATAAAGTAAAAAGCTCATTAACCAGATTATTGAAATATTAAAGAGATAAGTATCAACCACTTGATTGTTAAATCTCTTTTGTGAAAGGAAAAGTTTAGTTCTCCCTAAATTGTTATGCGGAGTCTGATAGACAGGATCAGACAACTGTATGTAGGTGTAATTCCTGAGTATGAAGTTAGTTCTGTTTGAGGTATTTCTGACTTTCTGAATAATTGATGAATTATGATGCAATGTCTTTAGACCATTGATATAGTTTTCACCATATAACGATATTAAGCTGTCGGTAATAACTTGTTTTTGCTTATATCCTGCATTGTACATTTTATAAAAGTAATAATCCAGATACGAAAGATAATCGTTAGTTTCAGATATTATCGCCTCATTCAGGTCTAATTCCAACAGTTCTTCAAGATATTCATATTCATAAACATCTTCGGTAATTGCATAGAACTTAAACTGGTTTTGCAGAATTTTTTTCACCTGATTTACAGAGTCGGTGTTTTTGAGCTGATTTTCAGTGAGATATTCAAAATACTCCTTCAGTTTCGGAATAATATTATACGAATTGAATGTACCTGCGCTTATGAGTTTTTCGGGTTCTGAAAAGTTTCTTTGGTAAAGATTTTTATTGTAATGATTAACCATTAATGCTTCATATCCCCATTTTGAAACCATAAATTCCGATATCCAGGGTGTGTATTTTTCATTGGAATGGTTAATATTATTAAAATTAATCAAACCACCGCCAAAAACCAGTATCAGAAATAAAAGAATGGGAACAGATTTTAGTACAATATTATCATAGATGCTGTGTGTAGCAGAAAAAACTAACCCAAACAATGCACCTATTGCCCCAATACTAAAATAGGTAAGCCAGTCGTAAAGGAAAAAACCTTGAATTTCCAATACGAAGTTGGTTAATTGGGTAAATAATGCAGTTTGACCGAATAATATTATGAAAGATAAAGTAACCTTTCCGTTTATATATGAAAACCTGCTTAAATGAATAAATTCTTCTTTTTTAAGAACATGCTTTTCTCTGAATATTTCATTTACTGTTTGTGCCAGCCCATTAAAGAAATTTATCAGGATACTCAAATAGAAGAAGGTTGGAATGTTATCATTTAATGAATAGATATAGCTGGTGGCTTCAGCAGTCCTTAGCAGAAGAGCCAATATTAGACCAATTAAGGGTACCGATAAAAAAATAAATAACAGGTTTCTCTTGTTTGCCAGTTTTGTCTTTAAATTACGAAGTGTGTAAAACAAATATTGTGTTTCAAGTCTGGGAGGTGGATTCTGATTACCCGGTATTTTCTTCTTCTTTTTTAAACCAGCGACTTTTTCTCTTGTTTTCTCAAGATGCGCTGAGTGAAGTATTTCCTGATTAATAACTTTATGAATTGCTACTTTGTTTTCCTGCATCGGCTCAGGTTCATTTAGCATCTCAACAAGCTGACCAGAGCTGCAGGAATTCTTACAATCGTATTTATTTTGAAGCCCCGGAGGTAGTTTTTTAATAAAATAGTGATAGGCATTTGAACGCGGCCCATAATAAACTGGTGTTCCATCATCTGTTAACACGAACAAATTGTCGAATAGTTCAAAAGTTTCACCTGGTACCTGAGTAATGCTGGTAATTATTAATTTACCCTCAAGTGTTAAATTCGAAAGGATATTGATAATCCTGGAAGAGTCGCCCAGACTTAGTGGCGATATGGAATTGTCAATAATAAGTATTTTAGGTTCTCTTATTAACTCAAGTGCTATATTTAACAGTTTGCGTTGACCCGGTTGTATGTACTTTAAACCCGGCTTTCCAACAATTTTATCTTTCAGACTGTATAAGTCGAGTTGATGCAGTATTTTATCGATTAATACCCTGATCTCAGATTTTGTTTTTGATCTTAAATACAAGGCTGCAGCAAATTCGAGATTTTCCTTAACTGTCAGTTCATAAAAGAGTAAATCTTCTTCGGGTACATATCCAATAATTCCTGAAAGCTGGAACTTGTTTTTTTGTAAATCATACCCATTTACTGATATTTTTCCTTTCGTTGGTGCTTTGAAACCTGCCAATAATTGAAGTATTGTTGATTTCCCTGAACCTTCATTACCAACCACACCAATTAGTTCTCCGGGTTGACCAATGAAATTGAAAGAATTTATTTCCTTTTTTTGAAACCTTAATTCAACACCTTGAGCTGTTAAGTAAAACTTCGAGGTATATTTGTTTTCAACAAATTTTCGCTTTAAATCAGCAAAACTAATTCTTGTTTTTTCATCGACAGTCAAAGTGTCGCCCGGCTCAAGCAAGCAAAATATATCCGGACAAAGGATGTTGTTTTTATAAACTTTTTTTCTTTGCTTGCATTTTAAAACAAAGCATGTATAATCAGCAAAAAAAGCTGTATCTATTTCATGGTCAATTTTTTCCATGAAAACTTCGTTTTCCCTGGGGGCATTTGCAGGTTTGTTTGTATTCACCCATTCTCCTTCAAGTTTTTCAGTCTCATCAGGGCTCGTAGGTGTTAACTTCATGAAATTTGAATTCCCATGTATATATTCTGGTGTGTCAAATAACAGGTTAGTTTGTTGTATCGATTTGTACTCAAGTTTAAATGCTTCGCCAAGTTTATAGTAAATAACAGAATTTGGAAAATCAAATTCATCTACCCAGCCTTTAATTATAAGATATATCTGAAATTTCTCCCGGTTAAGTACAAGGTTCTTTTGTTTAATATGATATGGAATATGAGATTCACTAATAAATAACAATTCGTCTTCAAGCTGCAGCTGATTTACATAAAAATCAATTCTGCTTTTAAGTTCCGATGAAAAGGTTTTTACATCGAAAATCGAGTCTAGTTTAAAAGCTGTTTTTTTAAGAAATGAAAGTGTTTCTCTCTGCTTATGATGATTAACAGTAGTTTCAACGAGTATATCAAAAGCTATTGAATATAGTTCTATTTTGAACATAAGCGCTATTTGACGATAAACTTATTAAAATTGCTTTAATCTTTCAAGATAAAACTACCTTATTCGATGAGCAATATCATCATTATTAATAACTAAACTCATCTGGAAAAATAAGATTTCAGCTTATTTGTATTGTATTTTTATTCTATAAAATTTGGGTAGTGCAAAGTTTCTGGGTTTAATTAGGTTTAGGGTTAGTGTTTTCACAGAAGATTAAAGTTGATAGGGTTTTTGATTAGTTTTGGGTGTTGGTAATCCCGGTTTAAGATCGGGATTACTTGTTTTTATACCTGGCTATAATTTTTTTTACATTAATGATTAATATCATAGCATAAACAAACAAAAATCATTTACAAAAAAAACAACCTTTTCAGAATATTAACGTATTTTTATATAGATATTTTTCATAGAGTTTAGGGTTTACAATAGGGTGTTATAACCTAATCGATTTAGGTTTTTTTTCATTGAAATGTTTTAGTTTTAGGGATTTTAAGGCCTCCATGCGGGGGCCTTATTTTTTTAGCTATTTTTGTTGAAATGCTTTATGTAAAACAATAACGAGCAATACCTTGAAAAATCTGACACTTTCCATTTTTTTACTTTGTATCACTCTCTCAGTTATATCTCAAAACACATATAATCAGAATAATTATGATGTTGTTTTTTACGGGATTGATATACAGGTTTCTGATACAAGTTCTTATTTAAAAGGAAATACCACGATTGATATACTGGTCTTGGAAAAATCCGATACGGTTATTTTAAATTTAGGAAATCAACTTGAGGTTTCATCTGTCGAGCTTAATGATTCATTGGCAGATTTTATTCATTTAGATGAAAAACTTATAATCATTGATTCTTTTCAGGAAGATAAAAAATACCGTATGAAAGTTTTTTATCAAGGTGATGGAAATGATAAGAATCACGATGGAGCAGTCTTTACAAGGCAATTAAATAACAGTAAATTTACTTATACTCTTACCGAGCCGTATTCTACAAAATACTGGTATCCCTGCAAAGAAGTACTATCTGATAAAGCTGATTCGGTATATGTTTTTATTACAACAGAGAAAAAACTCAAGGCCGGCTCTAATGGCTTGCTGTTTGATGTTGTGGAAATTGACCAGAAACATGTCCAATATCAATGGAAATCGTTTTATCCGGTGGCATTCTATTTAATATCGTTTGCTGTCGGCGATTTTATGGATTATACTTTTTATGTTGATTTGGGAGACAGTATTCCACAAATGCCAGTGGTTAATTATATTTTCAATTCAGAGTCGGATTTTAAGAACAACAAACAGAAAATTGATAAAACCGGCGATTTAATTAAGCTATTTTCCGACTTGTTTGGGATTTATCCGTTTTACAAAGAAAAATACGGCCATTGCCAAACACCAATGGGAGGAGGAATGGAGCACCAAACCATGACTACCCTTAATAACTTTGATTTTGACCTGGTTGCTCATGAGTTGGCACACCAATGGTTTGGCAATTATGTTACCTGTAAATACTGGAATGATATCTGGATAAATGAAGGATTTGCTTCTTATTCAGAATATATTGCACTGGAAAATCTTTTCAGTAAAGAAGTTGCTGATGAATGGATGAACCATGCTCAAAGTTATGTTATGACTTTAAGGGATGGATCAATATATGTTCCGGATAATGAACTGTATGACGCACACAGAGTATTCGATTACATACTCAGCTATAAGAAAGGGGCATCCATTATACATATGATTCGCTACGAACTGGGCAATGATGACCTGTTTTTTCGGGTTATTAAGGAATTTCTTTCTAAACATGCTTTTGGAGCTGCCTCCGGGGAAGATTTTAAACAAGTTTTAGAAGAACGATCCGGAAAAAGTTTCGATAATTTTTTTAATGAATGGTACTATGGCCAGGGATATCCAATTCTCAATGTAGATTGGTATCAGAAGAACGATACTCTTTATCTTTTTGCCAATCAAACTGTTTCTGCGCCTGAGCGTGTAGGTTTATTCCATCTTAAAATTCAATTTAAAGCACTTTATCCAACAGGAGACAGCTTGTTTTACCTTGAAATGAATGAGAAACAAGAGGTATATAAAATATTTTTAAATAAACCAGTCTATGATGTTGTGGTAGATCCGCAGAATTATCTTTTAATGAAACAGATTATAAATCATCTGACCGATTCCGGTGATATGAGTTTAAGCCCTGTATTATTTTTTCCGAACCCGGCAAAACATGAGCTTTCTTATTATTCCAGGGTGCTTTATGAACCTTTTAATATAGACATTTATAATATTTCCGGAAGAAAAGTAAAAACGTTTACCGGTTTAAATCCGTTTGGCGATAAGCTTTCATTGGCGGGGCTTGAGGCCGGAGTTTATTTTTTTTATCTGAATGCTGATGATTTTTCAAGTGCTATAAAAATCATTAAACAATAAATTTTCGCTCACTTAAAAAAGATTTTGCATTTTTGCGCTGAAATGAAAAATCTGCTATCAAATCTCAGGTTTATATTAATTGTTTTTCTTTTGGTATGGCTAATACTTTTATTTGTACTGGTCATCTGGACGAAAGCAGAGATTCATCTGTATGTTAACCAATATCATAATCATCTTTCCGATGCTTTCTTTAAATACATTACAAACCTTGGCGATGGTTTAATGCCGGCTGTTTTGCTGCTGATTTTTTTATTCATTTCTTTTAGAAAAGCATTTGCAATTGGACTAAGCGGAGCTTTGGCCGGAATAGTATCTCAAGTATTAAAACGATTGGTTTTTAAGAATATTCCACGTCCTAAAAGTTTTTTTAAAGACCTGGCTGAATTGTATTTTGTGCCGGGTGTTGATGTGCATTCGAGTTACAGTTTTCCTTCAGGACATTCGGCTACAGCATTCACGCTTTTCCTGGTTTTGGCTTATTATTCAAAATCGGGGCCGATGCAGCTTTTGTATCTTTTTCTTGCCCTTGCAGTAGGATATAGCAGAATTTATTTGTCTCAGCATTTTTTAATCGATGTATATTTTGGGGCATTAATCGGTATTATTTCAGCGTTTGTAATTATCATGCTAATTGATAAAAGCAAAGCAAAGTGGTTAGATTCTTCGATTACTAAAATTATACGAAAGAAAGCATGAGAAGGCATCAGATAATATCTTTGATAATTGCAGTTGTTGCTGCTATTTTTTATGTCCCGCTTACCGGAAGATTGCATCTTTTTGACTGGGACGAAATTAATTTTGCAGAATCGGCCCGCGAAATGCTACTCACCGGCGATTATCTTACGGTAAGAATTTTCTTTGAGCCATTTTGGGAAAAACCGCCTTTGTTTATCTGGTTTCAGGTTCTAAGCATGAAAATATTTGGGGTGAACGAATTTGCAGCACGTTTCCCGAATGCTATTGCAGGCATAATTACACTGGTTGCTTTATTCAACATGGGAAGAAAAATTCTCAACGAGAAATTCGGAATTATATGGACAATAGCCTATGGGGTATCATTATTACCCTTTCTGTATTTTAAAAGCGGAATTATAGATCCCTTCTTTAATCTTTTTATTTTCTTGGGAGTTGCGAATTATATTTATGCTCAAAAAGCCGTTATTTCAAAACATAAATATATCCGTATTATTCTATCGGCATTTTTCATCGGGCTTGCAGTACTGACAAAAGGCCCGGTGGCTTTGTTGGTTTTTGGACTGCTTGCAGTTGTTCTGCTTTTTACAGAACGATTCATTCTTTTCCTGCATTTTGGGCATGTTTTATTGTTCATAGCTGTGTTTGTTGTTACCGGAGGGTTCTGGTTTATACTACAGATATTTGCGGGCAACGCGCAAACTATAATTGATTTTTTTGTTTATCAGTTTCGCTTGTTTTCTCAAAAAGATGCCGGTCATGGAGGCTTCCCGCTTTACCACTTTGTTGTTTTATTTTTCGGTGTATTTCCGGCATCGGTATTTGTAATAAATGCCCATAAGAAAACATATTCGGAAAATGAATTGCTCTTGTATTTCCGCAAGACAATGCTTGCTTTATTTTGGATTGTTCTTATACTTTTTTCAATTGTTAAAACCAAAATTGTACATTATTCGTCCCTGTGTTATTTTCCAATGTCATTCCTGGCAGCATATTCTATCTATGGTTTTGTTTCGGGTAAAAAGAAATTCCCGTCCTGGCTGTTATGGACTCAGCTATCGCTTGGTTTAATCTACGGATTAATAATTACGGCATTTCCGGTTTTTGATAAATACAAACAATGGTTTATCGATACCGGAAAGATTACCCAGGCATTTACGGTTGGCAATCTGCAGGCAGAACCCGGTTGGTCAGGCTTTGAGTTTTTAATAGGATTGCTGCTTATAGCCGGAATTGTTTATTCGTTTTTCTTGTTAAAGAGAGCTGAAAATAGTAAGGGGCTTAAAATTATGGCGGCAACATCTGTGTTGTTTATTTCCCTTTCTGTAGTTTTTGTCTCGCCAAAAGTTGAGAAATATTCGCAACATGCTGCGATTGAATTTTTTAAGTCGATAAAAGGTAAAGATGCTTACATACATACTTTTTATAAAAGCTACGCTATGTTGTTTTATACTAAAGCATTGCCACAGGAAAATTCCAAAGCATTTAACCTTGGCTGGCTTGTAACCGGTAAGATTGATAAAGATGCATATATTGTAATCCGTGCCGACAAAAAAGAGTCAACAATGTCAAATTACCCGGGCATGGAGGTGTTGTATGAGAAAAACGGGTACGTATTTTGTATTAGAAAAGCACAGGCTAATTAATTTAAGATGATAAATAATAAGAAAATAGCAGTTGTTTTGCCGGCTTATAATGCTGAAAAAACACTCGAAAAAACCTATACCGAAATACCTTTCGAAATTGTTGATGAGGTGATTCTTGTGGATGATAAAAGTAAGGATGAAACTGTAAAAAAAGCTCAGGAACTTGGCATTAACCATATTGTCATTCATGATGTAAACAAAGGTTATGGAGGCAATCAAAAGTCGTGTTACAATAAGGCTTTGGAAATAAATGCAGACATTGTTGTTATGCTTCATCCCGATTATCAATATACACCCAAGCTTATACATTCCATGTGTTATTTAATTGCAAATGGTGTTTATGAGGTTGTATTGGGTTCAAGAATTCTTGGTAAAGGAGCACTTAAAGGAGGTATGCCAATCTATAAATACATAGCAAACCGATTTTTAACACTTACCCAGAATATCTTAATGCGACAGAAATTATCTGAATATCATACGGGTTACAGGGCATTCTCTGCGAATGTCCTTAAATCGATTAATTACAATATTAATTCCGACGATTTTGTATTTGATAATCAAATGTTGGCACAAATTTTCTTTGCAGGTTTCGAAATTGCAGAAATAACATGTCCGACAAAATATTTCGAGGAAGCTTCATCAATAAATATACCTCGTTCAGCAAAGTACGGTATGGGGGTTATTGGTGTTTCTTTGAGTTATTTTCTGCAGAAAATCCATTTGGGAAAATTTAAAATATTTTCACAGGCAGATTTTGAAAGATAAAAATAGAATACTGGATATTATTCTTTATGGGATTGGAATTTATTTATTAATTTGTCTCTCAGTATCATTGTTTGTTTCATGGCAAAAGAATACGAATAGCAGGTATCCCACGAAAGAACAGGTAATAAATTATGCCCAGCTTTTTATTACTGATAAAAACCTTAAAGAAGTAGGGAGAAAATTAGATTGTTCAGCATATACTGCAAGGGTTTATAAAAAATTCAATATTAAGTTACCCTTAACTGCACAGGAACAATTTAATGCATATTTAATGAAAAACGGTAAACCAAATGCCTCGAATTTGGTTTTCTTTGTAGATAATAATAAAATAAATCATGTTGGAATTTTGATTTCAGATAGTACTTTTATCCATTCTCCCGGAAATAACCGGCATGTAAGAGTTGATAAGCTAAATTCGAACTATTGGAAGAACAAATATGCCGGAACAGGTAAAATTTTAAAAAACAATGATTATGAAACCGTTAAAGATAACTAGTTTTTTATTTGCAACTTTTTTTGCTTCAGCATTATTTTCCCAGGAGGGAAAGGTTAAAAATATAATTCTGTTGATAGGCGATGGTATGGGTACAGCTCAGATATATGCTGCCATGTCTGTTTCTAATGATAATTTAAACATTGAAAGGGCACAATATGTTGGTTTCTCAAAAACTTATTCAGCAAACAACTATATTACTGATTCAGGGGCAGGGGGAACTGCGATAGCTACAGGTAAGAAAACTAAAAATACCTATATTGCTGTTGATACAAATGGTGCCCCAATAAAATCAATATTGAAATATGCTATGGACCATAAGATGTCAGCCGGCATGGTAACTACCTGTGATCTGGCGCACGCTACACCGGCTTCATTTGTTGCGAACGATGACTCCAGGTATCATTGCAACGAAATTACACTGGACTATAAAGAAGTTTTGCCAGATTTGTTAATTGGCGGGGGATCACACAGATTCGATTCATTGGGCGTATCTCAATTTTATAAGGATAATGGTTATTTTGTGAGTTATGATTTAAACAGCATTGGAAATAAATACAAAAAAGACAAAATTCTTTGTCTTGTTGCTGAGGAACATCCATTGCCAATATTTCAGGGAAGAGATCCTAACTACCTTAAAGATGCTGTTGAAATAGCATTAAAAAAGCTATCGCTAAATGACGAAGGCTTTTTTCTTATGGTTGAAGGTTCTCAGATTGATTGGGGCGGACATGCAAATAACCTGAAGTATGTTATGACCGAAGTTTACGATTTTGATAAAGCTGTAGGTGTTGCTTTTGATTTTGCTGATAATAATCCTGGAACACTTGTAATTGTAACTGCAGATCACGAAACCGGTGGTTTAACCTTGCCCGAGGGAGATTTAGAAAACAAAACGGTTAGTGGTACGTTTTCTACACTTCATCATTCGGGAGTAATGGTTCCCATTTTTGCCTATGGCCATGGTGCCAAAGATTTCTCAGGGATAATGCAGAATACCGAAATTTTTAATAAAATGATGAATGCTTATGGTTTTAATGCGGATTAATATGCACAAAGATGGTATCTTTATTGTATAGACTTCGTGCATGAAACCGTATATTCTGATATATTTTTTAGTTATTTTATTGACTGGCAACAGTTTTTCTCAAACAAAATATACCACTAATTCTTCTAAAGCCATAAAATTATACGAAGAGGGAAGAACAAATTACCAGTTGTTCTACCATAATATTGCCGAAGACCAATTTCTGAAAGCAATAAAAGCCGATAAGAATTTTCAGGAACCCTATTTTTTACTCGGAAAGCTCTATTGGGATACAGACAGAATTGAAGAAGCTATTGGTATGTATGCTGTCGGAATTGCCATTAATCCTGAGTTTTATACTTACGGATTTATCTATAAAGGAGAACTCGAATTAAAAATTGGAAGATACTCAGACGCTCTAAACAGTTATAAAACACTTCTCGAAATTGAGAAATCAAACCTTAAACTTATTAAGCGTGCAAATTGGGGCATCGAAAGAGCTGAATATGGAATCGAAGCACTTAAACATCCGGTAGAGTTTAAACCGGTTAAATTAAGTAATTCTGTAAACAGTAAGTTAGACGAATATTGGCCAAGTCTTTCTGCTGATGAACAAACGCTGGTAATAACAAGGCTTGACAAGGTAGAAGGCAGTAAACTTAATTACCAGGAAGATTTTTATGTGAGTCAGAAAACAGATACAGGTTGGACACAGGCAAAAAATGCCGGTAATCCTTTAAATACATACGATAACGAAGGTGCTCAGTCCATCTCAGCTGATGGCAGTTTTATGGTATATACAGTATGCAACAGGAGAGATGTTATTGGTCGATGCGATTTGTTCTATTCAAACAAAACTGGCGAAAGGTGGGAAAGTCCACAAAATATAGGAACTCCGGTAAATTCTACCTCTAAAGAAACACAGCCCGGGGTTTCGGCCGATGGCAGAACAATTTATTTTGCCAGCGACAGGCCCGGTGGTTTGGGCGGTCTGGATATATGGGTTACAACAAAGAATCCTGATGGAACATGGGTAAAGCCTGTAAACCTTGGAGATTCGATAAATTCACCAGGAGATGAAAGTTCACCCTTTATTCACGCTGATAATAAAACACTTTATTATTCATCGAACTACCTGCTGGGAATGGGAGGGTTCGACATTTTCTATTCAAGAAGAAACGAAAAAGGGTACTGGCTTAAATCACGAAATATTGGATACCCTATTAATACCTGTCGCGACGAAATAGGATTAATAGTTAATGCTAAAGGCAATGTGGCCTATTATGCTTCCGATATTGATACCTCAAGCGGAAAAGATATATACTCTTTTGATATTTACAAAGAAGCCAGACCAAATGAAGTTTCCTATTTAAAGGGAAAGGTTTTTGATGCCAGTTCCAGAAGGGTTCTTGCAGCTGAATTTGAATTATATAATCTTTCTGACGGAAAACTGATTAGCAAATCTGAATCAGATAAAACTACCGGTAGCTTTCTTGTTTGTCTTCCAACTAACCAAGACTACATGTTAAATGTTTCAAAAAAAGGGTACCTCTTTTATTCCGATAATTTCAGCCTCGAAGGTATTTCCAGCATTGAAAAACCATTTCTGAAAGATGTTCCTTTGCAAGCTATTTCACAGGGAGGTTCGATAGTACTTAAAAATATCTTTTTTGAGACAGATGCTTACCTTCTGAAAGATGAATCGAAGTATGAACTTCAGAAACTGGTCAGGTTTTTACAGGATAACCCTCTGCTTAAAGTTGAAATTAGCGGACATACCGATAATATTGGGGGCAGTGATTATAACCAGCAATTATCGGAAAAAAGAGCACAGTCTGTTGTCGATTTCCTGATTAATAATGGAATCAGGTCAGAGAGGTTAATAGCCAAGGGTTATGGCATGTCAAAACCTATTGACAATAACGATACCGAAAAGGGAAGAGGGAATAACCGAAGAACCGAAATGACCATAATTCAATAGCTTGTTTTAATTTACCAAAAACAATACTCGTCTTTAGAAAGCTTTAATTAGCGTAAATTTTTTCTATATATTTCCTGAAATAATTTGAATTTTATATTTTGCAGCCCCTTTATAAATGAAATCAAGTTGCACATGAAATTCAGGAAAATTGTACCAATCGTTTTATTGTCAGGCCTTTTTTTTAATCTTTTGGGTGTAGAACCGGAAAATGAAAAACCAAAAAAAGAAGCTGATATTCAGTTAAATATAATTATCCCGAATACTCCGGTTAAGGATCAATACAGAACAAGTACATGTTGGAGTTTCTCAACCATTTCGTTTATTGAGTCTGAGTTATTGCGCATCAGTGGCAAAACCTACGATTTATCAGAGATGTTTATTGTTCGTAAGGCGTATGAAGAAAAAGCCAAACGATACATTCGTATGCACGGCAACATTAATTTTGCCGGCGGCGGCGAACCCAACGATGTTATAAATATTCTGAATACTTATGGATTAATGCCCGAATCTGCTTATTCCGGACTTATTGATGAGAGTACGGATCATGTGCATACTGATATGGACAGAGTGCTAAAAGAATTTATAAAATCCCTTGTTGAAGATGAGAGAAGTTTAATTAATAAAAATTGGCTTAAACCATTTAATGCTATTATGGATTCGTACATGGGAGAATTGCCCTTAACTTTTGAATACAACAACAAAGAATATAGCTCAAATGAGTTTTCAGAGGAATTAGGCTTAAATGCCAGCGACTATGTAATGATTTCAAGTTTTACACACCATCCTTATTATTCAAAATTTATACTTGAGGTACCTGATAACTGGTCTTGGGGAGAAGTTTACAATGTACCGCTTTCTGAGTTTACCGAAATTCTGGATAGTGCTTTGTCAAAAGGTTATACAGCAACATGGTCTGCCGATATTTCGGAAAAAGGTTTTAATAGCGATGAGGGAATGGCTGTTGCTCCAAAAATACTTTATGAGCCAGCTTCTGAAGGAGAGAAACGCCAGGTGGTAAAAATGTCATTGAAGGAAAAAAACAATAAGTTTTTTGACTTAGAAAATCCTGTAGAGGAAATAAATGTAACGGCGAAAAAACGACAGGAGAGCTTCGATAATTATTCGACAGAAGATGACCATGGGATGCACATTGTTGGCAAAGCAAAAGATAAAAGTGGTAAAGAGTATTACTATGTAAAAAACTCGTGGGGAACCGATAATAAATACGATGGATATCTCTATGTATCTGTGCCCTATTATCAATTCAAATCGGTAACTATAATGTTACATAAAGATGCTGTTCCTCTTGATATCAGGCAAAAACTAAACCTTTAACATTGTTACCGCCAATGCTACCACAGAGAGACAGCTTTGTGCATAGATTTATATATTTTTCATACATTCCGATTATTAAATGTAAAGCATTTAGGGTTTTGTTTACAAAAGGCCTTATCTTTGTATAGATAATTAAAAATACTTTACAAATGGGTGCATGGAGATTAACAGAATTACCATTAAATATTGATTTAGAAACAAAAAGAGTTTTAAAAGCCTTACCTTCAGCCCATGCTGCATTAGCCGAACTAAAAGGAATTGCATCGACAATACCTAACCAAAACATCCTGATTAATACCCTTGGATTACAAGAAGCAAAAGACAGTTCAGCGATTGAGAATATAATCACAACACATGATGAGCTATATAAATCGGAATTAAATCTTGATGCATTTAAATCATTGCAAGCCAAAGAGGTTCAGAATTATATTTCAGCACTGAAAAAAGGATTTGAGTTAATTACCAAAACCGGGTTGCTGACAAATAAGAGCATACTCCAGATTCAAGAAGTATTGGAAGACAATAAAGCTGGATTTAGAAAACTACCTGGAACTGCATTGAAAAATGCTGCAACTGGAGAGACCATTTACACTCCGCCACAAGATTATGAGGAAATCATGAGATTGATGTCAAACCTTGAACGATACATTAATGATTCGGAGATTCAAGATTGCGACCCTTTGATTAAAATGGCAATAATTCACTTTCAGTTTGAGAGCATTCATCCTTTTTATGACGGAAATGGCAGAACAGGCAGGATAATAAATATTCTATACCTGATTTTGGAACAATTGCAGACTTTGCCAATTTTATATTTGAGCAATTATATTATCCAGCATAAGCCTGACTACTATCACTTTTTACAAAAGGTTCGAGACGAAAACTTATGGGAAGACTGGGTGATTTTTATGATTAAAGGAGTTGAAGAAACCGCACGAGAAACGATTGATCTGATAGTCGGGATTAAAGAACTAATGCTTGATTATAAACATCGATTACGTGATAATTATAAATTTTACAGTCAAGACTTGCTTAATAATTTATTCAAACACCCATATACAAAGATAGAGTTTGTGGTAAATGATGTCGGTGTATCAAGATTGACAGCTGCAAATTATTTAAACAAATTAGCGGATGATAAAATGCTACACAAGAATAAATTAGGTACCGGGAATTACTATATTAACGAAGAATTATTTGATTTATTGACAAAGAGATAACTAAAAACAGGCGGTATCAGCCAATATAGGCAAGCGTGGGGATGGTGGTTGCATTCGGCATTCCGTCTCCGTTTCAGCGTTTTCCACGGCGGATACAAACGAACTCCGAAAACCACGCCTACCCATATTGGCAAAACGATTATGGAATGCAAGAAAGAAAGAAATAAACAGTATTGTAATTGCACATTTTCATGTAGCAAGAAAGGTGTTTGTTGTGATTGCATCGATTACCATAGAAGGATGGGAGAACTTCCGGCTTGCTATTTCCCGAAAGATTATGAACGAACCGGAGACAGAAGTATCGAATCCTTTATCAGGCTTTTTAAGGAAAAAGGAACGTGGTTTTAGGTTGTGAAAAGTAGCCAGTAGCCAGTAGTCAGTAGTCAGTAGTCAGTAGCCAGTAGTCAGTAGCCAGTAGCCAGTAGTCAGTATTCAGTAGCCAGTAGCCAGTAGTCAGTAGCCAGTATTCAGTAGTCAGTATTCAGTAGCCAGTAGCCAGTGGCCAGTGGTAAAAAAAAACTAAGAACTAAGAACTAGCAACTTAAGTATATTTTGTTAATAACTCATCACTTTTCTGCTGTTAAACGTAACTGTTAGGCACTAATTTCGGTATCAGTAAATATTAACTGAATCAGCTTTTCAATTTCATGGACATGAGAGGTAGCGTGCGGAAGTTTTCGATTGTTCTCGTATTAGCAGTCATTACAGGTATATTTTTCCAGTTTTCAATGGATTTAAGAACCTTTCATGAGGCCGTTTTACCAGCCAAAAAACAATTACCGCCTTTTCTTATAGATTCAGCTTCGTGGTCCGATTCGGTATTTTTTTCTCTGACAACACAAGATAAAATAGCGCAAATGATGATGATTGCTGCGTATCCACAAGATGGCGAAGCAGACAAACAGCGTATAACTAAGCTAATCAAACAATACAACATTGGAGGCATTATTTTTTTTCAATCGTCGGTTGAAGAGGTTGCCCAGCTTGCCGGTTATTATCAGTCAATTTCAAGAATTCCCTTATTGATTGCTGTCGATGGAGAATGGGGCTTGGCTATGCGATTCTCAAATACCATTAAATATCCGAAGCAAATGATGTTGGGCGCAGTGTCAGACGAGATGCTCATTTATGAGATGGGGCGCGATATTGCCATGCAGATGAAGCAGTTGGGGATAAACGTTAATTTTGCACCTGTTATCGACATCAATAATAATCCGGAAAATCCTGTAATAAACAGCCGTTCATTCGGAGAACAAAGGGTTAATGTTGCACGCAAAGGTTTATTGTATATGAAAGGAATGCAGAATAATGGCGTGTTAGCTTTTGCCAAGCATTTCCCCGGACATGGCGATACCAAAACTGATTCCCATCATGGATTACCGCTTATTGATCATTCCAGGGCCAGGCTCGACAGTCTGGAACTTTACCCTTTCAGGGCGTTAATAAATGGTGGCGTAGGTGGAGTAATGATTGCCCACATGAATGTTACATCGCTGGATCCTACGCCTGATTTGCCTTCAACATTATCACCATTAATCGTTGATTCCCTGCTCAAGAAACAGTTAGGCTTTAAAGGGCTGGTTGTTACCGATGCCATGGGGATGGGCGGAATTACCGATTTTTATGAACCAACAGAGGCTAATACCATGGCTGTAATGGCTGGGAATGATATTTTGCTTATGCCTCACGAAGCAGAAAAATCTATTCAGGCAATATCAGAAGCCATTGATAAAAAATTAATATCTTTTGAAGATGTTAATCAAAGTTGCCGTAAGATACTAAGGGCCAAACAATGGGTTTTTTCCGATACAAATAAGTATGTTTTTAATACTGACAGCATCAACAGACCAGAATATTTGCTTACCCGGCAAAAGTTAGTAGAGTCTGCCATTACTGTAGTGAAAAACGAGAATTCGTTAGTTCCGCTTCAACACCTTGATACCTTAAAAATTGCGCATGTGTATTTAGGTTCTTCAGATTCCGAAGAGTTTATTTCAAGCCTGGATTTATATGCTAAAGTTGATGATTATAAACCAAATACTGATTCTGAAATTGAGTTAAAGTCACTTTTTGAAAAGCTGGAGAATTACAACCTGGTAATAGTTAGTATTCACAGCAACAGTTTGTTGGCTGGTAAGAACTTTAATTTTAACAATAAACAAATACAACTGGTTGACAAGATAATAAAGAATTACCCGGCTTTACTTTGCGCATGCATTAATCCCTACGCATTAGGCAAACTTCAAAATTTAAATGAGGCACTGGGTATAATCGAAGCCTATGAAAGCGATTCGGTAACTCAAAAGGCATCAGTTCAGGTTATATTTGGTGCGATTCCGGCAGCAGGCAAATTACCTGTGTCAATTAATGAAACATTTGTTGCCGGAACGGGTATTCGGGTGAATACACTGGACAGATTTAAATATGTTACACCTTTCGAAGCCGGTTTCGATGAAAAAAAACTTCAGATTATTGACTCCCTGGTTTCTGATGCGATTAGAATGCAGGCTATGCCTGGATGTCAGGTATTAGCTGCCAGAAACGGGCAGGTTTTTTTTTATAAAAATTACGGGTATCATACCTATCGAAAGAAGTTGCCTGTTAAAACCACCGATCTGTACGATTTAGCTTCATTAACTAAAATTTCGGCAACATTACCTGCTCTTATTTATTTGCAGAATGAGAATAAATTTGATCCCGGTAAAAAACTTAAAGATTATTTTTCCTATTTAGATACCTGTGAGAAAGGTGATATGATACTAAGTGATGTGTTAGCTCATCAGGCCGGACTGAAGGCCTGGATACCTTTTTATTGGTCAACTCTTGAACCTGCTTACCCTTCTCAGGATATCTTCAGTACAAAGCAATCTGTTGAGTTTCCTATTCAAATAGGCACAAAAGTATACGCCAATAAGCACCTGATTTACAAAAAAGATTACTTTGATACGGAACCTGATCCGGAATATCCATACCATGTTGCAGATAAATTATTTTTAAGAAGCGATTTTGCTGATTCTATCTGGATTGGCATAATTAATTCTGAAATGGGAACGGTTGGTGAATATAAATACAGCGATTTAGGGTTTTATATTCTTCAGCGTTTAATTGAACAGCAAACTAATATTCCTTTAGAGAAATTTGTTGATTCGGTCTTTTACAAATCGATTGGTGCATATACTCTTGGCTACAATCCTTTAGAACATTTTGATAAAGACGATATAGTGCCAACGGAGAATGATCTCATATTTCGGAAACAATTGATTCAGGGTTATGTGCATGATCCCGGTGCAGCAATGTTGGGGGGAGTTTGTGGACATGCCGGATTGTTTGGAAGTGCTAACGATCTTGCAAAACTCATGAATGTATATATGAATAAGGGAAGGTATGGAGGAAAAACATACCTGAACCGTAGAATTCTTTCGGAATACACAGCCTGTTACGATTGCGATAATGGTAACAGAAGAGCAATGGGGTTTGACAAGCCTCAACCCGATACCACTCTTTCAGGACCATCATTTAAAGGAATTTCTACCGAAAGCTTTGGCCATACAGGCTTCACAGGAACAATGACCTGGATGGATCCGGATACAGGGATACTGTATGTTTTTCTGTCAAACAGGGTTTATCCCGATGCTATGAATAATTTGTTGGTTAAATTGGATGTGCGTACAAAAATTCAGAAGGCTATCTATGACGCTATGTTAACTAAAAACCAGCTTTGTTTACAATAATACGAGCCATTCTAATACAAATCACAGGCTCGTACTATTGGTAAGTAAAAAGGTTAATTAATCTTTTATCCAAATACTTCTTTTAGGAGGGTTGCCGTAAGAATCGAAGGTATCTCCGTTTTCGTTAATTACCTGCATGAGTTCCTGAACAGTAAATTCATAACCATCGGCAGCTGCCCTTTCAATAAAAACATCTTTTGATGATGCAGAATTGTACTTTGCTCTAAATGCTTCATCTTCACCTCCTCGGGTGAGTAGCTCAATTACTTTTTCTTTTGACATAACTCGAACGATTTATATGTTATTAATTTATTTCTGAATTACTAAAATTGACAGACCACCCAAACAAGATTATAACTCATCTTGCCAAATCTGTTACAAATTTAAAATAAATTTTTTTATGAAGTATCAAATTAGTATGAAAAAAGAAAATTAACTATCAAAAAATATATAAAATAAATATTTAAGTTATGAAAATGCAACGAAACAAATAAAATAATTACAGTTTATAAATTGAAAAAAAGTATTCAGGAAGTCAATTTATCATTTTCCCTCCTTGGGTTTTGTTTAACATTTAACCCTCGAATATAAGGAGTAATGACGGTATTGGAACTATTTGAATACCTTGTTTAATCATTTTGCAAGAAGTCGAAGCTATCAACTTACTATTCTAGGAGTGTCTGCTTTCTAAAACTTTAACTACATCATCAATTCTATGTCCTTTAGCTGTTAATAATACCAGTAAATGGTACATTAAATCAGCAGCTTCATTGAGAAATAAATCATCGTTTGAGTCTTTTGCTTCAATAACCAGTTCAACTGCCTCTTCTCCAACTTTTTGGGCAATTTTATTGATTCCTTTCTCAAAAAGTTTTGTAGTGTATGAACCTTCGGGCATTTCAACTTTGCGTTGATCAATCAGATCCTGTAATTTGACTAGAAAATCTATATTCATATTATTAAGTTTATTATAATCGGTGTAATTAAATTCTTATAGGGATATTCTTCTCTGAAAGGTATTTTTTTAAATCAGGAACAGCAATCTCTTTGTAATGAAATATACTGGCAGCCAGTCCCGCGTCGGCTTTGCCTTCAGTAAATACTTCTGCAAAATGTTCCATATTTCCTGCTCCGCCGGAAGCTATAACAGGAATGGAAAGGTTTTCTGATAATTGTGCAAGAGCTTCGCAGGCAAAGCCATTTTTTGTGCCGTCGTGATTCATTGAGGTAAAAAGAATTTCTCCTGCACCTCTCGATTCGGCTTCTTTAGCCCACGAAAATAATTCTTTATCAGTTGGAATACGGCCACCGTTCAGGTAGGCTGTCCACTTGTTTTCTTCAAGTTTTGCATCAATAGCAACAACAACAAACTGGCTTCCAAAGTTTTTTGCCATTTGATCTATCAGCTCCGGTTTCCGAATTGCTGCAGAGTTTATCGACACTTTATCGGCACCGGCACTAAGCAGTCTTTCAATATCCGACAGTTCACTAATACCTCCGCCAACTGTAAAAGGAATATTAATGTTCTGTGCTATTCTTTTTACTAATTCAGCAAATGTTTTTCTTCGTTCATGAGATGCCGTAATATCCAGAAAAACAAGTTCGTCAGCTCCCTGGCGCGCATATTCGGCTCCCAATTCTACAGCATCGCCAACTTCTTTTATGTTTACGAAATTCACTCCCTTCACAGTCATCCCGTCACGAACATCAAGGCAGGGTATTATTCGTTTTGCCAGCATTTTTTTTTAATTATTAGTTGTATTCTAGTGTTTTATAGTCTGAAGTTGGAAGTTGGAAGAAAGTAAACAGTGAACAGTAATTCATTCATTCATTCATTCATTCATTCTACATTCTACATTCTACATTCTACATTCTACATTCTACATTCTACATTCAATGTCGTTTAGTTAAGCTATAATCGTTTGTAATTCATATGATAAAGCCTTTTTTGTCGATGTTTTCTTTCGTTTTTT
>JAFGVA010000143.1 GCA_016938235.1 Bacteroidales bacterium | reverse complement strand
CAAATTAGCCCTCGAATTTTTGCTAAGTTATTAACATAATATGTTAATAATCAGGAATATAATCGTATTTTAAGGATCAACTACTTAAAAAGCAGTTACCATAGAAACAAGGCTGAGTCGATAGAATCAATATCACCCGATGAAGCAGAAGCTTTCTTTACCCCGCCCGACAACTGCTTAGAAAGCAGAGAATTAGAAGATATTATACAAAAAGCCATCCTGGCTCTCCCCGAAAAGTGCCGCACCATACTTACTTTAAAACGGTTTGAAAATTTAAGTAATAAGGAAATTGCTGCTAAACTGAGCATATCAGTAAAGACTGTTGAAAACCAAATGACTATAGCTTTAAAAAAATTAAACAAAGCAGTTTATAAAGATCTCAAATTCTTTGCACTAATTTTTCTCAAAGCCCTCCTTTAATTATTGCCGTTTGCAGGCGATTAATTATCAGAATATTACAAAGTAATTTCAAATTATTTCCAAAAATTATTTATGTCCTTTTAGGGGTAATCATGTTTTCTATGGCTATAATATTAAGGAGTCTTTTAAATTACAGCACAAACGAATAATTGATGAATAGTAAAAACAAGTACAACCTGATAACAAAAATACTCTCCGAATCAGCATCTGAAGATGAAAAGAGAATATTTGACAATTGGTTACAAGAAAATCCGGATAATAAAAAAGAATTTGATTCTATACGTGTTTTATGGATTAAGCTAAATTCTCAGTATAAGAGCATAAACTTTGATAAAGAAAAGGCTAAGACAAGAATAATTGAGCGTGAATTCATCCGTCAATCAACAATAAAACTTCATAGAACCTACAGATTAATCGCCTACGCAGCTTCAATCGCTGTTTTAATTGTTGGGTTAACTTTCTTAATTAATAAACAAGAAACCAACAAATATATTAGCTACTATGCCGGTAACGAGGTGAAGAAAGTAGTACTTAGCGACAATTCACAAATCTGGTTAAATAAGAATGCCAGGTTAAATGCTCCTAAACAATTTAAAAGAAACCAACGCAAAGTAATACTTAGTGGCGAAGCTTTTTTTGAAGTTACTCCAAACAAAGAAAGTCCGTTTAAAGTTCAAACAAATAAACTTAGAGTTAAAGTTTTAGGTACCAGCTTCAATATTTTAAATGATAAAGATATGAATACAAGTGTTTCGGTCGAGACTGGTTTAGTTTCTGTTTCTAATAGTCAAAATCCATTTAAAAAAGAATTACTGGCACCAGGATTTACAGCTATTTATAACTATTCGGAAAATTCTTTAACTAAAAAAGTTACCTCGAACTTAAACTTTATGGCCTGGAAAACCAAGAAACTTGTGTTTTTTGAAACTCCCATTCAACAGGTCTGCAAAGATCTTAGCAAATACTATGGTACTGAAATTGGGACCAGTATTGCAGATACTAACCTGAAACTTTCGGGAAGCTTTTATAACGAAAAACTTCCTGATATTATAGAGACCATTGAGCTAACTCTTGATATTAAGTCAGAAATTCAGAATGAACAAATAATTTTTGCTCAATAAAAATAACTAATAGATGCAATCAACCAAAACCCAAAAAAACCCTCGCATCGTGATTAAACAAACACCCATTCTTGTGCTGCTGTTGCTGATTTCAGTTTTTTCAGCAGCACAAGATCAACCCGAAGTCGAATCAATAGAAATCGAATTAAGCCAAAAGCAATTAACTGTTGCAGAAGCCTTAAAAGAAATAATTGAACACACCACAATTACCCTGGTTTATAATATTGATTCTGAAATCCTGAACACACCCATTCGTTTTAGTTCGAAAAAATTACCCCTCACCAAAGCATTTGAAGAAATAACAACTCAAGTACCAGTTGATGTTATTTATAATAAAAATCAAATTATAATAAAGAACAAGAAACTGTCAGAAAAGTACTCAATAAAAGGGCAGGTTATTGATGCCGAGACAAAAGTTCCTCTGATAGCTTCGAGTATTTATATCGCAAATTCAACTAAAGGAACAGTTACTGATGAAAACGGTTTTTTTCAGTTATCTCTCAGCCCCGGGCATTATATATTAGAGTGTAAATACCTGGGGTATAAAGAACAAAAAAAGGAGGTTTACCTTTATAAGAATCAAACCCTCGAGATTTTATTAAGACCCATTAAGCAAAACATCGAAGAAGTAAATGTATTTGGGAATAAGGTATACAATGCCGAATTAGAAAAAGGAAGACCGATTGAAGTTATTGAGTCAAAAACTATTGAAAAACTAACCAATAACAATATTAGCGATGCACTTCATGCCCAGGTAAACGGGGTTTGGGCAACTAAGGTCTCTGGTGCTCCCGGAGATCATCAAAAAATAAGAATTCGGGGAATAAGCTCAATTTATGGAGCAACCGATCCCCTTTACGTTGTTGATGGAATGATAATTCCCATTGTAAACTTTAACAGCCTTGGTGTTTCTGATATAAACACTAACGATGTAGAAAGCATTACAATCTTAAAAGACGCTTCATCAACTGTAACATATGGTTATCTTGGTGGAAATGGTGTAATACTTATAGACACAAAAAAGAGTGATGGTGAACCATCATTAAATTTTTCAACAAAAAAAGGCTACCAGTGGATGTCAAAAAGATATCCACTGATGACTTCGAAAGATTTTCTTAATACACTGCAGGCAAGCGATAGTATAAATGGCACCGAGTTTTACTATGTGAGACCTTCCTGGAATATCTATGAAAAATACCCACTTTATGAAGATACTCTTGGAAACATCATGGTAAGTGACGATTTTCAGGATGAGATTTTTCGTTTAGGCGAAATAAGTGAATATCAGTTTTCAGGTAGTGGACACACCAATAAATTGAACTTTTATATGTCTGGCAACTACTATAATCACGAAGGGATTGTTATTAACTCTGAATATAAAAAATACACTGCAACAGGAAGTCTATCATATAAAGCAAAAGATAAACTGTTTATGAATGTTATTTATCGTGCCAGCAGGCAGGAAAATTTAAACAATCAGGATAATTATTTAGGTAATAACGTAGTTTTTAAAGGCATTAATTATGAGCCCTCGTACCGAAGCACTCCCGACTCTTTTTTAGTGAAACAAAACCGAATGTATTACAACGACCCTTATAATACTTTAAACCGATCGCTCGATATTCTCTCAGCTCATACTCTCGAGCCTGATGTTTTATTTAGAACAAACATAAAAAGAAAGGATTTATATTCGAACAGCGCATGTTTTCTCGGTAAATACATTATATCTGAGCATCTAAATGCTAATGCTTCATTTTCATTTTCTGATAGGAGATATAAATTTAACAGCTCTGTAAAAAATCCATTGGGACATAAGACAATAAAAAGCAATGAAAACTATATTGGACTATCGCAGGAATACAAGATTAACTATTCAAACAAAATAAAAAACAGCGATATAAACAGCTATGTTTTATATCGGAACTATATCGACAATGTTTTTTGGAATGTTTCAGATGCTATTGGGATAGATCAAAACAGCATTGCCCCCGAAGATGATATTTTTGTAAGGGGATCAATGGCTATTTTTGGTAAAAACGGTTCTGTTATACGAAGAATCAGTTCTTATATTGGAGTTGTAAATTATAATTATAACGAAAAGTATTCTGTTTCGCTTATTGCCAATTACGACAACCTTTCAGAGGGCAATAACCTGTCTGTAAGCAATATATTTTATTCTACTGCTTTAGATTGGGATCTGTCAAAAGAATCATTTTTTAAACAATTTTACTGGATTAACGCTTTTCATCTTTACGGGAACTGGGGGCAATCGGGCAATTACCCTTTAAACAGCCTATCGAATGATTTATATGTAAATCCTGCAAATGCATACGATTACAACTATGCACCAATTGACTCAAGCAAGCTGGCAACTAAAGAAACTGCCCTGATATCAAATCTTTCGAACCACAATATAAAAAACGAAAGTGTGGAGGAATATAATATCGGCATAAAGCTCTCGCTTTTCAGAAATGAGCTGATGCTAAATGTCGACAAGTATTTTAAGTCGAACTCGAACCTCATAATTTCAAGAGAGATACCTTATTATTATGGCGGAGGAGCGTATTATGATAATATTGGCGAAATGAAGAATAATGGACTTGAAGTCAGTCTTGAATTTTCGCCTTTTGATAACTCTGAATTCCAGTGGAGAACCAGGCTTGGGTATTCCAAAAATGCACAATACATAACAAAACTGTATAAAGAAGAAGAAATTAACTTTAACAATCCCGATGTATTAATACCCGATTTTAAAGCTCAGGTAAATGAGCAGCTCGGAACCATAATGGGTTATAAATACCTTGGAGTTTATGAAAAACCTGATACTAAAACAATAGATGATGCTGAACCGGAAGAACCATTAATTAAAACCGTCAATCATCTCGGAATAAACTATTTGAAAGTAGATACCTTAAATCTGAATGAATTAGTCGATGAAGATAAAATTGTTATCGGGAAATCAATTCCGGACTTCACGCTTAACTGGATCAATGCTTTAAAATATAAGTCTTTTTCGTGCGACATGGTATGGTATGCGGTTGTCGGCGTTGACAAATTCAATGCTACCAAGGCCTCGACATATATTAGCGGTGTTAACAAAGAGGTTAGGGGTATTGTAACTGATACGATGAATTTTAACACCGACAATATCTTGTATGAATCATCCTATTTTATTGAATATGCAAGTTTTATCAGGCTTAAAACACTGAGTTTTACTTATTCTCAACCCAAACAAATACTGAATAAAATAGATATTAAGTACACTCTTAATTTTGAAAATATATTAACACTGACACAGTATTCGGGCTACGATCCGGAATCAACAATATACACCAGGAATAATTTCTCTGATAATGCCATAGACCGTGGAGCATACCCGAATCCCAAATCGGTTTATTTAAAAATTTCACTTTCATTCTAATCTTAGCTATAATGCAAAAATTCTATATAACAATATGTGTTTTTCTGCTTCTTGCCTGCGAGGGAGTGCTTCATGAAAATGAGGATAAGTATGATACTCTCGACAATGAAGAAGAAAAGATCGCCCTTTTAGAAGGTATCTATTCGAATTTTAAGCAGATTTATGGACAAAACTATTTTCAAATACTTACAAATTCCGATGACATTAATTACATCGAAGAACTGGAATTGCCGGGATGCAGTTTAAGCAAAAATGGCTATTATAAAGGTTACGATGAGCTTATTAATAACAATTTTCAGAAATTATATTCAGGTATAATTACTGCTAATAAACTTATTCAACAGTGTTCATCTCCTAAAGACAACTACCTGCTTGGTGAAGTATATTTACTGAGAGCCTATTCTTACTATGTTCTGGTTAGATTGTATATAAATCTGCCCTTAGTAACCGATATTGATGTAAATTTTAATTTAAAAAAAAGCAGTACCAAAGAACTATATGCTTTTATTGAATCTGATTACATGAAAGCGCTTGAATTATTACCAGAAAATATGGCTGACTTGCGCTATCCTCATCAATCACCTACTAAAAGCTCAGTTAAGGCACTTTTGGCTGAAATGTACCTTTCAATGGCAGGATATCCGCTCTACGACACAGAGAAATATGAACTTGCAGCCCAATATTCTGGTGAAGTAATAGAAAGTGCCCAAGTATATAATTATTCTTTAGTTGAAGACATAAACGATTTATGGAAGGAAAACAGCCCGCAATATTCCGAGAGTTTATTTTCGTTGTTCTTTCGGACAGAAACCGATGGGAACAATACAAACTTAATAGGAATGATTGATTCTGATTTTGAATACGGAATAACTACTTCGGGTATTGGTGAATCTATGATAACCACAAGTTTGTATTATAAATCGCAATACATAAGCGATTTTCGTTTTTTTGCTGATTTTCCGCATAATTATAGAAAATATAATACTATGAAATGTGGAGCCTATCTCTACTATGATTATGACGATAAAAACCAAACGAACAATTATTTAGAATTTATACCCTATGATCCCTATAATAACCCCTGCAAATATGCAATGAATGGTGGTTACTTAAAATGGGCCGATAAAACCATTTTGGATACGATTAATAAAGATTCTTTTTTCAGGAAAGGCATTGATGTGCCAGTTTACCTGTTGCGATACACACAAACTTTGTTGACCTATGCTGAATCGAAAGCAAGAATTGGAGAACCCGATGATATTGCATACAATATTATGAATAAAATACGAAGAAGAGCAAACGGCTTGCCTCTTGATCAGGAAAGCGACTTTGACCTTTCTGAAGGATTAAATTCTCAGCAGTTTATCGATTCTGTGTTATACGAAAGAAAGTGGGAATTATGTATGGAACCAAATGGAAGATGGTTTGACATCATAAGGCTGGATATACTTGAAGAGATACAAAATAATGCTATGTATCCATATGCAATTACAACAATTCCCGATAGTTATTATTCAGATGACGGCTATTTCTTTAAAATACCTGAACACGACAAATGGATAAATCCGAACCTATCCGACACAACAAAAACCAATTGATTTAAACTTAAACCGGAACATGAAAAAAAGCTTCATATTGCAAATAACATTAATGGTTTTTATACTTTCTTCTATAGCTGATAATACATTAGCCCAGGAAATTAATTATCTAAATGAAGTATATAACCTTATAAACGAAAAGCCAAATATAACATTGTTCAGACAGAAGAGTCAGAATTTAACAAATAGTATTTTCCTGTTAGATTCGGTATGCAGCAAGACAAGCTATGGATTCACTGAAGTTTATGGAATAAGGAGACTAAATTATTCTACTATGAACGAGCTACTCTCCGACTCGATTATAAGTTATTATTCGGACAATCATAGCCTGGCCGAGAAAACATTTCATTATTATGCCGATGGTAAAATTAAAAGGACTATAGTTGCCGACAGACACACATCGCATGACCAAAATATTTGCTACAGATACGATTCAACTTTTTTTTATAAAGAAGGTAAAATAGAAATGGTTTTAAATAAAGAATTCAACTCCAGTACAGATTCAAGTTTAAATACCATTAGAAAGATAATTTTTAAAAAGCAGGGCAATATTCTTTATAAAGATGAAATAATACATGAGGGAGTTATGGTACATACTCTTAAACATGAGATTATTGAAAATAATAACTCCTTTGTTATAAATTCTTTCAGAAACACAAACTTAGGTGGAGATTTTATCTCGGATACTGCTTTATGGCCAAAAATAAGAGTTGACACAGTGTTTTATGATACAACCCTAAACAAAATAACTATCGTAAAATACCCTTTCTTAAAAGTCAACTCAAGCAATTCATATCTTTCGAGGGAGGATATAAATAATACTGTAAAAATAACACAACAATATTCTGAAGAAGGGAGCTTGCTACATGAATCAATTGCCCGTTGGATCCCCATAGAAGAGAAATGGGAAGAATGGGCTTATGTAGAAAACTCATATAATGATCTTGGTGATATTGAACTACAGACAAAGACCTTTTACGATGACAGAACCTTGCAATGGACCCTATTTGAAGAACGGGTTTACTACTATGGGTACAATACAAGTAACATAAACAGAATTCAAACAGAAACTATTAAAATATATCCCAATCCTGCGACCCAAAATATTTACTTTAAAGGAATATTTAACTTAAAAGAATTTTGCATTTATAATGTAACAGGACAAACTGTTTTATCGGGTAATTCAGATGGAAATTCAATTGATATATCTAAACTGAAGAGTGGAATCTATTTTATAAAAATCAATTCAGATAAGACAATCTATACAAGCAGGTTTTTAAAACTATAGTATAAGTATAAACAAAAAAAGGGTGCTCGAACAAGCACCCCTTTTTTTATTATTATCTGTAATTAAATTATTATAGCTTTCATATCAGCCATAGCCTCGCGAAGTTCTTCACCACAAATTTCAACATCGTGGTAACGAATAGCATCGTTCACTTCAATAAGGTACTTGTTATCGACATGGTTATTGATACCGTCATTGAAGTTTTTACCGATTACATTTGTGTCAATCTTAGCCATGAAGTCTTTTAATAAAGGACGACAAGCGTGATCGAACAAGTAACAACCGTACTCAGCAGTATCAGAAATCACACGATTCATCTCGTAAAGTTTCTTACGTGCAATGGTGTTTGCAATAAGTGGAGTTTCGTGTAATGACTCGTAATAAGCCGATTCTGGTTTCATGCCCGATTCTGTCATTAACTCGAAAGCTGATTCAACTCCTGCTTTTACAAAGGCAACCATTAAAGTACCATTATCGAAATATTCCTGCTCAGAAATATCGCCTTTTGCTTCGGTTTTTTCGAAATCAGTTTCACCGGTTGCTGCACGCCAGCTTAGCAGGTTTTTATCATCGTTAGCCCAGTCTTCCATCATTACGCGGGAGAACTCGCCAGAAAGAATATCATCCTGGTGTTTTTCGTATAATGGACGCCAGATTGTTTTTAATTCTTCAGCCAGCTCAAAAGCTTTAATTTTTGCAGGATTTGATAAACGATCCATCATATTGGTAATACCACCTAATTTTAAAGCTTCGGTGATAACTTCCCAGCCATACTGAACTAATTTTGCAGCATAGTTTTTATCAATTCCTTTCTCAACCATCTTATCAAAGCAAAGTATAGAACCCGTCTGAAGCACACCACAAAGAATGGTTTGCTCACCCATAAGATCCGATTTTACTTCGGCAACAAAAGAAGAGTGAAGAACACCTGCTTTATGACCACCGGTACCAACACAATATGCTTTTGCAATTTCTAAACCATCGCCGTTTGGATCGTTTTCACGGTGAACAGCAATAAGCGTTGGCACACCAAAACCACGTAAAAATTCAGCACGAACCTCCGAAGCTGGCGATTTAGGAGCAACCATAATTACTGTTATGTCTTCACGAATTTTCATGCCTTCTTCAACAATATTGAAACCATGAGAATAAGAAAGACAAGCGCCTTTTTTCATTAAAGGCATAATATGATTCACAACCGGAGTATGGTATTTGTCAGGAGTAAGATTAAGAACTAAATCTCCTTTTGGAACCATGTTTTCGATAGTGTCCACTTCGAAACCATCGTTCACTGCATTTTGATATGAAATTTGATTTTCGTCGATTTCAACTTTACGAAGAGCATAAGAAACATCGAGGCCACTATCGCGCATGTTCTGACCTTGTGCTAATCCCTGAGCACCACAACCTACAATTACAATTTTTTTCCCTTTTAGGTAATCAACTCCACCCTCAAATTCGGAGCTTTCCATAAAATCGCATTTTCCTAATTCCTGTTTTGCCAGGCGGAAGGGTAGCGAACTAAAATAATTTGCCATTTTCTTTGGTTATTTAATTATTAAAAACTTTTTCTGTGAAATGATCAACTCTAATTTGTAGCTTCTAACTACATGATACAAAGCAAGTAAAATTACAGCAAATTGATTAGATAAAAAAACAGGAATTTTAGGTACTTTTCATGGATTCTTTTCGATATTGTAGTGGAGTTACACCAGAAAACCGTTTAAAGTACTTTGTGAAATAAGATTGATCGGGAAAATGCATCAAGTTAGCTATTTCAGAAACTGTAAGGTTTGTATGAAGCAACAACCTCTTAATCTCCACTATATTTTTATGTTGCAGTAACTCCGTAGAAGTTTTACCAGTTATTTCCCTCACCATCTGAGTTAAATGATTAGGTGTTATGGCTAACATTTCGGCGTATTCGGTAATACGAAGATTATTTTGGTAATTTTCCTCGATAAGCTTTAGCAGATTCTTAACCAGAATATGTCCTTTTCCTTTGGCAACTTTGCTGTATTCCGGCGGATAAAGCTCATTACAGGTAAGCAGCACTAAATCAAGCAAAGATCGAATTATTTCTTCCGATGTTTTTTCACCTTTCTCAATTTCGTTGCATCCTCTTATAAAGAGTTGTCGTATAAAAATATGATCCCGTTCTTTCGATAAATATAAGGGAGGATTATTTTGTTCAACTGAGAAAAAAAAGGGAAATTCCAGTAATCTGTTTTTATTTTTCTGATTTATCAGGTAAAATTCATCGGTAAACAAAAAAATATAACCTTCGATATCGTACGAAAGTTCTAACCTGTGAGCCTGTCCCGGCGATAAAAAGAAAATACACGGCGGTTTTATTTCATACTTATTACTGTCGATAATATGAAAGCCTGACCCCTGTGCCAGGTATAACACCTCATAAAAATCATGTCGATGCGGATAGGCTACCTTAAAATGCCGTTTTGCATCAAAAACTTCAACCTGGTATAACGTACTCCTTTCCTCGCTAAGCTTAAACTTATCGAGGCTGTATACGGGTATGCTGTTCAGATTTTTCAATAAAATTCTTTTTTTGCAAAGATAACAGAATGCATAATAAGTATTAAGCCTAACAGAACAAGTTCCGATTTCATAGCCATACTTGAAATAATTAGCTATATTAGAATCTATGAAACGTGGCGATACAGATAAAAGAAGAATTTTGCTCAGCTTGATCTTTCCTTTGTTTTTTGTTTTAATACTTTGGGCAGTTAAGCTTATCGAAGTAACTACCCACAGCAACTTCACCCGTTTTGGCCTGTATCCCCTGCATGCAAAAGGAATCCCGGGCATTTTTCTTAGTCCGCTTATTCACGGCGACTGGAAACATTTGGTTAACAACTCAGTACCACTTTTAGTTCTCGGTTGGGGCATTTTCTATTTTTATAAAGAAATAGCCTGGAAAGTTTCCATCCTTGTTTACCTGCTTTCACAAATCTGGTTGTGGTTCTTTTTTACCCGTCCGGCATATCACATTGGAGCCAGTGGCCTAATTTATGGTTTCGGTGCGTTTCTTTTTGTAAGTGGTATTATCAGGAAAAATATAAATCTGCTGGCAATCTCTTTGCTTGTTGCCTTTCAATACGGAAGTATGGTTTGGGGTATATTGCCAATTGAAGAACATGTATCATGGGAAGGTCATTTTATGGGGTTTATGTCTGGCATTATTCTTGCAATCTACTACAAAGATTTTGGTCCACGTAAACCCGAAGATAATTCGGATGAAGAGGACGAAACAGATATAATGGATGAAAGTATGATAAATTATTATCTGCATGAACAGGAAAATTCGCAGAATAATTCTGATTCAGAAAGTGATAATACCTGAAAAAGAACTTGAAATAATAAAAAAAGTAAATAAATTAGTAGTTAAAAGAGTTTTGAAATTAGAAATCATTAAAAATTAATGAAACATCTATTTATATATTTTTTCATATCCGTTTGTTTAATTGCATTTGTTGACGGGCAAACATTAGAAGAGAAAGAGCGGGAGCTATATAAGGAACACGGTGTAAAAAGCAGAACGAATACAGATTACAGCTTTACTAAAGGCAAATTTTCTGTTGATGGCCGCAAAACATCTTTTAGTGTTTATGATGAAAACGGTTTTGTTCTCAAGTCATTTTCATTTAATCCAAAAGGCGATACCACCAGTTACGAGAAATACGCTTATGACAAAAACGGGAACCGTACTATCTATGAAAGACAAAGCTTATCCGGTGAATACAAGAAAGAATCGGAATACAACACCATTAGTAAGTTAATTGAAGAATATGGTTACGATGGATCTGCAAAATTTCGCACTGTCTTAACATATGACGATAAAAACCGGGTTACAGAAATTGTATATTACATTGTTGACCGGGTTGATGAAAAACGGGTTTATACCTATAACGGGAATAAAGCAAGCGTTGAAATCCTGAAACAGGGATTACACCTCACCTCTTCTATTGACCTCGTATTTAACGATGCACAACAAGTTATTAGCGAAGATTATAAAAGCATCGAAGGCAAATTACTTGAATCAAAGAAATATGAATATTCTTCGAAAGGTGATTTAATTAAGGAAGAAAAATATAAAGACGGTAATATGTTTTATCGTATTACCTACGATTACGATATAAACAGAAATCTACTGGCCGTATCGGAAGAATCAATGAGTAAAGAAAAATTTATTAAGAAAAAATACACCTACGACAACAAAAACCGTATTACTGAATACCAGTGGAAAAGAAATCCTGATGATGAATACAACATTAAGGTTTTTAAGTATGGCGAAAAGGGCGTTTGCGAAGAAGAACACACTTTTTATCCAAAAACGGAGTATAGACTTCTGACTAAGTACACATACGAATATTATTAATTTTCCAATAGAATGTTAATCAGGATTCATCCTGAAAATCCTCAAGCAAGGCAGATAAGCCAGGTGGTGGAAATTCTCAGAAATGGAGGAGTTATTATTTATCCTACCGATACCGTGTATGGTTTAGGATGCGATATTTTTAACCAAAAAGCTGTTGAAAGAATTGCAAGAATTAAAGGAGTGAAAGTTGAAAAAGCGAATTTCTCTTTTATTTGTCACGATTTCAGCCATTTATCGGATTACACCCAACACTTTAACAATCATATTTTTAAGGCCATGAAGAAGCACCTTCCGGGCCCCTTTACGTTCATTCTGCCGGCAAATAATAATATACCTAAACTCTTCAAAAACAAAAAAAAGACGGTTGGCATCAGAATTCCGCAGAATAATATCCCTCTAGAGATTGTTCGTGAACTGGGTAATCCTTTGCTTACTACTTCAATACACGATACCGATTCTGTTATTGATTACACCACCGATCCAGAACTTATTCATGAAAATTTCGGAAACCTGGTTGATGCTGTTATCGATGGTGGCTATGGCAACAACGTTCCTTCAACCATATTGGACTGTACGGGTGATGAAATATCCATTATCAGGCAGGGTCTTGGAATTTACGAAGACTAAGTACTTTAATTGCTGTATAAAACTGTCTGAAATCACCTCGTTTCCCGTCTGCATTTGCATATTATAATTACCCGTCTCAAGAACCGAAACATCCAGTACCAGAATTTCACCATTCAATCCCACAACCGCTTTACTCAACTTAAGCAAGCCGGTAGCGTTATAAATTTTAATTTCTATTTGCTGATCCCCCAGGGGTAAATTCTGAATAAAAACCTGTTCCTTAGTAGGTTGCGTATAGATTACCACTTGTTTATCAGTTGTTGTTCCAGTTGAAGTAGCATATTGTTTCAATAAAAGTGAAAATTGACCTTCATCACCGCTTACATTTTCGAACCTCCAAATTGTTCCCTGATTATTTGTCAGACTTGTTTCAAGGCCGGCATTTTTTATATCGATGTTGATTAAAAGGATTTATTGATTTAGATTTGGTAAATCCTCCGGACGAAAGCTGGGCCAAACAAACAGAATAAATGGACGAGCCTGATATCAATAGAATAACAAGTGTTATTGTTTTTGAAATTTCATTGGTCTAACTCAATTTCTGCGGTATTATTCATGTTTTTTATGCAATATCAATCGATTAGCAGACAAAGGCATAATTTCAGCAAATAATACTAACGATCTTAATTCGTAGATATAATAAATTTCGGGGTATTTCTCAGAATCTGAACTTTTTACACAACACGCAATTTTATTTTTTCCAGAATGCTCCGGTAAATAAAACTAAAACAGTAAACAGTTCGAGACGACCTATTAGCATCAGTGCCGAAAGGAACCATTTGCCAAAGCTGCTAAAAAATGCATAATTATCGGCAGGTCCAACCTTACCAATGCCAGGACCAATATTACCAAGTGTGGCAGCAACAGCTCCAAGAGAAGTTTCAAAATCATGCCCGATGAAAGATATTACCAAAGTACTGGCTGCTGTTAGAATAATATATACCGAAACAAAAGCCAGAACATTTGTTATAACCTGCTGACTAACTGCCAGCTTATCGAACCGGACAGGTATAATTGCATTTGGATGTATCAGGCGTTTAAGTTCAAGAAAGCCATTTTTAAGTAAAAGAACAATGCGTACTATCTTTATGCTACCTCCCGTAGAACCTGCAGAGCCACCAAAAAACATAAGAATTAATAATACAACCCATGCCGAAGGTATCCAGTGCATGTAGTTGGTTGTGGCAAAGCCTGTTGTAGTAATAATTGATGAAACCTGAAATAATGAATCTCTAAAGTTGGTCTCAAGCGATTTCTCAGACTGATTTATCATAAGAACTAATGTAATTATCAATGTAAAACCAATGATAAAACCAAGATACCAGCGTAATTCCTCGTTCTTCCAGATAGGCTTAAATTTAAAATGCATGGCCAGGTATGATAGTGAAAAGTTAATACCTGCAACTATCATAAACAAAGAAACTATGTAATGTATGTAGGGTGACTGATAATAACCAATGCTGTCTCCCTTAATTGAATACCCCCCTGTGGCCATGGTAGTAAAAGAATGGTTCACAGCTTCAAACAAGTTCATTTCTCCAGCCCAAAGCAATAAAACCTCCAACAATGTTATAAGGCAGTAAACACCCCATAAACGCTTAGCAGTTTCTTTAACACGCGGATGCAGTTTATCAGGAGTCGGGCCGGGAACTTCGGCAACAAACAACTGCATTCCGCCAATTCCCAAAACAGGCAATATAACAAGAGATAATACAATAATCCCCATTCCACCTAACCATTGTGTCAGACTTCTCCAAAACAGCAAACCATGAGATAATGCTTCGATTTGTTCTCCATTTAATATGGATGCCCCGGTAGTAGTAAAACCAGACATGGTTTCGAAAAACGAATCGGTATACGAGGGTATTCCGCCCGACATAAAGAAAGGAAATGCACCAAATATCGAAAACACTACCCATCCTAAAGTAACAACAAGATACCCTTCACGTTTGCCAACTGCTTTATTGCATGTTCTAAAAGATGCCCACAAAATAAACCCGCAAAATATGGTCACAAAACCCGAGAGGAATATGGAAACCCAATCAGCATCACCATAAAACAACGATACGGGTGAACAAAAAAGGATAAATGCACCTTCTATTATTAGAAGCACTCCCAAAATGAAACCTACTACCTTAAAGTTTATCATAATTAACCAAAATACTTCCCAACCTTTTTAATTGCTGAAGATAGTGCAAATACGACAACTTTATCGCCAGCCTGTATTTGAGTATCACCATCGGCTATAAAACTTTCTTCGCCCCGAATTACGCCTCCAACAGTAGAATCTGACGGGAAATCGATATTGGATAAAGGCCCTTTTGTTATTTTTGAATCTGGCTTAACAGAAAATTCCATTACTTCGGCTTCGGTACCTGTCAGACATCTGACTGCAGTTACAGAATCGCTTGTAGTAAACCTGAAAATACGACTTGCTGTAATTAGTTTTTTATTAATAATAGTATCGAGCCCCATATTTTCGGCTAAAGCGATGTAGTCGATATTTTCAACCTCGGCAATAGTTTTTTTAACTCCAAGCTTCTTTGCCAGCATACACGACAATATATTAATCTCAGAATCGCCGGTAACAGCAATGAATGCATCCATTTTATCCAGCCCCTCCTCCATCAGTAGATTGTAATCCCTGCCATCACCATTAATCACCAATGCATTATTCAGAATATTTGAAAGCCGGTAACTTTTTTCACGATCGCGTTCAATAAGCTTAATATTGTGGTGGTTACCCAAATCACGAGCAGCAAGCATACCAATTCTGCTACCACCCAGAATCATAATATCTCTAACTTCGTATTGCTTCTTTCCAGAAAACTTAAGCAGATTTTCTATATCAGATTGTGCTGATATTGAATAAACTAAATCTCCCGTATTAAACTTAAAGTTTCCGTTAGGTATTATGGTATTGCCATCTCTGGTTACAGCAACAGCACGGTATTCTGTCGCAACACCATCGTTATGCATTTGCTGAAGGGTTCTGTTGATTATAGGTGCGCTTTCTTCCAGTTTAATGGCAAACAGGGTTAATTTACCCCCCGAAAAATCAACAACATCGGTACTGCCAGATTGGTGAATAAGCCCTGCTATCTCCCGGGCAGCAATTTTTTCGGGATAGATCATATAATCAACCCCAAGCTCGGTGAAATGCTCTTTGTATTTTGCATACAGGTATTCCTGGTTATCGATACGCGCAATAGTCTTTTTTGCGCCCAGGCGCTTTGCCAGAATTGCCGAGGTTATGTTAATCTCCTCTGTTTTAGCAACAGCAATAAATAAATCACATTTTTTAATATTGGTGTCCAGTAAATCTGGAATAGAAGTTGCCGATCCAACTCTTGTCATAACATCAAGATTTGCCCCGACCTGGCGTAATTTGTCTTCATTTATGTCAAGCAGAATGATATCATGACTCTCCTGACTAAGCATTTTTGCGAGGTGGGACCCAACTGCGCCTGCTCCAACAACAACAATTTTCATTGCTAATACGATTTAACCCGACAAAGTAAACACCTTTATGATGAATAATCCAATGATTAAATACATTTTTAAAGATAATCTCTTTGGCATTCTCTATGCAAACAAGATCAACGCATTGATTTATTGTTTCTTAATCAAAATGCTTAGAAGGATTTTAAATAAGGTAAGAAATACTTTTATTAATAATTCAGCATAAATGCTCCTTCATTTCTTATATCATGAAAAGGAATTTTACCGGCCGTAAGTTTTTTAATCCAGGCATTGTGCTCATAGGCCGACAATTCTGATGACAATATTATTTTACCCCTGAAATTTTGTATTTCTTTTGGGAAAACCCCACCAAGCACAAAAATAAAATCGGAATTATTTATTTCTGTCTTAGCCAGCTCACTCTCAGCCTGCTTTTTTAATAACACAATACTAGTTCCCTTATATAACTGGACTTTTGTATTAAGGCTACACACTAATTTATCTGCTTTTTTATTGGTCAGGAACTGCAATGAATCTATTGAATATATCTTTAGGTTCTCCTCGGCTTTTCTTTGTATAAGATGTGTTTCAAAAGGCCTTAACGTGGTTTTATTTCGTTTATCGACAGAGTTATTATGAAGTAAATAATTATAATTCGAACCGTATAAGCCAATTACCGATTGTTTTGGCAGGTTGTAAATCACCAGTAAATTAGCTGTATGCTTATAATAATTGTAAAAAGATGTAATAATAAAGAAAAGCAGTAAAGTAGCGGTATAAACAAAGAACCTGGATATTTTCATCTTTAACCAAATTGTAATTGCAACAATTATGCAGAAAAACAAGATCACCTGAAGTTTGGTTAATGAAATTCCTGCAATAACTGAATAAGGAAGGCTGTTTATTAAATCAATAAATCTATTTGCAAGATGAGTTATTAACTCAAGAACTTTTCCAATAATATCAGCAACTGCTCCCCATGCTGAAGCAAGTATAAATAAGAATGAACCCGAAAGTATAATTATTATCAAAATAATAATAAAGATATTTGATAACCAGAAATAGACCGGAAACTGGTGAAAATAAAACACAGAAAGAGGAGATGTGGATACCTGTGCTGCAAGACTAACAGTAAAAAGCTTATAAAAATAATCGAGTACTCTGTTATTAAAATGTATCCAATTGTAAAACAGAGGTTGAAAATAGATAATCCCGGTTACCGCCAGATACGATAACTGAAATCCTAAATCAAAGATTAATAGTGGATTTGCTATGAGCATAAACAAAGCTGAAGCAGCCACAACATTAAATATCGAGATGTTTCTGTTGGTTGATTTTGCAATTCCCAATAAGGTGAACATTGTGCATGCTCTTACTATGGATGGAGACATACCCGAGATTACTGCATAAAACCAAATAGCACATATTATTAAAAACAACCTTAAAATTCTCAGGTATACGTTTCTGTCGAAGAAGAACAACAGGTGTGACAATACCATATAAATTATACCCACATGCAGGCCCGAAATTGCTAAAACATGCACAACCCCGGCGTTTATATAGTTTTGCTTCAGTTCCTCGGATAGCTCCTCCTTTACACCAACTGTAAGAGCCTGAATAATGGCCCGTTCATCCTTCCCCTTAATATATTCTGAAGTTTTTAGCTGAACATAGCCACGAATATGTTCTAAGGTGATCCTATACCTGCTATAAAAATTATCACT
>JAFGVA010000142.1 GCA_016938235.1 Bacteroidales bacterium | reverse complement strand
AGTCTATTGAAATTCTTAAGGATGCTTCTGCTGCTGCCATATATGGATCAAGAGGTTCAAATGGGGTTGTGATTATAACCACAAAAAGTGGAACTAGTGGCAGTATTCCTAAATTTGATTTTAACACGAGTTATTCTGTTACCACGATTAGGCATAAAATCGACGTATTAAATACATCCGATTACATCAATGTAATGAACGAATTAGAAATTGCCAGAGGTCATTCAGCACCCTTTGACAACAATTTTATAAATTCTGTTGGAGCCGGAACGGATTGGCAAGATGAGATCTTACAAATAGGATTCACACAGACTAATAATCTATCCTTGTCAGGAAAATCGGGAGGGACCACTTACTACTCCTCTCTTAGTTCCTATGAGGAAGAGGGTATTATAAAGAATACAGGTTACAACCGTTATCAAGCCAGGTTGAATTTAGATCAGAAGGTTAGCGATAAATTCACTTTTGGCATGAAATTGAACACCTCCTTCGAAAAAAACAAACAGGTTCCGGTAAATGGATTTGCCATTAATGAACAAGGTGACGCCGTTTACCTGGCCCTTAACAACGCTCCTGTTAATCCCGTTTTTAATGATGATGGCAGTGTTTTTAGACCTGACAGAGATGGGGAATTATTTGCATTGACCCTAGGTAGCCCTTACGGTGTGGTAAATGGACAGATACTAAAAGAAGAGATCAACCGGACCATCGTGAATGTTTATGGAGAGTATAGCTTTCTGCCGGAATTAAAAGCTAAAGTAACACTAGGGTCTGACAGGATGAATAAACGCAGGGATATTTATTCAAACAGGATATCTCAACAGGGTGAATCTGCGGGGGGTATTGCCACTATTGTCGGTGGTGAATTGTCAAATATGCTGCTGGAAGGTATTTTGACCTATAACAAAACGATAGCCGATAAGCATTCATTAACTGCAATGATAGGAAACACCTATCAGATTTTTGAGAACAGGACCTTTTCTGCCGGAACTCAGGGATTTGCTTCAGACGTTATCGAAACAAACGACTTAAGTTTAGGAACTCAGTCTCTAAATGAAGTCGGTAGTTTTGCTTCTGAACGCAGACTATTGTCTTACATCGGCAGGATTAATTATGGTTTTGATGATAAGTATTTGCTAACTGCTTCGATAAGAGCCGATGGGTCGTCCAATTTTGGAACCAATAAGCGATATGGCTATTTCTCTTCTTTTTCCGGAGCATGGAAAATTATAAACGAACCGTTTCTAAAGGATTTCGATGTACTTTCTGACTTAAAATTAAGAGCAGGTTGGGGACAACTTGGTAACGATGATATTGGCATTGCACGTGCACTTGCTACCTATTCAGGAGGCGCTGTTGCTGTTTATGGTGGGCAACAGGTATCGGGGGTTTCTCCTTCAAGGATCCCAAACCCAAATTTAAAATGGGAAACTTCTGAACAGTTGAATTTTGGTGTAGATTTCGGATTTTTTAAATCCCGGATAAGGGGAAGTATCGATTACTATAAAAAATCAAATAAAGATTTACTGCTTAATCTGCCAATACCCAGTACTTCCGGGTTTTCAGTACTTGCCAGCAATGTGGGCCAGGTTGATAATTCAGGCATCGAAGTCATGCTTAGTACTGTTAATTTGACCGGGGCTTTGAAATGGTCAACCGATTTAAATTTTTCTACCTCTAAAAATGAGGTAGTAAGTTTAGGTAATATACCGGAGATTATCCAAACAAATTCGAATATACAGTCTCTTATTCGGCCGGGAGAAGCACTGTATTCCTATTACGGCACCAAAGCAATAGGGATTTTTCAGGAAGGGCAGGACCCTATTGCCGCCCAACCAAACATAGTGCCCGGAAACCCAATATGGTTGGATGCCAACAAGGATGATCAAATTACTGATGCCGACCGGGTTGTTTTAGGCAATCCTTATCCTGATTTCACTTTTGGTATTAACAATTCACTTAGTTATAAGAATTTTAGTTTGAATGTTTTTATTGATGGGGCTTTAGGTCAGGAATTGATAAATTGGGTGCTCTATGATGCGCTGTATCCAAACGATACTTACAGAAACCGGTTGGCAGAACCATTACTTAACCGCTGGACTCCGGAAAATCCGACCAATAAATGGCCATCGGCAATAGACTTTAGTAAATATGGAGGTTCGCAATCGAATAGTTTTTTAATATCAGATGCTTCTTTTGTTCGTTTAAAGAGTGTGCAGTTGACATACAATGTTCCTATGGATAATATACACTTTTTAAAGTCTCTTGATGTATTTATCGGAGGACAGAATCTGTTCGTGTTAACGGATTATCCGGGATATGATCCGGATGTTAACTCATTGGGACAGTCAGGGGCCCGTATCGACCGTACTGCGTATCCGTCATCCAGAATATTTCAAATAGGAATTAATGTAGGATTTTAAAATTAAATGAAAATGAAATTATTTAACAGATATTCAGTATTTGCTATTGGTTTACTGGCTCTATTATTGTCGAGCTGTGAAAAACCGTTAGAAATTGAGCCAAAATCTGAATTTTCGGGAGCTTTTTTGGAGACACAAGAAGGCATCGAGGCACTTTTGGCTTCTGCTTATGCCAATGGCCAGTTAAACGGATGGGGAGGAGCTGCTGACTATATCCCTTTAAATGAGAGTACAACCGATATAATGCAAGTATACATTGGGGCTTATTTCAATAATACAATGAGAAAATATCAGGAATTCAGTTTTGATCCGGGGTGGACTGCTGTTATTCAGGATTATTGGAGAAAAAACTACAGGGCTATCAGGGATGCCAACATATTGGTTGCCGTGATTCCGGATCATCCATTATTAAGTCAGGAACTTAAGGACAGATATCTGGGTGAAGCTAAGTTCCTTAGAGCGACCGCTTATAACTTCCTTTACGACTGGTTTGGGGGAGTTCCTCTGATTACAGAGACTACAACCGATCTTTTCCCGGAACGCGCCACAGCTCAGGAAATTGAGGATTTCGTGATTTCAGAACTCACAGCAGCAGCCCCTTTACTGCCAACAACGGTGCCGGCAACTGAATTTGGAAGGGCAACTCGTGGTTCGGCTTTAGGCGTTTTGGCCCAGTTTCAGTTAAACGTAAAAAAATGGGCAGATGCAGCACAAACAGCTCAACAAGTAATTAATCTGGGAGTTTACCAATTGTTACCAAATTACGCTGATATTTTTGCATTAGACAATGAAGGGAATAATGAAATGATTT
>JAFGVA010000141.1 GCA_016938235.1 Bacteroidales bacterium | reverse complement strand
TGGAAGCAACTATGGTTTCGAGAAAAGGATTAGAAAAAGCAAACTATCGGTATCATTTTATGTGCATTTTGTTAATTTTGTAACGTTCAACATTTGTTTAATATCTCATTCAGTGTTGTCTGTAGCTTAAAGCTACGGACGGAGTATTTTTGCTAAAGTAAAATATTATTTAAAATAAGGTCCGCAACATGAGACTATAGTCCAACTATTTTAATATTGTAGATTTGCTAAAAAAAGTCCTTAGGCAAAGCCATACGGACAACATTTATTTTTTTATTCTACAAGGAACGGGTTAATTCTTCAGAAAACATTCAATTACCATGAGATTTATTTTAAGATTTTTCAAAAGAATATATTTTTTCAATGCTATAAGACGCATTCTTAGCGCTTCGAGATATTTTAATAAAAAATATTTTCAGATACTTCAGTGGGGCTTTACTTCAAATGAGTATACCAATTTTACTTATTATTTAACACCCGGAAACGTACAGTACCTTGCTCAGACTTTAGCCGTTGTTACTAATGTTGATTTCACAACCATAATGAATTATATCTACGAAGTTGAGTCGGATGAAGAACTTAAATCGGCTATTATTTCTGCTATAAATCAATCGCCCGAAGGAAGATATGCTGACAAGGAAGTCCGTTTTGGACGAAGATTAGGTTGGTATGCCATGGTTAGAATTCTAAAACCAAAGGTGGTAATTGAGACAGGAATTGACAAAGGATTGGGATCAATTATTTTATGTGCAGCATTGTTGCGCAATAAGAAAGAAGGTTTTGATGGAAGGTATTATGGAACCGATATAAATCCAAAAGCAGGATATTTGCTTAGCGGAAAGTATAAGGAAGTTGGAGAAGTATTATATGGCGATTCGATTGAAAGCCTGAAAAAGTTTGATAAAAAAATTGATTTATTTATAAACGATAGCGACCATTCGGAAGATTACGAATACCAGGAATATTGTACTATCAAAGATATGCTGGGCGATAAAGCAGTCATTCTTGGCGATAATGCTCATTGTACAACAAAATTATCGGAATTTTCATTTGAGACTGGTCGAAAGTTTTTGTTATTTCACGAAGAGCCATTAAATTTTTGGTACCCTGGTGCCGCAATTGGCTTTTCTTTTAAGGCCGAAAATTAGGGATCTGTCGGTAGAATGGAATTTAATCATCGTAAACATAAGGGCAACTACATAACCTTTAAATCTCACAACAGATGACTTTGTTTTTTTTGAAAAAGATTAGAAGGAGTACAAGTTTTTCCAACTAATTCCAGTGGTTCTAATTACCCAATTAAAATTTTTTGAGATTCTTTTTCTGATTTTTAGTTATGTGGCAATAGCTCGGACAGATCCATGGTGTAGTTGCAATTATATTCCGGGATTCTTGTCAGGTTATCAGTAAGTTACTCCCTGGGGTTTATTTCGTCGGCTTTATAACGGCCGAGCAGAGAATACATTATAACTGCGTTTTCATCTGTGTTGTCCGTAGTTTAAAGCTACGGACGGAATGTATTTTTGCTAAAGTAAAATTTTATAATGTTAAACATTTGTTTAATACCTCATTCCGGAAATGATTTCGCGGTCATACATGGAATGGGGTTTTGTTTTTAAAAACTAGGTTTATTTACATTACTCCTTGAGTCTGTAAAAAGTAAGGTTCATAATGAACTTCTGATTCACATCCTTTCATGTTAAAACAATATACATATAGTTTTATTGTATCCAATATTGGTTTAGGCACATTGCTTTTTCTAATATAATGGAGAACTAGTTTAAGCCTAAAAATTTGTGATAAGAAAAAATAAACAATGCTTTACCGAGTCAAAGCAGAATTGCCTTGCTGCGCAGAATAGGTTTGATTTTGATTTTATATTATAAATTTAAACTGTTAACAAAAAAAATCCCCATATACACCTAATAATAGCTATGTTTCCCCGAATTCTTGTTTTTCTTCTGGTTTAATTGGCACATATACATTGCAATAATATTAAAATCAGTTGAATTTTCATACAGAGGAGTAATTTAGAGAGATTATAAATATTGCTAGTTTGTTTGCTGGTTTGCAATACTTTGGAGTATAGCTAAAATAAAAAAGCCCCTGCAAGAAGCAGAGGCTTTCAGTTATAAAATGTATTGTCTTTTTATTTTACTTCTTCGAAGTCAACATCTGTCACTTCATCATTGCCACCTTTTTGTTCAGATGATCCACCTGTGTTGGCTTGTGCATCTTGACCAGGCTGTTGAGCCTGCTGGCTTGCATTGTAAAGGTCTTGTGATGCTGCCTGCCAAACTGTGTTCAATTCGGCCGAAGCTTTGTCAATGGCTTCAATATTCTGACTTTTATGAGCCTCTTTAAGGTCGGCTAATGCTTTTTCTATTGGTCCTTTCTTATCGGAAGGAATTTTATCGCCAAATTCTTTAAGTTGCTTTTCAGTCTGGAATATGAGGCTGTCGGCAGAGTTCAGTTTATCTATACGTTCTTTAGCTTCTTTATCAGTTGCTTCGTTGGCTTTAGCTTCGTCGCGCATGCGTTTTATTTCATCGTCGCTCAAGCCTGATGATGCTTCAATTCTTATACTTTGTTCTTTTCCGGTTCCTTTATCTTTGGCATGAACATGCAGTATACCGTTTGCATCAATATCGAAAGTAACTTCGATTTGTGGTACGCCACGTGGTGCCGGTGGAATTCCGTCAAGGTGGAAGCGGCCAATAGTTTTGTTTCCGGAAGCCATTGGTCTTTCGCCCTGCAATACATGTATCTCTACCGATGGTTGATTGTCGGCTGCAGTGGTAAAAGTTTCTGATTTTTTAGTTGGAATGGTAGTATTGGATTCGATAAGTTTGGTCATTACACCACCCATAGTTTCAATACCTAATGAAAGAGGTGTAACATCCAATAATAAAACGTCTTTAACTTCACCGGTTAAAACTCCTCCTTGTATAGCGGCCCCAACTGCAACAACCTCATCAGGGTTAACTCCTTTTGAAGGTTTCTTTCCAAAGAATTTTTCAACTATATCCTGAATAGAAGGAATCCGGGTTGAACCACCAACAAGAATTACTTCATCAATTTCTGAAGCAGAAAGGCCTGCATCTTTTAAAGCAAGTTTACAAGGCTCCATTGTAGCCTGTATAAGTTTATCTGCTAATTGTTCAAACTGAGCACGGCTTAATGTTTTAACTAGGTGTTTAGGAATACCATCAACAGGCATAATATATGGCAGGTTTATTTCTGTTGAAGTAGAGCTTGAAAGTTCAATTTTGGCTTTCTCGGCAGCCTCTTTTAAACGCTGAAGTGCCATGGGATCTTTTTTCAGATCAACACCTTCGTTTTTCTTGAACTCATCTGCCAACCAGTCAATAATTACTCCATCAAAGTCGTCACCACCAAGGTGCGTGTCACCGTTTGTAGATTTCACCTCGAAAACGCCGTCACCTAATTCAAGTATTGATATATCGAAAGTACCGCCACCTAAATCGAAAACTGCAATTTTCATGTCGCGGTCTTTTTTATCCAGACCATAAGCCAGTGATGCTGCAGTTGGCTCGTTTATAATACGTTTTACAGTTAACCCCGCAATTTCTCCGGCTTCTTTAGTTGCCTGACGCTGAGAGTCGTTAAAGTATGCAGGAACGGTAATTACGGCTTCGGTTACTTCCTGTCCGAGATAATCTTCGGCAGTTTTTTTCATTTTCTGAAGTACCATTGCAGAAATTTCCTGTGGAGTATAAAGGCGATCATCGATTTTTACACGTGGGGTATTGTTTTCGCCTTTTTCAACTTTATAGGGAACACGACTAATTTCTTTTGTTACTTTATCGTGTGTTTCTCCCATAAACCTTTTTATTGAATAAACGGTTTTCTCAGGATTTGTAATCGCTTGTCGTTTAGCAGGATCTCCAACCTTACGCTCGCCGTTTTCAACAAATGCAACCATTGAGGGGGTTGTTCTTTTCCCTTCGCTGTTAGGAATTACCACAGGCTCGTTACCTTCCATTACCGAAACGCAGCTGTTGGTTGTTCCTAAGTCTATACCAATTATTTTACCCATAATAATTATTTTATCTTTTTAATTTTTCTCATTTTATGCACTCATTTGTTCAATGACTGTGCCATAATAGATTTATGTCATATTTGACTGTCAATCCCTGACTTTCGATCGGAAAGCAAATAATTCTTATGACAACATGACAGAAAAATGCAGTATGAGCCTGTCATTGTTCTGTGATTAATTTTTGCAATAGGGTAAAGCTAATTCTGATGCAGGAGATTTTTGGGTTTTACTGCTTTCGCAAAGATGATGATAATGCGCATTCAAAAGCCGAAGATCTCCGTTCCGAAAGCTTTCGGAACTCGTTCCTTACCCGAAGATGACGTACCCTATTGGTTTTCAGATTTACTCAGCTGTATCTTTCAGTATTTGTTCGGCAGCATTTACAAGGTAGATGTAAGAGGCTCCCAGTCCAACAACATACTCGTTTTCTCCCCAAAGAAACGGCCAGTCCTCTTTATTCTCCGGAAAATCGGGCTTAAGGATTAAAACACCCGGAACAATACCGCCGGCAATAAATGAAAAATCGGCCCGGTTCATCCCATAGGCAACTTTTTTCGAATGCAATCCTACTCCAGACACAAAGGAGATATCAGAATCAGGGTGACAGCCGTAGAGGTAATTCAGACTTCTTAAAACATAATCTTTATCTATAATTCCGGGGAATGTTTTATGAATAAGATAATTGTTGATACCCATCATAATCACAAAACCATTTCCTGCCCAACCTCCTTCTGTAATATAAACACCGAATGGGTTTATTGCATCTGTATTATGAAGTCCATTAACATATTCTACGGTTTTTAAACGCACTTTCGCTTTAAAATCAGAATCCATAAAAGGAACAGCTCTTAACACCTCACCAAGGTGCATAAAGAACCTGTTTTCAAGATCAGGCCAAAGTTCGTTTATTCTTTCTGCATATTTGGGGTTTTCGGTTGAGATTAGAAGCTCTGTTGCAGCACCCAGTTCCTCCGAAACGAGATTACCACCAGTAGTATTTCCGAACCTGAACGTGTTGGGAGCATGCGATTTTTCCTCTTCCCAGGCTTCAATGGCTGTCTTGAGGCATTCTTCAGCGAGTTCGTAATTTGTCCCCCTGAGTACGCGGCTTGCAGCAGCTAATGCAGCTATAGAACCATAGTTTAGTGCCGAAGATTTGCTCGTGAATGCCCATCTGTCATCAAAATTTCCACTGTAGAATCCATCAGATTCTTGTCCTTCAAGTTCTTTTTTATAGATAAGGTTATCGGTCATCGTGATCCCATCGCCAAGGTGGGTATATTGCGATAAGTCGGAGACAATAATACCGGGAATGGCATGACCCACGGCTCGGTGTTGAGCAATTAGTGCAAGAGTGCCATGTTCAATCTGCTGAATAATATCTGCAATTCCGTCGGGATGGTGTAAATCTACATATCTTGCATTTTGATCCACAAGAACTTCATCGCGGTTAATTTGAAAATCTTCCCAGGCATGAACAAGATTTCTTACTGTTTGATATTGTGTTTGAGTGCGAATGTCGTAGTCGCCGGCATCGTACCAGCCACCAATATTCAGACCCGGAATATGTTCCCCGGGCTCAAAGGGAGTGTCGGTTGTGGGTCCCTGCGCATACAAATCGAAATGTTCATGATTAACAGGTGCCTGCAAAGCATCATCGAGATGCGAAGCTCCGTGCCAGACACGGTAGGCTTCATTTACAAGTACATGGTCCATTTGTACCGGCAGGTATATATCATTGGTTGGGTGCCAGGCTTCCTTATACACATCTGCTGATATTCTAATTGGTTTGGTTTTAATTTTATTGTATTCAATTGAATAGATGCCCTCCTCTTCCAAATCAGTAAAATCTATTTTACCGTATTTGTAACGCTGATACATTCCCCAATAACTAACTTCAGCATCGCGAACTTTTATTGATGCACCATTTTTGTCAATTTTATAAATTGTTGCTGTAGAAAGCAGACTGTCATACTTATCCAGTTCAACAACAGCTGTCTTTTTTTGTGAGGGGTGATACCCTACCTGCGAATGACTAATTACCGGCTTACGCAGCCAGTCGGGTACTGCTGAGGCTTCAAGTTTCCATTCAATGAGTTTTCCGGTTTTCCCGACAGGCAGAATTGTGCGAAGAACAAACCAGCCATTCTGAGCTTTATTTCTTCCATCGTATAAAAGCAATTCATTATCTGATGAAATCGAAATATTTCTTTCCGGATTTTCCGGGGCAATAATGATTGAATTTCCTTTTGCAATTGGGAGGGGCTCTGTTTCACCCGATTCAAGTATAGTGGTAGATCCCGAAGGATACAGCGGAAAATATCCGGGTTTCGAATCCATTAGAAAGGCCTTGCCGAAATAGGCTGATGGAAGAAATTCAATATTGAAACCAACTTTGGCTGCCATCGATTCGGGTATAGGCAGGTCGGTGTGAACACTTATTTTAATTCCGTCGCCGGATAATTCGGTTTGAATCATATACTCAAACTCAGGGTATTTGAGCCATGCCCTGATAATATTATTTTCTTTGTCAACTTCTTTTTTAATAAATGAAGGAATCGGATCCCATTGCATTGGAGTGGCATTGAGTCGAACATCACCATTTGTAACTGTGCGTACGCCATGGTGAATAATCTCAATTCCACTCATTTTTGAGTCGTCGAAACTATTGTTATACCAGTTGTTGAAAACAAGGATGTTTAATCCTCTTTGTTCAAAATAGGAAGAATCGTTGAGGATTAAATTATTTTCGGTTGAATATGCCTGGTTGAAGAAAAGGAATAAACTTAACAAGCCAAAGAAAGTCTTTTTCATCGCTAATTATATTTAAAATGTATAAAGGAATTTTCGTGTTTCAATCTAAGTTAAGTAAAGATTTTTAAATACAAACATAACAGGAATTAAATATAGTCAAAACAACTATAAGTTTTGTTTTTTTTTGTATTTTATGACAGTTGAAGCATATATTCTAAATGGGTTTTTAATTTAACTGAGGCACTGAATTCCAATCCAAAATCGTTTTTAATATCAATAACATCAAGCATGAGCGGATTTTTCGGAAAGTTTTTATTTTCGGTATTTTATTTTTGCTACGGGCTAAAGCTGTTACCAGGAAACCTTCATTAAAAAGTTTTATAAGGATATGGGAAGCAATAAATCCGGTTCCACCTGTAAGAAATACTTTCATGCTGTTTTATTTTTCTCCAAACTTATAAAATATATTTTCCGACTGTTAATGTTGTTTCTTTAGAAATAATTTATTATTGCTTAAGTGCTGCCTTGGTGAAAATATAGTCAGGTATCTCCTGGTTGAACTTAATACTATTCATTTTAAATTCTGTTCCATCGCCTTGTTTGAGCATATCTTTATATACTATTCTTGTGGGGAACCATCGTCCGGAAATTTGCTTTACATCGCTCAAAGTGGAGCGTTTTAAAAGCTGTCCACTCTTGGCATATAGTTCTTCCTTGAGTGGTACGTACCTTTCTGTATCAATCCAGACTTTTCTGGTTGCATAGGCAATATCCTGAACTTTTGCTGTCAGTTCCAAAAGCCAAGTTTCCCGACCATCAACTAATTCTTTGCCTTTTACCTTTGCATTGTATACCTCAGTGAGTTTTCTGTCTTCCATCATATCTTCGTATGAGAGGTCGGAACCCATAACCGATTGCCTGAGCATATGACCCGATATTTGTATTGTTCGGTCAGTTGACGGAGAATAAATCCAGAGTTGATCTTCAAGTTTCAGCATTTTTGTTCCCTGTTCCCTTGCAGGCGATAAATATTCGGTATAGGCCTGTTTGTCACCTACTGAATATGACTTTGATGTAATTGTGCGACTGTTTCGTTTTCCATAAATAGTCATTGTTGATTCAAACACTCTGTTTTTTGAAGACATGTTTTTGTCAACTTTGTCGAGGATTTCATCTGCTGATTGGGCTGTAATTGTTAAACTCAACAGACATATGAATAGCGTTGTTATTGTTGTTTTCATTTTAATAAATTTTTAAGATAAAGGTTATAAGCTATAACCTATGTACTATTAACAGATTCCTTCGTCGTTCCTCCTCGGAATGACGTCGTTGCGTTGCAGAGAATTATTTTTAGTGAAAAGAGATAACTCACAATTTATAATTCAAAATTTTAAATTTTTTCTAGGCTTCCAGTTCTTTGAAAAGCTGTGCTGTTTTCCGTTTAAAAATTCCAATACCCGATAGCATTGTGCCGGCGACTGTTGAGATAGCTCCCGGTATAAATCCGATATAGAAATCTGGAGGTGTAATTCGGGCTTTTACAACATTAGGCATCATTATACCGGAAGTCTGCCCCTGTGTGAACTCACTGATGTCTAAACCATAGGTTTGCATAAGCCAGGAAAAAGTCAGGCCTATTCCTGTACCTACTATTGTTCCTATTATACCAATCGCCATAGATTCAATAATCATAGAGCTGTAAATATGTCGTTTTTCTTCACCTATAGCTATTCTGATGCCTATTTCGCCATATCGGCGCAAACCACCCAACAAACCGGCATTCCAGAGCACAAGCGACATTGCAATCATAAAAATAAGGGTAACGATACAGCTCATGCTGTTGGCTAAATCTACATATAATCCCATTCCTTCCTGGTCTCTTAATCTTAGCATTACAGGAGCATATTCATCTTCCGAATTACTAAAATCCTGTTCAAATTTTGCCAGAACAGGTTCTGCCCCTTCATCTGAATAATATCCCGATTTGAAGAATCCAAGAATTTCACCAGCAGCATCAGGCATATCAAGAGCCATTTGCACATCAGTAATATCAGCGATTATAGTTCCGCGGTCAAGTCCCTCTGTTCCGAATCGTACCGTACCAGCAACCGTGAAATTATAAATTGCCATACCGCCAAACATGGTAGAACTTATTAAAGTAACCCGCTCACCCGGGTTTACTTTTAGTTTTTGCGAAAATTTTTCGCTTAAAAGTACCTCGTTGGGTTTATTGGGTATTTTCCCTCTCACCAGCGATTTTTGCAGGTTAAGATTTTCTATTTCTTCGGTATTTTCTGAAAATAAATCGATGCCAAAACCAATTGCAGAACCCTGGCTGCGTGTTTCTCCATTTTCGTCGGGCACATCAATTAAACCGCCAAACTTAATTCGGTTAACCCAACTCATATCAGGGTATGCTGTTTCGAGCTCTTTTTTTAGTTTGCTGGCATCTAAAATAGAAAGATCGTTAGGTATCTGGTCAATGTTGTCAGAATAGGCCTTTGTCATCACTTTTACATGCCCGGAGCTGAAACGTGCTGTTAGCTCTATTAAGTCAACCACCAGGCCATTTATGTAGCCGCGCATAAAAACAGCAAGCATAACACCTATGGCCACTACGATAAGGGGGAGCAGGCTTCTGCTTCGGTCCCTTAAAAGTCCTTTTATTAAAAATCTTATCATTGTAATTTCCCCCTTAAAGCTTCAGTTGGATTCATTTTTGCAATTTTTCTGGATGGCCAGTAGCTTACAACAGATGTGGCAAGCAGAACGGCCAGGGTAGTACCTGCTACAAGTCCCAGACTATATACCGGATACATGGTTTCGGCCATAACAATCCCGTAGTCTGCCGATGAGGCACCTAAGCTAATTCCGGTTTTTGCAAACCATAATAGAAACGGAATTCCATATGCAGCCCCTACAATTGCTGCAAGTATTGCATGCATAGCTCCTTCAATGGTGAAAAGGCCAACCACCTGGTATTTTGTAAACCCGAGGGCAACATAAGTACCAATTTCTTTTTGTCTCCGGAATATTGATAATACCTGGGTGTCGAAAATTGCCAGAAGCGCCAGAATTAAAAGTATGCCATAGAAAATTGATTGTCCGACAGATTTGGTTTGAATCATATCGTCAATATTTTTAACCAGGGCATCGAAAGTTTTTAATGTCCAATTTTCAGGAGTTTGCTGAATGTTCTCTTCATTTGCAAAGGTTAAAATCGTTGCTTCGTCTTTTAATAAAGTCATAGACTGCAGGCTGTCTAATGGCAACCAAACCTGAGAAGCGTCAACCGTAGGAACATTACAAGTAAAGATATCTGCGATAAAAATATCTGTTGCATCAAAAGTGCCATTTACATCGCGCCATCTGATTGTTACATAATCGCCAATATTTAATTTGTTGGAGCGTGCCATGTTCGAGCCTATAATTGCCGGTATTACACCAACAACAGTATCTAGCTTGTGTGTGGGAAGTTTGAGCAATGTTTGTTGGGGCGGAATGCCTTTTAATAAGATTGAAATCATTCTTCCTTCGGGGTAAATTGTTCCCTGAGTTATAAGAGTAGGAACCATATCGCCATTTTTTATATCAGATTTAAATTCTGTTGGGATAGCAGCATGTGCATCGTTTAAAGTAAATGCATCAAATGGATCGTAGTTTTCATTCCAGTACTGTCCTTCGCCAATTTCCCAGTCGGTCATATCGTTCTTTGCCTGTCTGTCCCATCCAACCAAAATTCCTTTTGCAGCGATAATTATAACAAAGGAGAAGGACAAAACTATCACATTAAGCCAGGTTCTGAGTCCTGCCCCAATGAGGTTCTTGAATGCAAGTTTTATTGCCAGTTTCATGTTTTTAATATTTTGAGCCACGAATTCACGAATAGTTTATTTAATATTCGAGTTATATGTTTATGATTTCATGAATACAAGAATAAATTATTTGTTTTTAAATGAATTCGCAGTCTCATTTAATGATTCTTTTATAGTTTAATTTCTGTTCACCAAAATTTATTATGAGTGCAAGCTTGTTTTTGGAAACAGCTAAGTAGTTTAAAGCATGTGAAACGAATGATTTATCAATACCTGAGGTTTCCTTAACTTCCAGAATAATCCTATCGAAAACAACAAAATCGGCAAAAAATTGATGAGGAAGTATAATGTCTTTATAATTTACCTCGTATAGTTTCTCTCTTTCATATTCAATTCCTGCTTTTTTGAATTCATATTCCAAAGCATCTTTGTACACTATTTCAAGAAATCCCGGGCCAAGGTTATTGTGAACCTCCATACAGGCACCAATTATCTGATAACTTTTTTCTTTATGTACAATGCTTGTCATTTATTATTCGTGTTAAGTTTTCTTATTATTTCATTCGTGAATTTGTGGCTAAAGAATTTCGTCTTTGTCGAGCATTCCATCTTTTAAGAATATCTTTCTCTTAAGATAACCTATGACTTTTTCGTCATGAGTGGCAAAGAGGAATGTCGTTTTTAGTTCCTGGTTAAGTTTCTCCATGGTCTGCAATATGTTGTGTGAGTTTGCAGCATCGAGATTTGCTGTTGGTTCATCGGCCAGCACTAATGACGGTTTCTTAACCATTGCCCTTGCAATTGCAACACGCTGGCATTCACCTCCTGATAATTGAGACGGTTTTTGTTTAGCTTTGTCTGTTAATCCTACCCAATCCAAGGCATCCATAACCATTTTCTTTCTCTCGGTTGTTGAGTATTTAAGTAGTAAAAGTGGAAACTCTACGTTTTCAAAAACTGTATGTACCTGCAACAGGTTATAGCTTTGGAAAATGAAACCCAACTGTTCCTTTCTTAGCCTGGCAGCCTGTTTAGCGTTAAGATTACCAATGCTTTGGTTAAGAACCAGGGCTTTACCCTCGGTGGGCGTGTCGAGAGATCCCACAATATTTAGTAAAGTTGTTTTTCCTGAACCGCTGGGACCAATTAGTCCGGCAAATTCGCCCATTCCGAGCTTTAAATCAATGCCTTTCAGGGCAGTGAACTCCGTTTTACCCATTGGGAAACGTTTTGTGAGTTTCTCGGTTGTTATAATCATGTTATTTTCCATGTTTTGTATATTAAGGATTACATGTTTCTTAATGATTGAAAACTATCATAAACTGAATGCCATTTCCGGCAAACAGGTTTTCTTCGGTTAGTTGAGTAGGTATGTTATAATCTTTGGGATTCATATATGCCATAACCAAGAATGTAAATTTGTTATACTGCCTTTGCCAGTTCAGAAAGTTATAGGTTTTATTGTTAGCCCAATCGTAATAAACAATGGCACTCAGATTGTCAAAAAGGCCAATGGGGTACCCCAGGTTTAGGAGGGAAAATGTTGCTGTGTTTTTGAATTCAAATGCTTCTTCATCTGCTGCAAAAATAAGTTGTTCAAAAATTAATGAAAGTCCGTTTCCAATTCCGAAAGTGTAATCAGCTCCAATATTTATTATCTCCAAGTTAGTTTGACGTCTAATATTTTCTTGCTTATTAATCCATGATGCTTCAAGCCAACAGCCAACAACTAAATCGAAACGGGCATCAACTGCTAATCGGTTTTCCGGAGTATAAAAATATTTTTTCCAACGGCTGGATAGCACTGAAATGTCAACATTGCGATGATGATATGATATAGCTGCTTCTCCTTTAGGTACAGGTGCCTGAATGCGACCACCAAATTCCGGGGTTTTATTTTTTGTGGGAAACATTTCCCAGCCTTTCAACTTTTCTGTACCATAAAGAGTCCAAAGCCAGATATTGGCATTATTAAGGAAATAATACCGGCCTAAAGCGCCCCAAACACCATCGGTAAGTTGCAGGGGGTCTCGTGGATCCATCTGGTCAAACCACATTAACGGTCTTAACAGGGATGCTGAACCAAAATTTATTTTCTGAAGGCCAAGCCTGATTTCAAATTGTTCCCCGGAATATCTTGTCCATAGCCTGTAGGGCTTTATTTTTCGGGAGCTGTTGATTGTATCAAAAGGTACAGTTCCAAAGTTTCCATATATATTAGCAGAAGCTTCGAAATCTAACATTTTGTCAGATTGGTTTTTTATTTCATAATTAAGCTGGGGAATATACCGGCCTCCGTTCCACCACTCCAGGTTGTTGTTTGCATTATAATGTGTCCAGACAGAAAGCTGACCTTTAATTTTAAGGGAATCTCCGGTTATTTTTTTATCAGTTTGTGCCTTGCTGGTAAAAGCGAACGATAAAAACAATAATAATATAAGCGTATTTTTAATCACCGTTTTTATTTTCTCTAGTTAATATGCCATAAAAAAACAGGTTAGCAATTTCCATGATTAAGTCTTGTGTTGAGTTATACATCGAAGAGAGATTTGAGTCATAAATCATTTCTGCCATTTTTGCGTTGAAGTGCATAATAAAACCAAGATTAACATCTTGACGGATTAAGCCCTCTTTTTGAGCTTTTTTGTAATCATCAACAACACGTTTGGTCATTTGATTTGCTTTGGCTTCCCAGTGTTCATGCAAGCCTAGATGGCTGTTTGCATAAATGTCTGAAATTAATTCTTTACTTATTTCTTTTGTGCCTTCGAATTTTGCCAATAACTGGCGCTTAATTTTTTCTTCGAAGGGAATATCAGCATTCATAATCTTCTCATATTGCGCTTGCATATCATCAAACATATCATCAATAACCGTGATGGCCAGCTCTTTTTTATTTGAGAAGAACTTGTAATAGGTCATTTTGCTGACTTTTGATTCTCTGCAAATCTCTTCAATACTCACTCTGGTTACTCCATGTTTCCAGAATAGCTTATGTGCAGTTCTTACAATGTCCTGGTATTTTGGATTGTCTTGTTCCCGATTCATAACATACAAATTCTAACCAAATATACGAATAAAATATAAAAAAACAAAAAACGTATATTGAATATTAATACGTAATCACATTAGTTTTGTTTCAGAACAGTTTCAGAACAGAGCTAATATTCAGAAAAACAAGTATATGCAGTGATATGTGTTGAAGTTTATTTTTTATTTAGTTCTTTTAATTTTTGCTTTGCATTTTCGTTAAGGGGATTTAGCTCAAGTGATTTTTTATAATATTTGATAGCTTTCTCCTTATCCTCTTTGTTCAAATAAGCTTCAGCCAGGCTATCCCAGGTATTGAATGAATCCGGAAATAATTGAGTGTTTAGCTCAAATACCTGAATGGCTTTATCTGTTTCGTTTTTTCTGAGGTAATTATAACCGGCAAAATTCAGTGTCCATTCCTGATTAAAATTGCTGTTTTCATCCGTTTATTTTTATTTATTAAGGTCGGATGTAACCGCCTTAAAAAATTAATCATATTTGTTTGTTGTCACCAATAAAGACACAACCTACATTAATAATTAATAATCGAGAAAAATGAAAAAAACAGGATTATTATTAATCGTATTGTCAATAGCAGCTTTATTAAACGGACAGACTATAAAGCTCCAAGGAGGAACTTCAATTTCGACACTTCATTGGCAATTACATGGAGTAAATATTGACCCACTTTATGACGAGCCGCTGATTGGATATTCAGTTTTTGGAGGTTTAGATTATTTTGACATGCAATATTTTAACCTATCAAGTAATATCGGTATGATTAGAAAAGGTGGCAAAGAGGAAATTCAATTGTATTTTGAGGATGGACAACCATCAAGTGGAACATACACAGATAAACCTACCTTAAATTATTTATCAATTAATACAGCGATTGATTTACGATATAGAATTAAAGAAAAATTTTCTCCCTTTATAAGTGTTGGTCCACGTGTTGATTTCTTAGTAAATTACAGTAGACAATTTGATGGATTGGAAGATCTTGACGGATTAAAAAAATCAACTATTGGATTAATATTTGGTGGTGGATTAAAATATAATATTTCTAGTCTTCAGTTTGGAATACAAGCAGATTATTATCTTGATTTCACAAAAGTAGCGGATTGGACAATTGAAAGTACTGGAAACAGTGGAGAAGTGACCGCTAACACTTTTGCTGTCAACTTGACAATTGGATATAAGATCAAATAATACTGGTGGCAACCCGCATTAAAAAGCATTGGGGGTTTAGTTGTATTGCTGGCTTCACTGCCCGTATCGTATCCCTTGCACCGGGATACGACCGCAACGCGCAATCCCCAACGACTTTTTACTGCAACCGTGAAAATAATGATGAATTTTTTAATGCTTGTTTCATAGCATTACAATTTGAATGTTAAACAATTAAAACTGAGATAGTGAAATTGGAGAATGTGGACTATAAAGCAGGTGAGAAGATAAGCCGGCTATCAGCAACAGTCTGAAATATTTACCCAAAAATACGAAATTGAAATGCCTTAATCAACGATATGTTGCAATATACTAATAGAATTATGGCTGAATATCTGTAATTAAACATCCATAATATTCCGGTTGTTTTAGTTTTTCATCAAATACTTTAGACTCCTAGTCACTTCCATAAAGCTTTAAATAGTTGTGGCGGATAAGTCCTATAGTTTCATTTCGAAGGATTTTAGCTCAATGAGTCATTGGAAGAATTTTACGATTGAAAAACACTATTTTCCCCTTTTATTAAAAACCCAATTCCCGATTTCAACACTTAAAAGCCATTATTTAACATTTATGGGAGGCTGGTTTAAAAGTTTTTTTAAACTTTGCAAAATAATTAAAAACAATAGCCATGTCGGTACACAATCAGGTAAAAAGAGTAACAACACATGTTTTACACGAAATGAAGCTTAGGAATGAAAAGATTTCCATGTTAACTGCATACGATTATTCAATGGCAAGAATTGTTGATCAGGCAGGCATTGATGTAATTCTGGTTGGCGATTCTGCTTCGAATGTTATGGCAGGTCATGAAACAACAGTACCTATTACATTGAATGAGATGATATATCATGGTTCATCGGTTGTAAGAGGAGTAACCAGAGCACTTGTTGTTGTAGATTTACCTTTTGGTACCTATCAGGGGAATTCAAAGGAAGCTCTTAACTCGGCGATTCGAATAATGAAAGAAACGGGTGCTCATGCTGTTAAACTTGAGGGTGGAAGAGAGGTGTTAGAGTCGGTTGAACGTATTTTATCTGCCGGAATTCCTGTTATGGGCCACCTGGGATTAACTCCCCAGTCAATTCATAAATTTGGAACCTATGTAGTGCGGGCCCGGGAAGAGGCAGAGGCAATGAAACTCAAAGAGGATGCAATTTTATTAGATAATGCCGGTGTATTTGGTATTGTGCTTGAAAAAATACCGGCAAGGCTTGCCGGCGAAGTTGCCAGAAGTGTTAAAACGCCAATTATTGGGATTGGTGCCGGCAACCAGGTTGATGGACAGGTACTGGTATTGCACGATATGCTTGGAATTACCCAGGAATTCTCTCCACGATTTTTACGCAGATACCATAACCTACACCAGGAAATGCTTGGGGCTGTTCAAAGCTACATAAAAGATGTAAAAGACTTAGATTTCCCAAATGAAAGGGAACAATATTAATTTTTTGTAGTAATATTAAACATGCAAAACAAGCTTGAAGTTCTCTACGAAGACAACCACATAATTGCTATAAATAAAGGTAATCATGACCTGGTTCAGGGTGATATAACAGGTGATGAATCTCTTGATGACAGAGTAAAGAAATATATTAAGAAAAAGCACAATAAACCAGGCGATGTTTTTTTGGGAGTTGTGCATCGTTTAGACCGACCTGTAAGCGGAGTAGTTTTATTTGCCCGTACAAGTAAGGCTCTCAGCAGGCTAAACGAAATGTTCCGCGAAAATAAAGTAAAAAAAACTTATTGGGCACTTGTTAAAGAATTGCCTCAGAACGACAGTGGAACCCTGGTTCATTATATGAAAAAGATTTCGGAACAGAATAAGTCATATTGTTATGATAAGCAGGTAAAAGATTCTAAGCGGGCTGAGCTTGAATATACTCTTAAAGGAAGAACGGAATCGTTTTATCAGCTCGAAGTTAATTTAAAAACAGGCAGACATCATCAGATTCGCGCTCAATTAGCTCAGATGGGATGCCCTATTAAAGGTGATTTAAAGTATGGTTATCCACGTTCAAACAACTACGGCGGAATAGCATTACATGCCTACAAAATAGAATTTACGCATCCGGTTAGTAAAGAACAAATTTCAATTGTGGCAAAAACTCCCAAGGAAGAGCCTTTATGGTCGAACCTGACAGTAAAATAACAACCAGAATATTTTTTTTGTTAACTATTTTTTAGCATAATCTCTTATTTTACCGATAAATTCAAGCAGACTTTCTGATTGTTCGATTAATTCGTTTTTTTGTTTCTGAATCTGAAGGTTCTTTTCCCGAAGGTCTTTTGTTTTTTCTTCGTTTTCATTTGCCAGGAAGTGGTGGCAGTTTTCCGGTTTATTATACCCGTTAAAAATAGCTATAGCCATCATTTCGCAAGAGTTGTATCCGCAACTTGCACAATTATACATATCATCATCGCTGTATTTGTGCATCGATTCATATATCTCTTGTAGTTCTTCTTTATCAGGTGTTTTCACATTATTTGTAAAAAGTTTATGCTTGTTTTGATATTTCCTGATGTAGAGAGATTCTTTCCAGTATTTTGAAACAGTATCCTGAATTTTATTGAGCGATTCTTCGTTATTATCTTCAGACTTATACCTGGACTGCATATCTTTTCTGCGTTCGTTGATGAGATATTCCAGTTCATCGGCAGAAGTATCCTGCATGGTGGTTCCGGTACCTCCGTTACATCCGTTTTCGCAGTTCAGGCAATCAATTAGTAAAGGAGCCCTACCCTTATCAATTTGTTCTTTCAGCAAATCGAGATAACGATAAACTGTATGAGGGCCTTCAATTTTACGGGTAACATTTCTGATGCTGCTTACATCACGTTCAGCTGTGCTTAATAAACCACCGGGAGTAGAAAACAGAACAGCCCGTTCTGCGGGGTCGTTATCAAATTCAACTTTCTCAAAACTGGCCAGATCAATTTTTTCCTGTTCGAAATAATTTTCAAGACTTCTCATTGTAAGATTAAAATCTACTAATCCGACATCATCAAATTCTCTTTTCTTAGCTATGCAGGGTGATACAACCAGAACTTTATGGTCTTTATATTTTGGGTAATATTCCATGATCATTTTAACTGTATGCATCATGGGACTGTCAGCCGGAGCCAGGTAGGGTAAAAGTTCCGGTCGGTATACCTCAATATAGGTTACCAGTGCCGGACAAGGTTGGGCAATAACAGTCTTAGGATTATTTTTTTGAATATGATTAATGTATGACTTAATGGTAAGTTCGGCACCAAAACTTACATCGAAAACAGCTTTTACTCCAATTGATTTGAGCCATCCGTTTAACTGGAGGTATTTCCCCGGAAAATTTGAAGCTGCAGCAGGAGCAACTATGGCAACAATATTTTCTTTCTTTTTGAGACTTTCCATTGCTTGTTCAAAGTCGTCAATTGGAATACGGGCATTATGCGTGCATGCCTTTATACATTCTCCACAACCAATGCATAAGTCATCGTTTATGAAAACAGAATCTCCTGAGCCATTATTTGCAAATTTTGTTGAACAAACAGCAATGCATTGATGGCAGTTCACACATTTATCTTCATCAATAGTTAAAATTCTGGACAATTTCATCTCAAATCTGTTTAACGGCGATTTAATCTAAAGTTTCTTAATACTTTCGATTCTTTTTTTCATATCTTCTTCCTGTATCTCAAGTTCCTCAAGAATAAGTTTCAATTGTTCTTCTTTATGTTCCATTTCTTCCTGGGTCAACATCATTTCTTCCATATTCAGCCTCATTTCTTCTTCCTGAGCCATCATTTGTTCTGTCTGAAGTTTACTTTGTTCCAGTAACTCTTCGGTTTTCTTTTGCATTTTTATTGAAATGAAACTAACTGCAATACTTTCAGCCAGCTTTTCAAGGAACTCTAAAGTGGAACTGTTAAATTCTTTGAGCGATGCCAACTCCAATGCACCTATTATTTCTGTTTTTGTTTTTAGTGGAAGAATAATTAGTGATTTCGGGATTCTTTCACCTAAACTGGATGAAATTGACAGGTATCCTTTCGGTATATCATTAATTTGCTTAATTGATCCTTCTTTAATACAGGCACCAATCAGGCCTTCTTCCATCTCAATTCTTTTTTTCAGGAGTTTTTCGCCCTCGTATGCGTAGGAGCCCGTGAGCCTGATAAATATTTCGCCTGGTGTAAAATCATCAACAACATAAATGCCGCCAACATGGGCATCGATATATTTTACCAACTCACTAATAAGTTTCACAGAAAAAACCTCGAAATCGGTACTGTCTTTTCTGAGTATATCAGCAAATCGTGCCAGTCCGTCAGATATCCAGGCAGAACGGGTATCTTTTTCGCGACGCATTTCTTCATCACTTTTAGCCATTAACAAACCAAGCCTCATGTTCATAAGTGCTTTGCCCATCTGATCATCTTCACTTCGGAGTTCAAAATCGGCATCGAAATTTCCTTTCTCGATTTCCTGCGCAAAATTGGCAGTATATTTTAGTTTTGAGACAAGAAGTTTTAAAGAGTCGTTAAGTTTCCTAAGTTTTCCATTAGAATTATCTTTAAAATCCTGGCTAACATTTAAATTGCCATCAGCCAAGGTGTTTATAGCATGGGTAACTCTTTCAATTATCTTTTCTATGTTGTTTGAAAACATAACAAAAACGCCTAAAATCAACAAGAGCCCTAAAAAGCTAAATATTATAAAATTGGTTCTGATTTTTTCAAATTTTCCGAAAATAATTGATTCCGGGATAGAGATGAATACGGCCCAGGGAGCAATTGTTTCCTCAACCTTAAAGGGCATAACACTGGTTAAATAATCTTCGTCAAGTATGTTTTGTTTGAAAGGTTGAATGTATTTTCCGCTTTTAATCTTATCAATCAGGTTATACTGGTTATTTAATTCTGAATAGAGTTCAGTAATATTTTTACCTACGGATCTTTGATCTGTGTGGCTTACGATGATTCCAGTGTTTGATATGATAAATGCTTTTGAACCTGGAAGGAGATCCATTCGGTCAAACATTCCCTGCAGTCTGCTTAAAGGAATATCAATGCCACCAACGCCGGCAAATGCAGAGTCCGATTCGTTTTTTATAGGATAAATCAGGCTGGTAATCATAAAATTGCCTAATTCACTATCGATATATGGTTCTGCCAGAACCGGGACATTATCTGCCTTGATTTGGTAATAATCGCTTCCAATATTTGGACTTTCCATGTCTCTGTGATATACATCGACACTAAAACCACTGCCTTTGCGAACAGTTGCAATTAGTTTTCTTCCGTGATTCGTTTTGTATCCTTCCTGAAAATACTTGAGTTCCATACTCAACCATACAGATATGTATTCCGGATTCATTTTGCAGATTTCAATCATCATTCCGGTATAGATTGAATCGCGTTTGTTTTCGCTATAATTACCTTTGTATTGAGCCAGATTTGCAATACCTTTTGTTAAGCCCATATCGTAGTCAAAAACATTTTTGGCAGACATGGCATATTTGTTGGCATAGGTAGAAGAAGTTTCAACAGCCTGTTCAAATGAGAGTTTCCTGATTACGAGATATACAGCTGTGTTAAACAGAAAGAAAATGATAATTGTAGTAACTATGGAAATAAATAATAATTTGCCCTTTAACTTAAAACTAAGGTATTTAGCCATTTATCCTGATTTGGGTTTAATCGAATTGTGGTATAAATATACTATACAAACATTCTAGTTGTTAAGATAATAAAAAAAAGTATTTTATTGATAAATAAATCCGATAAGAAAAAGCAGGGTGGCTTTTAATGTCAATACATCAGAAACTATTGTTTTAAGGGAGGTAGTGTTGATAAATTATAGATGATGTTATACTATTCCGGTACACTTTTCTGTTAGTTTTATCAAATATATACTTAGCATGAGATACAGTTGTTTAATAGCCATCATATTAACTCATGTTTTCACTTTTGGACAGAAACAAACCAGAGCTGAATACATAGAAATGTACAGGCAAATAGCCATGGATGAAATGGTTCGTACCGGAATACCCGCAAGTATAACTCTGGCTCAGGGCATAATTGAGTCTGGTGATGGGAACAGCAGGTTAGCTACAAAGGCTAATAATCATTTTGGTATAAAATGCCACGACTGGGAGGGGCCTAAAATAAAACACGACGATGATGCGAAAAATGAGTGTTTCAGAAAATATAAATCAGTAGAAGAATCGTATCAGGATCACTCAGATTTTCTTACAACAAAAAGCAGGTATTCCTCGTTGTTTGAGCTGAAACCAGATGATTATAAAGGCTGGGCCAAAGGTCTGAAACAGGCAGGATATGCAACTAGTCCAACCTATGCCAAGGCGCTTATTTCGGTTATTGAAGAAAATGAACTTTATATTTACGATCAGCAGATACTTGCCGAAAGAAAGGATAAAAAAACTGAATCGGGTTCTCGAATTTCTGATGTTGAAATTGGGGAAAATCGAAAGATTGCATACAACAACAGGGTGAAATATATTTTGGCAGACAGCAACGATAGCTATGAAAAGTTGGCAGAAGAATTGCATATGTTTAGCTGGCAACTTCCAAAGTATAACGAGCAGGCATCGAATACCAGGCTAAATGCAGGAGATATTGTTTATTTGCAACCCAAAAGAAACAGGACCTACGGTAAAGAAAAAACTTATGTAGTGAGGGAGGGAGAAACTTTAAACAGTATTTCGCAGGAATTTGCAGTAAAAGAATCGAAACTCCGGGAAAGAAACAATATTCCGGAAGAAGCGGAACCAGAAGTTGGTGCTGAGTTGTTGTTGAGAGGGAAAGGAAAAGGCACAAAAGTGGTTACGGTTTATAAACCTAAAGAGAAAAGACCTGAAGAAAAAGAAAATGATACAGAAGCACCGGTACAGGATGATGAGTTTATAATTGAGTTTGAATTATAATACCCGTGTGTACTGCTTGGTTTCGTTAAAGCCTCTTAGAAAAGCATCGGCAGGCATTCGTTTTTTTCCTGCAGTCTGTAACTCTTTTACAATGATATTGCCATTTTTACAGCTTACTTTTATTTGCTTATCTGAATAAAACACACTGCCGGTTTTTGCTGAGGCAGATCCTTCCTCGTAATCAGCTTCAAAAATTTTCAGATCTAAAATTTGATTTGTTTCGGCATTAAATAACTGGGTCCATGCAGCAGGGTAGGGGCTTAATCCGCGAATGAAATTATAAATATTTCTCACGTTTTGATTCCAGTTTATCCGGCAATCTTCTTTAAATATCTTAGGAGCTGATTTAAGGTCTTTTTTTAGTGACAGCTTATTTTGAGGTATAGCTTCAAAGAAACCGTTTCCTATTGTCTGAACTGTTTTAACGAGAGTTTCTGCCCCGATTATCATCAGTTTATCATGCAAAGTACCGGCATTCTCGTTTTGTTCAATTGCAATACTTACCTGACTGATGATATTTCCGGTATCAATTTCTTTTTCAATAAAGAAACAGGTAACCCCGGTTTTATTCTCGCCATTAATTATAGCCCAGTTTATTGGCGCTGCCCCACGGTATTGGGGAAGTAAAGAAGCATGCAGATTTATTGTTCCTAAGCGAGGCATGCTCCAGACTATTTCCGGGAGCATTCTGAAAGCAACAACAACAAACAAATCAGCATTAAGAGCTTTCAATTCATCCAGAAATTCGGGTGATTTTAAGTTTGCAGGCTGAAGGATAGGTGAGATATTGTTTTCAAGTGCAAACTCCTTAACGGGAGATAATTTTAATTTTTTTCCTCTTCCGGCGGGTTTGTCGGGGGCTGTAATAATACCAACAACCTTAATGTTATTATTTATTAACTCTTTTAACGAAGCCACAGCGAAGTCTGGCGTACCCATGAATACTATGCGAATGGAATGGCTCATACAATTTTTATTTGCTGCTTGCAGGAAACTCTAAATCGTGTCCCATTTTATCCTTTTTAGTTTCAAGGTAATTGATATTGAACTTGTTAGGAGTAATAACCAAAGGTATATTTTCTATAACTTTTAATCCATAACCTTCAAGACCAGCTCTTTTAACCGGGTTATTGGTCATAAGCCTTATTTTACCGAGACCAAGGTCATGCAGAATACTTGCACCTACACCATAGTCTCTTTCGTCGTCTTTAAAGCCAAGATCAATATTTGCTTCAACAGTATCACGTCCTTCTTCCTGAAGTTTGTAGGCATGTATTTTATTAAACAAACCAATGCCTCTTCCTTCCTGCATGAGGTACACTATTGCCCCTTTTCCTTCCTCGTGTATCTGGCGCATGGCTGCGTGCAACTGCGGACCACAATCGCACCGGTATGAACCAAAAATATCTCCGGTCATACACGATGAGTGTACCCTGACCAAAACTGGATCTTCCTTGGTCCATGTGCCCTTTACCAAAGCAACGTGTTCAACATTATTTGATTTTTGTATATATGGAATAATATCAAAGTCGCCAAATTCTGTAGGGAGTTTTGCTGTAACACCCTTAATAATAAGACTTTCTCGTTTAAGCTGGAAAGCAATTAAGTCCTTAATTGTAATAATTTTAAGGTTAAAATCGTCGGCAATTTTTATTAGTTCCGGTAAACGGGCCATGCTGCCATCGTCGTTCATTATTTCAATAAGAACAGCTCCGGGTTTCAGTCCGGCAAGCCGGGCTAAATCAATGGCAGCTTCGGTATGTCCGGCTCTGCGCAAAACCCCGCGGGTCATTGCTTTTAAGGGGAAAATATGTCCGGGACGGCCCAAATCTTCAGGTTTCGTGTTTTCGTCAACAAGCGCTTTAATCGTGTTAGCCCTGTCGGTGGCAGAGATTCCGGTTGCACAACCAGGTAAAAGATCTACCGAAATTGTGAAAGGAGTAGCATGAGATGAGGTATTTACCTTTACCATTAAGTCCAATTCAAGTTCAGCGCAACGTTCCTCTGTAAGCGGCGCACACATTAATCCACGACCGTATTTAGTCATGAAGTTTACCATTTCAGGGCTTGCAAATTCTGCCGCTGCAATAAAGTCACCTTCGTTCTCCCTGTCTTCATCATCAACAACAATAATTATCTTACCCTGACGGATTTCTTCGATTGCTTCTTCAATTGTATTTAAACGCTTTTTTATATCTGAATTATCTGACATTTTTCTATCGATTCTATGAATTCGCAAAAGTAAGGTTTGTGGTTCAAATTACATAACAAAAATGTCATGTTTGCTTGTAAAGTTAACAAGCTATGTAAAATTGGCCTTAATTTCTATGGGCTTTTTCCCAGGCTGCTTTTTGTTTTCCGGTAAGAAACCGAACAAAACCCTTTATTATCGAATAATTCATTACACAGATATAAAAGGGTAAAAATAAAACTTTAAAACCCAGAATTTGTTTTTGATATATACCCCCAAGCAGCGCCACTAAGTAAAAGATTAACTGCAATATGAACAGGATTGCATATAAATTGAATTCACCGGTTTGAACTACAATAAGGACATTAATAATAAACAAAAAGACAAAAGCAAAGGGAACCAAAAACCAACGTAAAACTTTATGGGAAAGGTATTGGAAACTCAGCATGAAATGTTTTGTGAAATTCAGAAGAGAAAATTTACTGAAAAGTACCTGGAATCCACCTGCAGCGATCCGAACCTTTCTTTTCATTTCCTCGGTAATATTGTATGATGCGTTTTCAATAGCACAGGCCTTTGCTTCATAATCGATTTTATATCCCTTTTGAGCAATATTCATTGAGACAATAAAGTCGTCGAGCACAAATTTTTCATCAGGAGCTTCATAAAGTTTGGTTTGGATAGCATAAAGCTCTCCGGCGGCACCCAGTACCGAACCAACCCTTGCTTCAAGCTTTTTTAATAATGATTCATAATTCCAATATAAACCTTCGCCCGAACCTGCAGCATTGTCTTTTGCAGTTGATATAATCTTCTTTTCGCCGGCAACGCATCCAACCCTTTTGTCCTGGAAGTGTTTTACTAATTGCTCGATGGTGTTGGGTTTTAACATGGTGTTTGCATCTGTAAAAACAGTATATGGTGTTTTTACAAAATTCATAGCTCTGTTTAATGCGGCTGTTTTTCCTTTTCTTTGATCTGTATGTAAGACCTCGAATTGAGAATAAGACTTCAGAATTTCTGTGCTTCCATCTGTTGTTCCATCGGTTATCCAAAGGTGTTTTAGCTTTTCTTTTGGATAAGTCAGGCTAAAAGAGTTCTTAATTTTTTCTTCGAGAATATCTTTTTCATTGTATACTGCAATCAGCAATGTTACTTCCGGGAATTCATTTTCGGTATATTCAGTAAATTTTCTTTTTCTGTAAAAAAGCGATAGAACAAACAACAACAAAGTGTATCCCAAATAAGAATAAATAATTACAAGTACTGCTATCCAAAAAGAAATTATCATCAGCTGTTTGCTTGGTAGAAGTTAGAAAGTTCACGTGCCAACACTCTGTTGGTATAATTGTTTTTAATAAAACGTACAGAGTTGGTTGCCAGCTTCTCGTAAAAATCGGAATTATCAATAAGGATTTCAACACCTGTGGCAAATTCTTCGGGCTGGTCGCAAATTACAGCATGGTAATTAGGAATTATATCAAGGCCTTCTGCACCAATTGAGGTAGTAACTACAACTTTGCCCAACGACATTGATTCAACTATTTTAACACGCATTCCTCCGCCGGAAAGCAAGGGAACAATCATAATATCAAACTCCTGGGCAAACAGCTTTGCATCGGCAACTTCACCATGAAAAGTTATGCCTGGTTTTTTGACTTCTTTTGAAAACCATTCCGGAGCATTTCTGCCGGCGATATGAAATTCTATATTTTCGTGGGTATTCCGAATCATTGACCAGGCTTCTTGTACAAACCATAAAACTCCTTCCTGATTTGGCAGCCAGTCTAATGATCCGATAAAATAAAGTTTACGTTTTTTTCTTAGCTCAATTTTTTCAGTAATTTCTCCGGAAGGAATACCTGTTTGAATCACTTTACTTGGCTTCGAATTTCCCATTTTTTGATATTCAACAGCATCCCGGTAGGTAATAGGAACTAAAAAATCATATTCATTTATAGCCTTTTTTTCCATCCTCTCAACACGATTTGAGAGGGACTTCAAATACAACTTTTTGAAAACTGATTTCTCATGTTTATGTAATCTCTTCCAGATTTCATTTTCAATATTATGAGAACGCAAAGCAATTTTTGCCTTGCTGTGTTTTCTGATTACAGGAATATAGGGAGTTAAATATAATCCCTCGAGCTGAACAATATCGTAATGCTTTGACGATAATTTATATACCAGGGCATGAGTAAACTCATCATTTATAAACCTTTGCGCATTATATGGAATCTTTGAGAACAGAAAATTCTGTATTAAATCTGCTTTTTTAATGGTTGTGTCGATCGAAACACTTTCGTGAATCAAGCCTTCGGGAAGTTCAAAATCCTTAGAATCTTTGTGTTTGTATGTTTCCATAGAAAGAATGTCCACCTCATTTCCTTCCAGAACAAGTCCCCTGGCAAGATTATAAATGGCCACAGAGCCTCCGTCTTTAGGCGGTACAGGAACTTTGTTACATACTTGAAGAATTCTCATTACTAATATCCGGATAAGTTATGTTTAAAATTGATACGAGTTCGGGGATAAGTTGTTTAATTTTTTTTAGTTTAGATTCAAGCAGCAGCATTTTGATGAAGTGCCTGAATAAGACCAGAAGAGTAAGAGGAGGGATACATGCCAGAATTATCCGAAGAATTAGTTTCCAGTTCTTGTCGATAAACTCATCGCTGTTAAAGGATGGAAATTCAGATATTTTGCTCCTGACACTTTTATTTTCAAACACCTTATTGCTTAATATTATTCTGAAAGTATTGTTGTAATATCTTTCGAACTGTATAAGAGTCGGGCTGGTAGAAAGTGCAAAAATCTGGAAGATAACATCGGAAATATTGCTGTTGCTTTTTTTCCATGCCGAAACCTCATATACATTATCCTGAAGTCGGATTAATGAAGCTTTTATGTTTGACACCTTGGCTTCATGATCAGCTAAGGCTACAGGCTTTACTTCGAGTTTGTCAATAATAGTATATCGTTGTCCGAGGTATTTCTTAATAAAATTAACGTAGGTATCCAGATTCAGCATGGTCGAATCTGTAGTTGCTTTATAGGTCAAAAACATTCCAATTACAAAAAACACTGCAGAAGACAACCACATGCCCTGATATGCAGGCATAACGCTTTCTCTAACAAGTTTATCGCCGGTAAGCGATAAGATATAATAAAAGATAAAGAAAAGAACAGATAATACCAGGGGAAGACCTAGTCCACCTTTTCTGATAATTGCTCCCAGGGGTGCACCAATAAAAAGAAAAACAAGACAAGCGAAGGCTATGGTAAATTTTCTGTGCCATTCAATCTCAAACCGGCGTAAATATCTGATTTTAAAATCGACAGTTTGCATAGAGTTTGAGACTATGTTTTTTGATGTTCGGGCATAAGTTACCGCAGTAGTTAAAATTCGATCTTTATCTCTTAAAGTAAGCAGGTTGTAAATACTGTCTACGTTTATAGTTTTAACGGTGTCAATTTTAACACTAGCAGTTTCTTTCTTGGGTAAATTTGAATCTTGCTTGATTTTATGGGTAGAGGTTTCCTGTATAATATTTTTTTTGCCACTACTTCTTCTAAGCTTTAGGTCTTCCTGGTATTCTTTTACTGGCTGAATATTGGAAGAAGGCCTGTCGTGCTTTTTAAAGAAATTTCCTTTTACCAGGTTAACGTATAATTGTTCCTGCTTTTCAATTATTTCACTCTTTAATGAATCTTCCTTGTCTCCAAGTTGTTCGAGATTCATCATAGCATAATGGTTTTTAAAAAGATCCTGATCGGTTCGCTCCAGGCTAAAGCCAGAAAGGCTTATTATGATTTTTTGTTGTTCAAACTCTTCATATCGATGTGGATAGCTTGGGTTTGGGGTATGTTGCTTTTCCTGAAGCTCGTTGTAACTTCTTCCATGGTGAAGTGTAAGAATCAGATTTTTTTCATCATCGGTCATAATCATCGTTCCCGAATCGGCAACGGTAACGCTCACATTGCCATTTCCATCGGTGTGATTATAAATTTGAACTCCATACAAAGTGTTGGTTACAGGGTCTTTTTTTTCCACCCTGATGCTGTAATTATCAATAAGATTACTAAATACACCTGATTTTATCTGCAGCTCTGGTCTTTGCTGTTGTATATCATAAAGCAAAGATCGCATTTGCAGGTTAGCGTATGGCAGCACATTATTGGCAAAGAAAAATGCACCTATGCTTATAAATACAACCAGAATAATTAGCGGGCTCATTATTCTTTGCAGTGATATTCCTGATGATTTAATAGCTGAAAGCTCATATCGCTCTCCCAGGTTCCCAAAAGTCATCAGAGACGACATTAAAATAGACAGCGGGAGCGCCATGGGGACTAATGTAGCGGAGGTATACAAAAGGAATTCTGCAATTACGTTAAATTCCAATCCCTTACCTACAAGTTCGTTAATGTACCGCCACAAAAATTGCATAAGCAGTACAAATAAAACGATGAAGAAAATCAGAAAAAACGGACCAAAGAACGAACGCAATATTAGAAGGTGTAGTTTTTTCACACGCTATAAGATTTATCCTTTATAATTTGGTATAATGTCATCAACTAAACTCATATTGTGCGAAGTTAATTCCTTGTGCGCAATTTTTTTGTACTACAGAATATTTTTAACTTTTAATAAGAAAAAAGTTAGAACAAAGATAATATCCCCAGTTCTACAATCCTATTACATGTTTCAGTTCTGCAATCTGAGAATTCCACAGTTCGGTAGTGTCTTCAATCTCATCATCATCAACCATATCGGTTACAACCAGTGCAACATCTTTAGTAATTTCATCAACACTGATTCTGAACTCAAAGAAGGCTTCAGGATCATCTAACCATCTGAAACGGATATATCTGTTTTCTTTTTTGAGAACGGCTTCGGCCTGCTGCGCGTTGCCTTCCCAAATAAAGGTAAAAATATCACCTTTTTGGTTAACATCTTCAGCAAACCACTCTGAAAGGCCGCCAGGGGTGCTAAGTCGCGTGTAAAGTACTTTAGGCGAAGAGTTTATAGTGTATTCAAGAGTTAGCTTTTGTTTCATTAAAAAATGTTTAAGAACGTGTTAAAAATGCAATATACAAATCAAATCTTAAAACTAAAACGATTTGAATGGGCTGCAAAAATAAAAGATTTAATTTTTTTTAAGGGACAATAGAAAAAAAATTGTCTTTTTTTAAAAAAGAAATATATCTTTGCAAGCCGAAAATGAGACGCAGTATACTGCTCTCGAACCATTAAGGCGAGGTAGCTCAGCTGGTTAGAGCGCATGATTCATAATCATGAGGTCGCGAGTTCAAGTCTCGCTCTCGCTACACAATAAAAAGGGAACAGCTAAAAGTTGTTCCCTTTATTTTTGAAAAAAATAATCTCATGTATTTTGTATATATTCTCTAGAGTCAAACAATAGATTGTATTTTATGAGATTATTGCTGTGATTTGATTAATCGTATCAAAAAAACACAATCCAGAATCCACACCATCACCAAAACCATATTGTCATCGGAAAACAGACTATACAAAATAGTTTTCACAAGAGGCAGAATCCATAAGGCGGGAGAAAGAGATAAAGAAAAATAAAAGTCGCAAATACCTGGAATGGTTAATTCAACAGAAAGCATGGAAGGCCCAGATTTCAAAATCGGGAAGGTCATGAATTCAACGCGGTAGCTTTCGGGACTCTCTCTCGCTAAAGCAAAACAAAAGATAAAAGGGGCTCACACCTTTAAGCCTTTTTAAGTTATAGCTTTAAAACTTTCCAATTCTTAACTTACATAAAAACCGTTTGGTGGTCAATTTCTAATTCTTTATATTTAATGTATGGTTATTCCAAAAACATTTTTCCGACAATTTATTCTTACAGCCATTTTTTGTGTTTCAGCATCAGCGCTGATAGCACAGAATGAAGATGAACTGATCGATAAAAAAGTTGATTTTATCGTACTTGCCTCAAACAAAATTTATTATCCCCTAAATGATACATCTCAATTTTATAAAATAGGAATATATGGCAGAAACACTTCAACCAATAAAATATACAAAGCACTTAAATCAAGAAGTCCCGGATTAAACATTCAGAATAAACCAGTTCGGGTTTTTCACTTCCGGCGAACTAACATTATCGAACCGGTCGATATTTTTTATGTAAATGGTGAAAGCAAAATAAGAATTAGCGATATCGACGAGAATTTGGGAGATTATCCTTATGTAATTATCACCGAGAATTTTCCGTACGGTACTTCTATGTTGAATTTTGCTATTAATCAGAATAATAATCTTCATTTCGAAATGCAGCCTGATGCAATCTGGGGTAAAGGAGGTAAAATTGACAATAAATTCTTAAATGCGTCTAACAGGGTATTATCAGAATCGAACTGGGAAAAAATTTTGCAGGCAACAAGCTATCAGCTCGAACAGGAAATATTAAAGTCGGAAAGGCAAAAAGAAATTATTGAACAGCAAACCGACGAGATTATCAAACAAAGTGAGAAAATAGATTATCAGCATATTATAATATTAATATCTGCAGCTTTTTTATTTGTTGTTTCTGTATTGGTTTATTTTCTGGCCCTGATAAATAAAAAGCGAAAACAAGCCAATAAGCTGCTAGCAGAGAAAAACAAAGAAATTACGGATAGTATTGAGTATGCCAAGATTATTCAAAGAGCTTTGCTTCCCTCGGGCGAAAGTGTGCTAAAATCTTTTTCAGATGGGTTCATCTATTACCAGCCGAAAGATATTGTGTCGGGTGATTTTTATTGGCATAATCAGTTTGACGATACCACTACGCTTGCTGTTGCAGACAGTTCGGGTCATGGAGTTCCGGGGGCATTTATGGGTATTATGGGTAACGAATTATTCCAGTTTGTTTTGAGCAATCAAAATAATCATGAACCAGGTGCTGCGCTTCAGATTATCGACAACAAGTTCAAGGAGTCTTTTAAAACACAAAAAGACAACTATACCCTGGGAATTGATATTGTACTTGTTTCATATCATAAATCTGAAAATACCATATATTATGCCGGGGCTAATCGACCCTTGCTTTTGGTGCGTGAAAACAGCATTAAAGTGTTTGAGCCCACAAGAAAAAGTATTGGCGTTTATATGTATCAGAAGAATAAATACTTCGAAACAGTTAAGATAGCAACTAAACCCGGAGATTGTTTTTACTTGTTTACCGATGGTTTTCAGGATCAGTTTGGCGGAACAGATTGTAAAAAGTATTCAAAAAAACAATTTTATTCTTTGCTTTCCCAAATTGCAAATTTCCCAATGAAAAAGCAATACAAATTAATTGAATCGACTTTTGAGCAATGGAAAGGCAACGAAGATCAGGTTGATGATATCTGCATTATCGGGATAAAAATCTAAGAAATTAGCCATACGAAAATCGGATGTTAAAGCATCGTTTATTTGTCCTCAATTTTAAAATAACTTTCATCAATTGTTATAAACTATTTATCAATAATAAAAAAAATGCACTTCCCGAATTGTTATATTTGAATTGTTTCAAATACATCTGTATTATATGAAATCATTATCCAATAATGATCTGTTTTTTATTGAATCGTCAAATAACTTTCCGGAGGTGGTATTTAAACCAAATGGAGAGTTGTCTATTTCTGGCAGGTTAATTAATGATCATGTAACAGATTTTTTCTCACCCTTGTTTCATTGGGTTGATGTATTTGACGGAGAATACATTAACCTGGTTGTTAGGCTTGAATACCTTAATACCACCGGAACATTTCATATTCTAGAATTAGCTCGTCGTATTGAATCAAATAAGCGTGTAAAAATTATAAATATTACCTGGCATTTCGAAGAAGACGATGAAGAACATCTGGATCTTGGTCAACTTATTGAGCAAGGGCTCAAAAGAACTACTTTCAATTACTTCTGCGAAGTTTGATTTTCTTAATGTTTTAATTCTGCATCGCCAAATTAAAACACCCATAAATTTTTAGCCACGAATTCACCCATAAATATTTTATTCTAAGCATGAATTATGATTAGTAACATGGCATAATTATTAACAACAAAGTTGTCATACTTAAAAAAGATATAGTAATATTGGTAAGTAAACACTTTTTTCTGTTTTAAAATTTAATGGCACTACCTAATATTTTGTATATCAGATTAAAAGCAATATTTATTCTGTTTTTGTTTGTATTCATTGTAAAGAATTTTAAAGTAAATGCACAGGTAAGTTTTACAGATAATTTATTTCTGGGACTGAATTATCAGACGGGCTATATACTTCCCGAATACCAGTTTGTGAATTACATTACCAACGAATCTTTTCATGCTTTCGACCTGTGCTTAACAAAAGCTACCGTTGGGAAAACTTATTGGGAACAGTTGTATAAATACCCTTATTATGGGATATCTTTTTACCATTCGAGCCTGGGGAATGATAAGGTTTTTGGGAAGGAATTTGCTGTTACGGTTTTTTTTAAAATGGATATTATTCAGAAAGAAAAGTTTCGCTTATACAACAGAACTGGTGTAGGGTTGGGTTATGTTACACGAAAGTTCGATATCGAAAATAATTATTTGAATGTTGCTGTTGGTTCACATATTAATATTCATTTTAATCAACGACTGGGAGTGGGATATAAGCTTAATGATAATTTTGAACTAAAAAGTGGCTTGTCTTTCGATCATTTTTCTAATGCAAACATGAGTGAACCAAACCTGGGAATAAATTCAACAAGTGTATTTGCCGGTTTGAATTATCTGATAGGTAATACAACTGAGAAAATTATCCGTGAACCGGATGCATTTACCAGGGAGTCGTATGTCGATGCTATTCTGAGTTTTGGAGGAAAACATACACGGGCACTCTCGGCTGAGGTTTTCTTTACATCATCATTTGCCATCGAATGGCATTATAAAATCAACCGTTCCATTCATCTTGGTGCCGGAGCTGATGTGTTTTTCGACTCTTCTATCGAAACGCTGTTTCATGATTCTGACAGAAATTATAATACCAACGATAGCTTTCAGACAGGCTTACACATTTCACAATCTTTTGTTTACGATCGGTTTAACATAGCTTTTCAGGAAGGAGTTTATATTTTCCTGAAAGAACAGATTGAAAATTATCCGGTTTATACAAGGGGAATATTAAAATACCGGTTAAGCAACAGACTGTCGGTTCGTCTGGCGATGAAATCACATTTACATATTCTTGACTATCCTGAATTAGGTTTGGGAGTACGTTTTTAATCTGAGATAGCATTACATGAAAATAAAAGGTGAATTATTTATATTAAAAGGTTTTAGTCGGTTGAAATCAATTCTGTTTCAGCTTATTTTCATGCTGATGATAGTTTCCTGCGAGAATAACAAGGAATTAACAAGCAGAAATATAGAGCTTGCCCCTTTCAATAAAATTGTATTAAACAGCACCTTCGATATTTCTCTCAACGAAGGTAATTCATATGGGCTTGAAGCATATGGCGATGAAAGATTACTTCAGAAATTGGAATTTGAAATTATCGACAGCACATTGTTTCTGGGTATAAACAGTCACCTGCTCTGGACCATGCCGGAGAATAATGTGGTTCAGGTTCAGGTAAATTCCATGCATCTCGAAGAGATAAAAGCAGAAGAAACTTCAAATATTAAAACCCTAACACCCATAACTTCCGAAACATTCAGGTTACTATTGTTGAACAAGGTTTCTGAAGCAAATCTTGAGTTGAATTGCAATTCTTTTTTGTACTATAATAATTTTTCTAGTGGTGGGAGGCTCCTATTATCGGGTTCGGTTAGTAACCTCAAATTACAAAACTTTGCCATTATGAGTGTTGATGCAAAGGCCTTATTGGCAAAACAAGCCCATGTTTATAACGAATCTCAGGGTGATTGCATTGTTAATGTGCTTGAAAGTCTCACTTACAGCATCGATGGCATAGGTGATATACATTTATACGGTTTGCCTCCAGCTATCGAGAAACTAAATACAAGTTCTACCGGCAGGTTGATTGTTCATTAAAACTAATCTGATTTTTAGTTTAATACATGATTCTGAACGAGCAAGCCGGTAAAGTTCATTTTGCTCCCTTGATTATTTACATTGTTGTGAACAAATTCTGCAATTATGCGTAACTTCAATAAATAAAACATAAAACTATTAGTATGAAAAAGTTTTTAGAAGGAAGCAAATTGTTTTTAGTTTTCGGACTAATTGTATCATTAAGCATTGCGTGCGAGAAAAATAATAACGAATCCAATCTGGTTGGAAAATGGTCAATAACCAGTTCTGAAATGGATATTAGTGTAGGAGATTTATCGCTGGTCGATTATATCGCTGAATCGATGGATACAACAGAGGCAGTTGCTGCTGCTTATGCCGAGTTATTTTCACAGTTACTTAAGTCACAAATGTCAGGAACTTTTGAGTTTAAATCTGATGGAACCTATACAGCAAATTACGGAGGTGGAACCGATTCAGGCACCTGGGAGCTAAATAATGATGGTAATGTTATTACCACCGACAAAGGAACCGACGATGAAACAGAAATGGAGGTTGTTAAGTTAACAAAAGATGAACTTATTGTTCGATTTACCACTTCTCAGGAAATGGATGTAAACGAAGACGGGAATCCTGATTCTATGTCAATGTATTTTGAGCTTACAATGGGAAAAGTTTAAAATTCATAATATCAAAAAAAGGCTTTCAATATACTACTGAAAGCCTTTTTTTTTATTATTAAATCAATACTTATTTCTTCCAGATTTTCTCAAGGTCTTCGAGTGTTTTGCCCTTGGTTTCAGGAACCAATTTCCACATAAACAATGCGGCAAGTATACCCATTACAGCATAAATCCAATATGCAAATCCATTATGGAATTTTTCGGTAAGAAAGGTACTGTCATTCATCATGGGGAAAGTTGTAGAAACCAAAAGATTTGACAACCATTGGGCAGCAACAGCAATACCCATAGCACCCCTAATGCTGTTAGGGAAAATTTCAGCTAAAAGCACCCAGGTAACCGGACCCCAGGAAACGGCAAAGCTTGCAACATATAATAACATAAATATTAAGGCAGCTATTCCGGGTAGTCCCAGGAAGAAAGCAAAGCCTAAGCCAGTCATGCTTATTGCCATACCTACTGCACCTATAATCTGCAGTGGTTTTCTGCCGAATTTATCAACTGTTAAAATCGCCACTACTGTAAACGACAGGTTAATAATGCCTACAATAATGGTTTGAAATAGCTGTACATCTTTCGCAGCGCCTAAAGTTTCAAAAATTGCCGGAGCATAATACAGAACAACATTAATACCAACAAACTGCTGAAATACAGAAAGGAATATTCCGATTACAATAATCAGTCCGCCAAAAGACATCCATGGAGCTCTTTTCTCAACCAGAGAGCCTTTTATATCAGCTAAAACCTTTTTTGCCTTTTCAGTACCAACAATTTTATTTAAAACACCAAGAGCATTTTCTTCCTTATTCATTAAAACAAGATATCTTGGAGTTTCCGGAACAAAAAACAGGAATATCAGGAATAAACTTGCAGGTATCATTTCTGATGCAAACATCCAGCGCCAGCCAATGGTATCTAACCAATCTGGAGCCTGACCTTTGGCGATGAAGTAATTTACAAAATATACAACCAACATACCGAAAATGATAGCGAACTGGTTAAATGAAACAAGTTTACCGCGGATATTTGCCGGAGCTATTTCAGCAATGTACATTGGAGAAAGCATCGAAGCCAGACCAACACCAACACCACCAATTACACGGTATACCATAAACGATCCAAGAACCTCAATTCCAAGAAAATTTATTTTATCAGGAATGGCAGAACCAAGAGCAGAAATTAAAAACAATACTGCTGCCAGTATAAGGCCGTTTTTCCGGCCTAAATTCTGACTCACAAAACCGCCAATAGAACCACCTATGATACATCCGATAAGGGCACTGGAAACATTGAATCCATGAATTACATTTATTAATGACTCGTTTAAAACCTGGCCATGACGCAGGAACAAATAATTAACCAATAAATAGATTAATCCTCCGGAAATTAGCGAGTAAATAACCGTTTTTCCAATTGTAATAAAAAGCCGTTTAATAAAACTAACAATAAGACCCCAAATAAAAATGAAGCTTACAACTCCAATAATTTTAAATTGAGAAATTACCGCTGCAGCGGCTTCTGCATCATTTGTAAGAGGTACAATAAAGAACGATTTAAGTGAGCCCACGGCTCCGGAAATTACAGCTGTATCGTACCCAAAAAGTAAACCTCCCAATGTTGCCGTAAGAGTCAAAAGTGCAAGGTAAATACCAGAATTAGATGTTTTCATGAATTCAGAATTAATGGTTAAGACGTTTAGTTTCTGTTGTAAGGGTTTAAAATAGTCTATCAGACTACAAGAATAAAGAAATAAATTCGGAATTCAAATATGAATAGCTTTAATTTTGCAAATGACACCATACAAAAAAACTGCCGGAAGAAAGAATCTGCCGGCAGTTTCATGTAATAAAAAACGGTACTTTATTTTACAGCTTCTAAAACTGGTAGCTGCCTGTCTACTAATACTTCAAGCGAAATAAACGTTTCGGTACGCATAATTCCCGGAATCGCCTGAATTTTATCGGCTAATACTCTTCTCAAGTGTTCATTGTCCTTAGTGTAAACTTTAACGAACATAGAGTACTGTCCTGTAGTGTAATGACATTGAATGATTTCTGATATGTTTGTCAGGCTTTCCGATACGTCATTGAACATAGCAGCGTTATCCAGAAAAATTCCAATATAGGCGCAAGTGTTATAGCCTAATTTTTTAGGCTCAATATTAAACTGGGAACCCGAAATGATACCCAACTTTGAAAGCCTTTGAACGCGCTGGTGTATGGCAGCTCCTGATACACCACAATCCCTGGCAACTTCAAGAAATGGAATCCGGGCATTTTTAGTCAGAATGGATAAAATTTTCTTATCTAATTCGTCGATCTGATAGTTGTTTTCGTTTTTCATGGCTATAAAAGGTAAATGAAATTTAAATACAAGCTTAACATTACAAATTGTAAGCAAAGTTATGGAATCTTTGTTAAATAATAAAGTATTTTTTGCGTATAATTTATTTTTTGATATCTTTGCTCATATTACTTACGGTTGTTAATTAAAAACATGAAAAATATAATAAATTAACATCTTTTCCTTAATAGTAGTTTAGAAAATAAAGTAATAAAACATACAGAATTATGTGTGGAATAATAGGGGTATTTGATTTAAAAGTAGATTCTGACAGCTTAAGGCAGCAGGCCTTGAGTATGTCAAAAAAATTGCGCCACAGGGGTCCGGACTGGTCAGGTATTTACTGTGGTGAAAAAGCAATATTAGCACATGAGCGTTTATCAATAGTTGATCCCCAATCGGGTAATCAACCTTTGTACAGCCAAGATCGCAAACACATTCTTGCTGTAAATGGCGAGATATATAATTACAAGAAACTCAGAGAGGAGACTGAAGACATTTATGAGTTTCAGACTAATTCCGATTGTGAAGTTATCCTTTCATTATACCGGAAAAAAGGTATTGATTTCCTTGAAGATCTTAACGGTATTTTTGCTTTTGCACTTTACGATGAAGAAAAAAATGAGTATCTGATTGCCCGGGATCATATTGGCATAATTCCATTATACATTGGTTGGGATAAGTTTGGCAATTTCTACGTTTCTTCAGAGTTAAAAGGCTTAGAGGGTGTTTGTAATAAAATTGAAGAGTTTAAACCCGGGCATTATCTTCACAGTAAAGACGGACAAATTAAAAAATGGTACGCAAGAGATTGGGAAAAATACGAGGCAGTAAAAGATAATAAAGCCGATATAAATGAGCTTCGGAATGCACTGGAACAGGCTGTGCACCGTCAGCTTATGTCCGATGTTCCTTATGGCGTTTTGCTTTCTGGCGGACTAGATTCATCGGTAACATCTGCACTTGCAAAGAAATATTCAAGAACCAGAGTAGAGGATGGCGATGAAAAAGAAGCATGGTGGCCAAATCTTCACTCTTTTGCTATTGGTTTAGTGGGTTCGCCCGATTTAGCTGCAGCTAAAAAAGTGGCAGATGCCATCGGAACTGTTCACCACGAAATAAACTTCACAGTTCAGGAAGGGCTGGATGCATTAAGTGATGTGATTTACCATATTGAAACATACGATGTAACCACCATCAGGGCATCAACACCGATGTACCTGCTTGCCCGGGTTATTAAATCAATGGGTATTAAAATGGTGTTATCGGGCGAAGGTGCAGATGAACTTTTCGGAGGCTACCTTTATTTTCATAAGGCGCCCAATGCACAGGCATTTCACGAAGAAACTGTGCGTAAATTAGGAAAGTTACATATGTACGATTGCTTAAGGGCGAATAAAACGCTGGCCGCTTGGGGCGTTGAAGGTCGTGTTCCCTTTCTCGACAAGGAATTTATTGATGTAGCTATGCGCCTTAATCCTGCCGACAAAATGATTAAGGATGGAAGAATTGAAAAATGGGTTGTAAGAAAAGCATTTGAAGATTATCTGCCCGAAAGTGTGGCATGGAGGCAAAAAGAGCAATTTTCAGACGGTGTTGGTTATGGCTGGATAGATTCATTAAAAGAAGTTACAAGTAAACTTGTTACTGATAAACAAATGGAAAATGCTAAATTCAGATTCCCTATTAATACACCTAAAACTAAAGAAGAATATTATTACCGTTCAATATTTAGCGAACATTTCCCTTCCGATTCAGCAGCTTTATGTGTGCCATCTGTGCCTTCTATCGCATGCAGTACAGCCGAAGCACTCGAATGGGACGAGTCCTTCAAGAACAATACAGATCCATCGGGCAGATCTATGAAAAATGTGCATGTGCAGGGTTATAAATAAAAAATGGCAGCCAATTAATAATGTTAACAAGAAGTCGTAGTGTCATTGCGACTTTTTTGTTTTCAGGTAATTGTATAACTCCCGGTTTTGTCTGCTGCATTCCGATATTTTTATATATTTATTCCGTAGACATTTAAAAATATTAACATGAGTAAATTACTTCCAATTAAAAATTACAAGAGTTTATTGGACCTAAAACAAACCGAACAGGCAATAAAGCTGGTCAAGGACACTTTTCAGGAAAATCTTTCTTCTGAATTAAGATTACGAAGGGTTACTGCACCACTTTTTGTTTTAAAAGGGACGGGGATTAATGATGATTTGAACGGAACAGAAAGAAAAGTAACCTTCCCGATTAAAGATTTGGCAGACAGAGATGCTGAGGTTGTAAACTCGCTGGCAAAGTGGAAAAGAATGGCTTTGGCCGACTACGGGATTAACCAGGGGTACGGCATCTATACCGATATGAATGCTGTAAGACCCGATGAAGAACTTGATAATTTGCATTCGCTGTATGTCGATCAATGGGACTGGGAAAGAGTTTTATCATCGCGGGAGCGTAATGTCGATTATTTAAAATTTATAGTAAGAAAGATATACGAAGTATTGAAGCGTACAGAGTTTGTGGTTTTTCAAAACTATCCACAAATTAAACCATTACTGCCCGACGATATTACATTCATTCATGCAGAAGAGTTACGGAAGTTATATCCTGGTAAATCAGCTAAAGAAAGAGAAACGGAGTTTACTAAAAAGCATGGTGCAGTTTTTGTAATTGGAATAGGTGGCAAATTGGGCGATGGGGAACCACATGACGGAAGAGCACCTGACTATGATGATTGGAGCACCGAAAATTCTGATGGCTACAAAGGGTTAAACGGAGATATACTTTTATGGAACCCCATACTTGAAAATGCATTTGAAATATCATCGATGGGTATTCGTGTTGATAAGGAAGCTCTTCTCAGGCAATTAGAAATAACAAATATGCAGGAAAGGCAGGAACTCTATTTTCATAAGCGGTTATTGAATGATGAGCTGCCTTTGTCTGTTGGTGGTGGAATAGGCCAATCCCGTTTATGTATGTATTTTTTACACAAAGCTCATATTGGCGAGATACAATCAAGTATTTGGCCCGAAAATATGATTTCTGAGTGCAAAAAGCTGGGAATAGTCCTGATATGACAATAAAATTCAAATATGATAAAAAAAGCACCCTAAAGGTGCTTTTTTTTTGTTTTTAACTATAGCCCCTTTAAAATATAGGGGTATGTGCAAATAAGTGAAATAAAAAAACCAATACCTTAAAAAAAGGGGGTATTTGCTTACAAAAAGTAAAAAAAATTTGTTGATACCTCAATAATTTATATATTTGCCCTAGAAAATACAAGATTTATTAACAGTTGTATTAATTCAAACAGGGGTTGTATGAAAAAAAACTATTTTAAATTTCCAGGTCTGGTCTTGGTTCTTCTTCTTGCCGGGACACAATCAATTTTCGCACAGGAAACAGCAGAGGTCGATACAGGAGTTACTTCCTGGATGCTAACCTCAACAGCGCTGGTATTATTAATGGTTCCCGGTCTGGCTATGTTTTATGGCGGGATGGTAAGAACCAAAAATGTTCTTGGTACCATGATGCACAGTTTTGTAGCTATGGGAATTATGGCCGTGTTGTGGATTGTTTTAGGTTATGCCATGAGTTTTGGTAATAACGTATTAGGAGGCTGGTTCGGATGGAACAGCGATTATTTTTTCCTGAGAGGTATTGATAACAACATTACTTCTTCGGGTATTCCGGAGTATGTGTTTTCAATGTTTCAGGGTAAGTTTGCTATTATTACTCCCGCTTTAATTGCAGGTGCATTTGCTGAAAGGGTGTCATTCAAAGGCTATGTGGTTTTTATTGCAGTTTGGGGTATTTTAGTTTATAATCCATTGTGCCACTGGGTGTGGGCCGAGGGTGGTTTTTTGTTTAAAATGGGTGCTATCGACTTTGCCGGAGGTACTGTTGTACATATCTCTGCCGGTGTAAGCGGATTAGTAGCTGCTCTTTACTTAGGTGGAAGACGCGGCCATCCAAAAACAGCGATGCCACCAAGCAACCTGGTGATGACAATGATGGGTGCCGGACTATTATGGGTAGGTTGGTTCGGTTTCAATGCAGGTAGTTCTGTTAGTAGTGGGTTAAGCACTGCGCAGGCACTTACAGCCACTCAGGCTGCTGCTGCTTCGGGTGCAATCGTTTGGATGATTGTTGAAGGATTTCACCAGGGTAAATCCACTGCGCTGGGTTTTGCTTCAGGTATTCTTGCCGGTCTTGTTGCCGTTACTCCGGCAGCCGGCGTGGTTCAACCTGCAGGAGCCATTGCTTTGGGTGCTATTGCTTCAATTGTTTGCTACATGGCAATAATCATGAAAAATAAATTAGGGTATGACGATAGCCTTGATGCGTTTGGTGTTCATGGTGTTGGTGGAATTGTAGGCGCTATTTTCCTGGTATTTTTTATGCGTGGCGAACATTCTTTCTCTGAAGTTATGAGTCAGCTTGGTGTTCAGGCATTAGCTGTTGGTATTGCTATAGTATATGCTGCGGTAATGACTTTAATATTGGTTGTTGTTATTAACAAAACTGTCGGATTGCGTTCAAATGAGCGTGATGAGATGAAAGGTATGGATTCCAGTTATCATGGTGAACATGGATACGGAATGTTGAATCTTGGATAATAACAGTTAATTTTTATAACTTGTAAAACACAGAAGTATGAAATTAGTAACAGCCATTATAAATGAAAGTAAACTTGATGAAGTTCGTGAAGCTTTGTTAAGTGCCGATATTACCCGTATTACAGTAGTTAGAGTATCGGGACACGGGCAGCAAAAAAATACCGATATATACAGAGGAACACAAGTTGTTCCAAATCTGATTCCAAAGGTAAAGGTTGAAATTGCCGTTAATGAGGAATTTGTAAACATAACTGTTGATACAATTATTGAAGCTGCCAGATCGGGTACTGAAGGTAGTGTAGGCGATGGTAAGATTTTTATTACGAACCTCGAACAATGCATCAGAATCAGAACAGGAGAAAAAGGCGGCCAAGCCATTTAATTAGCTTACCTGAAACCTAATTTATAAAGTTAGCCTGTTGGCTAAATAGTTATTGGCAATAAAGGCATCCGCCAGTTGGCGGATGCCTTTATTATTTAATCAAAAGAATTCTTCAGGGTTGTAGCTCAGGGAAAATTCGTTTCAATAATTTTGTTTATTATCCTGTTTTTATTTTTTTTTCAAGAAGTAAATTAGTTGTTGCGAATTTTTCTTATTTTTCGGAATACTAATTCAATCACCCTGATATGTACATGACAATCTCCGAAGCATGGCAGACCATGCTTTTCCTCGAAAAAATATATTGGTGTTTCGCTATTCCCTTCTCTCTTTTATTTGTTATACAGCTTGTTTTAACCTTTTTTGGTGGAGATATGGACGCTGTTGGAGTGGATGGAGACGCTGATTTTTCAATCGAACACGACAGTGGAATATCTTTCCAGTTTATTAGTTTAAAAAACCTGATAGCTTTTTTCACCATCTTCGGTTGGGCAGGTATTACCTGTATCGATGCAGGACTTGCCAATTGGCTGTCTATTTTAATTAGCACCTTGTGTGGCCTTATTATGATGGCAATAATGGCTGCCATTGTGTATTTTATGGGAAAGCTAACCGAAAGTGGTACACTTGAATTAAACCATGCCATTGGCAAGGTTGGCAGTGTTTACCTTACTATTCCTCCAAAAAGAAACGGTATGGGTAAGGTACAGATAAAAGTACAAGGATTACAAACGCTTGATGCTTTAACCGATAGTGATGAAGAAATAAAAACCGGCGGTGTTGTTGAGGTAGTCGAGATTATCAATAATGAAATTCTTCTTGTTAAACAAAGTGGTAAATAATTAATATAATAACAATCATGGGACAATATGCACCTCTTCTCATAGCAGTCGTTGTACTGTTTTTATTTATTCTAATCGTTTCATTTTTTCGCCGTTACAAACGCTGCCCTTCCGATAGAATTCTCGTTGTGTATGGTAAAGTAGGTAAGGGAGTTTCAGCTGAATCGCGCTCTGCAAAATGTATTCACGGAGGAGCCGCCTTTATCTGGCCGGTTATTCAGGATTATTCATTCCTTGATTTAACACCAATTTCCATAGAAATTAACCTGACTAGTGCACTAAGTAAGCAGAATATCAGGGTTGACGTGCCATCGCGATTTACAGTTGGTATTTCTACCGAAGTCGGAGTAATGACCAATGCTGCCGAACGTCTTCTGGGATTATCGCAACAGGATATAAGTAACCTGGCAAAGGATATTATTTTCGGTCAGTTGAGGCTTGTTGTTGCAACAATGGATATTGAAGAGATTAACAGCAACAGGGATAAATTTCTTGCCGCTGTATCTTCGAACGTGGAAGCGGAATTGAAGAAAATTGGTCTGAAACTCATCAACGTTAACGTAACCGATATTAATGATGAATCGGGTTATATTGAAGCATTAGGTAAAGAAGCTGCCGCCAAAGCAATAAACGATGCCAAGAAAAGTGTTGCCGAGAAAAACCGTGATGGTTCTATTGGTGAAGCAAATGCACTGCAGGAACAGCGCGTTCAGGTTTCAAGAGCCGATGCAACAGCTGTTGAAGGTGAGAATACAGCAAAAGTTACGGTAGCAAATTCGAATGCCAATCGTAGGGAAAAAGAAGCTGAAGCTGAACGGTTAGCAGTTGCTGCAGAAAAAGTGAGCCAGGCAAAAGCGCTGGAAGAAGCCTATGCGGCAGAGAAAAATGCAGAGATTGTGCGTGCGCAAAGAGATAAAGCCTCGCAGACTGCCGATATTGTTGTGCCGGCTCAGGTTGATAAAGAAAAGGTTGAAATTGCTGCCGAGGCTATTGCGGAGCAGACACGCAGACACGCAAAAGGTGAAGCCGATGCTATTTATATGAAAATGGAAGCCCAGGCCAAAGGTATCTTTGAGATATTAAGCAAACAGGCCCAAGGTTTTGATAAACTGGTAGGAGCAGCAAAGGGAGACGCCAGCAGTGCTGTAATGCTTATGATTGCAGACAAACTTCCTGAGCTTGTTAAGACCCAGGTTGAAGCGATTAAAAATCTTAAAATTGATAAGATTACAGTATGGGACAATATGTCATCCGGTAAGGATGGAAAATCACCCACATCGGCTAATTTCTTGTCAGGCATGTTAGGTTCTATACCTCCGTTTGAAGAGTTATTTAAGATGGCAGGCATGGAATTGCCGGATTATCTGAAAGGTTCTAAAAAGGAAGAGAAAACTTCTTCTAAAGAGCCCGAAGAAAACATTGAAGATGCTCAGGAAGTTAAAGACGATAAAGAAAGCAAAAAGAAGTAATACAAAATAAAAATAGATGAGGGCGTTAAAAGAATCACCTCGATTCTTTTAACGCCTTTTTTTGTTGATTATACCAGTTTTTTAAAATCTTCGCCCGAAGGACTCTGAAAAACGCTAAGTTCGAATTCCGGTATAATGGCAAGGATGTGGTCGAAAATATCAGACTGTACAGCCTCATAATTTACCCAGGCCTGGTCGTTGCTAAATACATATATCTCAATAGGAATTCCATTTTGCGTAGGTTGCAGTTGTCTGACCAACATAGTCATTTCTTTATGAATTTTAGGATGGTGTTTCAGGTATTCTTCAAGGTATGCCCTGAATATTCCAATGTTTGTCATTCTGCGGCCATTAACAGTTACTGAATTATCAATTCTGTTTTTCTCATTAAATTCTTTCAGTTCCTTTTCCTTTTTTTCGATGTATTCTTTCAGTCGTTGAATTTTTCTGAATTTTTCAATCATTTCAGCCGTACAGAATTTTACCGTTTTCATATCAATCAAAATATGTCTTTTAATACGCCGGCCACCTGATTCTTCCATGCCCCGCCAGTTGCTAAACGATTCCGAAACCAAAGCATAAGTTGGAATAGTACTGATTGTTTTGTCCCAGTTCTGAACTTTTACAGTGTTCAGGGTAATATCAATCACATCTCCATCGGCACCATGCGAGGGCATTGAAATCCAGTCCCCCGGACGAACCATATCGTTAGCAGAAAGCTGAATGCTGGCTACAAATCCTAAAATTGTATCTTTGAAAACCAGCATGATAACAGCAGCCATAGCTCCTAATCCTGCAAGAATTTTATCGGGTGGTTTATTGCGCAATACCGAGATTATAAATATGATGGTAACTGCATATACAATAATTTTAACAACCTGAACATAGCCTTTAATGGGTCTGGTTTTAGAAACTTCGAGACTATTGTAAATTGTATAAAACGAATTGATTATTGAATCAATGGCTAACATTATTATTATTACCAGGTAAATTTTAATAGCAATAAGAATAAGGTTGAGAGCTGTTTCATACACAGGGTTAGCAAGAACAAGTACTATAGAATAGTAAATAATAAGTGCAGGTATTATATGTACAATCCGGTTAAAAACCTTCTTTTCAAGTAGTACATCATCCCAGGTACTTTTGGTACGCATGGCCATTTTTTTGAAAACCTGAAGTAAAACTTTCCTGGCAATAAAATCGGCTATCGAGGCAATTAGAATGATAATAATAACGTCGGAAGCTATTCTTAAAACTTCTAAGGTGTTTCCTGTAAGTCCCCAGGTTTGCAGGATATCAGATACTTTATTTATGGTTTTTATTTCCATTTTACCGGCATTTAATTGAATTGTATTAATTTTCTGACTTTAAAATATGCTTTTGTTATGAGATTGCTTATCTTTTTTCTAATTAGTCTTTTGCCTTCTTGTTCAATCAAATATAACTATAAAAAATTTTTCAAGGAAAGCAGGTTGCGCTTTGAGTACTCCATTACCGGGGATGCAAGTACTTTGAAGATAGAAGAGAAAAGCATTGTTCGTGATTTGTATTGGGGCGGGTCAAAAGTTAACCTGATAGATACTTTCCAGTATGGTTTGTATTTTCTCAAAATATACGACCTAAAGAGTAATCAACTTATTTACTCACGTGGGTATTGTAATTTGTTTTCAGAATGGCAGACCACAGCTGATGCGGACACAAACGAAAAAACATTTTCGGATTGTATTCTGTTTCCTGAACCTCGAAAAGATTTTAAAATTTGCATTGAAAAACGGGATTCTCAAAATAGATTTCACAAAGTTTTTGAAAAAGATTTTGAACCGGAATCGATAGCCAATTCAATATTACAGGAAGGCGTTTCTGCCAGAGATATTCATAAATCGGGGAATTTTGAAAATAATGTTGACATTGTGTTTTTTGCTGAAGGATATACTCAGAACGAGCAGGATAAATTTTTTAGAGACGTAGAGCGATTTAAGAATTACCTTTTCGGGTGGGAACCTTTTTTAAACTACAAAGACAAAATAAATATTCTGGCAGTATTTGCACCATCGCCTCAGACGGGAGTTGATATTCCTTCAACAGGATTAGAGGTTGAGACCCTGGCAGATGCTCATTTTGGCACTTTTGGCATCGACCGATATCTTACATTGCCTGATATTGGAAAGGTTTATAAATACCTGAATGCAGTGCCTGTAGATCAGGTTTGTGTTCTAGTTAATTCATCAAAATATGGTGGTGGCGGCATCTATAATTACTATAATATTTTTACCAGCGATGATTATCATGCCGAGCTACTGTTTTTACATGAATTTGGACATGGATTTGCCTCACTGGCAGATGAATATTTCAATTCGGAAGTAGCGTATGAGGATTTTGGAGATTTAAACACTGAACCCTATCAACCCAACATTACTACCCTGGTTGATTTTGAAAGAAAATGGATGAGTATGGTGCCCGATACAGTTCCCATCCCAACCCCGGATACATCTTTGTATGATAATGCAGTTGGCGTGTTTGAAGGTGCAAATTATGTTGCCGAAGGTTTTTACCGCCCTTACAGAAATTGTGCAATGCAATCATCAGCTATGAGAAACTTCTGTCCTGTATGTGAAAGGAGTATAGAAAAAATGATACTTTTTATTACGGAATAGATAAAACAAATTCCCGGATTTACGAGGTTTAAAAAATCGTTTCACCCAAATCCGGGAATCTGTATATGGCGTTCTAAATCAGAGGACTTCAAACTCATGTCTTTTGTCTTCTGACGAAAAGCCATGTTAATTAGGATATAATTTTATTCGATAACTTTGATTAATTCAATTTCAAAAACCAAAGTTGAATAAGGCTTAATCAGATTTCCTGCACTACGACTTCCATAGGCCAAATCATAGGGTATATAAAACTCATAAACAGCACCTTCTTTCATCAATTGAACGCCTTCGGTCCAGCCTTTAATAACCTGGTTTAAGCCAAATTCAATTGATTCTCCTCTTTCAACTGAACTGTCGAAAACGGTTCCGTCCAGAAGTTTACCGGTATAATGAACTTCAACTTTATCGGTTTCAGCAGGAGAAATTCCTGTTCCTTCTTTAATAATTCTATACTGTAGTCCGCTTTCAGTCTCATGTATTCCTTCTTTCTTCCTGTTGGCATCAAGAAATTCTTTTTCTGCTTTTATGCCTTCTGATTTAGCTTCTTCATCAGCAAGAGTCTGTTGATTTTTCATAAACTGATTCATAAACGTCTGAACCTCTTCCATTGTGAATTGAGGGGTATCTTCAAGGTTGTCGGTTAACCCCCTTTGAATTAGTTTAATATTCATGTTATTTTTTGCAGGAAGGTCCTTAAAACTGGTTGCAAAATAAACGCCCAGCATATAACTTGCTGTGTCATATTCCGATTCAAGCTTCAATCCTTTTTTTTTGTTTTGTCCGAAAAGGCCGATCGCCACTATTACAAGAATTGAAGTTAGTATTATTCTTAAATTATTAATCATGATTGTTTGTTGTTTAGTAAGCCCTCAAAGGTATCCAAAACTTTACTTCAGACAACCCTCTTATGAAATTTTAAGAAAAAAAAGAGGTAAAGCAATTTCTGCCTTACCTCGTGTATTTTTCAATTTGAGAAACTTAATCCTCTAAAATTTCTATTTTATTAATTAGGTCGCCTGCTCTTATGTCGTCGATAACATCAAGACCTTCAACAACTTTTCCAAAGCAGGTGTGTTGTCTGTCGAGGTGCGAGGTGTTGTTGCGGCTATGACAGATAAAGAATTGTGATCCTCCGGTATTTCTTCCGGCATGAGCCATCGATAATACGCCTCTGTCGTGATATTGTTTATCTCCGTCTAGTTCACAATCAATCGAATAACCCGGACCACCGGTACCCACTCTGGCATCGCCTGAATCCTTAGAATAAGGACAGCCTCCCTGAATAACAAAATCAGGAATTACACGGTGAAACCTTAAGCCATCGTAATAGCCGGATTTTGCCAGTTTAACAAAATTTTCTACAGTGTTTGGTGCATCATCCTCATAAAATTCAGCCTTCATCAGGCCTTTTGCGGTATGAATTAGCGCTTTCATTATTATTGTTCCAGAATTTCAATAAGTTCAACTTCGAAAATTAAAGTAGAAAAAGGTTTGATGTCATCCCCAGCACCTCTTTCACCATAGGCTAAGTTATATGGTATGTAAAGTTCGTAAATACTACCTTCTTTCATTAATTGTAAACCTTCGGTCCAGCCTTTAATTACCTGGTTCAGACGAAATTCTGCCGGAGTGCCATTTTCTTTTGAGCTGTCAAATACTTTTCCGTTAAGAAGACGGCCTTCGTAATGCACTTTAACCTTATTTGTTGCCAAAGGAGTAGCACCGTCGCCCTCTTTAATTACCCGGTATTGTAAACCACTTTCAGTAACCATTACACCCTTTTTGGCTTTGTTTTCTTCCAGAAAAGTTTCACCTTCCTTAATTCTTGAATCTTGCTCGGCTTTATCTTTTTCGGCTTGTTTAGCCATCTGAATTTGTGAATACGAGCGAAGAATATTCTCAACGGCATTTCTGTTCATAAGGGTATCATTTCCTTCAATAGCGTCAATCATGCCTTTTTTAACAAGATCAAGATCAATGATTTCTTTATCACCAAGACCATTCATTGGCTGACTTGCAATCCACAGACCAAAAGCATAACTAACCGAATCAATATCGTCTGTAAGTTGAGGAGCTTTTCCGGATTGACTTGTACAAGCAGAGAAACCAGCAGTTATTGCCAGTCCAATCAATAGTTTAAATGTGTTTTTCATATTAAAAAAATTAAAATTTATTTATATTTTATTTTGAATTTCAAAGAAATAGTATTTCTAAACATTAGCGATAAAAAATTGATAATTAAATTGTTGCAAATTATCAGGCTTCAATATTATTTCGCTAATTCAGTTGGCAAAGGTAAAATAATTCTTAAAGTAACGCTTGTGAATAACTCTTTTTTACTTCAAGCCACAATATTCTTATATTTTGGCGATATAAAACAGGTAATTATGAGAGGCTTAAAACAATTACTTACAATTCAAATTGTAGCGGTTTTTTTCCTGTTGGGGGAAAGTACGATTTTAAAATCACAAGAACTATCAAAAGATGAAATAGAGGCACAATCCATAGCATTTTTTAATTCAGAAAATTATTCCGAAGCATTAAAGGGATTCGAAGATTTGCTTTTGGTTTATCCCAGGGAACCTTCTTATAATTATTACCTTGGCCGATGTTATCTGCATTCCAATGTCGATTTGGAAAGTGCAATTCAATATTTGCGGTTTGCTGCTTCAAAAACTTATTCGACAGATGTACATTATTATCTTTCGCAGGCTTATCTTAAAAATTACCAGTTTGAAGATGCGGAATTAGCGCTGGCGAATTATAAAGTGTTGGGTACAAAAAAGGATTTCCAGAAACTGAAGCCCGGAATATTGGAGGAATCAATAAAATCTGCTCGTCAGGAAACTCTTATGGCATGTAAAGCAAAGGTGCTTGCTACCGAGAATATTTTGTCAAATCAATTAGGTAGTATATATGCTTTGCATGTTCCGGGAAGATTTGCTCCAAAGCCGGAATCTTTTATGATTTTGGATGACAAAAAGGAAAATTACCAGGGGGTTATGTATTTACCCACCTCAATTTCTCATGGAGATCAATTGTATATTTCTTCAATCGGTTCATCGAGGCGTACCGGAAAAGATTTGTATGTAGTAAAGCAGCTTTCAGATATAGACTATTCGGCGCCAGATGCTATTGAAGAATTAAATACAGCAGCCGATGAAGAGTACCCCTATTTTGATAAAGCCAGCAGCATTTTGTATTTTGCATCTGACAGACCTGGCGGTATGGGTGGATTTGATATTTACTCATCAAAATACGATATAAGTTCAGACGCTTTTGAAAATCCGCGCAGACTTGAGTTCCCCTATAATTCGCCTTTTGATGATTTTTTATATGTACCCGACACTGCCGGTAAAACTGCTGTTTTTCTTTCGAACAGAAAGGAAGCAAATGGCAAGCTCACTGCCTACAAGGTTGAAATTCCCGAATCTCCTGATTTTCTTTTCCCTAAATCGGTAGATGAAGTTAGAGAACTTGCCGGACTAAATGTTAAAACAGAAGAATTTAATGTGCCGGTTGTTATTGAAAATCTTTCTCCCGCCCGAAGTGAGATTGTTTTCTCTGAATATGAAGTAACCATAAAACAAGCCTTGAATAAACAACTTTTCTGCGACTCATTAAATGCTGAAATTATTTCAAAGAAAAATAAGCTTTTGGCTGAAAATAATGCTGATAACCGGCGAATACTTATTGCCAATATTACTAAAGATGAAAGTTTATTGAAAGAAACGCAGCAAACTGCTGACGAGTTGTTTGCCGAAGCAAATAGGATAAGGCAAAATGAAGACAATTTGAATCCGGGCAATCTCACAATGCAAGGTACAGCCTCGTTGGCTGACAATACTCCTGTTGCAGAAACAGCAGCGGAACCTGAAATACCTTCGGGTAAAGAAACAGAAACACAGGAGAATGAAAATATTGAATCAGTTAAGAGTGTAGGAAAAATTAAACTATTTGCCTATAAAACAAGCATTCAGCTACCGGTAGAAGAAGAAAACCTTGAGGAAATAAATATTGAAGTTAAGGAATCAAGAGTAGAGAATAATTTTACCATACTGGATAATTCCCCGTATTCGATAGAGAAGCCCATACCCGGGAATAATGAAATGCCTCAGGGACTTGTATATAAAATTCAATTAGGAGCATTTTCTCAAGACCTGTCGTTCGATGCTTTTGGAGGCCTGAGCCCTTTGTCGGCTGAGATACTTGAAGACAAGAACCTTACTAAATATTATGTTGGACTCTTTAAAAGCTCGAAAGCGGCCCGCGATGCTTTGCAGAAAGTAAAATCCTATGGATACAGCGATGCCTTTATTGTTCCCTATTATAATCGACGGAAAATAACAATACAGGCTGCCCGCGAACTGGAGTATGGTGAAAAATTTGACTCAGAATAAGAACATTACCAAGTTTATTACTATTTTTGTTATGAGTTTAATTTGTATAAGCTTAGAAGATGAGTGATAAAGAATATCTGAAGAACAAACCGGATTTCCAGGAATTTGTGGACATCGATTCAGAAGGAGGCAGGTGCTTGATTTTGCATAACGATGAGGTTCACTCTTTTGATTATGTTATAGAAACACTGGTTAAGGTCTTTAAAATGGATTCAATTCAGGCGGAGCAATGTACCTATCTGGTGCATTATAAAGGGAAGTGTGATGTAAAAAAAGGCTCATACGATATTTTGAAACCATATAAAGAAGCTTTAATAGAAAAAGGCCTTGAGGCTACAATCGATTAGATTTAATTCGCATGTCTACAGGAATAATAATAGCTTTAATCATTCTTGGTATCGTACTCTTGTTAATAGAGTTTCTTGTTATTCCGGGCATTACGGTTGCCGGTATTGCAGGTACCTTGCTTATTGTTGGCGGTGTAGTTTCAGGCTATTATTTTCACAAGCCTCCTGTGTCAAACTATATCTCTGTCGGAACTGTATTATTCATAGTAATTATTACAGGTATTGCTTTTAAAACCAAGACCTGGCAAAAGTTCGGTTTGCAATCTACAGTTGTTGGACATGCACCTGCATTGGAGCAGGATAAATTCAAAATTGGAGATACCGGGAGTACGGTTTCAAAATTGTCGCCAATAGGAAAGGTACTCATAAATGATGAGATTATTGAGGCCCGTTCAATGGGGAATTATGTAGATAGTAACACACAGGTAGTAATAGTCAGAATAGAAAAAAACAAAATATTTGTTGAACCTAAAAACTAAATAAACACATGGAAGGCTTTAGTATTGGCATTATCGTTTTAGTTGTAGTATTAGTAGTAATTTTCCTATGGTTATTCTTCTATTTTATACCACTAGGCCTTTGGTTAAGCGCTGTTTTCGCTAAGGTTTATGTGCCCATTGGTCAGTTAATTGGTATGCGGATTCGTAAGGTTCCTCCTGGAATAATTTTAAGTGCCCTGGTAAATTCTTCAAAAGCCGGACTGCACCTGAATCGTGATGAGCTTGAAGCTCACTATCTTGCCGGAGGTAATGTGATGACAGTGGTTAAAGCCTTAATTTCTGCCGATAAAGCAAATATAGAACTCGATTTTAAAGCTGCCACAGCTATCGACCTGGCTGGCAGAAATGTGCTTGAGGCTGTTCAAATGTCAGTTAATCCGAGGGTTATTGATACCCCACCTGTAACTGCTGTTGCAAAGGATGGTATTCAGCTTATTGCCAAAGCTCGTGTTACTGTTCGTGCCAATATTAAACAATTAGTGGGTGGTGCAGGTGAAGATACAGTTCTGGCCAGGGTTGGTGAAGGTATCGTTTCTTCAATCGGATCATCGAATTCACATAAAGAAGTACTGGAAAATCCGGATTCTATTTCAAAAGTAGTTTTGAATAAAGGTCTTGATGCCGGTACCGCATTTGAAATATTATCGATTGATATTGCCGATATCGACATAGGAAAGAACATTGGTGCTGTTCTGCAAATGGACCAGGCTAATGCCGATAAAAATATTGCCCAGGCAAAAGCCGAGGAACGCAGAGCTATGGCTGTAGCACTTGAACAGGAAATGAAAGCCAAAGCCCAGGAAGCACGCGCAAAAGTTATTGAAGCCGAAGTTCAGGTACCTCTTGCTATGGCCGATGCTTTTAAGTCGGGTAATCTTGGAATTATGGATTATTACCGCATGAAAAACATTGATGCCGATACCGCAATGCGCGATTCTATTGCAGGTTCGGCAGATAAAGGCAAAAAGAATAAATAAGCATTGATTTTAACAGGAATTTATTTGGAATTTATTCCTGTTTTTATACTTTTGTGCTGCTCAAAAATAAGCTTTGAGCTGCATATGCAGCAACAAATGAGGTGGGTGACCCGATAACTATTGGGAGGCTGAACCGAGAACGTAGTTCGAGTTCATGAATCCCGCAGGGATGAATAAACCACTCCCGATGCACATCGGGATTAAACTGACAAGAGCTGGTTGTTGCTGTAAAAGAAAGAAAATAAATATTTGGTGAGGTGGGTGAGTGGCTGAAACCACCAGTTTGCTAAACTGACGTACGGGTAACTGTACCGGGGGTTCGAATCCCCCCCTCACCGCGAAAGCTTTCCGACAACCGGGAAGCTTTTTTTGTTTCCAAAAATTTAAAACAGCAGCAAGGTTTGGGGGATGAGAACAGAAGGGTTGGCGGGTTCGAACGGCGAAGCCCTCATGAGACTGACGCAGGAAGTCGAATAATCCCCCCCCCTCACCGCGAAAGCTTTCCGATAACCGGGAAGCTTTTTTGTTTTGTACCTTTAAAGCTTTAACTTGTATGATAAATGAATATTATTTAGGATATGTTGCCCGATATGCTTGAATTTATAGTAATGCTAAATCCTTTTGCTCTGTTCCTATATCTTGAACCTATAAGAAAGGATTTGAACCACAAGGATTTTATGATGGTGATTCTTAAGGCAACAATAATATCATTAACAGTTTGTATAATCTTCTTTTTTTCCGGTGATGTTATTTTTAATAGTATCTTCCAGATAAACTTTGATTCTTTCCGGATTTTCGGTGGAATAATTATTTTTTCGTATGCCTATTTCTATATTGTTAAGGGACAAAAGGCATTAATTTTAATTAAAGAAGACCTGAACGATCTGGCATCTGAGATTGCACTTCCATTTATGGTGGGTGCCGGTTCCATTTCTTTGAGTATTCTTCTCTCTCAAAAGCAGAATTATACAACCGGAACATTAATGCTGGTTGTTATCTTCGTTATTAATTTTATAATTCTCTTTGTACTTAAGAAATTACGAGACTCCATCGAGAAACGAAAATTCCGTACTGCCTTTGATAAAAATATGGAAGTGTTGCTCCGCTTAAATGGTTTTTTTATTGGCGCTATTGGTATAGATATGGTTGTAACCGGTATTAAGAACCTGTTTGTTTAATTTGTTGGTGCGATATAGTATAGCATATTATTCAGGAATTTTTATCCTGTAAATTAGTCTCAGTTCGCAATACATACCATCCTCAAACTGAACATTTTTCACAGTACGGTTATCGCCAAAGGTAACCAGTGGCATAGCAAGGTCCAGCTTATCATCAGCAGCGTACTGCTTATAAACACGCGACATCGATTTGCCTATTCTTGCTTCTATATAAATATTGTTTGCTACATTATAGGCTGCAAAAAGTCCCAGATCAATACTTTGTCTTTCAATGTAATCGGTTGAGTAATTTTCTCCATTGAGGCCAAAAGAAGTGGTTAATCCAAAATGGCTTATTCCAAACGTGAATTTATCGCTTACCTTGTAATTAATTTTAGCATAAACAGGTAACATGCCGGTGATTGAAAATTTTTCTGATATATTCCAGTTTAGATTAATTAAAGGTACAAGATATGGACCAAAGAAATCGTTATTAAGCATGGCACCAAATCCCATAGTAAGATTTTCTTTTAATTTTTTCTCATACACGGCTAAACCACCCAATTGCAAATTGTCAGTTCCTCCGCCCTGCATATCAGTCATAATTCGTGGAGAAAACAGGAGTTGAATACTTTGGCCGTTATTTAGCTTCTGCACCAGCCCGGTTCTGATAATAAACCCATGAAGGTTGATAGGATCTACAATATTATCAGGCATATCAGCTTCGTTATCAACATGAAAGTAAAAGTAATTCAGGCTGTTATATATAATAGTTTTATCGTTTATGGGAATTGGTAGTGTTAAGCCAATAAAACTTCCTTTTTCCTGAGCTTTTCCATTGTATGTACTGTCGTAATTTTGCGGGGTAGTGTATTTGCCGCTCAGGGTTAAAATATCAAGCGTGTTTTGTGAAATTCCTGACAATGGGATCAAAATTGCCAAAGCTGTTATAGAAAATAGATTTTTCAATTGAATACAATTTGATTAAACTGAATTAATTGTTGTGCCCTTTTTTTTTAATTTTCTTTATGTCTCAATCAGGTCTAAATTCAATTTTGTGAGGGTTTTTACATCACTGTTTATTGTCCCTTGCATATATTGGTCGTAAACATTTTTATTGTCGGGTGGGTTTAGATTTAATGTTAATCCTTTTTCCAATGCTAATAATCTTAAAAACTCTCTTTGCGCTCGCCCGTTTCCTTCTCTGAAAGGATGCAGATAATTTACATTATCCAAAATTTCTGCTAATTTCTCTGCTATCTGCAGATTGTTCTCTTTTGATAAGTTTCTATAATCCGAAATTAATGAGTCAATGAAACGAAAGGCATTGTCAAAATGCGTTGTTGGAAAAAATTGTTTGCCTGCTTTACTTATCTCAACTTTTCGTCTTTTCCC
>JAFGVA010000019.1 GCA_016938235.1 Bacteroidales bacterium | reverse complement strand
TCTTATATATTGCACCCAAATATGGAACATCTGATATTGTTATATCCTTAAACCAATCATAGGTAGTAATGTCAATTGTTTTATTTTCATCTTCTCCTCTATCCTCCTTCCGCTGCACCCCACTACCCTTTTTCCTAACATCCGCCATTTTCCCATGGGCTGCTTTTGCTCCCATCTCATCAGCCTCTTTCTCCAGGGCTGGGTTATCGTTTACAGGAAGGTCTTTACCCTGTTTGGTTGGTGTTACTCTTCCTTGCCGTTGTTGCACCACGTGGGTTAGCTCGTGCCCTATTAACTCCTGGCCTTTTTGCAAACTTGGGTTGTATTGCCTGAGGACAAAATGAATTTTGGGATTCATTAAGTTAACAGTAGTTATTGGATTAATGAAACCATGCGACATCATAGTTTTATAATCCTATAATCTTCATCAGACATATTTGTTCTCAACATGGTTGCATTCTTTACATCGAAATCATAGTAAAACACCGAACCCTCATGTTTGTATAGTCCATATACAATATGATTACCTATCTGCCATCTCTTATGACTTTTCAACCTTTTGTTATAAAATTCAATCAAACTCTTAAGTTGCCCATTTTCCACATCATAGGTCAATAAAAAATCATGTTGTTTCCCATCACTATTTTCAGTGGTTATGAGGTCAAAGTAGTAGAAACCTTCGTGGTAAAAGGAATTAAGAGTTTCAATATTTGAAGTAGTAATGACTGCAGGTAAATTAATTTCTCTAACTTCTTTCGCAGTTAAGGACAAGTTATATAGTTTTAAATCAAGGCTGTCATTCTTTGCAATAAACGCTATATCACTAATATAAATTGAGTCATATTTGTCAAAAATAGCACCATCAAATTCCCAAACTTTTGTATATTCCGAATCAAGCTTTAATTCGACCAGTTGATCACTAGATAGATTGTAGCACCATACAATTCCTTCTCCCCAGAAAATGCATTCGTTACCCATTATTTCTACAGACGTAACGTATTTTAGCATTTCATCTGTGATCTTTTTACAAATGACTTTCTTAAATTCATTTGCTTCTGTCAATCGATATTTAATTAACTCTCCATTCCTCTCGCTGAAGGTTATAAATTCATTATCTAAAACACTTATAATCTTCCCCCTATTACCAAGAGAATTTGCTAAATCTCCACTTATTATCTGATTTGTCTGATTTTTGATATCTAGTGCATAAAAGTTTGTATTACCATAAATCAATTTACTACCGACTTTTATTGGATATATTAAAGGATTAAAATCAATTGAATCGATAAATACCTCATAAATGATTTCTCCACTTTCAATATCTAATACAGACAATCGATATTTATTATCAACGGATGAAATATAGACAATACTCTTATCATAAATTAAAAAGTTATTAGGCAAAAAGTAGTTACTACCAACCTTATAGTCATATTGCCATTGCTTATAACCTGTTTCAGTAGAATAACTCTCCAAACCAGGTCCTTTTGTTGAAAACAAGAGCAACCCGTTTTTTACACTAAATGGTTTATGAGCATAGCTATTATTAAAATATCCTGCAGTAAATCTCACTTCTTTTTTGGTTGAAATATTTTGAACAGTGAATAATGAATTCTTTTCTTTGTTATATATTTCAACCAAAAGATTACTTCCTGAATTATTGATTATAAACCTGGTTTCTAGACTATTTATACTTACACTACTTTGACTACATGATACAAGTAATAATAAATATATTGCAACAAACGAAGAGTAATATAATTTCATATCTGTCAATTTGTTATTATTACTCATGACTAATCATCTAAACCACTCAAAAAGTGCAACTTCGCAAAACCAAGCTCGGTGTCAATATCTCCTTTCTGGCTATTCTCTAATTCACTATTTGAATAAACTTCTTTTAACACTTTTTCAAAAGCCATCTCAAAATCTTTTTCATAGGCCTCAATTCGTTTTCCTTCGTCACTTACTCCAACTAGGGATTTTAAACCAATTTTAGCAAGCTCTGCTGCACCTGCAAACAACATCGATTTAACAGCTCCAGATATTAGAGCGTCCACTCCTGCTGTGCCAATTTCAAGAATAGATTCAAACACAGCTAAATTTATCGAAGCTTGCCGAGTTTTGAGATTTTTAATTGTTTTAATTGCTGTCTGAACAGTCTTTCCCATATTTTTTACTTGAGTCCTTATGGCATTCTTCTCGACACCTTTCTCATCGGGATATTTAGCGGCCAAACAAGCCAGTTCATTCATATGTCCAAACGCAGCCGCTAGCGCTCCGTTAATTAGTTTTACATGAACATCGCCATAACTAAATTCATCACCAAAATAGGCTGCACCAGAATTAAAACCATCTCCAACTGAAACTTCTAAAAAAGCTTTAATATTGTCACTTTCATAATCTAAATAAGACATTGATTGTAATGCCTGAGCAGAATATTTAGCTGTAAAACCATTAACTAACTTAAGTAAACTATCCTTTGAAATACGGGAGCCACCACCTTCATAGGGCGAATCCTGTAAATCCATTTTATCTCCGACCGTTAACAGCGCGACCATTAAATTCTCTGGTTGAACAATACCTGAATCTTTTACGTAATCCGTTAACTTAATCTTGGTGGCATGATCAGCAGTGAGTGAATTGTAAAAAGCATTTTTCCCATACAATGCTGTTCCTATATACAAGTTCAATTCTATGCCACCCTCGCGTGTAGCTGCTTCATTGATGAGGAAATTCTTCCATTCTTCAACGCTTCTGTTTTTTACCGTTATCTGGTAATCGTGCCACCACCCAATAATGCTATCGGTTTGCTGCCACGTATATTCCCCAACGTTAGAACTTTCCTTGTTTACATTGCTAATGCTCCCTGTCTCTTCATTTACTTCCTTCCGCTGCACCCCACTCCCATTACCTGCTACATCCGCCATTTTCCCCTGGGCTGCTTTTGCGCCCATCTCATCAGCCTCTTTCTCCAGAGCTGGGTTATCGTTTACAGGAAGGCCTTTACCCTGTTTGGTTGGTGCTACCCGTCCTTCCCGTTGTTGCACCACGTGGGTTAGCTCGTGCCCTATTAGTTCCTGTCCTTTTTGGCTACCTGGGTTGTACTGGCCTGGGGC
>JAFGVA010000140.1 GCA_016938235.1 Bacteroidales bacterium | reverse complement strand
GCTGTAAGGGTTTATTTGTCAGGCAATATAATTTCAGATTGAGGAAAAAGAGTTTTTAGATTGGTTTCAATAAATTCTTCACTGTCACAAAACGAAAATATTTTAAGCTCGTTGCCAAATTCCGAAAGTACCTGTCGGCAGGCTCCGCAAGGAGGAATGGGCTCTTTTGTTGGTGTATATATTACGATAGTGTTGAATTCGGTATTTTCTCTAAGAACTGCCTGAAATACAGCTACTCTTTCGGCACATATTGTCAAACCATAAGAGGCATTTTCAACATTGCAGCCACTTGATATACTTCCATCGTTATGAAGAATTGCGGCTCCTACATGCAAATTACTATACTTGCAATAGGCTTTTTTTGATGCTTCGATTGCTTTTTCTTTTAGTTTCAGCAGTGTTTTGTCAGAGAAAACAGTCTTCATAAATCAGCAGCAAATTATAAATCAGTTTTTTATTCCTATTAGGAAAGGTAGACAAAATCATTTAAAAGCAAAAATAATCGTTACTTAGTGAATTTTGTTCACAGAACTATTTATTCATGAAACTGTTCTTTATTTTTACAGTTATTGAAAAGATTTTAAATATATGATACAACCAGAGAATCAGATATTGGTAATTTTTGGTGCATCAGGCGATTTAACAAAAAGAAAACTCATTCCTGCAATTTTTGATCTTGCAAAACAAAACCTTCTGCCAGATAAGTTTGCAATAATTGGAGTTGGCCGTACCAAGCTTGATGATTTTAATTTCAGGAAAAAAATGAATGCAGATTTATATAAATACGGAGATGCCTCCCCTGAAGATAAAAATCTTGTCGATCAATTCTGTGAAAAGTTATATTATCAGGCTTTAAATACTTCAGACCTTGAAGAATATTCATTATTAAAAGAAAAGATTAATTTGCTGTTAAAGGAATTATCGATACCCGCGAATATTATCTTTTACTTATCTACTCCGCCTTCGTTGTATGAAATTATTCCCGAAAACCTGGCAAAAACAGGTTTAAATAACTCGAATAAGAATTCAGGTTGGAAACGACTCATTGTTGAAAAGCCATTTGGTACAGACCTGGAATCGGCAAAGAAACTTAACAGAAGTCTGTTAAACTTTTTTAACGAAAACCAGATATACAGGATAGATCATTATCTGGGCAAGGAAACTGTTCAGAATGTATTAGTTACCCGTTTTGCAAACGGTATTTTCGAGCCTCTCTGGAACAGGAATTTTATTGACAGGGTTGAGATTACTTCCTCAGAAAGTATTGGAGTTGAAGGCAGAGGCGGCTATTATGATCATTCCGGAGTTCTGCGCGATATGGTTCAGAATCATTTGCTTCAGATTGTTGGACTGATTGCCATGGAGCCTCCGGTTGAAATTAGTCCGCTTTCAATAAGGAATGAAACCATGAAAGTTTTTCAATCGCTAAGATCGCTTAAGGTTGAAGATGTTAAAAAAAATGTTATCAGGGCGCAATATGTATCGTCAACCATAAAAGGCGAAAAAGTGCCCGGCTACAGAGACGAAGAGGGTGTGTCTGATAATTCGCGTACAGAGACCTTTGTTGCTATGAAATTTTTTATTGATAACTGGAGGTGGAGCGGAGTGCCATTTCTTATTCGGGTCGGTAAGCGTTTACCAACAAGGGTTACAGAGGTTGTTGTGCACTTTAAAAAAACACCGCATACCTTGTTTAGAAACATAAGTTCGGCCGACCATCAGCAAAATCAATTGGTAATACGTATTCAACCCGATGAAGGTCTGTTGTTAAAATTTGGAACAAAAGTGCCTGGTGCTGGTTTCCAGGTGCAGGATGTAAATATGGATTTTCATTATAGCGACCTGAATAATACACATTTGCCCTCGGCGTATGAACGTTTATTGCTGGATTGCATGCTGGGTGATTCAACTTTATACGCCAGGGGAGATGCTGTTGAGGTTGCCTGGGAATTTGTTCAGCCTATACTTGATGTATGGAAAAAAGACTGTGAAGTACCTTTGTACGGTTACCCGGCAGGTACCTGGGGCCCTAACGACGAAGTGAAAGGCTTGCTTGATGATGCTGGTAAAGACTGGCGCTACCCCTGTAAAAACCTATCGAACGATGGCGAATATTGTGAACTGTAAAGATTTGATTTATGGCAGAAATGATAGTTTCAGATTCAGCATTTGACACAGCAAAAGCTTTTGCTGATTTTTTTGTCGGTTGGGCAAAAGAAAATAATTCAGAAAATAAGAAGCTATATGTTGCTCTTTCGGGTGGCTCAACTCCAAAGATTCTCTTTGATTTATTAGCAAAGAATTATGCTTCGGAAGTTAACTGGGAAAATGTTGTTTTTTACTGGGGCGATGAACGAATGGTTTCTGAAACAGATCCGGAAAGCAATTACGGCGAAGCCAAAAGGCTGCTGTTTGATAATATAAATATTCCGGAAGAAAATATAATTCCTGTTAATGGTAATAATACACTGGAAAGCGAAGCGAAAGCTTATTCAAGAAAAATTGAAAATATTTTACCCTCGAGTATGGGTATTCCGGTTTTTGACTTGATAATACTGGGTATGGGCGATGATGGTCATACTGCTTCTATTTTTCCAAATCAGATTGAATTATTCGATTCAGAAAAGATTTGTGTTGTTGCGGAGCATCCTGTTACCGGGCAAAAAAGAATTTCAATAACCGGAAAAGTTATAAACAACGCACAAAAGATAGTTTTTTTAATAACCGGAACAACAAAAAGTAAGGTTCTGGATACCATAATTAACAAAAGGGATGACTATCTGAAATATCCTGCATCTCATGTTACACCTGCAAATGGGGAGCTACTTTTCTTTCTTGACCAGGAAGCTGCAATACATCTCATGTAAATCAAAACTTACAGAGACATTATTCTAAAAAAGGTTTTTCAGTCAAGTTTTTTTAATTGTTTATCATTACGTATTAAATATTTGTCATAATATACAACTATAATTAGGTTTTGCTGATATCTTTATAGTCATACATACCGTATACGAGTTATAAGTGTTATTTTAAAATAGATTTAAAAAGCTTTCCGGCAATTATTAAACTTATTAAAGAATTAATTATGAAGAAATCAGTTTTTGTATTGTTTACCTTCCTGGTATATGCAGGTAATCTCCATGCTCAAAGATCCATTATTTTACAGAATAATGATAAAGTGTTTCAATCAATGAAAATAGATACTATCATTAATCATATTGAAGATGGAGACACGCTTTATCTTCCGGGCGGGAATATTAATCTTACATCTGAGTTTAGAATTGATAAGGAATTACACATTATCGGTGCAGGCCATTACCCCGATTCAACCCAGGCTACCGTTTATACTAACGTAACAGGGGGGCACATACGTTTTATGCCCGGTTCCGATAACTCATCAATTACAGGTATAAATTTGTATAACGATATGTATTTTGGGCTTACTTCGACCGATAGCATATCAAACATTACAATTTCGAGAAATAGTCTAAATAATGTATGTCTTGGTTATACAAATTTTAGAAATGCAAAACATACTTATCTGAATTTTTCAGAGAATGTTATCCGGTCTTCAGTATTATGTTGCGATGCTCAGATGATAATGTTTGAAAAAAATATTATTAACGGTAGAATAGATAACCTGACTGATAACGCACTTTTTACGAATAACATATTTTTATATTATGGATCATATTCTGCTTTTAGGACATGTACAGGAGTGGTTGCCCAAAACAACATTTTTGTCAGGGATGATCATGGGCTTTCTTCATCAGTGTTGAATAATAATTTGTTTGTACTTAACTTCGCTCCAGTTTCAGGTACAAATATGGGTTCAGGAAACATTGTTAACAATGGCATTGACAGCCTGTTTGTAAATTCAGATGGCAATGACTACTTTAGCTATGATACAGACTATCATTTACATCCGCTTTGTGATGGTATTGGAGCGGGAACAGATGGCTATGATGTTGGAATATATGGCACATCAAATCCATATAAAGAAGCAGCTGTACCGTTTAATCCCCATATACGATACATAAACATTAGCAGTGAAACCAGCGATGGCCTATTGCCGGTAGAAATTCATGTTGGAGCTCAAGAGGAGTAGTCATGAGGGTAGTTTTTACCATAATATTTCTGGTAATTTCAAGCCTTGCCGGTTTAATTGCTCAGAACACAATCATATCTGGTGAATATTGGTTCAATTCAGGTTTTAATGAGAGAACGTCTATACTTTTAACCGGTTCAGAAAATATACAATACATTGACAATATTGATGTTAGCAGCCTGAATGTCGGTTTGAATAGTGTTCAGCTCAGGTTTAAAGATTCCGATAATGTATGGAGTAGTGTGATATCCAGTTTCTTTGTAATAAGAAAGCAGGGAGAAATTAATATAGCTAAAACAATTGATTCATATGAATATTGGATTGATAATGACTTTAATGGTCGATTGGTAAAACCAGTTTCCTCACTTTCAAATTTCAATCTAATAGAATCAATAGATGTTTCGGGTTTAATAGATGGATTGCATAGTATTCAATATAGGTTTAAAGATAGCGAAGGAGCCTGGTCTTCGGTATTTTCAAAATTCTTTCTTAAAAAAACGGACAATACTTTTGGAGCAAATCAAATAGTATCTTTAGAATATTGGTTTGATTCGGGATTTAATGATCGTGAAATAATTACTCTTGAGAGCGCAAAGGATTTGGCATTTATTGATAATATTGATGTTTCATCCCTGAACAAGGGTTTGCATTCTTTACATTTCAGGTTTAAGGATATTCAAGGTTTTTATAGTTCTGTAGTATCTGGCTTTGTTATATTACAAAATGATTTACCGGAAGCAGAAGACAATAAAATTACAGGATACCGATATTGGCTGGATAGTAATAGTGTGAAAAATATTGAATTTACCAGTCCTCAGGCTAATATTTCTTTACAGGATTCAATTTCTCTTTATGAACTTAGGAAAGGTGAATATTTGTTTACCATTCAGTATAAAGATTCAAGAGGTTATTGGAGCAGCCCTGTAACAGATACCATTTTGAAGCATAGTTTTCCGATTGCCGGCTTTAATACCAGCAGCAATGTGGTTTGCGATACCGGTACAGTTGCTTTTGAAGGATCAGCCTTTGATGCCGATTCCATAATCTGGTCAATTGACGGTAATCCGGTGGGAACTGATTCAAGTTTTAACTGGCATTTCACAAAAACAGGTAACTACCTTGTTCAGCTTACGGCCATGGATACTGTTCTTAACACAGATAGTGTTTACAGTACAACAATTATTGTTGATTCTATTGTTACAAATGTAATACAAACAACAAATACAGAAACCTGCGAAGGAGATTCAGTGCTGTTAGAAGCTGTTTCCGGCTATAATTATTCCTGGAATACTTCTGAAACCTCAGCTTCGGTATATGCTTCAAATGAACAATGGTATATCGTTGAGATTTCAACAGTGAATAATTGCAGGCAAAAAGATTCGGCGTATGTTTTAGTTCATGAAACACCAGTGGTTGATCTTGGCTCAGACCGTACAACTTGTGGTGTCGATACTTTAAAGTTGAGTCAAAGCTATGCTCAACAATACTGGAATGATATTGCTGGCAATTCGACATACCTTGTTACATCAACAGGAAAATACGTTGTTGATGTTTATAACGAAGGTAACTGTCATGCGAGCGACAGTATAAATATCACTATTCTTGAAGCACCTGATGTAAACTTAGGTGGCGATCGGAGTAATTGTGGGCCTGATACTTTACGATTACCAAAAAATTATGTGTCTCAACTTTGGAATGGTGTACCGGGTGATTCTATACTTCCGGTAAGTACAAGCGGAAAGTATGTGGTTAAGGCTACCAATGCATACAACTGCACTGCTTCCGATTCTGTTACTATTACTATTAATGAATCACCTGTAATAGAACTGGGTGAAAACAGGGTGGCATGCGGAAGCGACACGATTAAACCTGGAAATGAATTTTCGTATTATTATTATAATGGTTTAGCCGGTGGTTCGGAGTATCTGGTTACGAATTCAGGCAAGTATATAGTTAAAGTGGTTGATGTGAACAATTGCGATGCTACCGATAGTATTCAATTAACAATTTTAGCTGTGCCAAATATTGAGCTTGGTGAAAACAGAGAGGTTTGTGGTGTCGATACCCTGAGATTGAATCAAAGTTATACCTCCCATTATTGGAACGGAGTTTCAGGCGATTCAATGCTTGTAATAATGTCAGATGGGATGTACACAATTGTTGTAACCAATGAGTACAATTGTTCTGCAACAGATTCGATAGAAGTTGTTGTGCATGCTGTTCCTGATTTGGAATTAGGAAATGACAGAACAGCCTGTGGAACTGATACGCTTAAACTGGATCAGCAATATCAGCAACAGGTATGGAACGGAATTTCTGGAACCGGTGAGCTTGTTGTAACCGAAACAGGTTTATATAAAGTAGAAGTTATTGATGATAACAATTGTTCGGCAAACGATAGTGTGAATGTTACAATATATTCATTGCCTGAGGTTTATCTGGGTGAAGACCGCGTTAGCTGCGGGCCTGATACTATTCGGCTGGATAAAAGCTACCCGACTCATACCTGGAATGGTTTGAATGGCGATTCTGCGTTTGTTGTAGCTTCAAGTAAACAAGTTGTTCTTGTTGTGACCGATGAAAATAACTGTTCAAACAGCGATACAGTTCAGGTAAGTGTTAACGATATTCCTGTAATTGACCTTGGACCCGATGTGAACATATCGGACGATGAATCGGTACAATTAGATGCAGGAGCAGGGTATTCAGAGTATTCCTGGTTCGATTCTGACAATTCTCAAACCAGAACGATTTTAGGTTCTGATTTACAGCTTGGCGAAAATCTTGTTCATGTTAATGTAATTGATAACAACAATTGTGTTGGTTCTGATACAGTAAAAATTTATGTTACGCATGTATCGGGTATTAATACCGAATATGCAGCTGAGCCGATAAAGTTGTATCCTAATCCTGTTCAAGATGAATTTAAACTTGAAGTACCACAGAATTTCACCGATATAGAAATAAGAATCTTTAATTCGTTAGGCGCTGAAATATACCGGCAGGAAATAATTCAGAATATAAGTTCGATAGATATGTCGGATTTCGATAACGGAACTTATTTTATATACATTAATTCCAGAGAATATTCAGGGCGAATGCAATTCGTATTGTATAAATAATAAAAAAAGAAAACAGCCATTTTGAAGTGGCTGTTTTCTTTTATAATAGAAAAATAATATTCTAATAATTTTCTTCTTTTACCTGCATATAGGCTTTAGGATGGTTGCAGGCGGGGCAGTTTTCCAATGCTTTTTCTGATTCGTAAACATATCCGCAATTGCGGCATTTCCAGAATACTTTACCATTTTTCTGAAATACTTCGTCATCAGATATATTCTGAAGAAGCTTTAAATATCTTTTTTCATGTTCAGCTTCTACCTTGGCGATAAACTTATAAGCTGAAGCAATTTCCGGAAAACCTTCTGCTTTAGCTGTTTCTGCAAACGAAGGATACAAGTCAGTCCATTCCTCGTTTTCACCTTCAGCAGCTGCTTTTAAATTTTCAACAGTTGTTCCGATTTTTCCGGCAGGATAACTGGCTGTAATTTCTGTCATTCCGCCCTCTAAAAACTTAAAAAACCGTTTTGCATGTTCTTTTTCCTGGTCAGCAGTTTCCTGGAAAATAGCAGCAATTTGTTCGTAACCTTCTTTTTTAGCCACTTTTGCAAAAAATTCGTACCTGTTTCTTGCTTGCGATTCACCGGCAAATGATTTTAACAGGTTTTGTTCTGTTTTGGTTCCCTTTAAACTTTTATCCATATTTCTAATATTTTAAAATTATATTTTGTAAAAATCTTCTTTTTCTGAGCCACAAACAGGGCAAAGCCAGGCGTCAGGCAAATCTTCGAATTTGGTTCCCGGTGCTATGCCATTATCGGGATCGCCTTTTTCAGGATCGTAGATGTAGCCACAAGCAGGGCATTTGTATTTGTGAGAATCCGACTTAGGTTCTTCTTTTTTAAGTTTTGATTTATCAATGTAGGTAGGTGCATTTTTGGGTGCTACACCACGTTTTACATTTCTGTAATAGGCATATGTTATGGGTTCTGAATTATTATCAAGTATTTCTGACTGAATAACCTCTCCGATAAAAATAAGGTGAGTTCCTACGTCAAAGGTATTTACAAGTTTACATTCAAGGTAAGCTATGGTATCGTCAGTAACAATGGGAATTCCGGTTTCTCCATAGATAAAATTGGTGCCAGTCATCTTATCCATATTTTTGCCGCTTTTATATCCGAACTTTCCTATAAGTTCAGTTTTAACATCCTGGTGCAGAACAGATATTGAAAATGCCCCGCTTTGCTTAATAATTTCAGCTGTCAGATTGTCTTTGTTGCAGCATGCTGCAAACTGTGCAGGTTCTGCTGTAACCTGGAAAACCGAATTTGAAATAAAACCATTTCCTTTTTCCTTATTTCCTGAACTAACGATATACAATCCGTACGATATCTTGAAAAAGGCTTCTAAATTTACCATAGTGCATACTTTTATATGTTTATAAAATACTTACACATAAAACTACAACATGTATGGTGCTGCGGCAATAGAGGAGCATAATTTATATTAAGTCTATATTAGTCTGGTTGTGAAATGAATTGAACAGGTGAAATGGGAAATACAGTTATTTTACTGGCCGGAATATTGACTACTATGAAAATAATATGTTTCGCTAATTTCTAATGGATTTTCCAAAAACCACTCAATAAACTCATTCCATTCATGCTGGTTTTTTGAGTACCAAATATCAAACTCCGATTCATTACCTTTCATTAAAATCCAATGATTGTATGCTTTAATATATCCTTTATCGCTAAGCTTCTTTTGATATTCGAAGAGTACATTGGGGTATTTTTCATGCAGGTTGCTGTTAAAGTATAATTCAATGAATTTACTTCGAATAGAATCGAGTGAGCTGATTGTTATTTTATTATGTCCTGTAATTGATAAAAGGAGTGTAGGTTCGTATGCTCCAATTCCATAGGGTAATTTAAAAGTCTCGGGATTTGATAAAGCATCGAGACTTATTGTGTTATTTTGACTAAAGCTCACACTTGCAGTTGAATCGGTAGGAAATGTAATTTGCGATTTATACGTATCATACAGGAGTTTGCTTATTTCTTCGGTTCTTTTCGAATTTCGTTCAAGGTTCATGAAAATTTCGCCATAAATCATACCCCAAACCTCTTCTGTTGAATTGCAATAAAGTGTAGCAGCTTTGTAATAATTCGATGCATAGGAAGGCTCGGCTTTAATGCCGGCTTCGTAGAGAGGCAGCGCTTTTTGAAACTGCTTCTTATTCCAGAACATATTCCCCTTTTCCAGGTATAATCTGCCTGAATTTGGAAATCTAACAAGACCTTTATCGTATGTTTTTATAGCCTTTTGAGGCTGTTTATTATAATCGTATAAGTTGCCAAGCATCTGGTAACATTGGTCGGTTACATAATTGTATTTGATAGTTTTTTTATACATTTTAAGAGAAGCAGCATAATCTTCTTTCAAAAGATATGCGTAGCCGGTTTCATAATCGTAGATAAAATTATCGGGATCAAGTTTTTTAGCTTCCTTCAACAGATCAATCGCCTTATCTGAATCGCCATTATCCATGGTTACAATAGCCTCGTTCAGCAAGAATTCTGCTTTGTGTTTATCGTTTTGAGAAAAAAGATAACTATTTAAGTAAGTACAGAGTAAAACAATTAGAAATATTCTCATATAAATTTTATTAATATCCGGATCTACGCCGGGCTTTTATCTTGAAAGCATTTTCAACGGGTTTCTCGGAGACCATAATCAGGTATCCTCCACCACCTGCTCCCGAAAGTTTCCAGCCTAAGATATCGTTTTTATACTTATCGATTACTTGTTCTATATCTTTATCTAAAGTGCTTGGAAATATAGCTGTTTGTGCATTAAAAGAGTCAACCATATATTTTCCAAAGCCCTTTAGATCTTTTTTCTTGATCGATTCAAAACATTGCCCGGCAGCATTGGTAAGTCTTTTTACGTTTTCGGGAGTGATGCTTGCATTAGCTGTGGCTTCGTAACCTCTTTTTCTTGGCCAGAGTGTAACAAGGTAAATATGTTCTTCAAGCCAGGTTAAGGTTTCCTCATCCTCTATAATCTGTATGCCTGATGGCCAATACTGGTTGGCTTCGAATGTAAAAAAACACAATCCGGGAATGGCAATTCCTATAGAATCCTGCGAGCCGGAAATTTCAATTTTACCAGGTTCATTGTCAAACCGGAAAAGAGTTTGTGCCAGTTTAACCGGATTTCCTAAAGGTAAAGTTGGTCCCCATAAGTCAAAAGCTCTTTTTCGGGTAGAGGTAGCCATTCCGCTACGTTCGTTAAACTCTATTGACGGTTCGATAGATAAAGTCATACACGAACCCGGATAAACTTTATTTACATAGGGCTGATCGATCCAGGTACCGGCAATATCAATCCGGTAGGGCAGGAGATTCTTGTTTTCTTTTCTTAGTAAGGTTGTTGATCTTGCAGGAAGTCCCGCTTCGGGTACTCGTTCAAGTACAGTATATTTAATGCCTAGTTCTTTGCAGAGGTTTTCCTTTACAGGTGAGTGCCCGTCTTTGTTTACAATAAAAATATCTGGCTTAAGATTCTCAATTTCTTTTCTGAAATCAATAATACCATCCCCACGGTTTACCCAGGCATCAGTTATGTATTTTATCGACTTTACCATGTATAGTCTTTCATCTTCACTGTTGATTGTACTTCTGCCTTTTAAAGATTCTATTGTAGCATCGGAGCCAATACCTACATATAAATCGCCATATTGCGAAGCTTCTTTAAAGAATGCAACATGACCACTGTGTAACATATCATAACACCCCGACACAAAAACTTTTTTCATCAATATAAATTTTATTTAATCTTAATTTCAAAATGCAGTTAGGGTAAAACCAGTTTTTAGAAATTGAAGAGTAGGTCGAAAACTCTGCACGACAAGATAAATATTTTTCAAAAGTCTTCAAACATATTTTCTGTATCTTGTAAGATGTTTTGATAAGAATACCTGAATAATGAACGAAAACCTACTCAAAACCCTGGCTAATGAGAATATTAGTTCAGATTCGGGGGATAGAATCCCACAAATGGTAAAAGATCTTCTTCAGAAGTCCGATACTATTATTGATTCTCACTGTCATATTTTTGACAAGTCTTGTGTACCTGTTCCATACCTGCATTTGAGGTTACATATGGCTAATAAAAAAAGAGGCTTCAATGCTGAAAGTTTTCTTTCGGGTTTTGGTAGTAATATGAATATTCCCGGGACAGATATTGAGGATTTTATAGAAATTTTCAAAATGAAAAACATGAGGCAGGTATTGAAATTTCTGTTTCAGAATTATTATAATCCTCAAAGCACGATACTTACACCTTTAATGATGGATTTGGAAGCAGGATGGAATTCAAAACCTCAAAAGTCGGTTAGAAGACAAATAAGTGAACTTAAAAAACTGATTGATGAATTTGCGATTCTACCTTTTTTTGCCGTTGATCCGCGAAAGAAGGATATTTATGACAATTTTATTTATTCTTTTAGCAAACCCAATTCTTTCTTTGGGATAAAAGTTTACCCTGCTCTTGGTTATCTCCCCTCTGACCCGGTATTAATGCCCCTATATGAGATTTGTGAATCAAAAAAAATACCGGTAACCACCCATTGTGGTGGCGATTTAGTGGGAGCTACACAACCTACTGCATACTCAGGCTTCCGGGTTGTCGATAATAATCTGGAGTTTTATTCAGGCGAAACCACCGGGAAATATGCCGAAAATGCCTCTTTTTACAATAATCCCCAATTATGGGAACCTGTTCTTTTTAAACATCCGAAACTTAAACTAAACCTGGCACATTTTGCAGGAACAGACGAATGGAATAGATTTCACAAAGGTGATGAACCTGAAAGAATAAATACTATTATCAGGTTAATGAAAAATTACGAGAATGTTTATGCCGATTTCTCTTTTAATATTCACAAGAATAACATGGCTAACATTCTATCAGAGAAGCTGGAACAAGATAAGCTGGTAAGGGAAAGAGTTTTATGGGGTACTGATTTTCATGTTGTATTGCCTGCCTCTAATTTAAAAAGAGATATTGACAGGTATGAGAAAAAAATATGGTGGAATCAAATCTCAAGGATTAATCCGGAGCGGTTTTTGTTTAGCTAAAAATGGGGCATTTAGCCCCATTAGTATATATTGAATTCAAAAATTATTTCACAATATTGAATTTTCTCGTATAAACCAAACCGTTATATTCCAGATTAATAATGTACAAACCGGGGTCAAATGAATTAAGGTTCAGGTATTCAATATGTTTTTCCGGATTTGTTAAGGTAAATCCTGTCTGGTAAACAAGTGAGGCTTTTGTGTCGAATACAGTTAGGCGGGCATTTCCAGTAATTGTTGCCTGAATTTCAACAGAAAGTGTTTCTTTGGCAGGATTAGGATATACACTGAAAATATCATCAAATACGGACGAAACAACCTCAGAACCTGGCAAAATGTAAATAACAGATGTGTCCGAAGCTTGGTTATAAGTTGCAGCGATGGTGGTAGTGTCTGATGAAACACATATAAAAGAAACAGCTGTATCGGTCGGGTTATAAAGAGTACCACTGCCTTCAATTATCTGCCACTGTACATTAAAATACTGATCTGTAATTAGTATGTTTGCCTGATCGTAATATTTTGTTTGTATGAAAACTGTGTCGCCAACATTTTTAAGCGATTTAGTAGGGTAAATTTTTATGCTTGTGAGTTCCGGAACATAAACAACCTGCTCAACAGATACTGTGTCGTTTTGCTTTTCTCCATAAGCAATAAGTATATATGTTGTTGTTTCCTGGGGTTGAACTCTTAAGCTTCCATCGTTGTCAACTTTTTTGCCATTGAGGTATAAAGAATCAGCATTGATGGAGGTCCATGAAAGCTCAGCCGTGCTGCCGGATTTTAATTTGGATACTGAAGTTGAAAAGCTGGTAACAAAGGTTAAACCGGTATCGGCCTGATGAATAATATCTGTTTCAACTATTTGTTCAAGTATCATTTCTGCCAGTACTCTGGCTCCATCAACGTTTGGGTGAATATTATCGGGGAACAAATGAACACTGTCTAACAGCGGATGATAGAAATCTACAAGTTCAGCATCAACAAGTTTTAAAATTGAATCTATTGCAGGAATAATGTGATTCACAATAATAGAATCTCTTATTTCCCAAACAATTTCATAAGCAGGAGGTGGATACCCAAGCATGAATTTTGTTGAGGGATTCCTTTGTTTAATCGTGTCAATCATTGCAAGGTAATCGTCAATAAACTCATCGCCGTATACATCCCAGTTATAGGGTTTTGTATCGTTGGTGCCTAAAAGGATAAAGCATATTTCTGGTGCATAAGCAATATAATCCTTTAAATGTTGGGTTTTCCAGTAAGGTGTATCTCCATGCTTGAGCATGGTAGTAGTTGTAAGTCCGAAGTTTTTCACAATACAGGTATCACCGTAAATATCTTTGATTATTTCTCCCAACTGAGCAGGGTACGCATCGGTTTCCGGATTAGGTAATCCTATACCATGAGTAATACTGTTACCTATAGTGCCTATTCTTACATGATAACCTTGCGAAAAGCCGGAAACTGAAATAATCAGTGTAGCAAAAACCAGTGGGAGTAATAATTTTTGTTTCATGAGTGGTTTTTTTGAGCATTAAAAATAGAAAATAATCGGCATATAAAATTTATCTTATTTCTTGATAAAACATGCTACCTCTATGTCATTGACTTCTTTTGAATTAAGTTTAATGAAATACAAACCTTTATTCAAAATAGAAACATCAATTATATTTCTGTTGATTTTTCCATTTATAATTGATTTACCATAAATGTCAAAAATCTCGTAATCTGAATTAGCAATTTTTTGCATACCGGCAATAGAGATATTCTCATTTGTTGGATTAGGATACAGCTTAATTGAACTATTATTAATCGGACTATAAAATGAAGTAGAATTATTGGAGGAATCTGAAGTGTCATTTCCGGATATTTCATTGAAAAATTCTATCATTTTAGATATATTGGAGCTGTTATGTACACCTGTATAATGCTGCCCGCCTGGAATTAGAAAGTATTCGCTTTCGATACCTGATAATAGCAAAGCATTGTGTAGCAATTCACTTTCGCAATATGGAACCACATTATCGGCATCACCGTGAAATATTAAAAAAGGCGGATTTGTTGAATCTACATAGCTAATGGGATTTGCAAGCTTGAATCTTGTTTTATTTTCTGTTTTTGATTCACCAATAAGCACTTCCTCAGGGGTTTGTCCAGGGGCGCCAAAAGAACTGCCACGACAAGAATCTATAACCAATAAGTCAGTAGGCCCAAACCAATCACAAACAGCATCCACTTCACTGCTAAAGCTTGTATAGCTTCCTAAATTTCCTTCAATATTCATTGTAATTGAGTCTATTGTAAATTCAATAACCAGGCCTGATGTGCCGGCTAAAGCAGCAAGATGGCCCCCGGATGAACTGCCGGAAATGCCTATAAAAGAGGTGTCAAGTTTAAAAAGTTCACTATTTCCTCTTAAAAAGCGAATAGCTGCTTTAATATCATGAATTTGTCCGGGGAAAAGCGTATCCCCACTTGAACGATGATTGGGTGTTACAACCGCATAACCCGCATCCAGCAAAGCACTTCCTATAGTATTTATATCTGCACCTTTTTGGTTATTGCTATACCATGCGCTTCCATAAATATAAACAACTACCGGATAGGCTTCTTTCTCAGTCGCAGGCAAATAGATATCAAGTAAATGATAAATTTCATTGTCATCGGCATAATTTATATCTGTCCATTTTGTGGAATAGGTTTGCCCCAAACAATTAAGAGTTAAAAGGGCTGAAAGTAACAAAATCTGTGTTTTCATAATTTTTATATGTGGTGTTTGTAGACAGCTTCTTTTTTAGTTGGTTCCCAGGGTTTTGGTTTTTAACCATACTGTATAACTATTCAATAACCTATTGATCAGCTTTAACAGCAGATTATAACATTTTTTAAAAAGGAGAATATTTTTTGTTAAATAATCTGCTGTATAATACTGATCCTTAAAATGTAAACTAAAATGAGGAGTGCACTAACCCTAACTATCTTCACTTTTAATATCTACAAGAACAAATATGGCATTTCTCTTTTTTAGCAACTTTCACAAAATGAACTTTTATTTTCAAATTTGAATTGTTGCCGGAATAACCATTTAAACATCGAGAAATTCAGAGGGAGATTTCCCATACTGTGCTTTAAAACTTCTTGTAAAGTACGATGGTGAGGTGAAGCCTGTCTGGTAAGCTATTTCGGTTAGTGAATATTTTCTTGTTTCCATGAGTCTGACAGCTTCTTTCAACCGGATACTGCGAATAAATTCGACTGCCGATTGCCCTGTAAGGGCTTTAATTTTTTTGTAAAGCTGACCTCTTGATAAATTGAGATTATCGGCAAGAATTTCAACGCTAAGCTGCTTATCATTGCAATTATCAACTATATAATTAATAATTGTATTCAGAAATTCTTCATCAATTTTGTTTTTGGCAATTTTGCCTGGTGTGAGATGTACTTCCTGGCTGAATATTTTATATAGATTGTTTCTGTTTTCAATCAGCCGGTTAACCTGCGATTTTAGAAATCGTATGCTAAAAGGTTTTGTTATATAAACGTCTGCTCCGGTTTCTATACCCTTCACTTTGTCATCGACAGTGGTTTTTGCAGTGAGCAGAACAATGGGTATGTGACAAGTGCTAATTTCCTTTTTAATCAAAAAACAAAGTTCTGTTCCATCCATTTCGGGCATTAACACATCGCTTAAGATAAGATCCGGTATTTTTTCCTTTGCAAGATGGAATCCCTCTTTGCCATTTTTTGCAGTAATTATTTCGAAGTCCTTAATAAGTTCATTCGCAATATAGGTTCTCAGCTCATCATTGTCTTCAACAATCAGCACTAAAAATCTATCTGAATTACCAGTTGTTGCAGAGACCTGCTTATCAGCCTCACCATCCTGAACAGTAAAAGAGGATGGTGATTCTGATTCTGTGACAAATTCTTCTGGCGAATAAATTGATTCTGAGACAGGAATTTGCACAATAAAGGAGGTTGTTTGATTAGGTATGCTTTGAACTTCAACGCTGCCGTGATGTAATTCACATAAGCTTTTAACGAGGGAAAGCCCGATGCCTGAACCTTGCTTTTTCGCAGTTTTTGATTGATAAAACCTGTCAAAAATATATGGAATATCTTTTTCATCAACGCCCTTGCCACTGTTTGTAACAATAATGCTTACAAAGTCAACATTTGAGTCATTAATTTTTTGTTGTTTGGCTTTGATCTCAATATGAATAAATCCATTTTCAGGAGTGAATTTAAAAGCGTTGGAAATGAGGTTGTTTAATATTTTTTCAAGTGCATTTAAATCAAAGTAGCCTATAAGTTTCTGCTCTTTTGTATTTATTGTGAAAGCAATATTTTTTTCATTTGCCAAATCGCTGTAGGCTATCGAAAGTTCTTTAACAAATTTCACAATATTGTACTTCTCTACCTGGATATGCATTTTGTTATTATCGATCTTTCTGAAATCCATTAGTTCATTAACAAGCTGCATTAGCTTACTTGAGTTTTTAAATGCGGTCAAGGCCTTTTCTTTGATTTCCGGCTGTGATTCTTCAGAATTTAGAATGGCCTCAATGGGTGCATGTATAAGACTTAAAGGAGTTCGCAGTTCATGCGAAATATTTGTAAAAAATTGCAGTTTGGCCTGATTGAGTACCTGGTTTTGTTCTCGTGCCATTTTTTCCATTTCGAGTGAGTTTTGAATGGAAATCCGGTCATGATATATGTTAAGTCCGAGAAATATTGCCGAAATAAGTATGATAACATACACAATATATGCCCACCACGACATCCAAAAGGAAGGTTTTATTCTGATGCGCAATATGGCAGGAGTAGAAGACCATGTCCCATCGTTATTGGCAGCCTTAACTACGAATCTGTATTTTCCCGGACTAAGATTTGTATAAGTTGCCTGTGTTCTTGTTCCGGCTTGTTGCCAGGTCTTGTCGAAACCCTCAAGCTGATAGGCATAACTGTTTTTTGATGCATGGGTATAGCTGATTCCGGCATATTCAATGGTAAAGGTTTGCTGTTTATGATTTAGCCTTATTGCAGTTGTTTCTCCTATTTGTTTTTCCAGAATTCCAGTGATGTCTCCCGGTTTAACCACTTTGTTATTCACCCATAAGGTTTTAAAGTACATTACCGGAGCAAAAGGATTTTTATTTGTGATATCCGTGCTAATAATATTGAATCCCTTGTTCGTGCCAAGTAATAATTCATTATCCTGAGTTCTTAAGCAGGCATTTGTATTAAATTCGTCCGATAACAGACCATCTATTTTTTTAATTATAGTAATTTCTTGTGTTGTTTTGTTAATCTTTGAAATTCCTTTGTTTGTGCAAACCCAGAGATTATTGTAATTGTCATCGATAATACTTTTTATAGAGTTGCTTGATAAGCCATCTTCAGCTGTAATTTGGGTGAACTTTCCCGTGGAATGGTCATACCTGTTAATTCCATTGTCCAGAGTTCCAAACCATAATGCATTTTCGGTATCCTGATACATACAGGCAATTTGATTGCTGTTTATGCTTCCCTCCATAAAATTATTGAAGTAGAATCTGAAAGAATCGGTTTGTTCATTTTCAGGGAAACACAATAAGCCAAACAAGGTCGATATCCACATTCTGTGTTCGTGATCTTCAAGAATATCGGTTATATAAACACTATTTGGTAAGAAAATTTTGTGACCGATATTGCTGGCAGAAACAAATTCGTTTGCCTTTTCATCAAACCTGAAAAGCCCGCTTCCGGCAGTTCCGGCCCAAATTGTTCCTTTCGAATCTTCGAACAGGCACTGTATGTTATTATCTCCGGATCCATCTGCGACTACCCTGTAATTCATTATTTTTTTACTTGTTGTACTTAAAAAATCAATGCCGCCTCCCCAGGTTCCGGCCCAGGTATTGCCTTTAGAATCGTTCAATAAACATATTACCGCATTACTTGTAAGTGAAATATCCGTTTTTGTATTATAATTCTTTACAACTTTTCTTTCGGTAAGATTAAACAGGCTGATGCCTCCACCATCAGTGCCAATCCATAATAAACCTTCCTTATCAATAGAAAAACTGGTGATATTATTGTCAGTTAAGGTAGGTTGAACAGTAAGGTTCCTGTCATACCCTTCAAAATAATTATAATAAGGGTCGTAAAAACAAACACCTTGCCGGTAGGTACCAATCCAGATTCGACCTGTTTCATCCGGATAAATATTCCATACAGAATTGCCGGCTAAACTATATTTATCTCCTTCATTTGAAGAGTAATGCTTTGTTTGTTCTGTTATTAAATCAAAGACCGTTAATCCGCCATTTTCTCTTCCAATATATAGCTGATTATTATATGTTTTCAGACTGAGTATTCTCTTCTGGTTACTGTTTTTTTCGGAGGTGTGAACCAAAATCTCCTTCCAGAAATATTCTTCATTTGTTTTTGTTACTACAAACAACTGGCCATCCTGATTTGCTACATACAGTTTCCCTTCAGAACCGGTAGTTAAAGCAGTGATATTTTCATCTTTACATTTTTTATTTGTTATGCGTACGGGTATTTCCGTTTGATTTTCAATCAGGAAAAGTCCTTTCTGGGTACCAATCCAGGTTAATAATGAGTCACAGGGTTCAATACAGTTTACATATTTCGATCTGGAAGAGGGAACAGTATCAATCCATAGATTATGAGCTTCAAAGTTATTTTTGTCAATAATTACAATTCCGTTGCCGAAAGTTCCTGCCCACAATTTATTACTGTTATTACAATACAGACTCGAGATATACACATATTTTATGGGATTTAAACCTTCGATACTGTAATTGAGATTTACAAAATTGTCAAGGTTCGGATTATAATAACATAGGCCCTGACTTGTTCCTATCCATAATTTTTTGTTGTTATCCTCACAGATTGAATTTATCCCGTTATGCGAAATGCTGTTAGAGTCATTTGGGATATGTTCATAGTTGATAATAGTTGTGCCATCAAATTTATTCAGACCGGTGTAGGTTCCAAACCACATGTAATCGCGGGAATCTTTTACAATACTTCTGACAAAATTCCCTGAAATTCCTTCAGGTATTCGTTGAAAAATTAAATGATCCTCCTGTGTCCATGCTCCGGAAAGCAATAGAATGGAAATCCCTGCTAATGTCAATTTCCTGATCATTTTTAATTAGCTTGTTTATGTGTGGTTGAAATTATGTTATGTGCTGATAATTTGCAATTATTGTCGTCAATATCTTAATTATGATTAAATTTAGTACTCCAATAAGATATGTTTGTTGACAGAATGAGAAGTATATGACAACGAGTATTTTATACTAAAAATTGCAGCGTATGTTGAAACTGTAAATAGTACAATTAATACATGAATTGGCATTAGGGATTAATTTATTTTTAAATTTTAAAATACATATAACCAGAGCTTTAAGGTGATTAAAATTAATTGTAAAATTTATATATAATATAATTTGGTTATTTTAGACAAGTTTTAATAAAATGGATAACACAATGAAATATTTATTTACCCTTACTTTGTGTTTGTTGTCAATTTCAATATTAGCACAGACCAAAGTTACCTTGCATACCGACAAGGCAGAAACCCAAATAAACAGAAACATTTACGGACATTTTGCCGAACATCTGGGCAGGTGTATTTACGATGGTATTTTTGTTGGGGAGAATTCTGATATCCCAAATACAAATGGAGTGCGAAATGATATTATTGAGGCACTAAAAAACCTGAATATTCCAAATTTACGTTGGCCGGGCGGATGTTTTGCGGATACTTACCACTGGAAAGAGGCCATCGGCCCGAAGGATCAACGAAAAGCCATTGAAAATTTATCATGGGGTAATTACAGGGAGGATAACAGTTTTGGAACGCACGAGTTTCTGGATATGTGTGAATTACTTGAAGCAGAACCCTATCTGGCTGTAAATATGAATTCAGGAACAGTGCAGGAAGCTGTAGATTGGGTACAATATACCAATCATCAGAATGGAACCAGTTACCTGACTGATATGCGTGAAGAAAATGGCAGAAGTACCCCCTGGAATGTAAAATATTGGGGAATAGGAAATGAATCGTGGGATTGCGGTGGACACATGACTGTGGATTATTATATTAACCTATATAAAAGGTATGCAACAGCCATGACTAGTTATTTTAACACTGAAGGTTTATTCAGAATTGCTGTTGGTCCGGGATTTCCAGACTATAACTGGACGGAGAAACTGATGCAGGAAATTCCTGCCCGCCGGTTCGAAGGCATTTCCCTGCACCATTATGCTGTTAACTGGGATCACAGAAGCTCTTCGTATGATTTTAACGATGAAGAGTATTTCGATATCTTAAGCAGAGCCTGGTTTATGGAAGAATTTATCACCAAAAACAGCGAAGTAATGGACAAGTATGATTCCGCGAAAAGGGTTGCTCTTATTGTTGACGAATGGGGTGGTTGGTACGATCCCGACACAAGTGGGAATGGAGCATTGTATCAGCAAAATACAATTCGCGACGCTATGATTGCTGGTATCACATTAAATATTTTTAATAATCATGCCGACAGAGTGAGAATGGCTAACCTGGCACAAACGGTTAACGTTCTCCAGGCAATTGCACTTACAAAGGGTGAAAGCATGATATTAACACCCACTTATCATGTGATGGAAATGTATAAAGTACATCAGGATGCTACTTTGGTTCCATCAGAAGTTGAAACAAGAGAATTTAAATTGGGAGATAAACAAATTCAGGCAATTTCAGTCTCTGCTTCTATCGACAAATCAGAAAAAATGCATATCTCAATTACCAATATCGATAACAAAAATGGGCAGGAACTGGAGATTAATTTAAATACATTTAAGGCAAAAAAAGTATCAGGTAGAATACTAAGCTCGGCGAAAGTTCAGGATTATAACTCATTTGATAATCCAACCAAAGTTAGTCCTGAAGAATTCAAAGATGCAAAGCTGAACGGGAGTTCTCTGGTGGTGAGTTTGCCACCCCATTCGGTTGTTGTTCTTGAACTGGTAAAGTAGAAATAAGCTAACCAGACTATTATTAATATTATTCAGAAAACAAATAACTGTTATGAAGATGAAAAAAATCTGTTTTTCTATTACACTAGTTTTTGTCGGAGCAATCTGCTTTTCCTCCGGCTTATCAGCACAGTCTGTAACTGTTGATATGGGTACTGAATACCAGAGCATTCAGGGGTTTGGTGGAATGAATCACACAAGTTGGGTAAGCGACTTAAGCGAAGCTACCCGTGAAAAAGCTTTCGGGAATGCACCCGGAAATCTGGGTTTAAGTATCTTAAGAATTCATATTGATCCCGATGAATCCAGGTGGTCAGACCAGTTAGCAACTTCTCAATTTGCACACGATCAGGGTGCATTAATTTTTGCTACACCCTGGGATCCGCCATCAGATATGATAGAAACTGTTAACGAGTTAAAGAAACTAAAAACAGACATGTATAGTGATTATGTAAATCACCTGAACAGTTTCAATACATTTATGAGCAACAACGATGTACCTTTATATGCTATCTCTGTGCAGAATGAACCCGATTATGGCGATTGGACCAGGTGGACTTCTTCAGAAATGGTTACTTTTTTAAAAGAAAATGCCCAGAATATCGAAAATAAAGTAATTGCCCCCGAGTCATTTCAGTTTAGACGCGATTTTACCGATCCCATATTAAACGATGATGCAGCCAGTGCTAATGTTGACATCATTGGCGGTCATATATATGGAGGAGGACTTTCTGATTATCCTTTAGCCAGGGATAAAGGAAAAGAAGTGTGGATGACTGAGCATTATACTTCAAGCGACAGAAGTGCAAACCTTTGGCCTGACGCTTTGGGTGTTGGTAAAGAAATCAACGATTGTATGGAAGCTAATTTCAATGCTTATGTATGGTGGTATATTCGTAGGTTCTATGGATTAATTACCGACGATGGACTTTTGTCAAAAAGAGGATATGTATTATCACAATATTCAAAGTTTGTTCGACCCGGAAATGTTAGGGTAGAAGCTGAAGTGACAAATGCTTCTAATGTTTTTGCAACAGCCTTTAAAACGGATACAAGCCTGGTAATTGTTGTCGTAAACAATAATTCAAATGCTGTAAACCTTGATTTTTCTATTGCAAATGGAACTGTTGATACGCTTACAAAGTTTGTAACATCTGCAACAAAAAGTGTAGTGAATGATGGAGGCGTGTCGATTTCGGGCGGAAGTTTTAGTGCTGTATTCGATGCTTACAGTATTACAACTTTAACAACCCATACTCAAAGCGGACCGCGATTTGATAACATTGCTCCGGTGGCGGTAGCTGGCGATGATGTAAATATCACCGATGAGGATGGTACAGGTTTCGAGACAATTAGTTTAGATGCCTCTGCCAGTAGTGATTCCGATGGAGAACTTGTTGATTTAGTCTGGAGTTTGGATGGAGATTTTTTAACTTCTGATACAACTTACGATGTGGATTTAATGATCGGAGATCATGTTATAGTTCTTACAGTTATTGATAATGACGGGGTTCCCGATCACGATACTATGCTTGTTCATATCGAAGGTATTTTTGAAACGGAGTTGTATTTCGAGGCAGAATGTACCACTGTAGGTTCTACCTGGGAAATCACCGAAGATGAAACTGCTTCAAACGGATTCTATGTAACAACTCCTGCTGGTACAGAAAGTACAGGAGAAGCATCAGCCGACACAGCTGATCATGTTATTGTGGAGTTTGAAGTTACTGAAGAATCGAATTATAAAGTTTGGTGCAGAATGATTACCCCATCACCAAATGACGACTCTTTTTGGATAAAAATGGATGACGGTACATGGACGATGTGGAACAGTATTCCTTCAACCAGCGACTGGGCATGGGACGATGTTCATGACCAGAGTAATGATAATCCGGTTACCTTTTACCTTACTGCAGGTACTCATACTCTTTCAATATGTTTCAGAGAAGATGGAGCTTTACTCGATAAAATTTTGATAGCTAATTCAGGAGTACCTCCAACAGGCATGGGAGGCGATGCTGAAACCTGTCTTGAAGATAATGGTGAAAGCTCTGTTGAATTAACAAACACGGAAAGTTCTGTTATGGTATTTCCAAATCCTGCAAGCGAATCAGTAAATGTCATCTCAGAAAGAGAATTTAATTATTTAGCTCTATACGGAATTGATGGTAAGGTATTAATTCAGAAAGCATATCCTTATCCTGTATCTGAAGAACAATTAAATCTAAGTCTGGAATCTGGAATATATTATATCAAAGTAGATCATGAGAATGAATCATCAATTTTTAAGCTGATGATAAAATAATAGTTTAAAATATTTGAGTAGTTTAGAGGTTGGTTATATTGTTTTAGCCAACCTCTTTTTTAATCTAAGCAATTATCCTAATTTAATAACACAATGAAAAACTTTATCGTAGCATGTGTCTTTATTCTGATTTTAGTGTCCTGCGCAGAGTCTCCTGTTTTTGTATCTCCCGAAAATGAATTAATTGAATATACAGGGAGAATTGATTTTAGTAATCCTGAAACTCCCGTATTTTCTTATTCCGGAGTATCGATTCGTGCCTGTTTTTCAGGAACAACTATTGCCATGATCATGTCTGATGATACCGGAGAAAACTACTATAACATTATTCTTGATGGTGAAGTTATTGACACTGTAAGAATCGACACTATTAAAAAGACCTACGAGATTGCAAGTGAATTGAGAGATACCATACATGAAGTAGAAATATTTAAACGAACAGAGCTGACTTTTGGTAAAACAAGCTTCTATGGATTTGTACTGGATGCAGGTGAAGCACTGGTTCAGATTCAGAATAAACGAACAAAACTTATCGAGTTTATTGGCAACTCAATTACTTGTGGATATGGCAACGAAGGAGAAAATGGGGAAAGTTTCGGATCTTCAACAGAGAATCATTACATGACTTATGCTGCTATAACATCAAGAAATTTTAATGCACGACATTTAGCTGTATGCAGATCAGGAATTGGTATTTACCGCAATTATAACGGTCTGGCAGAGGGAAATAAAGATTGTATGCCTAACAATTACCAGCGTATTTTTTTATACAATGAAGAACCGCTTTTCAGCTTTAGGGAAACACCCAATTTGGTATGTATAAACCTGGGCACAAACGATTTTAGTACTTCAGGCGGAGATTCAGCATTGTATGTAAGTAATTACTTACGCTTCATTGATACCTTACAGGCAAAATACAATAAGCCTGATATACTTTGTCTGCTCGGACCCATGATTTCCGGTGAAACTTTACCCAAAGTTCGTTCTTACATTCAATTTGTAGCAGATTCGGCAAATAAAAATGGTTTAGGAAGAGTAAGCTTTTTTGAAATGTCTGCTCAAACTGGCGAATTGGGTATAGGTATTGATTATCATCCATCGGTAGAACAGCATAGGAGGAATGCTGAGGAACTTACAGAATATATTAAGCCATTAAAGGGCTGGTAGTTTTTTGTAGTAATAAGTGTTATTAATAAAAGTCACCCAGAAGAACCACAAAGAATATCAGAGAGAATTAATACAAAATTGGGAAAACCTTGGGTTCGGCTTTAAGTATATTCTGAGTTTTAATGCGCTCAATTGCCGCATTTATCTGTTCTAATGTGCAGGGCTGAGTTTCAATAGAGAATAAAGCAGATTCACTCACGTGTCGGTTATGTGTTACCGTAAATATGTTAACGTCTTGTTTTCCGATTTCTGTAGTTACCAAACCGGTAATTCCTGGTTTATCTTCAGTTTCAAAGGTTATTACGTATGGGAAGGTAAACTGACTTAAGTCTTTGAATTCAAGTTTTTTATTTAGCAGTGCATTGTTCATCCTGTCATTATAACGCGCAATAAACATAATATCGGCAACTATTGAACTGGCAGTTTCAGAAGAACCGGCGCCGGCTCCAATCAAGATGTGCTTACCTGAATACCGGTTGATTGTACGTACAGCATTGGTTGCTCCGTTGACATCCGAAAGAAAGTTTTCGTTTTTTACCATCATTGGGGCTACAGTACCATAAACGCTTGATCCATCGGCTTTAGCATAGCATATAAGCTTGAATTTTGAATCAATTTCTTGTGCATAAGCCATGTCTGTAGCTGAAATGTTCTGAATACCCTGAAACTTTAATTCTTCCATGGAAACATCGATGCCAAAAACCAGTTTCATTAATATAATGAGCTTGTGTGCGGCATCTCCACCATTAATATCAAGTGTGGGATCTGCCTCTGCATAGCCTGCTTCCTGTGCCAGTTTTAAAGCTACATCAAAATCAAGTTTTTCATCAAGCATTCTTGAGAGTATGTAATTGCTTGTTCCGTTTAGTATACCCGAAACCGATGTGATTTCATCACCTGAAAAACTTTCTTTTATGGTTTTTATAATTGGAATGGCTCCACAAACTGCAGCTTCGAAACCTATAGAGACATTATTTTCTTCGGCAGCTTTAAAAATTTCTTTTCCCCGTTCAGCAAGAAGAGCTTTATTAGCCGATACCAGATGTTTTCCCGACTTGCAAATACCAACACACAAGTCATGAACAAAGTCACTGGTACCTCCAACTGTTTCTACAACAATGCTTATTTCCGGGTCGTTTAAAATATCTTTAATATAGTTGGCTGCTTCTTCTGCAGATAAATCTTCTCCTCCTCCACAAAAATGTTTTTTGTCAATGCCAAAACGTTCAATTGCAACTGTGGCGTTTAATTCAACAATTTTATCCAAAACAATTAGTTTTCCGGCTCTGTCGCTAAGTGTACTGTTTATTTCTTTTATAATTTTTGCAACTCCGCCTCCAACGGTTCCACAGCCAATAATTGCTATTTTGAAAGGATTCATGTTTAATATTTGTTTATCTGTTTACTGAAAAGACGACCAAGATAATTAAAAAGATTAATTTATTTCATTGTATATTGTATTTGAACTGCCTCGAATTATTTTTTGGTTTTTATTTCAAACTTTTAACCAGATAACCGTTAACAGTTTGACTATGTATTGTTTTTTTGCAACCAAATATATTGGGTGTCGTATATTTTAAAACATAATTGTTAATAATACATTGAAAATGACTATCAGGCTAAACAAAGTTTTTGCATTGCTGATATCAGCTTTTTGTGTTGTATTTGTTGATACTTATAGAGTATACGGGCAGGCAACCGCTTCCATAGTAAACATAGGAGATGCAACAATTAGCATTGATGGTAATTCGGGTGATCTTGCCTGGGCAAAGGCAATCGCTGTAGAAATTGATCAACCTTTTCAATCCGAAGTTCCAACATTAAATTCCGCCACCTGGAAAGCCTTGTGGGATACCACCGGGATTTACTTTCTGATAGAGGTTTCAGACGATATTTGGTTGCCTTCGTGGGTATCTGGCCTTAATAGCTGGGAATCTGATAAGGTTGAACTTTGGATCGATGTTACCAAACCTCAGAAAGATGGTGGAGGAGGTTCCGGAGCCAATGGCAATCACTCGGTTGCTCCTGATTTTACACAAAATAGTCCGGGTACAGTTCAAACTTATAACAGTTTAGGCGTTATTTATGCCGATACTTACAATGGAACCGGGAACTATTGCATTGAGTATTATGTGCCTTTTGCTGCAATACCTGATAATTATTCAAATATTATAGATCCAAGAATTGATACCATTATTGGTTTTGATGTTACTGTAATTGATTTAGACAATGTTAGTACAGGAAGAAACCGGGCCGTATGGTCTAATATCGGAGATATTAATGAGAGTTGGGTAATCATGGATGATGTTGGTCTGATTAAATTCTCGAATGAAGATGCCGGACTATCTGCCTGGTTTACTGCATCTAATACAACAGTTGGACCAGGTAAAACAGTGATTTTTACAGATCTCTCAAACGGTAATCCTACAAGCTGGGAATGGAGTTTTGGCGATGGCAGCACCTCTGCCGAACAAAATCCCGAACATAGCTATGCTTCTCTGGGCTATTATACTGTTTCATTAACGGTGTCCGATGGCGATAGCACAAAGTCAATAACAAAACCGGCATATATTCATGTGAGTGACCAGAATATTGAACCAGCTGCTGCTTTTTCTTCCGATATTCAACTAGCTAAAACAGATCAGCCTGTAATTTTTACTGACGAATCTTTATATTTTCCTACTGACTGGCTTTGGTATTTCGGCGATGGAGCTATTTCTACAAAACAAAATCCAACCCATGCCTATAAATCAACCGGAACTTATACTGTAAGCCTTTATGCTTCAAATCAGTATGGAAGTCATTCGATTGTTAAAACTGATTATATAACTGTAACCCAAGGGAGTGCGCCTAATGCTGATTTTAGCTGTTCAGGAACACTTACTACCGGAGAGGCAATTTCCTTTACAGATAAAACAACCAACTATCCGACTAGCTGGATCTGGGATTTTGGCGATGGAAATACCTCAAACGAACAAAATCCGGAACATATATATTATTATTCTGGTTGGTTTACTGTTTCTCTTACCGCAACCAACAGCAGTGGGTCCTCCATAGAAATAAAGAATAACCTCTTCTTTATTGAATCAGATTACTCAGGAATTTCTTTAAATGGGTTGAATGATGAGGCTGTTCAACTATTTCCAAATCCTTCGCATGGAATTTTTAAATTAAATGTTGGTGACTTTACTGGTCAGCATTTTTCCTTTCAGGTTTTTGATTTAACCGGGAATGTAGCTATTAATAAAATTATCGAATCGGGTCTTGAATGCGAAATAGATTTATCAAATAAGCCTGTAGGTATTTACTTTCTCAAACTGCAAAGTAACAATTATTCAAAAGTATTTAAGCTTACAATTAATTAGTCCGGTCTGTATTACAAAATACTTTATTCCATTTTTTATTAATCTCTGAAATTTTTTTAGTTATACCGTTTAAATGAGAATATTCTCATTATATTTGTATCGAGAATATTCTCGATAAGATTCATAAAGAGCTGAATGCCACGACGCAGAAGGTTAAGGAAGATTGTTGCTCCGCCAGGTTTTAAAGGGTATAAACCCTATGGAATCACTCATGTGTCAAAAGAACCGGTTGAATTGTTGTACGAAGAATATGAAGCTATAAAACTGGCCGATTATGATTTGTTGAATCATGAGGAGGCTGCGAATCTGATGGGCATTTCAAGACCAACTTTTGCAAGAATTTACGAAAGCGCAAGAAGAAAGATTGCAAAGGCGCTTGTAGAAACGCGTGAGATTAAAACGGTATATGGAAATGCAATTATGGACAAGAGTTGGTTTGTTTGTAATGATTGTAATTCGCGGTTTACTATACCAAAAACAATGGATAAAAAGCAATGTGCATTATGTGCATCATCGAATATTGAGCTCATTAATAAACAATAGTATAAAGAAAACTTAAGATATAGTGATATGAAAACAGTTATAACGGCATCAGGTAATTCTGTAGATACTCAATTCGATAAAAGGTTTGGAAGAGCCGCTTGGTTTTGTGTTTTAGATGAAGATACAAATGAGACTTTGTTTTTCGATAATGCTAATATAAGTGCCAGTAATGGTGCAGGAACAAAGGCTGCTGAGAAAATGGTTGAGTTAGGTGTGAAAAAAGTAATCTCGGGCGATTTTGGCCCCAAAGCGAAAGACTTACTTGATAAGTTCGATATTCAGATGGTAATCATACAGGATGATGACTTGGCGGTAAAAGATATTATCAAAAAGATTAAACATTAATACTTTAAAAAAAGGAGGAATTATGCCAGGATTTGATCGTACAGGGCCAGAAAGACAAGGTTCTCAAACTGGTCGAGGCTTAGGTAAATGTAATCCGGGAAAAGGTAATGATAAATCAGTTGATGCTGCTGAACAAAAACCTGGCCTGGGAATGAGAAGAGGAGACGGCAGAGGAATGGCAAGAGGTTTTCGTGCAGGTGAAGGTAAAGGTTTTGGCAGAGGCCGGGGTAATGGCCCTGGAAGAGGAGCTGGAAGAAATAGTCTCTAAAGTTGCTCTTATACATTTACATTTATAATCGCACGCCAATACGGGTGTGCGATTATTTTCTAAAGGATTTTGAATTATGTTATTGATGTATATCTTAATTGCTCTGATGCTTGGAAGCGTGGGAAGTATCCTGTTGGCTTCAGCTCTGTTACTATTGAGTAAAAGCAAATTAGAGTTGGTTTCTACTTATTTAATATCAGTTGCTGGCGGTACTTTGTTAGGAGCAGCTTTTTTAGGTATGATACCTAAAGCAATTCAGGTTTTACAAAAGCCTGAATTAGCTTTGGGACTTACCTTGTCTGGTATCATATTGTTTTTTGTTGTCGAAAAATTTATATTGTGGAGATCTTGTGGAAATAAGGAATGCGAAAGATATAATTCAGCCTCAGCACCTCTTATTTTACTGGGCGATGCTCTTCATAATTTTATCGATGGAATTATCATTACCGCGGCATTCTTTACTTCAGTTGAGTTTGGTGTTATAGTCACACTCACTGTATTTGCTCATGAAATACCCCAGGAACTCGCCGACTTTGGTGTATTAATTCATAATGGTTATTCAAAAAAGAAAGCTTTAAAATTTAACCTGATTTCGGGTTTAACAACCCTGGTTGGAGGTTTGCTGGCTTATGTTGTTTTAGAAACCGCCGAGCGCCTTATACCATTTGTTTTATCATTTTCTGCAGCTAGTTTTATTTATATAGCCCTTGCAGATCTGGTTCCACAGATGCATTCAAAAACGAAGCTTACAGATTCTATCATTCAGTTATTACTGATTTTACTAGGCGTATTAATAATTTATTTAATTAAAAGAGTATAAAAAAAATGAAGAAAATTGCTGTTCCTGTTGATAACTTGGGAATTTTAGACAGTCATTTTGGACATTGCAAATATTTTGCAATTATCACTTTAGATGGCGAAGAAATACTTTCAGAAGAAAAAGTTGTTCCACCTCCTCACGAACCTGGATTATTACCCCGATGGCTTGCTGAAAAAGGAGTAACCGATATTATTGCCGGAGGTATGGGGCACAAAGCCATTCAGTTGTTCAATGAAAAAGGCGTAAATGCTTTTGTAGGTGCACCTCAGGTTTCTGCCAGAGAACTTGTACACGGGTATTTAAGCAATTCTCTTAGCCTGACAGCTAATTATTGCAGCCATGATCATCATGGAAACTGCGATAACCATTAATTAAAATTTCAGACTAAAAGGAATTCTTTTATGTCATTCAAAATTGCAATAGCAAGTGGTAAAGGAGGAACCGGGAAAACAACAGTTTCGGTGAATCTTTTTGAGCAGTTTAGTGAGCACTCAGAAGGGAAGATTCAGCTTGTCGACTGCGATGTTGAGGAACCTAACGATCATATTTTTTTCAACAGAACTAAAAAAATTTCAGAAGAGGAAGTATTTCAGCAGGTACCAACAATTGATAAGGATAAGTGTACTTTTTGCAGAAAGTGTTCAGAGTATTGTGAATTTAATGCTATTGTGGTAATCCCTCCTGTTCGTTTTGCCGAAGTAAACCAAAGTTTATGCCATTCATGCGGGGCATGCAGCGTGGCCTGCGAATTTGATGCCATAACAGAACATCCGGAGAGTATTGGAAAAGTTAGTTTTTATAAAACCGGCAATAATAAGGGGCTTGTTGAAGGGAAGTTAAAAATAGGTTCGGCCATGCAGACAATGCTCATTAAAGAACTAAAGAAAAGGGTTCCGCTCAATGCTGAAATAGTTTTATACGATTCTCCGCCCGGAACAAGTTGTCCGGTTGTTGAAACAATTAGCAATACCGATTATGTTATTCTGGTTGCGGAGCCAACACTTTTTGGTCTGTACGACCTGAAGCTTATGGTGAACCTGGTTCGGGAATTAGCTATTCCTTTTGGGATAATTATCAACAAATCAGGCTTGGGAAGCAACGATATTTATGAATATCTATATAAAGAAAGCATTGATATTCTTGGCGAAATTCCCTTCAATAAAGAATATGCCGGTGTTTACGCCAAAGGGCAGATAGTAGGCAATATGCCCGTTGAGATGAAAAACGTTTATAAAAGTATCACAGAGAAATTGCACAAAATGGGATGTTAATATGAAGGAAATTACAGTTGTAAGTGGTAAAGGAGGTACAGGAAAAACTACTGTAACAGCAGCTCTGGCTTCGGTTGCTGAAAATGTGATTTTTTGCGATAATGATGTAGATGCTGCCGATCTTCATTTAATTTTTCAACCAAAAATTATTGAAACCCATAAGTTCTCAAGTGGATGCAAGGCCTTCATTAACAAAGACATTTGTACCAATTGTGGTTTGTGTACCGAGCATTGCCGGTTCAATGCCATTCATTACAATGAAAGCCGGCAATTGGAAATTAACCCATTTCAATGCGAAGGATGCCGTTTGTGTGAAAGGATTTGTCCGGCTAAGGCAATATTTTCCAGAGAAAACACCAATAATTTCTGGTTTGTTTCCGATTCCCGGTTTGGCGATCTTGTGCATGCCGAAATGGGACCGGGAGAAGAAAATTCGGGTAAACTTGTTACTCAGGTAAGAAAGAAAGCTAAAGAAATTGCAAAACAAAAACAACTGAATTTTATTCTTAATGATGGGCCTCCCGGAGTTGGCTGTGCTGCAATTTCTTCATTATCAGGAACTAATGTTGTTCTCATGGTAATTGAACCTACAAAATCGGGTCTGCACGATGCCAAAAGACTTGTTGAATTAATTGAATCTTTCGGAATAGAAACTTTTGCTGTAATTAATAAATACGATATCAATACAGAAATATCTGATTTGATTGAAGATTTTCTTTCCGAAAAAAAAATACCCTTGCTGGCCAGAATACCATTCGATAAAGAAATGGTAGAATCAATGATTCAGGGAAAAACTATAATTGAATATAATTCAGATTCTGAGATATCAGTACTTATAAAAGAAATATGGTCTAAACTAATTGCATAGAACATTTTAATATTTATTATACGTAATAAAACATGAAGTTATGCTAAAACAAAATCCATTTGAAGTAATTGAGTCAATAGAAAATATTAAAAATATAATATTGGTTGCATCCGGAAAAGGAGGGGTTGGCAAATCAACTGTATCAACAAACCTCTCGGTTGCTCTTGCAAGAGAAGGACATGCCGTGGGGCTGCTTGATGCAGACTTATATGGCCCCAGCATCCCCTTGTCATTAGGTCTCGACGGACAGTATCCAGAAGTCAGAAAAGTAGGAGATAAAGATATCATGTTTCCGCTCATAAACTTTGGTGTGAAAGTGATGTCCTTAGGATTTCTGATGAGCAAACAAGATGCTGTAATCTGGCGTGGGCCAATGGTTTCGAAAGCATTAACCCAACTTATTGAAGATACTGATTGGGGCGATTTAGATTATCTGGTTGTTGATCTGCCCCCGGGAACAGGTGATATTTCTATAACACTGGCTCAGAAGTTACCAAAATCAAAGGCTATAATTGTAATCACACCTCAGAAAATGGCTACTGCCGATGGAAGAAGGGCAGCGAACATGTTTCAAAAAGAAGGTATTGATATTGAAGTATTGGGAGTAGTAGAAAATATGTCTTGGTTTACGCCTGAGAAACACCCCGATGAAAAATATTATTTATTCGGAATTGGTGGAGGTGAAAGCTTAGCGAAAGAAACTAATACCGAATTACTGGCTCAGATTCCTTTGGTAAGCGATGTATGTAATTTAGGCGATACAGGACAGACAGTTTTTGCCTCCACGAGTAATATTATTGTTGAAGCATTTGAAAAACTGGCACAAAACATACATGAGAAACACGCATTGAATGCTCTAAAATAAGCGGTTTTATAGTTTAAAAAAAACCAAAATGAAATTAACAATACTTACAGAGAATCAGGCTGGTGCAGGGTTTTTAGCCGAACACGGATTATCCTATCTGATTGAGTCGGGGGGAGATAGAATTTTGTTTGATACCGGTTCAAGCGATGTTTTTCTTAAGAATGCATCTAAACTTGGCTTCGATATTCAGAAAGATATAGATATTGTTATTCTAAGTCACGGTCACTGGGATCATGGCAATGGGCTTCAATACCTGAGAAATAAAACACTTATTACGCATCCGGGAGTTTTTATGAATCGGTTTCGAAAGCACAATCAAACTCCTATCGGTTTATATTTATCAAGAGAAGAAATTGAGGAGTATTTTGAACTATTAACAACTCAAAATTCATATAAAATAGCAAACAACCTGATTTTTCTTGGAGAAATTCCCCGCATCAATGATTTTGAAGCGCAAACAACCACCTTTATTGATGAAGACGGTAATCCCGATTTTGTTTTTGACGACTCGGCTATTGCAGTAGTTGAAAACAACGAACTAATAGTTATTACAGGTTGCTCACATTCAGGAATTTGCAATATAGTCGACTATGCAATGAAAGTTACCGGACTTAAATCAGTGAAAGCAGTAATTGGTGGATTTCATCTTAAGTATAACAATAAGCAGACACAACAAACCATACAGTATTTCAAAAACCTTAATGTCAAAAACCTTTATCCCTCTCATTGTACCGAGCTGGAAGCATTAACTGCTTTTTCGGCTGTTTTCAATATTTCAGCATTAAAAACGGGGATGATTCTTGAATTTTAAATAATATTCAAATGGCCAGAAGGAAAATAATTATTGAAACAATAGGTACTATTTACACCCCTTTTAAGAAAATTAAAGGTATGCCTATACAACCAGTTGCAGCTGAGGGTGTAAAAGGGCATATCGAAATTTTCCCCGAATATGCAAAAGGTCTGGAGGACCTCGAGGAATTTTCACACATAACCTTGTTGTATCATTTTCACGAGATTAACGGATACAACCTGAAAGTAAAACCATTTATGGACGATGAGGAGCATGGTATCTTTGCCACCCGTTCTCCAAAACGCCCCAATGCTATTGGTATATCAACAGTTGAATTATTAAACATCGAGAACAATATTTTATATATCGCAAGTACAGATATGCTTAACGAGACTCCGCTTATTGACATTAAGCCCTTCTTTGGAATATTCGACAATCGTTTTGATACCCGGTCAGGATGGCTGGATAAGAACTCCGATTTATCGGGTAACAAGTTGCTTTCCGATAATAGGTTTTTATAGTGAATGATTTAAGCATTGTTCATAGCTTATATTTAAAGTCATATGTAATGGCAACAAAAAACAGAAAATGGATTAGTCTTTTTGGTTTACTAATAATTGTTTGCACTACTTCTGCTCAGGAAGCGCCTGACAGTGTTGAGAAGATTGCGAAAATTAAGTTCAAAGAGACTACTTTCAATTATGGTCAGTTAGAATTTAACGGTGATGGATACAGCGAATTTGTTTTCGTTAATGAGGGAAAATCCGATTTAGTGCTGACTAATGTTAAGTCTTCCTGTGGTTGTACGGTGGCAAAATGGCCAAAAGAACCAATACCTCCCGGGAAAAAGTCTTCCATTGCGGTAAAATACGATACATCCAAACCCGGAAGTTTTAATAAAAGCATTATAGTTTATTCCAACGGTTCAAAATACCCTGTTGTATTAAAAATCAAAGGAAATGTAATTAAATAAAACAATGTAACTATGAGTAAGAAAATAATTGTAATCGGAGGTTCGGCTGCAGGACCAAAAGCGGCCGCTAAGGCCCGTCGTATGGATGAGTTTGCCGAAATAACAATGTTCCAGAAAGCGCCGGATTTATCTATGGCATCATGTGGGTTTCCCTATTTTGTCGGAGGCTTTTTTGACGACAGGAACAAATTGCTTTGTACACCTACCGGGGTGGTTCGCGACCCAAAGTTTTACTGGAATGCAAAAGGAATTGTTGCTAGAGTAAATACAGAAATTACGAAAATCGACAGGCAGAACAAAAAGGTTGAATTCACAGATCTTTCGACCGGAGAAAAAGGAATTCAGGAATACGATAAGCTTGTAATAGCTACAGGTGCAACAGCAAATATGCCACCTATTCCCGGAACCGATTTGGACGGTATAACAACTTTACAAAGCATGCAGGATGCCGATTATCTAAGAAAAATCAGAGATGAAGGCAAAATTAAAAAAGCAGTCGTAATTGGGGGTGGACTTATCGGTATAGAAACCCTGGAAGCCCTGCAATTGTCTGGTATCGAACTTACAATGATTGAGCTTTTACCCCAGCTGCTTACTTTTCTTGACTGGGAAATGGCTAAACTCGTCGAGAACTATCTGAAGACCAAGGCTAATGTTATTACCAAAAATGGTGTAGCTGAATTTTTCGGAGAAAACGGTAAACTTACAGGAGTTAAACTTCAAAACGGAACTGAGATTCCATGCGAATTGGCTGTGGTTGCAATTGGTGTAAGACCAAACGTAAAAATTGCTCAGGAAGCAGGGCTTAAAATTGGTGCTTTGGGTGGTATTGTTGTCGACGAATATCAGCAAACTTCCGACAATGATGTATATGCAGTTGGTGATTGCTGTGAAATTAAAAACCAGATTACAGGTAAGAGTGTTCTTGCACCATATGGCGATTTAGCAAACCTGGAAGGTCGTGTTGCCGGAGAGAATGTGATTAAAGGTAATATAGCAAAATTTCCGGGTACCATTCAAACAGGTATCTGTAAATTGTTTGATTATGGTATAGGAATTACCGGTCTTTCTGAAACAAGAGCAATAGATGCGGGTATCAATTATGTGAAAGTTATTAATGCAAGCCCCGATAAACCCGGCTTTATGAACGGTAAACTTCTGGTTACCAAACTTATTGCCGAAAAAACAAGCGGCAGAATTCTTGGAGCACAATGTTTAGGCCCGGGCGATGTAAGCAAACAGCTGGCTATATGGGCAACAGCAATCAAAGGTAACTTAACAGTTGACGATATGGTTAACGGAGACTTGCCTTATGCACCTCCATTTTCTTTGGCTATCGATCATAGCATAGCTTCTGCTCATATTCTTCAGAATAAAATGAGAGGAATATTTGATGGTCTTTCTGCCATGGAGCTAAAGGAAAAACTAGATAGGGGTGATGACATGTTCCTGCTTGATGCAAGGGGACCAGATGAGTTTGAACAAACACGACTTGGAGTTGGAGAAACTTTAATTCCGGTAGGAATGTTAAGAAAAAGACTGAATGAACTGCCACAGGATAAAAACAAAGAAATTATTTGCTATTGTAAAATCTCTCTGAGGGGTTATGAAGCAGCAGTTTGTTTAAAAGCTCATGGATATAAAAACGTAAAGCTACTTGAAGGTGGTTTAATGGCATGGCCATTTGAGAAAGAAAAGTAATCCATTTTCCATTTAATTACGGATTATACAATATAGCACCTGGGCTTTCATTGCATTTCTTCATATTAAATAAAAAAGAAGCAAACCTTTAAAGAGATGCCATAACCAAGGTGTTATATTGTGCTATCTTAGCTGTTGGTATTTGTGTATAATCCAAATGTAAATAATTATCATTCCAACAACTAAACCAAATACGCTTAATATATTTCTCATAAAATTCGTTCTGAGAAACGGTATTTTGTGAAGTGAATGGTGCTGATATTTTTTATAATCCTGTCTTGTTACAAAGGCCATTGTTGCTTTATAAATATATTCAGCCGAATTCGTATTTATCAGTTCACCAAGCTCTTTTGTTGCCAGTCTGGGGAATCCGATATGTCCAAACCCAGCAATTTTTTTACTGACTTTATCAGGAAAAATCAATTCTTTTTCTTCAACTTTTATATCAGGAAGTTTGCGAAAATCTTTCTTTACCATATTCTCATCAATGGCTAATATTGCTGAGGTTTCAATCCAACCGGCATGATAATCATTGGGATAATTACTAAGCATTTCCTGCATTTTTTCCGGAAAATCCAAATCAATTCCTAATTCATCATAGGAGAAAAATGCTCCCAAAGGAGAGATTGCGCAAAGCCCATGTTTTTTATTGATTTTATCACAAGCCTCTTCAATAGCTATTAAATGTTTGGGATCTCCGTGCGAGGCTATTATTACAATGTTTTTTAATCCCCAGGATGCAATTTTTTTAAGTATTTCATAAGTCACCCGATAAACAGTTCTTTGAGATACATGGATACAACCTGGAAATCCTTTTATGCTCCCCTGGGCAAATGGAATTGCTGGCATGGTCAATAAATGATAATCCGGATTTTTTTTAAAAATTAGATCAATAGCCATGTTTTTCCATGTCTCTCCAAGAAAAATATCAACACCTAAAGGCAGATGATGGCTATGCTCTTCTATTGGAGCAAATGTCAAAAATAAAATCGTTTTGTCTTTAGGAAGGGCTTCAATCTCTTTCCAGGTCATTTTTAATACATCTTTCATGGTTCTTTTGTTTTGTTTAATCGAAATTTAAATAACACCTCTTTTGCCCATTGTAGTTCTGCATTGTAGTGATATTCGTGATGATTAAAAATATGTTCAGACATGTTTTTTGCATCACCAGATAAGTGGCAGACAGTAAAGCTTTTATGTTCTTTTAGTGTTTGGATGTCTTTTTTAAGTTTTTCAATATATTGCTCTAAATCAACACCAATTTTATTTTTATTTAAAGAGTCCATAAAAAAGAATACCGCATCGTTCAGAAATTCTGGTTTGTATTTGAAACTGCATGTACTTTCTAAGTGAGCTATAAATTCCTTTTTACCCTTATTTGTAATTGAGTATATGGTTTTTTCTGCTTTGTCTGAATCTATTGTTGATGATAATAATCCTTTACTCTTCATCTTTTCAAGGTGATAATATATAACAGGCAATTTTATTTGGGTGAAATCAGATATCTGTTCAGAAAAAATTTTTTTTATCTGGTAGCCATGTTGAGGGCCATATCTTTTTAAGATACCTAAGATATACATTGGAATTTTCATAAACGGAATGTTGTTATTAGTCAGTACTGAGTAAATTTAGTCAATGCTGACTATATTACCAAGACTTTCTTTTTTTTGTTGATATTGAACAAAACATTTGTTAATTTTGTTTACCTCCCAAATAAGAATAATTCTTATATAGAAATAATTCTCATGAATGTAACCAGTGAAGAAATAATTGCCAGACTTGGTGAAAAAAAGCTAAAAGTAACACCTCAGCGTACAGCTATTTTAGAAGCAATTTATACGCTGAATAATCATCCCACAGCTGAACAGATTATTGAGCATATCAGGGTAAGTCACCCGAATATTGCAACCGGAACAGTATATAATGTTCTTGATACTTTAATAGAAAACAATCTTGTTAAACGGGTAAAAACCGACAGGGACATTATGCGTTACGACGGGGTAGTCGAAAATCACCACCATTTGTATTGCTCCGAATGCGATTTAATTGAGGATTATGTTGATGATGAGCTGGATGCTTTGTTGAGAAACTATTTTAAAAACAAAAAAATAGATGGTTTCAAAATTGAAGATATAGTTCTGCAGTTAAGAGGAACTTTTGATAAATGTTAAACAATAAATTTTATAAAAATGGAACAAACACAAGAACAACAAGTTGTAAGTATGCCAAGAATTGGCGAACCGGCACCAGCGTTTAAAGCAGTAACAACTCAGGGAGATATTAATTTCCCGGTTGATTATAAAGGCGATTGGGTAATTCTTTTTAGTCACCCTGCCGATTTTACACCGGTATGTACATCGGAGTTTATGACCTTTGCCAGCATGGAAGATAAATTTGCACAGGCAAATTGTAAATTAGTCGGACTTTCTGTTGATGGACTTTATAGTCATATTGCCTGGCTTCGAACCATTAAAGAAAAAATAGAATACCGTGGAATGAAGAATGTTGAGGTTAATTTTCCTTTGATTGAAGACATAACCATGAATGTTGCAAAGAAGTATGGAATGATTCAACCTGGTGAAAGTAATACTAAAGCTGTAAGAGCTGTGTTTTTTATAGATCCTAAAGGAATTATCCGAACAATTATTTATTATCCTTTGAGTTTGGGCAGAAACTTTGATGAGCTTTACCGCGCTTTAATTGCGCTTCAAACTGCCGATGAATTTGGTATTGCTACTCCGGCCGACTGGCGTCCTGGCGATGATGTTATTATCTCTCCCGCAGGTTCATGTAATGCTGCCAAAGATCGCATGGAAGGTAAAGACAGTAATGTTGATGAATGTAAAGACTGGTTCTTCTGTACCAGGAAACTGGATAAAGATACGGTCTTGAAAAAGATTTTGAAGAAATAAAACAAAAAAGGGGCGCAAGCCCTTTTTTTATTTTTTTAATAATCATCGCAGCTTAGTAATCACTAAGATATTGCTCATAATTTTTTATTTAGTATATTGCTGTAGCTAAATCCTATTGAGTAGCTATTAATACTAAACTAAATCGAAGCCCTATGAGCGTTACACGAGTCTTCGACTTGCTGGACAGGTACGAGAATAATTTTGCTGATAAAACGGATGTTTTTGGAGTAAAAAGAAATGGAAAATGGATCAACTATTCAGCCAAAGATTATATCGATATATCCCACAAAATCAGCTACGGACTTTTATCATTAGGCATTAATAAGGGAGACAAGATTGCTACAATTTCCTCCAATCGGCCCGAATGGAATTTTGTTGATATGGCCATTTTAATGGCCGGTGCTGTGCATGTTCCGTTATTTACCTCACTTTCATCAGAAGATTACCAATATATACTTGAGCATTGCGAAGCAAAGCTTGTTTTTGTTTCCGACTTATGTCTATACAATTTGGTAAGGGAAGCTATTGGACAGGAACATGCCGATAAGCTGGTATATTCTTTTGATGAGATTGAAAACGTAAAAAATCTGGAAGAGATTGTGAAGGCCGGTGAGCAGGGAGCTGTTTATTATAAAGAAGAATTGGAGGCCACCAAAAAAAGCATCGTTGAAGCTGACTTTGCTACGCTGATATACACCTCGGGAACAACAGGAGAATCAAAAGGCGTAATGCTTTCACACAAAAACCTTGTGCAAAATTTTCTGGCTGCAACTCAGGTTTTTAAGCTTGGACCTGACGATAAATACCTTAGCATTTTACCACTTTGCCATGTTGGTGGCAGAATGGGAAATTACCAGACTCAATACTCGGGTAGCAGTTTGTATTACGCCGAAAATATGGGAACTATTGCGGCGAACATGAAAGAGCTTGCACCCAATGGCTTTGATGCTGTACCTCGTATACTGGAGAAAGTTTTTGATAATGTAATAGCAAAGGGGAAGAAGCTAAAGGGGATGAAGAAGTTCATCTTCTTTTGGGCTGTAAAACTTGGACTAAAATATAAACAGAACAGTCAGAGCAGCTGGTGGTACAAAAAACGTCTGAAGCTGGCTGATAGATTAATATTTTCTAAATGGCGTGAAGCATTAGGAAACAATATACGGCTTGTAGGGTGCGGTGGCGCTGCATTACAACCACGACTCGAAAGGGTGTTCTGGGCAAGTGGCATAAAGGTATTGAATATGTATGGGCTTACCGAAACTTCGCCAATAATAACCATTAACCGGCAGGAAGAACCCGATTTAAAATTAGGGTCTGTCGGAGCCCTTATTGATGGCGTTGAGCTTAAGATTGCCGACGATGGCGAGATACTTTGCCGGGGGCATAATGTTATGCTTGGGTATTATAAAAACGAAGAGCTGACCAAACAGGTTTTTGATGAGGAAGGCTGGTTTCATACGGGCGATGTTGGCTACCTCGATGAGGGAAAGTTTCTGGTGATTACCGACCGTAAGAAAGAAATTTTCAAACTTTCATCCGGTAAATTCATCGCTCCACAAATTATCGAGAATAAGATAAAGGAATCTCTCTGTGTCGATCAGGTTATGGTAGTCGGTGAGTGTGAGAAATTCGCGAGTGCTATAATCTCGCCTAACATTGCATACATAAAAGAATGGTGTGCTCAGAATAATCTGAAATATACCTCGAAAGAAGAGATTATTCAAAAACCTGAAATATATACCTTAATTCAGGAGGACATAAAGCAGTGTAATAAAAACCTTGCCAAGCCTGAACGAATACTCAGGTTCAGACTAGTATCCGATGAGTGGTCACCTAACTCAGGTGAACTTTCGCCAACCTTGAAATTACGCAGAAGATTTATCACGGAGAAATATCAGGATTTAATCGATCAGATATATGCAAAGCAAGCAATATAAATTCAATTACAAGCCTAATTCAAAACATGCAAATTTCAGAAGTTAAGAGCAAGACAGATAAAACCAGATTTCTCAATGTTGCCCGCGAAATCTATAAAAACGATAAGGTTTGGGTATGTCCACCCGATAAAGATATAAACTCAATTTTTGATCCCCAAAGCAATGTTTTTTACTTGCATGGCGAAGCCAGTCGTTGGATTCTAAAAGATAACAAGGGAAATCTTATTGGCCGAATTGCAGCTTTTATTAATTACGATAAACAGGGTGCTGAGGATCAACCCACCGGTGGTGTTGGTTTTTTTGAATGTATCGATGATGAAAAGGCAGCTTTTAAATTGTTTGATACAGCTAAATGCTGGCTGGAAGAGCGAAAAATGGAAGCCATGGACGGGCCAATTAATTTTGGTGAAACCGATAAATACTGGGGACTGCTGGTTGATGGGTTTACACATCCCTCTTACGAAGTAGCCTATAACCAACCTTATTACCAAAAGTTCTTTGAAGACTATGGTTTTAAAACTTATTTCAAGCAGGAAGGATTCCACCTTGATATTTCAAAGCCCATAGATGAGCGTTTTCTGAAAATTGCCAGTTGGGTTGCCAAAAAGCCGGGGTATGAATTCAAACATTTTACCTGGAAAGATGAAGATAAATTTGTACAGGATTTTTGCGATGTTTACAATGAGGCCTGGGAATCTTTTAAAGAAGATTTTAAACCCCTTAAGCCCGAATACATTAAGAAAACACTTAAAAAAGCAAAAGTTATTCTGAAAGAAGAATTTGTATGGCTGGCTTATTTTGAGGAAAAACCTGTTGCGATTTACCTGATGTATCCCGATGTAAATCAGATTTTTAAGCACCTGAATGGAAAACTTCATTTTATTAATCTTATTCGTTTTTTGAATTTAAAAAGGAAAAAGACCATGACTCGTGCCCGTGGAGTTTTAATGGGGGTTATTCCTAAATTTCAAAACCTGGGAATTGAATCGGCATTTATATACCATATAAACGAAGTAATGAAGGAAATGCCAGAGTATAAAGAGATTGAATTTTCATGGGTTGGAGATTTCAATCCGAAAATGAGAAAAATTTTCATTGCAGTGGGTAGTGTTCCGGCAAAACATTATATAACATATCGTTACCTGTTCGATAGGAATAAAGAATTTAAGCGGTTCCCGATAACGAGTTAATTATTCAAAGAACCAAAAACAACGTCATTCCCCTGAAAACGTGAATCTCCTGCTATCATTTACTTGGGAGATTCCCAATCAAGTTGGGAATGACAATTAGTAAAAACACAAAAAACCTATGAAATACGACACAATAATTATTGGAGCAGGTCTTGGTGGTTTAACTGCCGGAGCAAAACTTGCAAAAGAAGGCAAAAAAGTATTGGTAATTGAACAACACGACAAGCCTGGTGGCTGCGCAACCACGTTTAAGCGTAAAGTTTTCACCATGGAGGTAGGTCTGCACGAAATGGATGGTTTGGATGCAGCAGATATGAAAACCAAAGTCTTTAATGATCTGGGAGTTTTCGATGAAGTGGAGTTTTTGAAACTGCCGGAATTTTACCGTTTTATTCAGGGCGATTATCAGTTCACCATGCCTCATAATCCTGAAAAAGCTATGGCAGATCTGATAGCAGATTTTCCCGCTGAAGAGGAGGGTATCAAAACCTATTTTGCAAAATTGGCTGAAAAACCCATGCGTAGACTACCCGATGATCATGTTGAACTAAGCGTAGGCGAATACCTCGATTCAATCATAAATAACGATACTCTAAAACTTGTACTGCTGGGTAACCTGGGTTATTTTCACGATGATCCATATACTCTTTCGCTAAGTTATTATGCCGTTGCACAGGGGAGTTATTTCAGGGGAGGAGGTAATTTTATAAAAGCTGGTTCCCAGAAACTATCGGATTACCTTGCCAGCTTTATTGAAAAGAATGGCGGTAAGGTACTTCTGAAACACATGGCAAAAGAAATTCTTGTAAAGGATAATAAAGCAGCAGGAGTGAGGTATTATAAAAATTCAACTCCCGATGATATCATTGAGGATTATGCCGATGATGTTATTGCTAATAATTCTCTTCCCGGAGTTGCGTCCATGCTTCCTGAAGAATATGGCAACCTGTTGTCAAAGCAATTTAACAACACCAGAATTGGAGCATCTCTGTTAACTTTATACCTGGGGTTTAAGAAGCCATTAAAAGAAATAGGCAGCAAATATTATTCGTATTTTCTATACGATGAGAGTGTAAAAACACAAACCGATATTCTTGGCAATAACAAAGGGAGTTTTGAAAAACGTAGTTTTACATTTGTAGATTACAGTCAGGTAGATTCAGCCTTAGCTCCTGAAGGGAAAAGTGTTGGGTCTGTGTGCTGTATCGATTATCCAGAAGATTGGGAAAACCTTAGTACGGAAGAATACAAGAATAAAAAGGAAGAAGTTGCACAGATATTTATCGGGAAACTTGATAAATTAATTCCGGGACTAAGTGATCAAATTGAGTATTACGAAGTAGGTACTTCATTAACTGTTGGCAGGTATATTCTCACCCCACAGAGTGCTGTTTATGGCTTCGCCCAAACACCTGAGTATTTCATGAAACCAAAGATTGAAACCCTAGAAAACCTGCATTTTGCCTCGGCATGGACAAAAATTGGTGGTGGTTTTTCAGGGGCCATTTTTAGTGGCTATATGTGTGCTTTTGGGATGCTCAGGAGAAGGTAGGAAGAATTTTAAAAAATAGGGGAAAAGATAAAGGTTACAGTAACCCATCTCGCAATGTTTTTATAGTTTAGCTTAGTGGTTAGCCGAGATTATTTAGTGTTGATTATATCTTTTAAAGAATGCTAAAATCAAGCCCAAACCAATATATAATCAGAAATTTATTGGGAAACGATAATATATAACTTCGATAGAGATATTAAAAATGCCTGGAAAAATTTTGGCGGTGTACAGGTAATTTATAAGATAAAATTGGAGAAGTGATCTATTTCAAATTTTATGGTTAAGCACAAATTTTAGATTATTCTGTTTTTACCGGTAGAACAAGATTTTCTGATTCTCCTGTTTTCAAATACGCTTTTATATTTGTAAAGGTTGTTTCGGAAATATTATGAACTGCTTCTTTTGTAAAAAAGGCCTGGTGAGAAGTTATAAGTACATTCGGAAAGGTTTGCAGACGCACAAACTGGTCATCCTGAATAACCTTTTCAGTAAAATCTTCGAAGAATAGTGCTTCTTCCTCCTCATATACATCCAGTCCAAGATACCCAACCTTACCGGTTTTAAGTCCCTCAATTACTGCTGAAGTATCGATGAGTTTTCCACGACTTGTGTTTACAATCATTACATTCTCTTTCATTGATCGAATGGCATAGTCGTTAATTAAATGGTAGGTTTCGTATGTTAAGGGGCAATGCAAAGAAATAATATCGCATTGGCTATAAATGGTTTGCAGGTCAACATACTTAATACCTTTAGCTTCCAGTTCTTTATTCGGAAATTTATCATATGCAAGAATCCGGCACTCAAAGCCTTGCAGCAGATTAATAAAAATCTCACCAATTTTACCGGTTCCTATTATTCCAATGGTTTTATTGTGGATATCAAATCCGAGCAAACCATCTAAGGCAAAATTACCATCGCGAACTCGTGAATAGGCTCTGTGTAGTTTTCGGTTTAAAGCCAAAATCAGGCCCAGTGTATGTTCTGCAACCGCATAAGGCGAATAGGCAGGGACACGAACTACTCCAATCCCGACTTCCTTTGCCCTTGCAATATCAACATTATTAAAACCGGCACAACGTAAAGCGATGAGTTTTACTCCATTTGCCTTAAGTTCATCAATAACTTCGCTATCAACATTATCATTTACAAAAATACAAACTGCATCAAACCCTTTCGTTAGGGGAGCTGTTTTATTATTTAATTGGGGTTCAAAATAGCTGATTTCAAAATTGTAACGGTCATTTACCTCATTAAAAGAGCTGGAAACCCATTTTTTTGAACTAAACACTGCCAGCTTGAACGTATTTTTAGTTGTTGATTGTTTTTTTGTTACGCCACTCATGCTTCAAATTATTTTGCCTATTGTTATTTACATAACAATTTTTTATTAATCATGTTCATTATTTCTCTTTGTTTTTTTATTGCAACAGTAAATAGGAAGAAATACTGCCGGTGAGATCCCTAAAACATTCGGGATGCAATTCGTCCCCCTTAAATTTATGTATTGAAGTATCAATCGTTTCAAGATGGCTTTTCTATATATTCTGCATCCAGTTCGGTTAAATTCTTTTATTGGTTAGTTCTCTTTTTCTGTAAAGCCAGTCAGCAAGCCCCTATTTTATCATTGAACGAACCAAAATTAAGTTCTCCAAAAGGAGTTTTAAAGTATTGAATAAATTTATTTAATTTAAATTGATAACTTGGCGGTAAATAATTCTGGAATATGCCCTTTACAATAGAAATAGATCATTCGATAAAAATTGTGAGAAATACATATTATGGCATCATTGTTAAAGAAGATCTCAGTAATGTATGGCATCATTTGCTGACTTTGAAAGAATTTACAGAGTTAAAATATAACCTCTTTTCTGACTATAGAAAATCAAACTTTGATATTATCCCAAAGGAGGAAGACAGAATGTTGGATTTTCTGGTATCGATAAAGCATATTTTGGATGGCAAGAAAGAAGCAGCAATATTAAATAATCCAAAAGATACAGCCCTTTCAGTTCTAATGCAAATGCAGGCATTTGAAAAAGTTGGTTATATAGTAAAGCTGTTTAGTACCGAAATAGCAGCGATAAACTGGTTAACTGATTTTACCAATGAATAATTCATTGTTTCTGGTAATTAATTCTTTTAAAAAAAACTTTTAATATCAAATCAGAGTATTATAGTTGCTGTTTTATTATCACTTAACTTATATCTTATTTTTGAATCTGTTATGTCTAAGAAAGTTCTTTTATTTTTAGGCCAGGGTTTTGAAGCCTACGAAGCCAGCGTATTTACCGATATATTTGGATGGAGTTGCTTGCCGGGGTTTGCTCCGGTTGGTATGGTAACAACAGGTCTGCGATCAACAATTCATTGCTGTTGGAATCTTATTGTAACCCCGGAAATGCCTTTCGAACAGGTTAATGTTAACGATTTTGATGCTTTGGCTATTCCCGGGGGATTTGGTGAAAGAGGCTTCTACGAAGATGCTTACAATGAACGGTTTTTGAATCTCATAAGACAATTTGATGCAAAGGAAAAACCAATTGCTGCGGTATGTGTTGCAGCATTGCCTGTTGGAAAATCAGGTGTGTTAAAAGGCAGAAAGGCTACAACCTGGGATTTGAGTGAGGGTTTTAGAAGACAACAGTTAGCAGAGTTTGGAGCCATTGTTCAGGATAAACAATTGGTGGTCGATAAGAATATTATTACTTCAACAGGACCTGCTACAGCAACAGATGTATCTTTTAAACTGCTTGAAATGCTTACCAATACAGAGAATGTTATTGAGGTTAAAAAGAACATGCGTTTTATTCTCGATTAATTGCAGTTCAGTCTAAACAACGGGCGAATTATTCAGGTAATATAACTACCGAACCAAACAGAAATCATAATTGTTAATAATTCAATTGGCATTTAAATAATCAAAAACACAATTGAATATGGCAAGAATGACCACCGATGTAGAAACATATCTTACCGAAGGCTGCGGTCGATGCAAATTCTTTAGCACTCCCCAGTGCAAGGTACATACATGGCATAACGAACTTATTGAACTCAGAAGGATTGTTCTTGAATGCGGACTAACCGAAGAATCGAAATGGGGCATGCCCTGTTATACTTATAATAACAAGAACATTCTCATCCTAAGTGCCTTCAAGAATTTTGTTTCAATTAATTTTTTTAAAGGTTCGCTTCTAAGTGATACTGAAAAAATACTGGAAAAACAGACGGATAATTCGCGTGATGCTCATATTGTTAAGTTTACAGATGTAAAAAAAGTTCTTAAGCTGGAATCCATTCTTAAAGCGTATATTTTCGAAGCCATTGAAGTGGAAAAGACAGGTCTGAAAGTTGAAACTAAAAAGGAAATGGAACCTGCTCCGGAGGAACTTATGAATAAGTTTAAGGAGATTCCTGCTTTAAAAACTGCTTTCGAGGCATTGACTCCAGGCAGGCAACGAGGATACATTCTGTATTTCTCTCAGGCCAAACAATCAAAAACAAGGGAATCAAGAATTGAGAAATATGTTCCTAAAATTCTAAACGGAAAAGGATTAATGGATTAATAATCGAAAGTTTGATAGTCTTTTTATTTTTTCAACGCAACCATAGTAGCTTTTTTAGCATCAATAGAGCAAAAGTTATAACCCAAAATCATGAAAAATCTGCATGTCTTATTCTTAGTCTCTGTAATGTTTACTTCAACCTTTTTTTTAAGTTGTTCAGAAAAGACGGTGGAAGATTATACTCCGGTCCATCAATTAAGTTTTGATACAATTTATTTTGAGTCTTCTATGAAGGGTTGGGAACTATACAGCTGGCCCAATGGTAATGATTGGAATTATTCAATTGTTATCGGTACCAATCGCCTAAAATCTTATGAGGAAGTAACCATGAATATGTACATGGTTCATGGAAAAGATTCGCTAAAACTTCTCTTGGAACGATTCCCGAAAAATGAGCAAATATCATGGGTTGGAGAAGCATGGCTTGAGAGATGCTGGGGTTCAGATTATGGCAATTTATCGCTACCCGATAAAAATACTGTAAATGAAATTAAAGATTTTTGCACCAAGATTAATTTGCAGTTGTTGGTAGGAGAATAATACAATCGCATAACCACTTATCTCCACAACGTCATTTCAGAATTTTCGAAGTGTAGCGAAGAAAATATCTGAGATCTCCTGTGTTATCACTCTGCCAAACGCTACTAAACCGATATCCCTTAAAAGCGGAAATCTCCTACCCTTTAAATACAACAAAGTAAATTTAATGGTAGTAGCTCTTTGGATGAGGCCTTATATACTCAGGAAAAAATTAAATTTTTTACCTTTCCAGGTTAATAAATATTTTATACTGAATCAACTTTGTCAAAACCCCAATGACTTATGAGCATTATGACAAAGATTATCAAACTGCCAGCTCCCCAAACAGACTTCCAATTCCCCTTAATGAAAGCCCTGGAACTGAGAAGAACAAAAAGAAAATGGAAAAACACGAATCTTTCCGAACAACAAATATCCAACTTATTATGGGCTGCTTGTGGTGTAACACAACCGGAGAGTAAAAAAAGTAAAAGCAGGAGAACAGCCCCATCGGTCTGTAATTCGCAGGAAATAAAAGTTTGTATTGCATTAAATACAGGAGTATATCGTTATGATGAGGCTCAACATCAACTTGTAAAAATCCTTTCCAAAGATATCAGAATGCATATTGGTACTCAAAAGATGATGAAATCTGCACCAGTGGGATTAATCTATATTTCTGACTTTTCTCTGTTAAGTGAATTTATTCATAAGACCAGGGAGCAAAAATGGGTTTCATCAGCCACCGATGTAGGTTTTGTAAGTCAGAATGTTTATCTCTATTGTACTGCAGCAAACCTGAGTACTGTAGTTCTTGGATTAATCGACAGGGAAAATCTTCATAAACTTTTGGGATTACAAGAACAAGAGAAGATTATGTACACACAGATAGTAGGAATCGCAGTGGATAAATAGAATAAGTAGAAAGTTACCCAAATATGTCTTTAAAATGTCTTGAATCTCATTTCAAGGTATTTATATTTTTACCGTCTTATATATTTAGCAAAACATGAAAAATATTCTAATCTTAATCTACCTGGCATCTACAATAGTTGCATGTTCTAAAAAGAAAGTTAACACATCAACATACCTGGGTTTGCAGCCACCGGCTGTAGTTTCTCAAAAATTTGCCCCTGGAATCATTTCTACCGAAAACGAGTATGAATTTGGTATATCCATAAACCGGGCAGCGAACAAAATTTATTATGCTGTACGATTAAACGAAAACTGGGATGCAGAAATTCGCTGTACTGAGTTTATCCACGATAAATGGACAAAACCTGGAAGATTAGATTTAGATTCGAATTTCAGCTACAACGATCCTTTTATTTCTTTAGATGAGCAAAAGCTTTACTTCATGTCGAACAGACCTTGCACTGACACGGGAAAAGCAAAAGACAGTAACTTGTGGTATATTTCTAAAACAGAAACCGGTTGGACTAAACCTGAGAATCTTGGACCCCGCGTAAATTCTGAAAAGGATGAATTCTATCCTTCAATTTCAAACTCAGGAAAGCTTTACTTTGCCTCTAATATACATACAATAACCGAAGAAGATAAATGGAATTTTGATATTTATTATTCAGCAATTGAAAAAGGAAAATACCAGAAACCAATGAGGTTGGGAGAGGAGATCAATTCAAAATATTTCGAATGTGATGCTTTTATTGCTCCCGACGAGTCTTATATTATTTTTTGTTCTTCCCGACCGGGTGGTTATGGAGAAGGGGATTTATATATCAGCTTCAGGGATGAAGAGGGCAACTGGACTAAAGCACAAAATGCGGGGGATAAAATAAATACAGAAGGGCATGAGTTTTGTCCATTTGTAAGTAAAGACGGGAAGTATTTTTTCTATTCAAGTGCGGGAGATATCTTTTGGGTAAGTACCATTTTTATCAAAAAATTAAGGGAAGAATAATGAAATTCCTTTGATTGCTGCTTGGGTAGTGTTACATTCGATAAAATAATATAGTCAAAACTTGAGCAATCAAAAGATCCCGAATGGAGTTTTGAGTATAGCTACCTTTCAGATGTAAGAAATACGGAGTTTGAGCTATCTGTGGAACAAGCTGATAAGATATTTGGGTACATGGTTGAAGACCAACGTTGGCAAAAGAAACATAAAACCGCATATCGGTGGTACGCCAATATGAGGAGGCTGGATTTTTAATACATCAAACCTATCAGATTGCTATAACCTTAATTAAAAGAAAAACTTATCGCAAACCACTTCCCCCAGCTTACTTATATTGGCTGTTGTGGTGACGTGGCAATCCTCGCTTTACGCTTTTCACTTATCTTGTGGAGTATATCCTTACGGCTTTCTTTCTCCTCCTCAATGTCATAATCATCTTGTAATCCGAGCCAAAACTTAGCTGAATTACCAAAATATGAACTCAATCTTAAGGCAGTATCAGCAGTTATTCTGCGTTTACCTTTTATTATCTGCGAAATCCTAGTCTGAGGTATTTCTGTATCTTTTGACAATCTGTAGGCTGATATATCCATTGGATTCAAAAATTCCTCTAACAAAATCTCTCCTGGGTGTATGTTTTCTAATCTTTCCATCTCAAATCAGTTTTATTTATGATAATCCAAAATCTCAACATCACTTGCATGTCCATTATCCCATCTAAAAATAATGCGCCACTGGTCATTAATCCGGATGCTATAAAAATCTGTCCCTTTTAATTTCTCAAGTCGATTCGAAGGTGGAATCCTCAAATCAGCAATATCTACAGAACTGTTTAACATTCTAAGTTTTCGTCTACCAACCTTTTGAACCTCAAGAGGCAATTTTTTAACTATTTCTCCTTTCCAAATTTTTTCAGTGTCCTTTGATCCGAATGAGATAATCATGCTATCAATTTACGTTACTAACGTCAAAGGTAATTATAAAATAAATCAAAACAAGGAAAAGTCAAACAAAGTTTATATTCTTAGAAAAACGATAGTCTCATCAGGGCTTGTGCGGCTGGTGCCATGCACCACAACTTACCAATAAGCCAAACCAGGTTGTATTTACTACATTTATGAAGAATGTTCCTAAAGATATGCCCAACGAGGTTGATCTATTCAGTACACTGGAAGCAGCTCTTAACTGGATGGGCATTAGTTTGAAGGAATTCGATAAAATAATTCGGGTACCAGAGGGGTTTTCAAAAAATTTAAATACTTAAATCTTTGCCGATTTTCTTGCAAGCCGATGGCAGAAGTCCTGTTCTGTATGCCCCGAATGCCCCTTTATCCATTTTAATTCTACGAGTTTATTCTGAAAAAGACGATCAAGCTGTTTCCAATGTTGAGTATATTTTACCTGAGAACCATAGGCTGTTTGCCAGTTGTTCAACTTCCAGAAGTGCACCCATTGAGCCATACCTCGAATTACAAATCGGCTATCAGTGTTTATCTGAATTTTAGCAACGGCGCTAAGGTGCTGCAATCCTTCAATTACTGCCATTAGTTCCATAAGATTACTTGCTCCTTTTTTAAAAGATTGGCAAAATACTTCCTGCTCACCTTCTGTGTTTTCAATTATTCCTCCGTAGCCCGAATACCCTTGCTCTATGGCATACGAGCCATCAGTAAAAAGCCTGTAGCATCCAGTCATGCTGTTTTCATAACTTTTTATTTCAAGCTTATTGTTTCGTGTGTCAATCCGGATGTATTTGTTGTAATCGACTTCGTTAAGAAAGTTGAAATTTTCAATAAGCACACAATTTATTACCTGACCGGGGCATAAAACACCTTTTGCTGCAGAGCGCAAAATCTTTACAAACTGAAATTGATAATTCCTGATAGTTTCAGCTAAAATATTGTCTTCCTGAAAAAAAATTTCCTGCGTTTGCTGTGAATATAGTATTCTTGCTATCTCCAGATTATTCTCTACAAGGCATGTAATTTCCTTGTCGTTAAAGTTTTCAATATTAACTTTAAGTTTATAGTGTTTCACTTTTTATTTTGTTCCCTTTTTTTAACAATTTGCCAATATTTATTAATTGGTATGAGAATGTGACTTCAGAAAAACAATTGTACAATTTAAGCCTATTTATAAATCTAAGTGGAGAGATTAATCGGGCTTAACACCAAAAAATCATTATACTTCATTTTTATAGCTTAGTATTAACACAAATTTATCTTAGAAATCTTTAGAAACTAAATTTTTTTAACCCAATTAGATACATAAATGAACGAATCGAGTAATTTTGCTAATAAACAAACAAAATTGCTTTCATATTGTATAGACGAAATTATGTTAATGGTTACCTCAATTTAGTTCGTTTTATTTTAACCGGTAGAAAAGGCCTGCCATATTTGTATTTGAAATAAATTCAATAAAAAATATATTATGAAAAGAAAGTTGCTTTATGGGCTTGTGAGTACTTTGATTGTAGGCGGAGCAATTGCATTATCAGTTCTTCTTATTAAGAGTAAACCTGTTCCTCAGAAAAACAATCTCAAGCGAAATACAATATTTGTAAAAGCCGAAAAAGCAGAGTTTACAAAGTTAAAATCAGATATGACATATCGCGGGCGCATAACGGCATACGATCATATTTCTTTAGCAGCCGAAGTTCAAGGCAAAATAATGCAGGGTGATGTACGCTTCAAAGCTGGCGAAAATTTCTCGAAAGGCGATATCCTTGTAAAAATCTACAGTAGCGAGGCTGAGGCATCAATTAAATCAGGAAAAAGTACGCTGTTGCAAACAATATCAAAAATATTACCCGATTTAAAAGTAGATTACAACGAAGAATATGAAAAATGGAGTACTTTTTTTAATAGTATCGATATAGAAAAACCACTACCTGCTTTACCTGAAATAGCGTCGAGCAAAGAAAAAGTTTTTTTAGCTGCCAATAATGTGCTGACGGGTTATTACAGTCTTCAACAGCAGGAAATAAATCTGCTGCGATATACTATTAAAGCTCCTTTTAATGGAAGTTTCATCAAAGTAAATAAAGAAATTGGTGCCATAGCCAGTCCGGGTTCTGAATTAGCAACCATCATTCGTTCCGATAAACTGGAAGTAACAGTTCCTGTTTTTCCTTCCGATTTAAACTGGATTAAAAACGGCGATAAAGTTTCCATTACTAATACGAATGGCGATATAAAAACAGCAACTGTTTCAAGAATCTCTGAATTTGTAGATGAATCGAGCCAAATGGTAAATGTTTACATAATTTATGAGGCTGCTCAAAAAGCCGGGTTTTTATACGGCGAATATGTCGATGTTACTTTTAGAGGAGGGGAATTATGTGGTTATTCTATTCCACGTGAGGCAGTTGTTAATGATAATTTTGTGTATATTTTAGAGGAAAAAGAACTTGTAAAGACACCAGTTAAAGTTTTACGCAGACTTGATGATTCTTATATTATAAACGGTTTTGATCCTGAAATGACTATCATCACAGAGTCCTTGGCTAGTGTTGATTCAACTGCCGATTATCTCGCCAGGTAAAATTAATGAATTTCATTATTTATTGATTCTGATTGACTTATGAGGCAACAGGAAATTTCACTAATAATAAGTCTAATCAGTAAGTTCAGAGTATAGTTGATTTAAAAAAAGAACAATGAAGAAAATACTGTCGCTATTTGTGAAATACCCGTTTTACGGTACCATGGTAATAGTGGTTTTACTGCTGTTGGGTTTTATTTCATTTAAAAATATGCGTATTGCTACCTATCCGCTGGTTGAATCCAAAAATATTTCGGTATCGGTTGCCTATCCTGGGGCAACACCCAAAGAAATGGACGAAGGTATTACTGCTTTGGTCGAAAACAGCATACGTGGTGTCCCCGGTATTAAAGAATTCACTTCAACATCAAGCGAGGGATCTGCATCAATTTCTATTACGGCATATAACGGTTACGACATGGACCTTCTCCTGTCTGATATTAAAAACGCGGTAGACGGAATATCGAATTTTCCTGCCAGTGCCGAAAGGCCAATAGTTGCAAAAGGCAGAGCAAGAGATATGGCCATGTTTATTGGTCTTACAGCCAAGACTGGCAGTGTACTTGATTTGAATGAAATGGCCAATCAAATTGAAGATGACTTTCTGGGTTCAGGATTAATATCGCAGGTCTATATATATGGTGTTCCCCGTAACCTGGAACTTGCAATTGAATTAAACGAAACCCAGATGCGCCGTTACAATCTGACTTTTTCGGAAATCAGAAGTGCTGTTGCGGCAAATAATATTGATGTTTCCGGTGGAACAATCCGAAATCCGCGGGAACAGATTAAGGTAATAAGCCGAAACAAAACAATCGATACTGAAAAGCTCAAAAATATTGTTGTTAAGGCAGATATTAACGGCAACATGATTAAAATAGGTGATGTTGCAACAATCAATCTTCAGGTTCCGGAAGACCCTTCAAACGGGTATATCGAAAAAAAGCCATCGGTTACCATTCTGGTTCAAAAACTGGTTACAGAAGATCTCAAGCAAATTTCTAAATATTTGAACAATTATATCGAGGAGTTTAACGAAACTCATGACGATTATGCTTTGTCGGTTAAGATGGATTTCTTTGACCTTATTTCAGGGCAGTTATCTATTCTGTTGAACAATGGAATTCTGGGTATTGTTCTGGTAGTTGTTTTACTATCATTACTGCTCGATATACGACTTTCGCTATGGGTAGCCTGGGGTATTCCGGCTTCATTTTTAGGTATGTTTATAGTTGCTAATATTGCCGGTATCACTATAAACTTCATCAGCTTGTTTGGCATGATACTCATTATTGGTATCCTTGTTGACGATGGGGTGGTTATTGGTGAAAATATTTTCACTCATTTCGAAAAAGGAAAATCACCCCGAAGAGCAGCCATTGATGGAACACTTGAGGTGTTACCTGCAGTATTTACATCGGTAATTACTACAATAGTTGCATTTTCGCCCTTGTTTTTTATTGAAGGTCAGATGGAAATGATGTATGAGATGGCTTTTGTTGTTGTGGCCTGCCTGGCATTTTCTTTAGTTGAGGGGATGTTTGTTTTGCCCGGACACCTTGCAAATCCCCACGTTTTGAAAGAACAAAATAAAAACTCGTTTTATGGACGGTTAAGGTTGAAGCTTGATAAATACATTTTTGGTTTTAGAGATAAAGTTTATGGTGTTTTCCTGGACTGGGTGCTAAGCCATAAAATGATTGCCATGGCCGGAATTACCTCTATGTTTGTTTTGACTTACGGATTAATGGGTGGAGGAAAGATTTCATTTACCTTATTTCCACCGGCTCCTTCTGATATGTTTACCATTGATTTAGCATTAAAGCCCGGCGTGAATGAAAAGATTACCATGGCAAAACTTTTTTATATTGAAGATAAAGCATGGGAGGTTAATCGTGAATTGATGGAGCAAAATGGAGATACTATTCCATATATTTCATCTATGAGTGTTAGCATGGGGCGTGCGTTTTCAGGCGCAGAATCCGGCACAAATGCTGGGCTAATCCGCGTGTTTCTGAATCCGCTTGAAGACACACAAGTTTCCGACGAGATTATAAAAAAAGCCATAACCGAGAAAATAGGAAGAATTCCGGAAGCTTATAAATTTGCTGTAGGTGCTTCGAATCGTTTTGGTGCTCCGGTTTCTATTAGCCTGCTGGGTTATAACCAGGAAGAACTGGAAGCGGCAAAAACAGAACTGGAGGCAGAACTTGGTAAAATGCCAGCCTTATATAATATTACAAATAACAGTCAGTTGGGAAGTCAGGAGTTGCGATTGAAGCTTAAGCCCGAAGCATATGCATTGGGATTAACAACTCAATCGCTCTTAGGCGAAGTGCGGCAGGGTTTTTATGGTGCTTTGGCTCAACGTATTCAGGAGGGGAAAGACGAAATTTGGGTTTATGTGCGCTACACAAGAGATAACAGGGAAAGTATAGGGCAATTAGAGAACATGATGATACATACCCCTAAAGGGAATTTTCCGCTTGGCCGTATTGCTGAAATAGCTACTGCCCGGAGTTTAAGTAAAATAAACCACTATCAGGGTAAGCGCGAAATCAGGGTTAATGCCTATCAAAAAGATCAAACCCAGTCTGTACCCGATATTATTGCATATGTTGAATCAGAAATTCTAAGCAAAATTACCGAAAAATATCCGGGAATAACTTATATGCAACAGGGGCAGGTAAAAGATGCCAAAGAACAGGAGAGCAGTATGATTTTGTATTTTGGAATGGCTTTCCTGATTATTGTTCTGATTATAATGATTTATTTTAAATCATTCCGCCAGGGAATATTGGTTGTAATGATGATCCCCTTAGGTATTGTGGGGGCAATCTGGGGGCATGGTATCCATGGTCAGTCCATATCAATGATGAGTCTTTGGGGTATGGTTGCCCTGTCTGGGGTAGTAATTAATGATGCTATTGTGTTCCTCGCAAAATATAATCAGAACCTTGAAAAAGGCATGAAAATATTTCCTGCAGTTAAAGATGCCGGAAAATCAAGGTTCAGGGCAATATTTCTTACTACTGCAACAACAACAGCAGGTCTGATGCCTTTGATTCTCGAAAACAGTCCGGATGCCCGCATGCTTATACCCATGGCAATTTCACTGGCATATGGTATTATGTTCGGAACCTTATTCATTTTAATAATATTACCGGTGCTTGTTGTTTTATCGAACCAGTTAGCTTACTGGTACAAAAAACTTTGGACAAAAGAGCCTATTGAGCCCGAAGATGTTGAAACGGCTGTCATAAATGCTAAAATAGAAAAGACCTTGTCGATGAATATGGCAAAAGAATTTGATTAATAAACACTTATTAATTCAAGGCAAAGATTAAATTTTATACAAATGAGAAGAGCGTTAACGATAATCATATTTGGAGTTTTAGTTTTGGTGAATGGGAATTCGCAGGAACAACTTTCACTTTCGGATGCAATACAAATTGGATTGAAAAACAACTACGACCTCCAGATTACCCGGAACAAGGAAAAAATTTCCGATATTAATAATACCTGGGGAAATACCAGCATTATGCCCAGCCTGGATTTTTCATTAACCGGACGCGAAAATCTTAACATAAACAGTAACGAAGATTACAGGACACAGACAATAAAACCTGATTTAAACCTAAGCTGGGTGCTTTTTGATGGATTTTCTGCAGTTATAAGTAAACAAAAATTTGAAGAGCTCGAAAAACAATCACAGGGAAATACAGCAATTATGGTTGAACTGACTATACAGGATATCATACTGGCTTATAACAATTGCTTGCTTCAGAAGGATTTGCTATTGGTATATAAAGAACTTGCTGCTTTATCGGAAGATCGTTATAATCGTTCTATTTACAGCAAGGAGCTTGGAGTTGGAACTACCTACGAAGGGTTACAGGCAAAAACTTCGTGGTTAGAAGACCAGGCAAACTTTCTACAGCAAAAGAATAATTATGAGAACTCTGTGCGGACATTAAACTTCATTCTCTCTGTAGAAGATAACAGCAATTGGGATTTTATTTCAGAACTGACAACAGAAACACCCGATTATAACATAGATGATTTGTCGGCAAAACTCATGCATAGCAATAGTAATCTGAAGAACCAATATATTTATCAAACCATACTGGCAAAAGAAACAGAACTGGCAAGATCTAATTACTATCCCTCGGTAAGGTTAGGTACAGGTTTAAGCAATACCGATATGGGTAATTTCTATTCAGGAACATCTGCTGATATTACTCAGAACTTTTCTGATGTTTATGTCGGATTAACACTTTCGTGGAATATATTTAATGGTGGTACTCGTCAAAGAAGTATACAGATAGCAAAAATTAACGAAGAATCGGCTCAGGTTCAGACCGGCCAGATGGAACACAGCCTAAAAAACCAATTGCTGCAATTGTATAGCAATTACAATGTCAACAAAACACTTTTCGATCTTGCTAAAGAAAAAGAAGTGACAGCAAAGTTAAACCTCGATTTATCGGCCGATAAACTTAAAAACGGAACAATAAATTCATTCAACTACCGCGATGTACAAATCCAGTATATGAATGCTGCAATATCAAAGATGAAGGCTATTTATAATCTTATTTCATCTAATACCGATTTGTTGCGAATTACCGGCGGTATTTTAGAAGAATATGAACAAGAACTTGCGGATTGATATTGAATTAAACCCGTTGGTGGAGTTTTTTCGTAATTTATTGATTCTCATTTCGACTCCGATCAATGTGACAGTCAGTTCGAGCGGAGTCGAGAACCTGTTTCTCAAATAGTTAAATTGATAACTCCGCCAACGGGCAAAATAAATTAAAGCGCAAAATATCTAAATTCAGAGCTTTCCATAGAACTTAAAGATTTTTCTGTTCTGACAAACCACTTTAACAACTATATAACAGTAATATTCACATTGGGTTTTTGTACAAGTCGACCGAAAACAATGCTGTTTATTCCATTGTCCATCAAAAGTGCAATTACCCTGTCAGCGGCTTTTTCTTCAACTGCAACAAGTAACCCCCCACTGGTTTGCGGATCACAAAGAATAAATTTATCATCTTCTGATCTCAGGTTTACAATATGCCCGTAACTATCCCAGTTGCGATGTGTGCCACCCGGAATGCAACCCAGTTTTATATATTCTGCTGCTTCATCAATCATGGGAATTTTATTGTATTCAATTTCGGCCGACAAGCCACTGCCCTGGCACATTTCTGTTAAGTGACCAAGCAAGCCGAAACCGGTTACATCCGTCATAGCCCTTACTTCTTTTATTTCAGCCAGGCTTTGCCCGATTTTATTCAGCATTTTCATTGAGTTGGGGGCTATAAGAGCATGTTCGGGTTTTAATTTGTTTTTTTTCTGAGCTGTTGTTAGCACACCTACGCCCAAGGGCTTTGTTAGTATTAGCCGGCAACCCGGGGTAGCTGTATTGTTTCTTTTTAGTTTTTCAACTTCCACACTTCCGGTTACAGCAAGGCCGAAAATGGGTTCAGGACTATCAATGCTATGTCCTCCGGCAAGTGAGATGCCTGCTTCGGCACAAGTTTCACGTGCTCCTTCAAGAACTTCTCTGGCAACTTCTGTGGGTATTTTATCAATGGGCCAACCAAGTATCGATATAGCCAAGAGCGGTTTTCCTCCCATAGCATAAACATCGCTGATAGCATTGGCCGAAGCAATTTTACCAAACATATACGGATCGTCAACAATAGGCATAAAAAAATCGGTAGTGCTGATAATAGCTGTTCCGTTTTTCAAGTCGTAAACAGCTGCATCATCGCGGCTGGCATTGCCTACCAGTAAATTAGGATTAATAAGCTCAGGCATTTTACTCTCAAGAATAGAACTTAAGGCTTTAGGTGATATTTTACAACCACAACCGGCTCCATGGCTGAATTGAGTGAGTTTTATATTATTCATTTGAGTTAATCTGTTTTAAAAGTGAATCTGCATTTGCTTCGGGTTCGGTGTTTTTTACAGAAATATATTGTACATTTTTTTGATCTCTTTCGCTTACACCCCTCGAATAGGCTTTGTCGTAATATTGTAAAACTGTTCTGGCAACTTCGAAATAGTTTCCTTCGCTAAGGTAATTATGAGCAGACTTAACGTGTTGCCCGCCTAAACGCTTTGCAATTTTATCTATTCCTTCAGCAAGCAGTTCGTTGCCAAACTGAGAATATTCATTAACCAGGTAGTTGATTCGCTCTTCTATTGGAACTTCTAAAAAAAATACTTTCTGTTCGCGTATTTGTTTAAATAGCACCATTGGTAACTTTGCTCGTCCAATATTAATACTTTCATCTTCTATCCAGATTGCTTTGCTTACATCCAGTTTTCTAAACGCTTCAAACAAACAGTTTTCAAAGTGTTCAACGGTTGGCTGTTCTTTTTCACCGATAGAACCAAAAGCCGAACCTTTATGATGGGCCAGTGCTTCCAGGTCAATTACCTGTTCTCCTCTTTGCTGTAGAACTTGTAAAACATTTGTCTTACCGCTTCCGGTAAATCCTCCAATTATACGCAAGTGAAAAGCTTGCTCAAAATAGTTTAATACATAATTTCTGAACGCTTTATACCCTCCTTTAATAAGATATACATCGTTGAAACTATTTACAGAAAGATGTTCTGCAAATGCGTGGCTACGCATACCGCCCCGCCAGCAATGCACCGCCACTGGTCCGGTTCCGGAAACCTCCCTGCCTGCCTCCAGAAAATAATTTAGTTTTGGGTTAACATAAGTATAAGCCAGTTCAATTGCTTTTTCTCTCGACTCCTGAACATAGCATGTACCAACAGTTGCACGTTCATCGTCCGAAAACAAAGGAACATTAACAGCATGTGGAATATGGCCCTTTTGAAATTCTCCTGGCGAACGAACATCAATAATGGGTATATCCTGATGAGAATTATAGTACTCATCAATGGTGATATCATTTAACATAGTGGCAAAAGTAACTTTTTTGAGAGTTTTGAAAGAAAATGATGACCAAAAATAAAGAACAACTAGAAAAAAGGACGATGAAATAAAGCGTTGAAAACTTAGACAGATTGTTGAAGAATAGAAAAATGCATATAAAAAAACCCCCTGAAAATCAGAGGGTTTCAAACTACTTTGCGGTCCGGACGGGACTCGAACCCGCGACCCCATGCGTGACAGGCATGTATTCTAACCAGGCTGAACTACCGAACCGTTTTGCTTAATAGCGCTGCAAAAATAGTTGTTATTTTCAAACATGCAAAAGATTTTTAAAAGATTTTCAGAAAAAACATGATTATTATTCCACCGCCTGATTTTCAAAAATACTGAAGTTTACACTTCCGTACTCACGTTTTTCCTTAAAGCCCTGGAAGCCTTGAAATTCGCTGTTTTTGCCGTGTTCAAGTATGAACCATCCTTCTGGTTTTAATAGTTTTTTTTCAAAAACAACTTTGGGCAATTCTTCAATCCCCTTTAATTCATAAGGTGGATCAGCAAAAATAATATCGTATTTTTCCTTAGTCCATTCAAGAAACCTGAATACATCGCTTTTAATGGCCTTAATTTTATCGTCCTGTAAATTCTTAACAGTTTCTTGTATGAAGCTGTGAGAACGAAAGTCTTTTTCTACACTTACTACTCTCAGACAGCCACGTGAGGCAAATTCGTAACTAATACTTCCTGTGCCTGAAAATAAGTCCAATACCGACAGCTTTTCCCAGTCAAAATAATTATTAATAACATTAAAAATGTTTTCCTTGGCAAAGTCGGTGGTTGGCCGCGCCGAGAACTTTTTATGTACCTGTATATGCCTGCCCTTATATATTCCGCTAACGATGCGCATTACACAAAATGGCTATAATACAATGTTTTCTGCTGTGAATTTATTGACAGGCTATTGCTAATTTCCCGATGTATTTCAGGATGAATAATTTTCTTGGTATACTTACTCAGCTCTTTGGTAATATTTTTGTCATTCATCATTTCACCTAAAACATACACTTCCTGCTCTTCGTTGTTTATTTTTAATTGCTTCATGGCATACAAAAAGAAGTAAACGAAGTCGGAATCATTAGCATACTGATATGAATTAGACAGAGCTAATTCTCCATCTTCAAATACTACAAGGTCGAAGAAATGCGAATTTAAGCTAATAATTATGCAGGTGTTGTTTTTTGCATGTAAAGAAAGCCCCAATCTTATCAGCTTGCTTGCCTGGTGTGTAAATTCTATGTTTTTGTTTGGATATAGGGTGTAGAATATTTCTGTAAGGTAATTTGGTATGCTAAATACATTATAAAGCGTAATTTCCGAAATCTTATTGTAATGAATCTCATCCAGGTCTTCCAGGCTCTGACTGAATTCAAAATATTTCCTCAGATTATTTACGTCGAAAAATTCTTCAGGAATAAGCGTTGAACTCTGATTGAAGTATGTGATCCTGATTTTATTAAAATCGTTAGCAAGGAAATTCTCAGAGTCGGTAATTTTATTGATTTTGCGAATTAGTTCGTCTTCAAGCAGGGTGTTTTCGAACTTATAATTTCGAAAAGCCAGGCATTCGCCTGATTCTGAATTATTAATACAAAAAGAAAATCCACCCAGGCTTGCCTGAATGGATATTTCCTGATTTTTAATATTGTTAATTTGTGGATTTACAAAATTAATGTCGGGCATATATTTTTAAACTTATTATTGCTCCCAGTTACCGGCATTATTGTTTGCTTCTGTAAGAGAACCTACTCTAATACCTGCGAATCCACCATATTTTGTTTTCTCATCAATGTAGTTTACTATAAGTTGCTCGTCCATACCGTTCAATAAATCGGAATATAGTACATAACATTCAAAAACATTTACTTTTACTTTCGAAGCAGTTTCAACTTCGCCGGCACCCATCGTGAATTCAACATTGTCGATGTAAGGAACGTATTTAATTTGTTCTATTGAATAACCAGATTTACCCCATAAAGAATCAAAAACAGGAACATAAGAAGATGATTTAACAAGAATGCCCGTTTTAAATGCTTCTTCTTTGGTTACTTCATCCTGATTCCATTCTTTTACTTGAATAGTTTTTGAGATTTCTAAGGAATCGTGTTTAACAAAATTAATAATGGTATCAAGTCCGCCGGTATATTTACCATACTTATCTTTATATACAATCTGAATTGTTCTGATATCTTTAAGCCTTTCAACAGTTGCGTCGTATCTTTTGTCAAGTTCTCTGTCGAAAGCTATAGGCTTGTTGATATTTACAAATAACAGATAGCCAAAAACAACAATTAGAACGAAATAAACTATCTGAAAGGCTAAACGGATTTTGGGAAATTTGTTAACAACAATTATTGTTGGAATACCCAAAATTATAACGGCTATTAATATAATTACATAAGTGGTCATAAAATTTATATTTAATCTGTTATCATTACTTTTGAACAGCTGCGAATTTAACAAAAAAAATCAGATTCACACTTCAATAACTATTAATAAGATTAGTTAATGTTAATAAATAAGATTGTATCTAAATTAACAGTTGCTCTTGGCGAGAAACCAACAGCCTCTCAGGAAGAACTCATCAAAAACCTTGCCAGGCATGCGGTTGAGAGTCATGAAGATGCAATTTTTATTGTAAAAGGTTATGCCGGAACCGGAAAAACTTCAACCCTGAGCGCTTATGTAAAAGTTTTAAGCGAAATAGGAAATAAAGTTATTCTTTTGGCACCAACAGGCCGCGCTGCAAAGGTTTTTTCAACGTATGCCGGAAAAAGTGCATATACAATTCATAAAAAAATATACCGACAAAAGTCTTCGAATGATGGTTTTGGGCATTTTGCCCTTGATAAAAATCTTCATAGCAGAACTGTTTTTATAGTTGATGAAGCTTCCATGATATCAAACACAAAAAGTGACGGAAATTCGTTTGGTTCAGGATATTTGCTAAATGATCTGGTAGAATATGTTTACAATACCAGAAACTGCCGATTAATTTTGGTAGGTGATGTTGCCCAACTTCCACCGGTAGGTTTAAATATTAGCCCTGCTTTGGATAAATCCGAAGTTGAAAACTATAACATTAAGGTTGAAGAAACAGAGTTGACTGATGTTGTGCGGCAGTCAAAATCTTCGGGAATACTTGAATCTGCAACTATACTTAGAGAAAAAATAGCTAGCGAAGATATGTCTTTGCCCTTATTTTCGGTAAAAGGATATGCTGATATAGAATCAATTACCGGCATGGAATTGCTGGAGATGTTAAATAATTCTTACGATAAGAATGGAATAGATGAAACGCTGGTAGTCTGTCGCTCAAACAAAAGAGCAAATGCATATAACCAGGGAATCAGAACCCAGATTCTGTGGCGTGAAGAAGAAATTTCGGCAGGTGATTTGCTTATGGTGGTCAAAAACAACTATTATTGGCTCAAAGAATTTGAAGGAGCCGACTTTATTGCCAATGGCGATATTGTTGAAGTATTAAAAGTAATTAGGCATAAAGAGCTCTATGGTTTCAGATTCGTGAGGTGTCGTTTACGTCTTGTCGATTTTAATATTGAGATTGAAACGGAAATTATTTTAGATGCTTTGCATTCCGAAGCAGCATCACTTTCTTACGATGATAATAAGAAACTTTTTTATGCAGTTATGGAAGATTATGCTGATCTGAAACCTAAAAAGAAACAATACGACAGCGTTAAGAGTAATGAGTATTTCAATGCTTTACAGGTAAAATATGCATATGCGGTAACCTGTCATAAAGCGCAGGGCGGACAATGGAAACATGTATTTATCGATGCAGGATTTCTGAAGGATGAGATGATTGATAAGGAATACCTGCGATGGCTTTATACAGCTATTACCAGGGCAACGGAAAAGGTTTACCTGGTAAATTTTAAAGAGGAGTTTATTGAAAAATAAAGCTGCCTATTCATGGAAAGGGCAGCTTTAATATCATGTAGAAAAGTATTGTTTATTTACTTTTTTCCTCGGCTAATTGTAAGGCTTTATAAACATTTAAAAGTCCACCTGTTGTTGAAAGCGAACTAAATGGAACATATTGTTTGTTTTTACCACCAGTACCCGGTAACAAAACTTTAATATCCTTAGTAGCACTCGATTCTAACAGAATTTCTTTCAATTCAGCAGCTGTCAGATTTGGATAATAGGATTTAACCAGGGCCGCGGCGCCCGCTACCATTGGCGATGCCATACTTGTACCACTTGCAGATTCATATTTGTTTCCTGGTGCGCACATCAGAATTTCATAGCCTGGCGCAAATAAATCAACTGTTTTCTTTCCGTAATTCGAAAATGAAGCCACGAATTCTTTTTTCTTTTTATCTTTTGCTGAAGCTCCTACTGTCAGCCAGTTGTTTATAATTACTTTACCCTCTGCATTATATTGATTGGGAAAGTTTTTTGCAATGTCAACATTCTCGTTGTCATTTCCTGCTGCATGAACAAGCAAAACATTTTTCTCATCGGCAAGCTTAATAACTTCATCAACAAATTCTTTTTGTGGCGAGAAGGATTTTCCAAAGCTCATGTTAACAATTTCGGCACCGTTGTCAATGGCATATTTAATAGCCAGTGCTACATCTTTATCCCATTCATCACCATCGGGTACGGCACGAATTGGCATGATGATAACATTATCTGCAATTCCTTTTATGCCTATATTGTTATTTCTGTCGGCTGCAATAATACTTGCAACCATTGTTCCATGGTCAGGTTTTGCAGCATCAACAATATTGTTTCCGTATGAATTGTCGTTCCAGTCTGCAATATCATCACCAATTAGTGTTCTGGCACTGAATTCGGGATTGTAATGGTATTTTAATCTTGAGTCGAAATACTCTAAAGCTCCGTCAAACATCGATGGAGTAACATTGTATTTCTTCATTCTTTTCATAAATTTTTGTGCCGAATCAGCCTGAGTTTCTTTCTCAAATTTAAGTTTTTTAACATCGTCATAGGTGTAATTTTCTTTACCTAAAGCTTCAGCAACTATTTTATCGTAATTATTGTAATTGCTAACGATTTGTTCAAACCTGGCTTTTTGGCTGGTGTAATTCATTACATCAGTTTCAAATTCACGTAAAACTGTTTCATAGCTCTCAACTTCTGTATTTCCTGCTTTTTTAAGAGAATCAAGATCCATGTCCTTGAATTTATCACTGTAAATTTTATAAAGCCTTGTAACTTCAAGAGGAGCTTCATTAATGTTTTCTCCTTCAGAGTTCCCAAGAAAGTTCCAGCCATGAACATCGTCAATATATCCATTGTTATCATCGTCAATGCCATTGTCTGGGATTTCATCTTCATTCACCCAGATGTGTCCTTTCAAATCTTCGTGATTGATATCAACACCATTGTCAATAACAGCTACCACGATTGTTTTTGATTCTTTGCCTGCTAATAACTCGCTGTATGCTTTTTCGGTACTTATTCCCCAGGTCTTGTCTTCCTTGGGATCTAAATTTTGCCAGTTGGCGTATTTCACAGAATCTTCTGAGCCGGCAAAAAGGCTGAAAGAAGAAAGCAAAAGGCTTGCTAATGTTGTAATAATTGTAATTTTCTTCATTGTTTCTATTCTTATATTAATTAATTGCCTGGTAAGATAACAATAAAAATATAAACTTTGTTTAAAGTGTTAATTTTTAGACGTAAAGAAGGGTTTGGAGAAGGCTTATTCTCCGATTATTTTGACTAAAACTCTTTTTCTGCGTTTTCCATCGAACTCACCATAGAATATTTGTTCCCAGGAGCCAAAATCGAGTTTTCCTTCTGTTACAGCAACCACTACTTCTCTTCCCATTACAGTTCTTTTTAAATGCGCATCGGCATTGTCTTCATATCCATTATGCCTATACTGAGAATAAGGCTTTTCGGGAGCCAGCTTTTCGAGCCATACTTCATAATCGTGATGTAAACCCGATTCATCATCATTAATAAAAACACTGGCTGTAATATGCATAGCATTTACAAGAATCAGGCCCTCCTGGATTCCACTTTCGGCCAGACATTGATTTACTTCGGAAGTAATGTTTAATAATTCGCGTCTCTGTTGGGTTTGAAACCAAAGTTCTTTCCTGTACGATTTCATGGGCAAGTAGTATAAAAAGTAACAAGCCCTCAATTCTGAAACAGGAATTTCGAGCTTGTAAATTGTAATCTTTCTATGATAAATTTAAATCCTTTTTTATCGATTCAATCTTAGCTTTTAGTTTTTCGTGTATCGAATCAAATTCGTTTACGCTATTTAATTCTGCTTTAACACCAAAATAGAATTTAATTTTTGGTTCGGTACCCGATGGTCTTATTGATATTTTTGAACCATCAGCAGTATAAAACTGAAGCACATTTGATTTAGGTAAATTTATAACTTCTTTTTTACCTGTTCCCGGTTCTTTATCCTCTTGCAATAAATAATCTGAAATTCTGGTAACCTCTGAACCATTAATGGTTTTAGGAGGATTACTTCTGAAATTTTCCATCATTTTCTGGATTTCTTCAGAGCCTTCTTTTCCCTTTTTAACAACCGATAACAAATCCTCTAGGTAGAAGCCGTATTCTTTATAGATTTCAATCAGTAGTTCGAATAAGGATTTACCCTGATCTTTAGCCCAGGCGGCAGTTTCGGCGACTAATGAACAAGCAGAAACGGCATCTTTATCTCTCACAGAGTCTCCTATAAGAAAGCCATAACTTTCTTCACCTCCACCTATAAAGGTTTTTTTACCTTCGTTTTTTAGTATAATATCGGCAATAAACTTGAAACCGGTTAGTACATCGAAGTATTCAACCTTGTATTTGTTTGCTATATCAACAATAAGTTCGGTGGTAACTATAGTTTTTACAATGAATTCTTTACCCTTAAGTTTTCCATTATCTTTCCATTTTTTTAAAAGATAATTTGTGAGAAGCGCAGCAGTCTGGTTTCCATTAAGGATAACAAATTCTCCATGGTTGTCTTTTGTTGCTACACCTACACGGTCAGCATCCGGATCTGTTGCCATTACGATGTCGGCATTAACCTGTTCAGCCTTTTCGATAGCCATTTTCAGGGCAGCAGTTTCTTCCGGGTTTGGAGAGTAAACGGTTGGAAAATCTCCTGATACAACATCTTGTTCCGGAACATTGTAGATATTGGTAAAACCAAGTTTTTTTAAAGCCATTGGTACAAGTTTTACACCTGTTCCATGTATTGGAGTATATACAATTTTCAGGTCTTTCTGCCGCTCAATTACTTCGGGAGCAAGCGAAAGATCTTTTATCATCTGGGTGTATATCTCATCAACCTTTTCCCCGATCATTTCAATATTATCTTTTTTATCGGTGAACTTAATTTCATCAACAGACTTTATCTTCAGAACTTCGTCTATGATGTTTTTATCGTGGGGACTGATTACCTGGCCGCCGTCTTCCCAATATGCTTTGTAGCCGTTATATTCTTTCGGATTATGAGATGCCGTAATTACAACACCGCTTTGACAACCAAAATGTCTGATAGCAAATGAAAGTTCTGGTGTTGGGCGGAGCGAATCAAACAAATAAACTTTGAAGCCGTTTGCAGCAAATATTTCTGCAGTTTTTTCAGCAAAAAGCCGACTGTTATTTCTTGAATCGTGAGCAACGGCAACCTTAACTTGTTTCAGATGACTGAAATTGGCCTTAATATAGTTTGATAAACCCTGGGTAGCCGCGCCAACAGTATAAATGTTCATTCGGTTTGTTCCAACTCCCATTATTCCTCGTAAACCTCCTGTGCCAAATTCCAGATCACGGTAAAAAGACTCGATTAATTCTTTTTCATCGTTTTCTAACAGGTATTTTACCTGTTTTTTTGTTTCATCGTCATAATTACCTTCAAGCCATAAATGAGCTTTTGCTTTTACTTCGGTTAAAAGTGTATCGTTACCCATATCTTAAGAAATTATAATAAGTTTTATTTGAGCTTATATACTACCTCTTTTAAGCTGTCTTTCCAATGCGGTATTTCCAACTTAAAAGTGGTTTTAATTTTTTTCTTGTTTAAAACACTATAAGCAGGGCGAGGTGCAGGTAATGGATATTCAGATGTTTCAATTGGTTTTACAACACAATTTCTTTCACCGAGTTCCATAATCTCTTTTGCAAAATCATACCACGATGTTACACCTTCATTAGAATAGTGATAGACACCACTTTCCCATGTATTATTTTCAGTAAAAGTAATAATCTTTAAAATATCATTGGCTAAATCTGCTGCATTTGTTGGTGATCCAATCTGATCAAAAACAACTCCAAGCTGTTCTTTTTCATTGCCTAGCCTAAGCATGCTTTTAACAAAATTATTGCCATATGCAGAATATAACCAGGAAATCCTTAATATTATTGCATCAGAATTTTCCAATACATGAGTATCGCCTTGCATTTTTGTTTTACCGTAAGCCGAAGCCGGATTGGCTGTTTCAGTTTCTGTTATTGGGCGGTGATTCTCACCTGAATACACATAATCGGTTGATATATGTATAAGTTTAAAATTGTATTTTTTTGAGAGAATGGCTATTTGCTTTGGAACTTCAGCATTAACTTTCATTGCCATCTCTGTTTCAGTTTCTGCTTTATCAACAGCAGTATAGGCAGCACAATTTATGATGTACTGAGGTTGTTCAGATTTAATAAATTCTTCTAAATCGGTATTATTTAATAAATCCAGGCTGTCAATATCGGTAAAAACAAAATCCCAGGAAAAATTTTGGGATAAATGTTTAATTTCTGAACCTAGTTGTCCGTTAGCACCTGTAACTATTATTTTCATTAGGCTAATTTCGATTAAATTTAAAATTTATGGGTGAATCGGAAAACAAGGGTTGCCTGGCATCTTTTTCCGACAGAATGATTTTGTCTTCCGGGATTTGCCAATCGATATTTAATGCAGGGTCATTATATAAAATACCGGCATCGGATTCTGGAGCATAAAATTCATCACACTTATAAAAAACAACGGCATTTTTACTAAGTACTGAGAATCCATGTGCAAAACCTTTTGGAATGAAGAGTTGTTTTTTGTTTTCTGCCGTCAGTTCCAGTCCAAACCATTTGCCAAAGCTAGGAGAACCTTTTCTGCAATCAACGGCTACATCAAAAATAGTTCCTTCAAGCACTCTAACCAGTTTGGTTTGCGCTTTTGGGTCTTTCTGGTAGTGAAGTCCTCTTACTACACCATAAGACGAACTGGATTGATTGTCCTGCACAAATCTGATGTTTATGCCGTTTTCTTTTAATACATTTTCGTTAAAAGCTTCAAAGAAGTATCCTCTTGAGTCCCCAAAGACTTTGGGTTCGATTATTAACAAATCTTTTATAGGTGATTTAATAATTTTCATGACAGAATAGTTTAATCGAAAGTTCTAATTTTACTGTCTGCTATACGCAAGAGGTATTCTCCGTATTGATTTTTCAAAAGGGGTTGTGCAAGCTCTATTAATTGTTCTTTTGTAATAAAACCCCTTTTATAGGCAATTTCTTCAATGCAGGAAATCTTTAGCCCTTGTCTGGTTTCTATTGTATGAATATAATTTCCGGCTTGCAAAAGGCTTTCATGTGTTCCTGTATCCAGCCATGCCATTCCTCTTCCCAGGATTTTTACACTCAGTCTTCCTTCTTCAAGATAGATTCGGTTTAAATCAGTTATTTCAAGTTCGCCTCTTTTCGAGGGCTTAAGATTTTTTGCTTTTTTAACTACATCATTGCTGTAAAAGTAAAGTCCGGTAACAGCATAATTTGATTTTGGTTCTGTTGGTTTTTCTTCCAGGCTGATAGCTTTACCACTTTCGTCAAATTCAACAACTCCATAACGTTCGGGGTCGGTTACAAAATACCCGAAAACTACTGCACCATCTTCCATTTTACCAATTTGTTGCAAATCTTTTCCAAAGCCGTGACCATAGAATATATTATCACCCAGAACCAGGCAAACATTATCGTTGCCAATAAATTCTTCTCCAATGATGAAAGCCTGAGCTAATCCATCCGGTGATGGTTGTTCGGCATAGGTTAATTTTATACCCCATTGGGAGCCATCTTTAAGTAGCTTTTTAAAATTAGGCAAATCGTGAGGAGTACTGATAATTAGAATATCCTTAATTCCTGCAAGCATAAGAACCGATAAAGGATAAAAAATCATTGGTTTGTCATAAACCGGAAGCATTTGTTTTGATATAACCTCTGTTAATGGATATAGTCTTGTTCCTGAGCCACCGGCTAAAATAATTCCTTTCATATTAAATGGTTTTTTTAAAATATTCAATAGTTTTTATCAGTCCTTCTTCTAATTGAATTTGGGGTTCCCAGTTATTTAGGTGTTTTTTTGCGAGTGTAATATCAGGGCGTCGTTGAGTAGGGTCATCGCTGGGTAAAGGTTTAAAAACAATTTTAGATTTTGAACCTGTGAGCGAAATAACTTTCTGTGCGAGTTCAAGTATGGTAAACTCATTCGGGTTACCAATATTAATTGGGCCTGTCACATCGCACGCTGTGTCCATCATTCGGGTTATCCCATCCAATAAATCATCAATATACTGAAAACTACGTGTTTGAGAGCCTTCTCCATAAATGGTGATGTCATCATTTTTAAGAGCCTGAACAATAAAATTCGACACTACTCTGCCATCATTTGGATGCATTCTTGGTCCGTAGGTGTTAAAAATTCGGACAATCTTTATATT
>JAFGVA010000139.1 GCA_016938235.1 Bacteroidales bacterium | reverse complement strand
TGGAAAATGTATCTGGAATTATTTTGAATTGCAGGAATTAACAAACCGAAAAAGAAAAATGTATCCTGAATTTATATTTGGAATTCGCTTATTTGGAATTCGTGTAACCGGAATTTATATCGAGAATTGAATAAGTGGATTTTAAACAGTATGGTTACCTTTAAATTAAAAATAACTTTATGCAACACGTGGTAAAAGGCATGGTGGGGCTAGACTAGTGCATTAAAGTCGGATTCTCACCAGATTCCTCTGTCCATGCGGACAGGTAATCGGGCGACAATCCACCACGACCTATTACCACAACCGTTGTATGGCATTAAAAAAATGAAAATGACCAATGAATGGAAATGATTTGATCAAATTAGAAACTAAAAAAATGAACTCTGAGGAGTATTTTATCCATCTAACAAATGAATTCCCAGACTTAAAGAATAGGTTAATTGAATGGGAATCAGACATGATTTTCTTCAAAATGGAAACATTTGCTGACTACACAATAGATCAAATAAAATCAGGGAATAAACAAAAATTAAATAAATGCTTAGAATTTCAGGAATCTAAAATTGACTTCATTGATTCTTTATTATTAAACGCTATGACCGTATCATATTGCGAAGCACTTCTCTTAGTAAAGGTGGACAACAAATGGATCAGTTAGTTGATATTATGGGACCTAAATTGAAGAAGTTATATAATGATTACGAAACTTATTATAATAACTTAGGAAAGAAATGATAAAGACTACCTTAAAGAAATAAACTTATAGTATTTCAAATAAATTGAAAAACATGGAAAATAAAATCGATTCAAATTTCATTAAGTCATCAAATCTATTATTCATTACAGGAGGAGTAATAATTATATTTTACTTAGTTTCTCTAGCGTTTTTTAAGAATGAAGCAAACCCACTTCCTCTTGTGCTGATCAATTTAGGAATTTTGGGTGGTGTTGGATTGCTAATCCGTCAAGGGTTTAAATGGGGCAAATACACAGTATTACTACTACTTATAGTATACTTTACTGAGGCATTATTAATAACATTTAAGACAGACTTAAATATGAATCTAACTGAATTGATATTCTTTGTGATGCAACTAATACTTATATCTTGGTCAACGTTAATACTTTTTGTGAAAAATCATAAAGCGAATGAGGTGTTGTGACTAATATAATCAGTTTGGATTTTTTTGATTAAACGATAAAAAAACGCCATACAACACGTGGTATAAAAAACTGCCGGGGGGCGCGCATTTTGCAGGTTTATCACCCGCATCAAAGCTCGTGTAGCTTGATAAAGAATTCGCCCGCAAACGGCAGCTTCTCATACCACCACCGTTGCTACCAATTGTAAGAAAAAAATCCATGCTTAAATGAATGTAACCGAACACAATAAAAAAGTCTGGGACAGATACGTTGAGAATAAAGTGCGATGGACCATTCCAGTTTCCAAAGATGATATTGAGAATGCCAAGAATGGTATTTGGAACATTGTTTTAACACCAACGAAGCCCGTTCCTTATTCTTGGTTTCCAGATTTACGAGGATTAAAAATACTTGGATTAGCATGTGGTGGCGGACAACAAGGGCCGATATTAGCAGCTTTAGGGGCTGATGTTACCATTTTTGACAACTCGGAGAATCAGTTAAACCAAGATAGAACTCTAAGTAATGAGTTTAACCTTAATATCAAAACAGTGCAAGGAGACATGAAAGACCTGTCAGTGTTTGCCGACATGTCATTTGATGTAGTATTTAACCCATGCTCTGTAGTATTTGTCGATAACATAAAACCCGTTTGGAAAGAGTGTTTTCGAGTCTTGAAAACTGGTGGAATTTTAATGACAGGCTTGATAAATCCTATTTCTTTCCAATTAGACCAAGACGTTAGTCCTTTGCAATTAATCTATGCCCAGCCTTATTCTGACCTGAGCTCATTACCGAAAGAAAAATTGGCAGATATTATCAAGAATAAGGAGGCCTTAGAATTTGGTCACACCCTAACAGCGCAAATTGGCGAACAGTTAAGTGCTGGGTTTTTAATGACCGATTTTTATGAAGATTATTGGGGCGGCGACAGTGCGATTGATAATTATTTCCCTGCATTCTTCGCGACAAGAGCTATAAAAGGACAATAATACAACTGGTAGCAACACGCGTTATAGCGCATGGCTATGTAGCATATCTATAGCAGGTATCGCTCGTTGTAGAGCATTCTTAACGGCCAGAAAGTATATACCATAAAGATTAGCCACGCACCATATCGCTGGACGTTACCAACAAGCCTAAAAAGAAACGACAGTGTTAATTTGCAGTAAAAATAAGAAAAAATGAACAGCCAACGCACAAATAGCATATTTGCAAGCCCCTACACACAAGCTGATGCTTTAGCTTGCAAAAAAGCTATTTCTTTCCCAACCCACTACAGCATATGATAGACTCTGTACAAATAGAAAATGCTTTGGATAGAATTAATGGAGACATATTCCAAGAATTTTGTAATCATTTTTTGTATTTGAAGCTAAACCCTAATACAATCACACCGATTGGAAGTGTTATCGGAAAAGAAAAGTCAAGAAAAGGTATCCCCGATTCTTATTTTACCAGTGCTGACAATCAATTAGTTTTTGCTGAATATACTACCAGAGAAAGACTAGAAAAAGGGCAAGGTTTTTATAATAAATTAAAATCAGATATTGAAAACTGCTTCGATACTTCAAAAACAGGATTAAAGAAGGAAGAAATTGATAAAGTGATTTTATGCTTTACTGAACGCATTAAACCAGTTGAAAAGAAAAATCTTGAAGAATTATGTAAAAGACACAATCCAAAGTGTACTCTTGATTTAAAAGGGATAAGAGATTTATCATTTGCAGTACTTGATTATCCAATATTAGGAACTTACATTGGAATCAAAGTTGGAACTGGTCAGATTCAGGAACCTTCTGAATTTATTACCAATTATGAAAAAAATAAAATCTCAACACCCCTAAGTAATAGGTTTTTTGGTAGGGAAAAGGAATTAGAAGATGGATTAAAACATTTAGAAACAAGTGATTTATTATTAATTCATGGAGCTCCTGGAACAGGAAAATCAAAGTTTGCAATTGAACTTGCAAAACTTTATTCAGATAAAAATGACTTTTCCTTCTTATGTATTGGAAATAAAGGGATTCCAATATGGAAAGACCTAAAGACAATTGTCAGAACTGATAAAAAATATGTTCTGTTAGTTGATGATGCAAATAGATTAGCCAAGAATTTTCAATGGATATTAAGTCTATTTGAAGAAAGAGGCTCAAAAACATTAAAAGTAATAGTTACTGTAAGAGACTATGCATTACCTCAGGTGAAGTCTATTGCGGTAAATTACGATTCTGCATCGATTGAAATTGGAGCATTTTCAAATGATGAAATTAAAATCATTATTCAATCGGACGATTTTAAAATTATTGAACCATCATATGTTGATAGAATTCTAAAAATAGCTCAAGGAAATGCACGATTGGCAATTATGTGTGCAAAAGTTGCACTTAAAGCTAATAATATATTGGAACTTAATGATGCATCACAGATTTATGATGAATATTTTGAACCTTTATTTAAAGAAGTTGAACTTTTAAAGGAACCAATAGCACAGAAATCATTAGCACTTATATCTTTCTTTTCTCGAATTGACAAAGAAAATCGTGAACTGTGTGATTTTATTTTTAAAAGTCTTGGAGTTGAAGAGCATAAGTTTTGGGAGATTTGTTATGCTCTGCATGAATCTGAATTAGTTGACTTGTTCGAACAACAAGTTGTCAAGATATCAGACCAAATATTTTCAACTTATATTTTCTATAAATCTGTCATTGAGAACGAAACTTTAAGTTTTGATTTCTTTCTTAATAATTACTTGGACTATGAAAACAGAATCGCGGATACTATAGTTCCAATTATAAACACCTTCAACTACAAGCAAATAGAAAAAAAGTTAAAACCATTAATTCTAAAAAAATGGTTAGAGCTTGAGAAGCAATGTAACAATCAAAATTCATTAAAATATCTTGATTTATTTTGGTTTTATTTAAGTCCAGAAGTAATCAATTTCATAAAAAAACAAATTGATAATCAAAAAATTGAATCAACAACAGAATATAGATATAGTTATGAATTAAATGAATTCTCATATGGAACAGGGAAAGACCTTGAAATTTTATCTCGATTCAGATATCATAGTGATGAATTCTTTAAAGATGCATTGGAGCTAATGTTCTATTATGCAATAAAAGTTCCATCTAAAATGCCAGCTGTAATTTACACTATTAAAGCCAAATTTGGCTTTTCAAGATTAGGTTACATGTATGGAGACCGTATTCAACATTTACTATTTGACTTTTTAATTACAAATGCACAAAACAATACAAAAAATGATATTTATGTGAATGTTTTATCTGAAATACTCCCATATTTCTTAAAAATAGAGTATAATGAAAGCGAAGGAAATGGTCGAGCGATAGCTTTATGGACTTTTCATTTATGGCTATCTGACTCAGTTAAATCATTTAGAACTAAATGCTTTGAATATCTTTTGCGAAATGCGAACAAATCAATAATACTACAAACATTATATCGGTTGGACTATTATGAATACAAACATTCCAATGACATCCTACAGCATGATTTGCATTTTATTTATCAGATAATAAATAAACAGTTTGCCCCAGATGAATTTGAAGATTGTTTTGTCCTTCAAAATATACTTGAAAAGCTAGATTGGCTTAAAGTTGATTATTCAGATAATATTAAAAATGAATATAAAAGTAAGCTATATCAATTAGCTGAGGCATTAAAAAAGAACAGACAAAGGAAAAGAGAATTAGGTTGGGAAGAGGAAGAAAAACTTCACCAAGAAGAACTAAAAGAATACTGTAATGACTTTGATATACACAACTATGATATTCTTTTTTCGAATGTATCAATAATTTTAGGCCATATTCAAAAAGTAAGTCGTGGTAATTTAGTTTGGCAATATGAAAGTTCTTTAAATACAATATTTGGCAATCTTGCCCAGACAGATGCTAATATCTTTTTAAAAGCACTTCAATTAAACTTTACAAAGTATAGGTTCAATCTCAATTTAGCTTATCTTTTCAATCGTCTATTTCAATCAGCCGCTCATTTTTACTTCGAGCTTTTTGAATTAATTAAAGATTTAGACGAAAACACAAAATTCTGTTTTCATCAAACCTTAAAAATTGACATTGTAAAAAGTGAGCATTTACCGCTTTTATATGCAGATTTGTTGACTTCAATTAAATCCTTGAAATCACAATATGCATTCTGGGATTTAACTTTCATAAGTAAATACGAAAAATTAAAAGCTGAAGAAGATATATATTCTGAAATTCTTGGAATTGTTATTGTTAAAATAAAAAAAGAATTAGTCAAAATTAGTGTTGGCAAGCATTTTATTGAAAAATGCATTTCATTTACCAATTTCTCATTTGAAATCCTTATTGAAGCCTATTTATATTCAAATGATATTGAGCAACATTTTGATTATGAGAAAAAGATACTTAAAAAGCTATTACATCGTGATTCAAATGTTATAATCCGGCTTTTAAAATTTAACTCTCCAAATAGAACCTCTTATATTGATTTAGAGCATGAAAATTTTGATTTTATTTGGGAGTTGGATAATTATACCAAAATTATCAATTCCATTTTTGAATACTTCATAACTAGTGATACTTATTATTTTTCAGAAAGGGCTATAGCAGCTTTCTTCCCTAGTACAAAGGATAAATATGGTAATAAACCAACGGAATACTTAAAAAACATTATAGAACATAAACATATGAGTGACAAGTATATGAGCATTGTTTTTAGTGTTATATGCTATAAATATCCTGATTTAAAATTTGAGTTTCTAGAAAGATTCTTAATCCTAAATAGTGATTTTGAGATTTTTAAGAACTTAGAAATTACTCAAAGAAGTAATAGTTGGTCAGGAAGTTATATTCCAATATTAGAAGGAGAGAAAAAGATTTGGGAAAATGTTATATCTGTTCTTAATAGTCTACCAAATAGAATTAATTATTATGTCCATAAAGAATATGTTAATCGTCAGATTGTATATTGTGATTTAGCAATAAAAGATGAGATGAAAAGAGAATTCTATGAAGATTTTAGATAGCCCACGCTTCACAGCCACACACATTGCCAAGTCGCTCAATAAGCCAAACGCACGACCAAAACTTGTCAAAGAGTGTGTCTGTCCAAACGCACGAGGAACTAAGCTGCTGATTGAAAGCGAATAAAGGCCTGTTGGTAACAGCACATATAGCCAAAGGCGGGATAGGTGGTTTATTCGTCGTCTCTGCCCCGCATCAAGTTTTCTAACGGTGGACAGTGACGAAGCCCGCATTCCGCCTCAGGCCATATGTGTAACCGTTAGCGGTTATTGAAAGAAATGGCACTGCAAATATGAATTAATGAATAACGAATTTTACATATCGACTGATAAAGACAAGCTTGATGTCAAGTTGATTCTTGATTTCTTAAATAATGACTCCTATTGGGCAAAAGGTCGAAGTATTGAGACAATTCAAAAATCTATTGAGAATTCACTATGTTTTGGAGTTTATAAGGATTCACAGCAAATTGGATTCGCGCGGGTTGTTACTGATTATTCAGTTTTTGCATGGATTTTAGATGTTTTCATCTTAAAAGAATTCAGAGAACAGGGTTTGGGAGTAAAACTTATGGAATCAATAATGAATCATGAAGAACTACAAAACCTTCAACGTTGGGGATTAGCAACTGATGATGCTCATGGATTGTATAAAAAGTTTGGATTTGAATTAATTAAGCGACCCGAGATATTTATGGAATTTGTATCAACTCCGAGCTAACCGAATAGAAATGAAACTAAAAACACGAGAAATAATTGATAAACGGGGAAACCGTGTTGTAATAAGAGAAGGCAAAATTTCCGATTCGAAAGAATTACAAAAGTGTGTAAAATCATATCTGAAGAGCAAACAGATTCCTTTAACTGAATCAGAGTTTGATGAACTTGCAGAAAATCATGAAGAATGGATTAAAAAGTTTATAGACGGGAAAAATGATTTGCTAATAATTGCAGAACATGAAGGTACAATTGTCGGAAATGTTGACTTAATGATTAATGGTCGACAAATGCTTAAACATACTGGCTATATAGGCATGGGAATTCATGAGGATTGGCAAGGACAAGGAATTGGGACAGCAATGTTTAAAATACTTATAGATTGGGTCGACCATAATCCAGATATTGAGATTCTTTGGTTACAGGCTTTTAGTAATAATGAGAAAGGATTACGGTTGTATTCAAACATGGGATTTGAAGAAACAGGTAGGCAGAAAGGATTTATTAAAACAGAATCAGGTGAATATATTGATAATGTAATAATGACAAGAACTAAATTAACAACAAACCGCTAACAATGTATATGCAAAATAGGCGAGATAGTAGTAAATTCAACGGTTGTAGCCCGCTTCAAAATTGTAACGGTTCGATAAGTTTTAAGCCCGCAATCGCCTACTTTGCATATACTCTCCGTTATGGCCAAGCTAAATTAAAAATCGTAGCGAGAAACTCCTCACTTTTGGATTAGTACTGTTCGTTTAAATCCAGGCGATTTCAATGTAAAGCATTTATGGGAAATTCTCTTAAACAATTAAACTTTATGAAATAGAAATAGAAAAAATGGAGTATTACGACTAGAAATTCAGTCGGATTTTTTCCCTTGTTTTTGATGATGGATTATAATTTTCAGCAACTGGAATGCTCAAATTGAAAATGGAATTACAGCTCTAAATCGTGGCGACATGAATAACAAAGATTTAAGAGGTCTAAAAATGCATAACAAGGGATACTAATCTTTCATAACAAACATTTAACGAAAATTCTTATGAGTACAATTCAAATCGACAAAACAGCTGTTTTACTTATGATTATTGTGCTATTAGCTACAATCTGGATGATTTTTGTCGGAATATTTTGGCTTAAAGCACTTCTTTCAGGAATTAGTATTACACCAACACAGATAATTTTTATGAGGATAAGGAATACCCCAGTAAATCTCATACTGACAGAACAAATAAAAGCTGCTAAAGCTGGCGTCCTAATAAATCGTGATGATTTAGAAGCCTGTCATTTAACTGGAGGTAATGTAAAAAATGTTGTTGGCGGATTAATATTCTCTAAAGCTACTGGTATAGACTTATCAGTTAAAGAGGCAATGCAACTAGATTTGCAGAAACATGATATTATTAATCATTTGAGAAATAAAAAATAAAGCCAGGCCATAACAAAGCTGTATACGGCAGCCGGGGCTCCATAGCATATTGCTGGTTTCGTGCTCCCAAGCCACCAGCGCTTGGCCTGAAAATTTCGTAACTGGCAGAAATGCCCCGGCCGACCACATACAGCCGGGCGTTGCCAACAATGCCAAGGAAAACCTTCGGAAGAAAATCTCTAATTAAAAGTTGCAAAATGTTACCTAATTAGTTAACTTTGCTTAATGGAGAAAGATGAATTTATACGAGATATAGTTTATTACAAGAACTATTATCTGGACTTCTTTAATACTTTGAACCCGAAGGTGCGACTGAAATTTAACTGGACTCTAAAACTGATTGCAACAGTTGATAAGATTCCCAGGAAGTTTTTCAGACATATAACTTCATCGACAGGTATTTTTGAAATAAGAGTTGAAGTTGGTAGTGATATCTTTCGAGTTTTCAGCTTTTTTGACAAAGGAAATTTAATTGTATTGATGAACGGATTTCAGAAGAAGACCCAGAAAACTCCCAAAAAAGAGATTGAATTAGCAGAAAAATTGAAAAAGGAATACTTTGCTGAGAAGTCTAAAAACGAAGAATCATAAATAACTAAAATTGACTGTGATGAATAAGATTAATAAAAATTTGACTTCGTTTACCGACCATTTAAACGAACAATATGGGGAACGTGGAAGCTTAGAGCGAGAAAAGTTCGAAGAAGGTTTTGAAGCATTCAAATTAGGGGTAATGCTGCAAGAAATGAGAAAAGAGAAAGGGTTAACACAAGAACAACTTGCAGAAAAGTGCGGGACAACAAAAACGTATATTTCAAGAATTGAAAATAATGCTTCAGATATCCGATTATCGACTCTTATGAGAATTTTTAAAGAAGGTTTTGGAAAGCATTTAAGACTGAGCGTGGAAATTTAAATAAAATGGCACAGTTGGCAACATGCTGTATACGGCAGCCGGGGCTCCACAGCATATTGTGGGTTTCGTTCTCCCCTGTCACAAGCGTTTGGCCTGAAACTTTCGAAACTGGCTGAAATGCCCCGGCCGACCGCATACAGCCGGGCGTTGCCCACAATTTTACCCAAATAACTGTTGACCAAATTAGATTTTTGTATCTTTAGAAAAATTGGTTTGTTATGATACTTGAAAGGACTAATAACGAGATATTGGTAAGGTTACCTGCATTTGTAGACTTGACAGAGCTGCAGAATATGCTGGATTACCTTGAGTATAAAGAAAATACTGCAAGGACAAAGGCGAAGCAGAAAGACGTTGATGAGCTTTCAAAATCTGTAAATAGGAGCATCTGGAAAAAAATTAAAGACCAGCGGAAACTTTAATGAAAATCATCATTGACTCAAATATTGTATTTAGTGCAATTCTAAACTCTCAGGGCAAAATTGGACAACTAATAATCAATGGCTCAAAGTTCTTCAAATTTTTCACTGTTGGACTATTAAAAGAAGAAATAGAGGAGCATAAAGACAAAATTCTTTCCATTTCTGGATTTACCAATCAGCAATTCAGACAATCATTTCAATCAATAACCAACCGAATTACGTTTGTTGATGAAATCTTAATTTCCGACAAGGACTTGAATAAAGCAATTGGTTTAGTCGCTGAAATTGACGAAAATGACGCTCTATTTGTAGCCTTAACAAATCACCTGAACGGAAAATTATGGACAGGTGACAAAAAACTGACTTCAGGACTTAAGAAAAAGGGGTTTTCTAAGACTATTTCATCAAATGAGTTATATGAGCAATTCCTAGAAAAACAAATGACTATCCGACGAAGACACAAATAAAAACTGTGGGCAACAAAGCTGTATACGGCAGCCGGGGCTCCACAGCATATTGTGGGTTTCGTTCTCCCCCGTAACCAACGTTTGGCCTGAAAGTTTCGTAACTGGTAGAAATGCCCCGGCCGACCGCATACAGCCGGGCGTTACCAACAAGGCTAAAAAGACACTGCAACATTTAAAAATATTAGATATCATGAAAGATAATTACAACAAATCAATTCAATTCAGATGTATAACCTGTGGGGATACAGATTTTGATTTTAAAGATGACAAGGCTTGGATTAAATGTAATCGTTGCGGAAAAGAATACAATGGAGGCTATTATGAATTGGTTGAGCTAAACCAGGAAAATATTAATCAAGAGCTTGAAAAAAATAAAGAGGAAATAGGAAAGGATTTGCAAAAAGAGATGACTGATATGTTTAAGAAAGCATTTAAAGGAAACAAGAATATTAAATTCAAATAATTATGGAAATTGCAGGACTAGTTATATCAATAATTGCTCTATTGTTAGCTTTGTTTACATATTTCAAGCACGATTTGAAAATTAAAAAGCAAGCGGCTTTAATTAATAAATATCAGATTGAGAAAATAGAAAAAGAAAAGACAGGAGAGAAAAAAGCGGTAATTGAAGCAAATGTTATAAAAGGCAATAAGGGAACGAGACAGCTAAGGATTTATAATAAGGGTAAATCGATTGCAAAAAATGTCATTGTAACTATTCCGAATATAGACGGATTTCAAGTAATTAATAACCCTTGCCCAATTGATATAAAGCCTCAGAGTGGAATAGAAATTTCTTTAATTGTTTTTATGGGTAGTCCTGATAAAATTGATATTGAATATAATTGGAGTGACGACTTTAGTGATATGAATAATGATAAACAGACTATACAGCTTTAAAATCCATTAGGTTCTATTTTTTTTTGATTATGATGACAATATTAAGTGACTTTCGGCTACATCTACTATCGATAGACATTGTAATAAATATTCCTAAATGGACGGATATTCTCCAAGCTTCAGCTGCTGCCATTGGTATTCCTTTAACTGTATTTACATTGTATAAACTTGTAATGAAAGACAAGCAAAGAGATTCTGAGATTAAAAGTCTTTCTACAATAGCAAGTAAACTAACAGACATGCAAGTTGAGTCAGAGAAACGATATAAAATGTCAAAAAAACCAAATATAGACATACAGATTGATTCGAATTTGGCAAAGAAATATGTTAAGTTAAACTTTTCAAACACCAAGATTGACACGTCTTTAGTAAGCTACAAGCTTAACAATGACAAATCGGATTTTAAAGATTTTAATGCTTCAACTTCAACAATTAACACACAAAACGGCGTTCAACAATTTTGGATTGCGTTAAGTTATAAAGAACAGCCATTAGATTATGTTGGTTTGCATTTAGATTATACGACTGAAGAAGGATACGTATTTATTCAAGATATAATCTTATGGTTTGAAAATGGAAGATATATTTTTTCGCCTTCACCAATAGTTGATATAGAAAACAGTGCGATTAAAGAATAAAGCCCAGTTGGTAACAATGTATATACAAAATAGGCGAAACATCAGTAAATTCAAGGGTTGTAGCCCGCTTCAAAATTGTAACGGTTTGATAAGTTTGAAGCCCGCAATCGCCTACTTTGCATATACTTACCGTTAGCATTAATTCAAAACAAACAATTTTTTATATAATAATGAGAAACTACGAACTAAAATTAGGTATTGTGCTTATGTTAAATCTCCTACAAACAAGTCTGAGTGCTCAGGTAGCAGTGGTTGCTTCAGGGGGAGTTGCTAAGGGAGACGGATCTATAAGTTATTCTGTCGGACAAACATTTTATACTACTTCGAAAGGATCAAATGGCAGTGAAACAAAAGGTATACAACAACCTTATGAAATATCTGTAATTATGGAACTTGAAAAGTCTAAGGAAATGAAATTAAACATTGTGGTGTGGCCTAATCCTGTTATTGATGAACTTGCATTAATTGTAGAAGAGCCAGAAATATCAAATTTGTCATATCAATTATATAATATAGAAGGCAAACTATTAAACGAAGAAAATATCAATAACAATCGAACAAATATCATAATGAATAAACATCCAAAATCGATGTATTTTATAAAAGTATTCTGCGGAAAAAAAGAAATTAAAGTATTTAAAATCATCAAAAAATAGACACAATGAACAGAATTATTATAACAATTGGATTTATATTGTTAACTACTCTTTCTATTGCTCAAGTGCCACAGGAAATGAGTTATCAAGCTATTATTAGAAATAGTAATGGAGAACTTATAAAAAATCAAAATGTTGGTATGAGAATTAGTATAATTCAAGATTCAATTACAGGCAAAACCATTTACTCCGAAATATTAACTCCAGTAACAAATGAAAATGGATTAGTTAGTTTAAGCTTTGGAGGTAAGACTGGCTTTGATTGTATTAATTGGACACATGGCCCATTTTTTATCAAGACTGAAACAGATGCTACTGGTGGTTCTTCATACACAATAGTAGGCGTTTCTCAATTATTAAGTGTACCATATGCTCTATCTGCCGGAAAATTAATTTTAAATAAAAATGATATTAATTATGAAATGTATCTTATGGATAATGGTAACTTTACAGGAATCCCAAGTATCAGTATTGAATCTCCATATGATAACATTCCTGAAATAACAGATGCAGATGGGAACAAATATTCTACAGTAAAAATTGGATCTCAAATATGGATGGCTGAAAATTTAAAAACTACGAAATACAAAGATGGTACTCTTATTCCAAATATTATCGATCAGACTACATGGGGAGGACTAACTACAGATGCTTATTGTTGGTATAACAATGATTCTATAACCTTTGGTATCGTTTATGGAGCTTTATATAATTGGTATGCAGTAAATACAAGTAAATTATGTCCTGAGGGTTGGCATGTTCCAACTGAAGAAGATTGGTCTCTATTAAATGGCTATTTAGGTTTATTATCAGGAGGTCGACTTAAAGAAAAAGGGAATGTCCATTGGGAATCACCAAACACGGATGCGATTAATGACTCTAAATTTAATGGGCTTCCAGGTGGCAATAGATATGGAATGGGGTATTTTTTAAGTGAAGGAATGTATGGTTATTGGTGGCATTCTGGGGATCCTTATGGTAATAATTATGCAAAATGTGTGTTTTTAAAGAATTCCAATAACACTTTAGGTTTTACAGACAACAAAAAAGTAACAGGAAATTCTATTCGCTGCATAAAGGATTAAGAACTAATGCTAACAATGTGTCATAAGGAATGTAATTAGAGTTTTTTAAAATCTATTAAAAGTCATTAAATATAGGGGGGTCAGAGGTTTTGTGAAAGTGAAATAAATTTCATTTACCATACAAATTACCATACAATTAATAGCAAAATACAGCTATAAAACAGGTAAAAAAATAAATCATTTTTTCTAAGCAGAAGTTCTCTTCAAAATATTTATAACAGAAACTCCCATGAGCAAAATGTAATTGGGAGTTTTTATTTTTTAAGATTCAATTGCAACATTATTGCAAATAGCATATCTTTGCATTTATGAAACCTGTTGATATTTTAAATAGCCATAATCTAAAACGTACGAGTTGTCGTGAAGGTATTATTGACGTTGTAATGAAGGCGAGTCAGGCATTATCGGAAATCGAAATAAGAGAAAGACTTACAGGCAATTATGACCGTACAACTTTTTACCGTTCCTTCAAAACACTTGAAGAGTACAAGATAATACATAAAATTGTAGTTGATAACCAATTGGTAAAGTATGCTCTCGATAATACAGTAACACATAAAAATAAACATGCACATTTTTACTGCAATGAATGTAATACTGTAAAATGTATGGAAAATATTCCTGTACAAAAATATCAATTGCCTGACGGTTATTCAGATATTGAAACAGAGGTTTTAATAAAAGGTACGTGCGCTCATTGTAAAATGGAAGATTAGAAAGTGTTTGGAAGAAGAAAAAATATAGCCATCCTCTTATTCTGGATTTTCACTTTCCCGATTGTTTTCCAATCTGTTCACATCGTTTGGCATCATTCTCATGCACACGCAGATAATCATATATTGTGCAATGAACATACAACTTCACAAGCTTTTCATTATAATTATTCGAATGATTCACAGAATGACAATCCTTGTCCTATATGTGATTATCATTTCTCAATAAATGATATTCCAAAAACTTCAATAATTAGAAGTGTTTTGCCTTTAATTCAAGGTATTTTTAATGAATTAGAAATTCATTTTCTTTTTCAGGAAATATTTTCTTTAAAATCACCAAGAGCACCTCCTATTCACCAGTAGTATTATTTCAATTTACTGGTTACAAATCTCAATTATTTTAATATGAGCAAATTTATCATGCTTTTATTGAGCATGTGTGTATTTACTATATCATCATTCGGACAATCTGTGTGCGTTATTAAAGGAAAAGTTGTTGATGAAAACAATGAGCCTTTAACGGGGGCAACAGTAATCCTTTATCCTATAAAAAAAGCAACAATCACTGATGCTTCGGGTAATTATGTAATAGAAAAATTACCTATTGGCAGCTATAAGCTCGAAATATCCTTTATGGGTTATATTTCACATATTGATTCAGTTACAATTGATGGAAAAACTATTCATAATGCCCAACTAATGATTTCTGCACTCAGCTTGCAGGAAGTAGTCGTAACAGATAATTATACTGAAACACGAAAAAAAGAAGAATCGCTCAATATTGAAATTGTAAATGATGATTACCTGAAACAAAACATGGGTGGCAGCCTTATGAATTCACTTGAAAGGTTACCGGGCATAACTACCATTGATATTGGTTCGGGTCAGTCAAAACCTGTTATTCGTGGTCTTGGGTTTAACCGGGTTGTTGTAGTTGAAAACAATATTAAACATGAAGCCCAGCAATGGGGTGCAGACCACGGACTTGAAATTGACCAGTATGCTGTCGATAATGTAGAAATCATTAAAGGACCAGCTTCATTAGAGTATGGCTCTGATGCCATAGGCGGGGTAATCGACATGAAAAACAGGAAATTGCCTGCTATTAATTCTTTCGGGGGTACGATTGACTTGTCCGGAAAAACCAACAATGATTTTTTAGGTACATCCATATCAATCTACAGTAGAAAGAAATGGTTCTTTGCCGATTTTCGGGCAACAATACTTGATTATGGGGATTATAAAGTTCCTGCTGATAGTGTTGATATTTACTCGTATCGTGCCGCATTGTATAAAAATCATTTAAGGAATACAGCAGGCAAAGAACAAGACCTGCATTTCAAATTCGGGATAATACAAAAAAGATTTCAAAGCAAATTTTTT
>JAFGVA010000018.1 GCA_016938235.1 Bacteroidales bacterium | reverse complement strand
TACTAACTACCACTTCCAGGTATAGCTAAGTGAAGGAATAATCGGGAATAAACTTTTTTGATATAGCTGTTCGTACTCCACACCATCGACCTCCTTCGTACCCCAATAGTAATAATACGGGTTGAGGTGATTGTACAAATTGTAAATACTAAATCGCCAAACCGCTTCTCCACGTTTTTTTTGTTTGTGTTTTTCTAAGCCCACATCCAAGCGATGATAAGGTACCATTCGAATATTATTCTTCTCGGTGTAAATATCTAAGTGGTAAATTTTCTCATTATAGTTAAAATCGGGACTGATGGTGCTTACATTATTCAGGGTAATTAAACTTCCTGATTGAAATATCCACATGGCAGATAAATCTAATGATTCAGAGAATGCGTAGGCTAAATTAATGTTTAAGGAATGCGGTCGATCATATTTAAAACGGTACCAGTTGCCATTATTGAGTGCATCAAATTGACGAAATGACCTTGAATAAGTATAGCTGACCCACCCTGTAAACTGACCTGTTTTTTTGCTTAGCATGAATTCAACACCATAACTTTTACCTATGCCATTTGTTAATACATGCTCGTACCAATTCGTACTGTGGCTAATACTTTTGGATTTATCGAGCGCTACCAGGTTTTTCATGTTTTTCCAATACGCTTCTAAAACAATTTCATACTTTGAATCATGAGCCAACCATGTGATACCAGAGGATAACTGCTTTGCGCTTTCAGGATTCATCTCAGATGTTGTAGGAATCCAAATATCAGAATTGGGCAAGCCGAAACTTGGATAGTCTAATAAATGAACATTTTGCTTCATTGAAGTAAATGAAAAATTTGCTGTTACATTCTTCAGCAAGGAATAATCGAGTATAAAACGAGGTTCCAAAGAATTAAAAGACTTTTGTTGAATGGAATAGTTTGTTGCTCTAAGCCCAAGGTTCATGTTAATTTTTGAGCCTAATTTAATCTGGTTTTCGAAGTATAAAAAACGCTCATACGAATGTAGAATAGATTGATTCAATGTGGTATCAATTTTAGAAGCTTCTGAGATTTCTTCAATAGTTTGCTTGCCTGGTTGAAAATTATGAATAGTAATACCACCTCCGAAATCTAACTTGTAATGATTGTTTTTGAAATATTCAAAGTTAGTTTTTACCATTAAATCGTTAATACTTGATGACAATGACGATTGGTATGATTGTTCATTCTCTTCAGAAAAGTCTTTATATTCTGAATCGGACAAATACCTGAATTTAGTATATGAAATTGTTGAATTTGAAAATAACTTATTACTGTAAATACGATTATAGCGTAGTGCAGTTAAGAAATTCCCCCATTTTTGCTGGGTTACCTGTTTTGAAGTTTCATCAATATTAAAAATGTTTGATGTTTTGTCGTCACCATTGTAGAAACTAAAATACAAATAATCTTTGTCCGACAATTGATGTTTGACTTTTGCATTAATATCGTAAAAGGTATAGCCTGTAATTAAATCACCTGAATTCAGGATTGCTGATAAAGGTTTCATCACAAAAACATCCCACATTAAGCGTCTTGCAGAAATCATAAAAGTGGTCGATCCGTCTTTTATTGGCCCCTCAAGAGCTATTTTTGAACTAATTAGTCCAATACTGGCACTACCATGGAACGATTTATTATTACCATCTTTCATTCGAATATCTATAACAGATGATAATCGGTTTCCATACTTTGCAGGAAAGCCTCCCTTAATAATTTTTGAATCTTTAATAACATCGGAATTAAAAACTGATACAAATCCACCTAAATGGTTGATGTAATACAGCGGAATATCATCAAGAATAAATAAATTTTGATCATGCCCGCCGCCACGAACATAGATATCACTTCGCCCTTCTGCCCCCACAGCAATACCAGGCATACTTTGATAAGCCTTTAACACATCACTTTCGCCACCCAAAGCTGGAACCGAATTGATTTGCGTATTTGTCATTCGCATAATGCCAAGCTCTCGATTGTTTACTTTATTGGCGTGTACTTTAACTTCTTCAAGTTGATGGTTGTCTGGAGAAAGATGAAAATTGATCGAGGTATCAGATTTAAATGAAGAAAAAACCTGTTGTTCTGAATATCCCATGTACGAAATAACGATCTCTACAGGCACGCCTTTTTCAACCGATAAATTATAATATCCAAAAGCATTGCTTAGAGAACCTGTTTTTGATGTTTTATTGTAGACACTTGCATTAATAAGCACTTCACCTGTAACAGCATCTGCAACCAATCCATTAATGTGTACCTTGTTTTGTGCCCAACTAAAAAAATTAACCAGTAAAAGGCAAAAAACCAAATTCCACTTTATATGTAAAATCCTATTTCCCATTACTTACTATTATTGAATCGAATGATGCCACATAAGCAGCAAAAAGTCCAAATCCATTTTCTACATTAGAGAAAATTTGACCATAACTGTCAGCATCTTTCCAGAGGGCTTCCTGTCGTTTATACTTTTTATATACAACTTCGCTTTTCCTGTACAAATAGTAATTTTCGCTAATTGATCTCAACTGAACAATAAATTTTCGTTTATCCACTTTACAATATGAATTCATGTGGTAATATGGAATGTACTGAATCGATAAGCTTTTCTCTTCGCCATCAAATAACCTGTCATTAATAAACAAAGAGGAATAACCAACAAACAAATCAACCTGCCGGTCTAAACCTTCAGTTACTATTGATTCATCCTGACTAAAGAGCATAAGTTGTTCATGTTGTAAATCAATTTTGAAATCTTCTTCTGAAGGAAAAATCAAAAAGAACACTGGATCTGTTATTATCTCAATATCTACTGTATCAATTTTTCGAATTATTGACAACTCGTAATAATTATTGACAATAGGCTCATCTTTAAACGAAATTTCAATAGTTGCATAAGGGTCATTATTTTGTATGGTAAAACCGGAACTATCAGTTTGTACTATCGACTCGATTTTAATAGCCTTATTTGGTAGGCGATCGGTCGATTTTACAGTCCCAAATTTCTTTGTTTGAACTTCTAAAGTGTATTCATGGGATAATTGGGGACTGGTTTCTCCGCTAAAACAATTATTAGAATAATTGAGTATTTCCAGCAGTGAATCGTCCTTGTAAAGTTTAACCTCAGCATCATCCAGGCATTCTTCAGAATTGCTTTCTGTTAGAAACACACTGAATGAGCTATCGGGATTGAAAATACAATTCATTACTGGTCGACTAGCTCCATCCTGAATGTTTAAATCAACTTCCTTAACACATGATAGAGAAAGTAATAGAATTAAAATTCCGAATATAAATTTCATATTTTTTAGTTAGATGGCTATACTGAAATTTCAGCATAGCCATAAAATATTTACCAAGTTAAATGTATATATCCACCAGACTCATCATCATTCTTATGAGTACTAATTAGTCCTCCATTTTCAATTCGTAATCCATCGGGCCATGTGGAATATTTTGCTTCAGCCTGTTTATCATCCTCCCAATAACCAAGGTCAACTTTTGTACTAACTTTCACCCAGTCACCGTCCTCATTTTTTACGTAGATCCATGCTACAACTCGAGCATACTGATGTTCTTTAAAACGTGACCAACCTCTTAACCACCCCTTATACTCATAGCTTTCAGTTTCTGCTTTAACAAAGTGAGATACCCCCACCACATTTGTCACTGTTCCTCTGCCATTCACGTATTTATCTCCATCATCATAAGACCAATTTTTTTCATCTGAAAAGTTTGCTTTCAAATCAAGTGCCGAAACAGATTTTAAACTACCATTCGTATCTTGATTAAAAATTGTTCTGGCATTACCGTTACCTTGAGCCAAATAGATATTTGATGGTATAACAAAACTTGATTTCTCATAGTTTATTTCATCCAAATCCAAAATTGATTTCAGTGTTTTTAATGATTCAAAATCAGCATCCTTAATACCATATATATTCCCACTTAAATCAATTTTATAGATCGTTTCTCCGATCATATACTCACCACTCTCGTTAAGGATTGTTTGCATTGCGTCATCGGCAATAATGTGTGTTGGTTTAAGTTTAAAATCTAACTCTTCATTTTCCAACCATTTTACCATTTCCATGTCAATTTTATTTCTTAACGAACTGAACTGATAAAAATTCTCAAATTTCTTGAATACTTCGTTCTCATCAAATTCACCAGAAATAATTTTTTCTTTATAATCTTCTTTACTAACGCAACTTAAATAAAGGTTCTTAACGTACTCATCACTTTCCTTATCCAAGGTTTCAAAAACCTTATGTGCAATGTCTGCATTTTCAAACTTTAAAATTCCATTGACAACTTCAATGCCTGTCTTAAGTTCTTTTGACAATGTATAATCGTTAACATTTACTGTATTACTCTGTTGTTCATTAAAATCATTTAAGCTATTACTTTCGCATGAAAAGAATGTAGCTGAGATAATAATTACAATGAAAATAATTTGATTTATATTTTTCATAATTAGTTACATTTGCGAACGGGAGTTACAGCTCCCAATTCAAATTAATAATTTGGATTCTTAGGCAGCATAATTTTGACTTCGTCGATTTGACAATTCGGATTGTGTTGCCTTTCACTTTATTAAAGGTGAACTTTTATCTTCTTTGTTGAAGCAGCTGGGCCTGCAGCCGGGCAATGCTCAGGACAATCCATCCCGTCAGAAACTGACAGGCATTATTTCAATATTTCTTCATAGGCAGCATGGGTTTTAAGCCTCCTGGCTTCCGTCAACTGGCGGAAGTGGGACATAGAGAAAAGCAAGTTTGATTGTATGATTGGTTGATTAATACGATCTGCACAAGTGAACGATGAAAGCACTTTATATTGGCTTTCGCAAGAATCCTCAATGTTATTGACTGCTCTTGTAGAATATTGGGGAATATTCATGGTCAGGTTGTTTTAAGTTCAGTGGGATAAAACTAAAAAAAAATACGATTTGAACCAACTTATATTTATATATATTAAATATTAATAGATCACACTTTAAATCATTAGTAATTTTTTGTCCTTGCTACTTATATATTCGGGAAACAGCAAAAAGGTTACCCTCATTTTGAAAATATTTTTCAGCTACTTGTCTATTATGTTGATTATCAGTGTTAAGGTCTGCCATTTTTTGGAGCCTAAAAAAGAGCATTTTCATGTTTGTGCATTGGCTCATGCAAAGCTCCTAAAAGGTAAAACGCACACAGTGCAAAGGATAATTGCTTGCGTCCTGCTTGCCTTGATCAGGGAAAACAAATTCCGGCCTCCGGTAACCCGTGTCGATGATGCCTTTGGTGACAGGAACCTGGTTTGTACCTGTCCGCCCGTTGAGGCATACAAATAGGAAAAGGTCGTTAGGAAATAGAAAGAGGGTGCCCGGAACTTTTTGGACACCCTCTTTTTAAG